>NZ_LN907858.1:0-640277 GCF_001460635.1 Helicobacter typhlonius
TTGCTACTCCTTGCATTGTCGCTTGATAAACTAATAGTCATTTTTAATGATAATCATTAAAAAGTATTATAATTGAAAATTATAATAAAATCAAGGGTAAAATGTTTTTAAATGTATTTGCGAGAAAAGATAAATGTTGGTAGTGTGAAGTAGCTATATATTCTAATACGGCTTTTATTGGGTATAGGTAGAGTTAAATGTGCTTTTGACTTGCCAAGACATCAAGGGTTGATAGAGTTATCCACCTGTGTAGTAAAATGCGCGTGTGGAGTGGTTTTTCTGTGTCATTTCCTGCTCCCATTGGTTTTTTTCAGGCTTATTATGCACGGAGAGTTCCAAGAGTTTTTGCATATTTTCTTTATCGTTTTGCATAATGGCATCTTTAAGATTCACGCTTTCTTGATAATACAAGCAAGGACAAATCACGCCATCACTTGTAAGGCGGATACGATTACAGCTTGCACAAAAATCATCTTCGTGTGGAGAGATAATGCCAAAACTAAAGGGTGCTTGTGTGGAAGTATTTGTAGAAAAATCCGCGTGGATTATGCTATAAAGTTTGGCAGGACCAAAGCATTCTTTTCTTTCCTCTTGTGTAGGATATTTAGCATTGATAATGCTAAGAATCTCTGTTTTCTTTAAGCCTTTTAAACCATTTTTTGCGTGGATATTTTCCATAAATTCAATGAAGCGAATACCAAAGCCATAAGTGGCAGCAAATTCAAGCATATCAATGATTTCATCATCATTTATGCCTTGAAGTGGCACCATATTGAGTTTAATGCCAAGTCCTAAAGCCGCTGCTTTGTGAATACCTCTTAGGATTTGTGGCAAGGCATCGCGTTTAGAAATAAGCTTTATGCGCTCATTTTGAAGAGAATCTAAAGAAATATTAATGCGTGAAAGCCCTGCATCCTTTAAATCTTTAGCATATTTTTCAAGTAAAAAAGCATTGCTTGTAAGGGTGAGTTCAATATGTGGAGCGTATTTATAGATTTGAGCAATAAATGCGCTTAAATCTGCCCTCAAAAGTGGCTCACCACCGGTAATACGGATTTTTTTTATGCCATTATCAATGGCGATTTTAATAAATTCAAACATTTTAGGCAGAGGCAGCGCACTTTCATCTATAAAATCTTCTGGAGTATCAGGCATACAATATTGGCAGCGGAAATTGCATTGTTTGGTAACAGATACGCGCATATAGTCGATTTTGCGATGAAAGGAATCTATGAGCATTATCTCTCCCACATATTGTTTGTTATATATATATATTTCTTAGTTAAAGCACTAAAACTTGTTTGTGCTTATAGTGCTTCAAGCTATGGGCGCAAAATAAAAGCGTGATTATACAAAATAAGTTACAATGATTTAAAACATAAGCGTTTATAAGGATTGATATGAAGCACAAATCGCATTCTGTGTTGCATTCGCACAATGAGTTAGGTGCTAAAGTTTTAGAATCTAGTGCAGATTCTAAGAAAAAACTTAAGGCAAAATCTAAGCAAGTTTCTAAAGCTTGTTTGCCTGATAAAATACCTCTTAATCAGATCGTGCAGGGTAACAGCATAGATTTATTGAAAGAATTGCCGGACTCTAGCATTCACCTTATCTTTGCTGACCCACCGTATTTTATGCGCGTAGATGGGGTGTTAAAGCGTCCTGAGGGGAGTAACTTTAGTGGTTGTGATGATTCGTGGGATAGTGTCTTTAAGAATAATGACGACTACAAAGCCTTTTGCGAGAAGTGGCTCAAGGAATGTTATAGAATCTTAAAGCCAAATGGGAGTATTTGGGTGATCGGCTCTATGCAGTGTATTTATAGCATTGGTGGGATTATGCAGGATTTGGGTTTTTGGTTTATCAATGATGTGATTTGGCATAAAAGTAATCCTACGCCTAATTTTCACGGCACAAGACTCAATAATGCGCACGAAACGCTTATTTGGGCGACAAAGAGTAAAAAAAGTAAATACACTTTTCATTATAAAACTGCGAAAGAGCTTAATGTTGATATTGTAGATTTTAATAAAGGAGAGCGGAGACAGTTAGGAAGTGTGTGGAAAATGCCTGTGTGTAGTGGAAATGAGCGACTTAAGAATAATCAAGGGAAAAAGCTTCATAGCACACAAAAACCACAAGACTTGCTGTATAGAATCATTGCTATTAGTTCCAACATAAATGATATTGTGCTTGACCCTTTTGGAGGCACAATGACTACGGCAGCTATGGCGAAAAAGCTTGGGCGAAAATATATAAGCTTTGAGCAAAATCCTATGTATATTGAATATGGTAAGAATCGCGTTAAAAGTGTTAGTTTTGAGGATAATAAAATCGCACGAGCAACATTTGATGAAAAGCCTTTAAAAGTCAGTTTAAGCGAGCTTATACAAGCAGGATTTTTGAAAATTAATGAAAGAGTGTATTTGAAAAAAACTTCTATTTATGCAACTTTAAAAAGGGAGGGGAAGTTAGCATATAAAGGGCACTCTTATGATATTCATACTCTTGCAGCACGGCTTAAACAAAGCAAAGCACAAAGGCTTAATGGCTTTATGTATTGGGAAGTGGAATGTGAGGGCAACAAACGCGTTGTGTTAGATGAGATACGAGAGCAATACAGGTTGCAAAATTCGCAAAACAATATATAATGTTGTCAATAGATGTAAGGAGTAAGCATATATGCAAAAAATAATGATTCCGTGCGTGATTTTAGCGGGGGGCAAAAGTTCGCGTTTGGGAGAGGATAAAACACAAGTTGCTTTTGGAGAAGAGAATCTAAGTCAGTGGGTATTTACGCGCTTAAGTAAAATATGTGAAAAAGTATATATCAGCACCAAAGACAGAAAGAAATTCGCTTTTGATGCCCCATTTTTAATTGAAAGAAGTCGCATTTATGCACCTATCATAGGAATGATAAATGCCTTTGAGAAGCTTAAAGCCCAAGAAATACTTTTTGTGAGCGTAGATACACCTTTTGTGCGTGGAGAAACTTTGCGTCAGCTTGTGGATTCAAATGCACCTATTACTTATGCACAAAGCGAGGACAAGGCACACTATCTTATTTCAAAATGGCATATTTCTTTGCTTGATACGCTTGTTTGGGCGCGTAAATCTAAAATTTATACCATTTATCAAATTATAGAAACTCATCAGCATAAAAGTGTGTCTGCCTCTAATGAAGAATGCTTTAATATCAATACACAAGAGGATTATGCACGCGCTTTAGAGTTTTTGAGATTGGGAGTGTAGCAAATGGCAGATGATGAGGAGAAGACCCAAGCCCCGAGCGCACATAAGATTCAAAAAGCGAGAGAAGAGGGCAATGTAGGCAAAAGTCCGGAATTTGCGGGATTTTTTATCCTGCTTGTCGGGCTTGGGTTGATGTTTTTGCTTATACCCTTTTGGGTGAGTAGTGCCGAAAAGATTTTCTTGCATATTAGTGCGCTTATGAATCTTGATGTGGATAGTCGTATTCTTGGGAATTTGATGCTAGGCATTATACTTGAAGTGTTTATTATGCTCGCCCCGCTTTTTATCGCACTAATGGCTACAGGCGTGATTGCCAATATTGCGCAGTTTGGATTTTTGCTCTCCCCTAAAGCCATTAAGCCAAAACTTTCAAAGATTAATCCTATAAGTGGATTCAAAAATGTGATTTCGCTCAAAAAACTGCTCGATGGCTTTATGATTACCTTTAAGGTTTTTGTGGCTTTTATCATTGGCTTCGCGGTGTTTGTGAGCTTCTTTGATGAATTACCAAGTGTCTCTATGGGAGGGCTTTACGCGCAGATTCTGTGGTTTAGAGAAAAGGCATTAATGCTTATTGGTGTGCTTTTGGTGTTATTTTTTATTATGGCGGTGAGTGATTATCTCATCAAAAAATATCAATACACAAAAAGCCTTAAAATGAGCATCAAAGAAGTCAAAGATGAATATAAGCAATACGAGCAAAGCCCGGAGATTAAGGCAAAGATTCGAAGAATGCAGCAAAAACTTGCCCAAAGTCGTATGATGCAAGAAATCCCCTCTGCTTCTGTGGTGATTACAAATCCTACGCATTATGCCGTGGCATTGCGATATACCCAAAAAGAATATGAGCGCAAAATGGCGCCTGTGGTGGTGGCAAAGGGCATAGATGAGCTTGCTATTCGTATTAAGGCTGTGGCGAGGGAATACGGGATTCGTATTGTTGAGAATCCGCCCCTTGCACGAGCCATTTATAAGCAGCTTGATTTAAACCAAACAATCCCGCCCGAACTCTTTGGCGCGGTGGTGCAGGTGCTTGGCGAGGTGGCACGACTCGATGCGCTTGAAGGAAAAGATAGCTTGAGTAAGCTGATTAATACAATCAACAGCAAAAGTGCGCAAAGCACATAGGCACTTATTATGCTTTGTGATATAATGTGCGCTTTCACATTTACATAAAGGCTTTAGGGTATGGAAAATAGGCGACTAATGATTATGGGTGTGCTTGTAGCGCTTCTTGTGGCGGTGGGTGTGATTAGCTTTAGCTTAGTATTTTTTGAAAACAAAGCCCCAACACTCACGAGTGATACGCCCACACATTGGAATCTTGATGATGATATATTTGTTGAATTTAGCGACGAGAGTGGCATACGCAATTATCGTGTGCAGATGATTTTTGATGGCGAGATTTTGCTTGATGAAAAAGAAGTAATTTTAAATAAGCCAAAGTCCGTAAAGATTCAGTTACCTCGCTCTCCCACGATATTAAAAAATGGCACGAGCATTCAATACAAACTATTCGTAACCGACTGGAGTAACTCACATTTTTTTAGCGGCAATACCGCGGAGGTGGATTTACATTTGATTGTGGATACAACTCCACCTGTGGTAAAAAATATTGCGCAGTCTTTTCAAATCGTGCGTGGAGGGAGCGCGGTCATAGCAGTGCAAGTCAAAGATATGGATTTGGATAAGGTTTCAATCAATAATGGCACTGATGAATTTAGGCTCTTTAAATATGCGAGTGATGACATTTATGTGGGTGTCATTGCGTGGCCTCTCAAAAATAAATTTTTTGTTGCACAAGTTGTAGCCACGGACAAAGCGGGAAATACAACAAAGCATACTATTCCCATCACGCGCAACATCAATGTGCCTTACTATCAATCAAACATCAATGTCAAAGAGGATTTTTTGAATGGCAAACTCAATGAACTTATCGCGCAAATTGACAAAAAACATTTGAGGGATTTTAGTAGCGATGTGGAAAGATTTGTATTTTTTAACGAAGGAGTGCGCGCCGAAGATGAGAGTAGAATCCTCAAAGCAAGTAACTCTGTATCGGATTCAAGCTATATAGATGAGGATTTCCGCGCATTTGTGCCGCTTAGAGGCTCAAGGGTCGTTGGGAGTTTTGGGGATTATCGCATCTATTTTTTAAATAAAGAAAAAATAAGCGAGGCAGTGCATTTAGGTATTGATGTAGCGAGTGTGAAAAATGCGCCAATCATAGCGAGCAATAGAGGTGTGGTGCTGCTTAAAAGTTATCTAGGGCTTTATGGCAATACCTTGCTACTTTATCACGGATTTGGCGTTTCATCAATTTATGCGCATATGCACGAGAGTAGTTTAGAAGTAAGTGATGAGGTCAGCATAGGGCAGCAGCTTGGTAAGACAGGGCAAACCGGCTGGGCTTTTGGCGATCATTTGCATTTTGGAATCTTAATACAAGGGCATTTTGTGCGCCTCAATGAGTGGATTGATCAAAAGTGGGTTGATGAAAATGTGGTGAATGTGCTTAAAAAAGCGCGTGAATTTACGCAAAACACAAATGCGTTACGATAAAGACACATAAAGAATGAAGCGCATAGGCACAATGAGAGAAGCAGAGAATAGGGAATTACACAAAGAGCAAAAGGCAAGGTAGAATGAAAACAAAACAGCGCAAAGTCGCATTATTTGAGTTTGTAGAAGCAGCTGATACAAAAGAGTGTATTGACTTTATTACAAAATACTTACCATTGCTTAGGCATCATATGCTTGGCTTTGGGTGGCAAATTGATAAGGAATTGCAAGAATTTTTAGAATCTAACAATCTCTCTTTTGCGATTTTGAGTGGAGAAATACCCACGCGCGATAACGCCTCATATGTTGCGCTTGGAACAATAAATGCTAATTCTACACAAGAACGCGCACAGGATTCAATAAATGGCGTGGCAAACAACACGAACAATATGATGAGCGCGGATAATGTAGATTCTATCAAATCAGAATCTATCCCTGCTACATTTTCAGGCGCGTTCTCTCGCACATTATGGATTAGTCGTATCGTGCGAAGCGGAGAGGAGATATATCATAATGGCGATATTGTTATAGAATCCCACATTAACAGCGGTGCGCGTGTGGTGGCAGAGGGAAATTTATTTCTCTTTGGCGAGTGCAGGGGGAGCATAGAGGCGCATGGAGATTTTATCATTTGCTCTAAGATTCTAAATCCTGCCGTTTTGTTTCAGGATACGATTGTTAGCCAAGAAATTTTACACACGATTAACCAAAGCAACGCATTATTCAAAATGATTTTTAAAAAGGGCGATAATATATTGGTAAAGGAGATGATATGAGACAAAAAACGATTAAAAATAAAGTTGAAATTGTAGGTATTGGGCTTCATAAGGGCGTGCCTGTGAGAATGGAGCTTGAGCCTCTGGGCGTGGATAGTGGCATTGTGTTTTATCGTAGCGATTTGGGTGTGAGTATCCCACTCAAGCCACAAAGTGTAATTGATACGACTATGGCAACCGTGATTGCCAATGGTGATGCACGTGTTTCGACAATCGAGCATTTGCTCTCTGCCATTCACGCGTATGGTATTGATAATATTAGAATCTCGCTTGATAATGAGGAAGTACCTATTATGGACGGCAGTTCAATAGGCTATTGTATGTTGCTTGAAGAGGCGGGAGTTTGCTCACAAAACGCGCATAAAAAGGCGATTGCGATTAAAAAGCCTATTGAAATTGTGGAGGATAAAAAATTTGTGCGCGTAGAGCCGAGTGAAAAGACGATTTTTGACTTTAGTATTGATTTTGCTCACCCAGCGATTCGCAACCAACAATATAAATTTATTTTTTCTACCAAAGCATATAAAGAGGAAATTGCTCGAGCGAGGACATTTGGCTTTTTGCACGAAGTGAATTATTTGCGCTCTAAGGGTTTGGCAAAGGGCGGGGACTTGAGTAATTGTATTGTGCTTGATGAAAGCGGAATTCTCAATAAAGAGGGGTTGCGCTACAAAGAAGAATTTGTGCGACATAAAATTTTAGATGCTATTGGTGATATGGCGTTGCTTGGTATGGCGTTGCTTGGCACTTATGTATCTTTCGCTGGAAGCCACAAGCTCAATCACCTTCTTACTAAACAGCTCTTAAGCGATGAAAAAGCCTATGAGATAGTAAGTCTTGAGGACAAAGTAGAGGAAGAAGCTTTAGAATACGCATATGAGACACATTGATATTGCTCTTTTTAGCGCAAGCTCTCCGCTGCTTTGCGGGGTGTATGAGAATAATACGCTCATAGAGCAAGTTCAAAGCAACGAGTTACTCTTGGTGGCATTACCTCGCGTTTTTGAATCTTTGCTCCCTACCCCAAAGCAAAACCCAGCTTATGCAGATTCTAAAATCAATGCTATTTATTATGCAAATGGTCCCGGGAGCTTTAGCGCACTTAAACTCACACATATTTTTTTGCATACACTAAGCAATCTATATGATATAAGGCTTTTTGCTACTTCAAGCTTTTACTTCACGCAAAGCGCATATATTAGAGCCTTTGGCACGAGTTGCTTTTATCGTAACGAGAATGGCGAGATAAGCCTTGTGCAAAATGTGAATCAAGATGTATCAAATCAAAATGCGATAAATCAAAACACCACAGATAGCGGGGTGATGAAAAATAATGCCTCATTCTTCTTGCCACAAAGACTTGATAAGAGTGCGTTTAACTTGCCCACCGAGCCACTCTATATTTTGCCTCCGCTTTGAGGGTTTAAAATTTTAGAATCTAGTCTCTATGCTTTATTCTTAAGAAGCGTAAGTAATTCTTTGAGCAATGTTAGGTAGTTCTTGTATTGCCCCTCATACGCGCTGATATTCGCGTTTTGCTCATCACAGAGTGCTTTCATTTCGCGTTCAAAATGCCAAATGCTTTTTTTGTGTAGCGGCTGGGTTAAAAGATTTTCTTGCAAAAAGCTAAAGCAAAAACCTAGATTAAGCTCATCGCGGATATTTTCTAGGCTAGGATTAAAAAGCGGCAAAGTGTCAGGATTCTTGCTGTGTTTATCAAGAGCTTCTTGAATTTTCAAATCAATGCTATTGAGGCACAAATGCACGGATATTTGGTAATTGAGTGTGAGAATCTTCGCAAAAAGCATTAGTTGCGCCTTGAGACTTTGGCTGTGTATATGCGTGAGGTGCTGATGAGCATTTAGCATTTCATCGAGGCTTTTTTGCAAAAGCGGACTTTGCAGGGTTGGTAGAAAGGATTCATACCATTGTGTGATAATCCCCCTCAAATGCGCCATATGCTCATTTAAAAGTGTATCAAAACTCTCGCCCATTGCGCTTATATCAAAACCAAGTTTGATAAAATCTCGCTCAAATTGTGAATCTCCTCCGCACAGACTTAGTCCCAAACGCTCTCGAGGCAAAGTCGTAATCTCCTTTGTTTGTATCTTTTGTGTGGTAATACCGAGTTTTTTCTCCAATCGCACAAAGTCCCTAGAAGTGCGTGTCAAGGAGCTATAAATATGCTGTGTGAGTTCATCAAGCTTAGATTCTAAATCATAAAAAAGTGAAGGGAAAGATTTGTAAAATGCACTCTGTGGATAGCTATCTGTAAAATGCACTCCCGCACTCACAAGAGCAGATTTTAGCTTTTTGAAGTGTAAATGCGCGTGTAGGCAAAGTCTCGCGTAATTGAGCGTGAGTGTGCGTAAATGTTTGTGAATGCTGTGAGATTTTGCCTCCTCTGCCTGTGGTGCAATAGTATTTTGCAAAAAGGCAAGGATAGATTCTATATTAGAATCTGCCCTAAGATTTTCCGCCTCCTCCCCCTTTGCGTTATGAGACAAAAGTGCATTTCTAGCCGATATAGCGATAATATCCTCAAAAAATCCATCGAATGCCTTTTTAGCATAATTGAGGCTTACATCAATTTCATCTTGATTTTTCAACCTATCTTTTTGATTTAACACACAGAGGCTTTTGCTTGCATAGTGTCTAATATGTGTGTTGATGATGTCTTTCTCACTCTGCTTACCAACATTGTCGATGAGTGTGAGCCAAATAATACCATCGACATTTTCAAGCACTTCGTTTGTTGTGTCTGTATCGCTTTGATTGATTGAATTGAATCCGGGCGTATCGAGGAAATTAATACTTTTAAGCAGATTGAGCGGTGCATAGAGTTTGTAAAAGGCAATTTTTGTATTCTCTGCCTCGCTCACTTCGCTTAGGTAGCTAAGGGGTTTATTTGTGATATTGCCATTTTTATAGACAATTTCAAGCGTGTAGTCGCTTCCATAGGCAATATGACAGACTTTGGAGGTAATTGGCGTAACACCACTAGGGAGAATGCTCTGCCCCAAAAGCGCGTTTAAGAATGTGGATTTACCGCTACTAAATTGCCCAATAATCGCCACTTTCATTGGCTCTTGTATGCTAAGGCTTAGCGCGTTGAGGCTATGGAGCGTTTTAGAATCTAATGGCGCGACTTGACTTAGGCTATATTTGACTTTGTCGATGAGTGCGTAGAGGGGATTGCTGTTTTGCAGGATTTGCTCTTTTGCGGCTGCAAATTCCTTTATAAATGTTTCGAGTAGATTCTCTTGTGAATCTTTTGAATCTGCCAAATCCTGCGCCATTTGTGAATCCTGCAAGGTCTGCGAATCTTGTGTATTACTCATATTTGCTCCTATTGTAAATGCTGTAACTGGGATTGCAAGGCATTTGTAATGTCCTTAATTACTCTAAATTGCGCTTCTAGCTCGTCTTTTCTTGTATTGTGGCTACTATCGTCCCGCTGTTTAAGAGCATTTTGTAGGCTTTGTTCTTTTTGTGCGATTTTAGATTCTATATGGGATTTGTGCGTTTGGCTTATCTCATCAAAATGTGTAAGGCAGAGGGCGCTAATCTCTTTGTTTTTGGATTCTATGAGTGTTGCAAAGGCATTAAAGAGTGTTGCAAAGGCATTTTCAAGTGCGATTTTGAGGCTGTTTTTTCTATTCGCACTTTTAATAAGATGTGGGAGTTCATCAAGCAGGGAGCGCATAATAGGCGCAATATCCGCAGTTTTGAGTTGAAAATGGATAGGCGGGAGCTTCATCTCCTCGGTATCGGCTATCGCGCTTTTAAGCTGTGCGATTTTTCTGCTAAGTCTGTAACGATATTCGCGCCCGATGTCCGCAAAGCAGTCTTTGAGGCTAAGTTCTATCATTGTTTGTATGTTTGTAGATTCTATTTTTGTCCCGCGCTCATAGTCATACACAATGTCATTAAACACCTTGTCTTTTACGAGTGTGGCGGATTTTGAGAGAGTATTTGTGCTAAAGGATTGGAGCATGTGGAGAAAGTCTTTTAGCTCGTTGTGGAGCGAAGCAAGGGTAGATTCTAAACTCTTTAGTTCTTGCAAAAGCGCGTCATTATGCGCCCTCTCTTGGGCGATAATCATTTCTAGTTCGTCTTTACTCGCGTGGAGTAGGCTCGTTTGTAAGGACAAAATCTCTTCATATTCTTGTGCGATTTTGTGAGTGGCTTTATAGGCGAGATAGAGCATATCTTGCGCTTTGAGACTTTCATTACCTAAAAGCATTTTTTGTAGATAAGATTCTATTTGCATAATCCCGCTTTGCTCCAAAGAAATGCTAACCTTGCTCGTATCACCATTAGTGCGATGAAGCAGGGCGGCATATCCGGCGAGTGGGAAAAAATCAATACGCGATAAAAGAGCGGCTGTATCGCCCTTGTAGTTGGCATTTTTAAGCTGTGTGGCGAGGCTTTTTTTCGTGTATTCGAGCGAAGCATTGAGATCCTCTTTGCTTAACAAATCAATGCGTGTAAGCACGACAAGCAGACGCGATATATTTTGTTCGAGTAGAGATTCCAAAATAAAGTCAATATCTTTTTGTGTGAGCGCACAACTCGCATTCATCACGTGGATAAGCATATCACAATGTGCTAAAAAATCGCGTGTAATGTCCTCTCGTTTTGTAACCGGGTCATCAAGCCCGGGCGTATCGACAATTTCGACATTATTTTGCAAAAATGCAAGAGGCGTGAAAAGCTCGACTTTTTGAATAAGATTACACATTTTGCTTGAATGATTTGCCGAAGTATAGGCACTAAGCTCATCAGCGCGTATATCTCTCGTGCTGTGTGGCGTAGTGATATATGAATCTAGCTCCGCGCCAAAATGTGTTTTGCATTCTGTTACAAATGTCCTTAATTGCTCGTCATATGTGCTTGAAGATTCTAAATCTGCCCACTGCTCCTTGCTCCAAAAATGCACCCTCGCACTCACTTCTTTGCCATAGCGCAAAATGGTGAGATTTGCTGTCTCTGGCACATTTGAGCTACCTAAAAGCTCTTGGGATAAAAGTGCGTTTAAAAAAGTAGATTTTCCGGCATTAAGCACACCGGTAATGGCGATACACAGGCTTTCATTTTCTAGTTTGTGTGTGATTTGGGAGAGGGCAAGTTGCGTATTTTTATCAAGCATAGGAGCTAAGAGGCTATGAATCTTATACAGCTCCTCACGCGCAGTTTGTAGGTTAGTGTTTTGTATCTTAGTCTCACTTTGTGCGCTCGATGTGACATAGGACTTAAGTGAGGCAAGGGAGGAAAACTCGTTATCATCAATTACAGAGGCGAGATTGAGTCTCGCAAAATAGGGCATAAGCTCATCAAAAATATATGGATTCTCACTCACAATGTGTGCTTGCATATCAAGGACAGAATCAAGTAGCTGGGAGGGTGTAAGCACAAGGTAAGATTCTGGTAAAGCACTCATAAAGCTCGGGCAGTGTGAGAAAATATGCAGGTTGCGCTCATTGGCACAGAGGATAATGCTAAGAGATTGCGGACTTTGGTTTATGGGAGGGGTGCTACTGCGAGTGTTTGGCGGGGGGAGCTGATGAAAATTGCGAAAATATTGCTGTAAAATTGACATATCTTTCTCCATTGCTTTGCTGCTGCTTTGCACTAGGCTTGCTCTATTGTGTGCAGATACAAAAACATATTTTCGCATAAAAACATAAAAAGTAAAATAAATAATAACTTGTGTTTTGAAAGTGTATTAAATAAGGCACAAATAACATTAAGATTTGGACTTAGTCGTTTTGCGCAGTAAGGCTAAGCCACACGAGCGAAAAAGTAGATTCTATACTTTTGAAAAATGTATAGAATCTTATAAAATCTTTCCTACAATGCTTTGTAGCTCTTGCCCCACAATTCTAGGCTTTGGAGCACAGAATCTAAACTTTGCCCAAGCGGAGTGAGGCTGTATTCCACGCGTGGATGCACTTCTGCATAGACTTTTCTTTTAATCAACTTTGCTTCCTCTAATTCGCGCAAATTTTGGGTTAAAACCTTTTGAGAAATGCTCTGATTTTTTGTCGCGCCCACAGACTTTTTGAGCTAAAAAGAATCCAAAATGCTTATATTTCTTATAAACTTATAGAGCAATGTTGTGTAGAGGATTATTTGAGCGTTGAGGGCGGCAAACACCCTGATTGGAATGTGCAAGAACAAGGAATGGATTGGCCACTTGACATAAAGAACGAACACGCAGAGGTTCTAAAAAATAGCTCCATAAGAGCAAAAGTTGTTAAGAGAAGAGAAGTGAAAAGGTAAGCTTTACTTCAATAATCTCATAAAAACGACAAAGAACTTTTGATAAGCAATTTTAACTCATCAAACACAATCTATTGCATAGTGCGTAAAGAGAAATTTATAGCTTGAAAGAGATGTTCTTGTTTGATATATTTATTCCTCTAAACCCCTTGACAAATACTTAGTATCAGGCTTTATAATTACACAATCTATTTTACAAACAAGGAGGATTCTATGAAATCGTATAATGACAAATCGTAGGGACTTTTTAAAGAATCTAGCACAATTCACAGGAGTAGCGACACTCGGGGCTTATATACCTTATCCACTTTTCGCACAAGATTTGAAACAAATTTCCAAAAAAGGAGCAAAAATGCAAACTCTCACCCTCAATAATGGCGTTAAAATGCCCATTCTTGGGCTTGGCACTTATTCGCTTACGGGTAAAGCAGGGCAAAAGGCGATGAGCGAAGCCATAGAGGTGGGTTATCGGCTCTTTGATAGCGCACAGATGTATAATAATGAAGCCGAGCTTGGAGCAGCGATAAATGCGGCAGTAAAAGGCGGAATCAAACGTGAGGAGTTTTTTATCCAAACTAAGCTTTTAGAATCAAGTAGCGAGGATTTAGCAAAAAAATCCATTGAAAAATCCTTAAAAACTTTAGGGCTTGATTATATTGATTCTTTGCTTATCCATATGCCATACTCTCAATCTAAGGCGATGTATAGAGCAATGGAGAGCTTTTATAAGCAAGGTATTTTAAAGAGCATAGGTATTTCAAACTTTGGTGCGAAGGCGTATAGTGAGTTTGTGAAATCTTGTGAGGTGATTCCTGCGATTAATCAGTGCGAGACACATTTACTCCTCCAACAAAAGCCCTTAAGAGGGGCGATGAAGAGCAAAAAAACTTTGTTGCAAAGCTGGAGTCCTTTTATCGCGGGGAAAGGTTCAATTTTAGAAAATCCCACACTGAAAAACATAGCACAAAAATACAACAAAACACCCGCGCAGGTGGTTTTACGATTTTTGATTGAACAAGGAATCTCTGTCATACCAAAAACTTCTAAAAGAGCAAGAATGCAAGAAAATCTTAATGTCTTTGATTTTTCTTTAAGTGCGCAGGATATGCGGATTCTTAAAGAGCTTGATACGAATAAAAGTGCATTTTCTTGGACGAATTATTAGGGGAAATTAGGTATAAAGTAAAAATGAATAAATAAGCGTTTGCGGTATTCAAGCTTGAAAAATATCTATTTTAGCAATTTGCGATTCTACTCTTAAGCTTTTATGCAAAGTTTGTATTACGCGTGAAAAATGCGTGTGAAAGTTTGTGTGAATGTTGTGTGTGTCATTTGTTCTCTTTGTGATTTTAAAATACATTTGACATTATAAAGCCTGACACTTGGTGTTTGTCAAGGGGAAATTGCAAAATATGTTATAATGTGATTTACCTATCTGCTAAAATCTGTAAAAAACAAAGGGGGATTAAATGATAAGATTTGCACCAATATATTTAAGTATGTTGTTTATCTCTGGTTGTGCAGTGCTAAAACCTGTGGAAGTAAAAAGATTTGGCAATACAAGTGCGTATCAATTTGTTTTTATCTCACAAACACAAACTCTAAATTCTAGTGCAGGAGGTGGCTATATTGGATATGGCACAAGCGGAGGATTTTCCTATATGACATCTAAAAGTATCAACCCTTCAGATGTCATCTCTGGCATTTTAATGAAAAAAGGATTTGTCATTGTAGAGAGCATTACTAATCCAACTCAAACCCTTATAGTTAAATATGGGCAAGGTGATAAAAGAGAGGTATTAGGGGGATTAGGAGGTTATACACTTGAAGTGTCTATTCAAATTTTAAAGGCTAAAACCCAAGAACCATTGTTCCTTTGCACTGCTGAAGGGCAAGGAGATACAGAAGCTGACGACATAAGAGAAGCCATTACAAGATGTTTGCAAGAATTATAAAACAAAAAAGCATTATAGAATCTTGCGTGATTTCATTGCATAATAGGAGTGAGATTTGGATTTTTTAGAACTTGCCAAAGAAAACCAACAAAAAGCCTTTGAAGTGATAGAGCAAACCAAAGTTTTGGAGTGTTGGCAAAGCATAGGTGCGGAGATTAACCTCATTGGCTCACTCAAAATGGGCTTACTTTGCAAACATCTTGATATTGATTTCCATATCTACACGCCCACACTTGAAGTTACCCGAAGCTTTGACGCAATGGCAAAACTCGCAAACAATCCCAAAATTATCCACATAGAATACCGCAATCTTTTGGAGGAAGAGGATAAGTGTTTGGAGTGGCACGCATTCTATCAAGACGAGCAACTTTGGCAAATAGATATGATTCACATTGTGCAAGGCAGCAAGTATGCGGGGTATTTTGAGAGAGTGGCGGAGCGTATTTTACAAATAATGAGCGAAGCACAAAAAGAGCAGATTCTAAAACTTAAGTTTGAAACGCCAGATAACCTTAAAATCGCAGGGATAGAATACTACCAAGCCGTGCTACAAGAAGGCATTACGGACTTTGCAGAGTTTATGCAATGGCACAAATCTCGTCCGCAAAATGCTATTGTAGAGTGGATTCCCTAATGGGCAAGTAGAATCAAAATTTTAAAATTCTTTTGAGTAGCACAAAGCTTAAGACAACACAAAGCAAATCGCCTACAAATGCAGCGCACCAAATGCCATTAAGCCCAAAAAAGTAAGTTAAGACAAAAAGACTACAAAGTGGCGCAAAACAACCTTGCACCAAAGTAGTCAAGAGAGAATAAGAGGCTTTGTTAAAAGCGGTGAGAAAAGAGCTTACGCATACATTAAACCAAGTGATACAATAATTGAGCGCATATAAGCTCAACGCAAAAGCACTAAAGATGATAAAATCTTGATTGGTTTTTTCTGTGAAAAGCTCAATGAGGCTTTCACTCCATAGCATAATAGCTATAAAAACACCAAAACAAAGTAAAAAAGCGGTGCTAAGGATAGAGAGGATAAGAGATTTTAATCTTGCTTTGTCCTTTTTAGCGTAATTGTAGCTTAGTGCGGGTTGCATACCCTCGCATAGGCTCATAATAAAAGCGATAATAAAAGTATCAATATAAAGTATAATAGAAAATGTCGCTACACCACTTTCTCCAGCGAGTTTAAGCAATAAAAAATTTGCGACAATCGTTAGGATTGAGCCTGAAATATTGCCCAAAAATACAGAACTTCCATTGTAAAAAATGTTTAAAAAGGTTTTTAGCTTAAAAAGAATCCTGCTAAATTTTAGCTCCACATTACCAAAAATAAAAGGCAAAAATCCCAAAATTGTAGTCAAAGCCAAACTTATACAAAGAGCAAGTGCTGATGAAAACAACCCCCAGCCAAGCACTACGATAAACAAATAATCCAAAAAGATATTGCAAAGCGCCATAAGAATGTTGATAAACATACTATACATATTTTTGGCGCAAATTCGCAAATAATTATCCAAGGCGAAATGAAATGCAATAAGCGGTGTAAAATAGATAAAAATACTCACAAAATCTTTTGCCTTTACTTTTGATAGGTTGCTAATATCTAGCAAATCTATTAAAAAAGGTGCAAGGAAAAAGGCACACATTGCCATAAAACAAGAGAAAACAAAGGTAACAACTAAAGAAGTGCTAAACAGAATGGAAGCCTCTTTTGACTTCCCTTTGCCCAAAGAAAGGCTAATGAGCACAGAGGAGCCAATGGCAATCATATCTGTAAGCGCAAAGCTAATGATGACAAAGGGCATAATAAGCCCCATAACTGCTAAATCTTCGCTGCCTAAAAACTTGCCTACAAAGATACCATCAATAATGTAACATAAAGAAAGAAACACGCCACTTATGCAATGAGGCAATGCACAACGCACGAGCAAATACAAAGGGTGTTTTGTAAAAATATTGGACATAGGATTCCTTTTTGAGATTTCTAAAATTTAAATAAGAAAAATCAAAAAGCTAATGGGGACTTTGAGAAGCAAAAAGATAGGAAGAAAATTTACAAAGATACAAAGAAAAGAATAATGCAAAAAATAAAGACAAAAATAGCATAACTCAACCTTCATAACTAATGTAAAATTCAAGAGAGCCATTCTAACAAAGTAATCTTAATCTCACTTAAAGAATCTTTTTAGGGCAAATAATGCAAAATCGCACTTGCAATCTTTATAAAAAGCCATAAATTCCAAGCTATTTAAACTTATGGCTTGCCTTAAGCCCAATGGTTGAAGCGATGATGAGTGTGATAAAGATGAGTTTTAGCATTAATTTTAAGCCCTTTTAATTACAATGCCCTTGATAAATTCAAAGGGTTTTTGCCCACCCTTTGAGCTAAGAATTAAATGCTATTGTAGAGTGGATTCCTTAGTTTTGGTAGATTGTGCAGGTAAGGATTATCCCTACTTAATATTTAGAATCCTTGAGATATTATCTATCTCTTGCACAAAACCTATTTCAAAAGTGTCTTTTTTATCAAATGAAGAATCTGCAACACATCGTAATGATGATTCTTGCTTAAGATACCAAAAATCTTAAAACACTCAAGCACAAATGTCTTATGTCTAGCATCTAATGACAAAATCCCACATTCTTTAGTATTTGCCGCTCTTCCAAGAAAAGTTGTCTTGTTTTTAGATTCTAATTCTGTGATAGGAAAGCACACATAAAGCATAGGTTGCACTCCTATGGCTCTTTGCTTTTCTTTGATTATGATTTCAACCAACACATCAAAATTGCCAAATTTATGAACTAAAAGCGGATATTTCACTTCGCTTACATAAAATTCTATGTCTAAAATTTGCTTTTGCTTTGGGTGGCTTCTAAAAATCTGCAAATCCTCTCTGCTGTCTATAAAATCCTCATTTTTAAGATTTTGTAAAAATGTGCAAAGATTTTCAATTTCTGTCTTGTTGATAATTCCCCACTACACAAAATAATATAAATATTCACTTAACTCATAAAGTGCCTTATTTTTCTCATTTGCTCCTACAAAATGTGTCTCTTGCAGAGTGCTTAAAGCAAGTTTTTCTTTATCGCTCTTATCCACATCATAGCCAATTTGCCATTCAATATAATGCTTTTGCGAGAATGGAATCTGCCTTGTTGCCGTTGGGATTCCATATTCATAAAAGCTATTTCTTATCTTTATTCTAATCTTACCGCTTTGTGTTGTAAGCGGAATCTCTACACAAATTCTACCCTTTTCCAACCTCTCAATCCGCATAATGTTCCCCTAACAAATCTTTAAAATACTGCATTATATCCTCACTTAGAATCTTATTTTCACTTGCTTTGATAAATGCAGATTCTAAGGCTTGAAATTTCTTAAAATCTATCAAAACATCACAATTTCCTAGATAATAAGGAATATGCTTGATGATTTGCTTAAATACATCAACATAGCAGTAAAGACTATATTTATCTTGTGTAACATACACCGCGTTTGCAGTATTTTTGCTTATAAATGTTTTAGAGCGGCGGAGGGCATTAATATCGCGCAGAGTATAAAACATTGCCACTTTGTGCCTTGAATCCACCCGCTTTTTATTTGGATATTTATCAATATATTGTGCGATAAAATCAAAATCATTGAGCCTAAAAGATTTGCCCTCACGAGTTTTAAAAGAAAAATTACAAATAAAATCAAAATCCATTCCTTGATTGTCTCTTTCATACAAGGCAATAACAATAGGAAAAAATCCCAAAGATTTAGGGCAAAAGATTTGTGAGCTAATAATTGTAGAATCTAATAAACAATAGTGTTTGATAAAGTTTTTTAAGGATTTAAAGTTTGATTCCTTAATCAAATAAGAAAGCGGGTGAAGCACACAGATATAATCAGCTTTTAATATATCAAATGAGCGCAAAAAGCTAATGCCTATATCTCGCGCTTTAAGTTGAGAATCCACAGGGTTAGAATCTGTGCTTTTAAGGTGATTTTGCACGATAGAGGTTTTATCGTTATAGGGCGGATTGCCTACGATAATGAGTTTAGAAGATTCTAAAATATTAAATTTTTCTCTTGAGACATTTTGCAAGGAGTTTGTATGGAGGAATAAAGGTGCAATGGCATAATCTTTAAAAATTTTTTGAGCCTTTTGCAAGGCTTGTTTATCAATATCTACGCCAATATTTTGCTTAAAACCCTCTAAATTTAAAAAACTCCCATAACCACAAGAGCTATCAAGCAAAACATAATCTTTTATATCAATTTTAGCATTTAAAAGCATTTGATACACAAGGCGCGTGATAGAATCCGGCGTGTAAAAACTCCCTTGATTAATTGTTTGGATTCTATCTAAATGTGCTTGGGCTGTCATTTATTCTGTTCTCGCTTTACTCTCAATGGTTGAATATTGCAATAAATATGCTAATAGATATTTTTAAGCTTCAGATTTACAAAGCACAAAGTTCTTTATAACTTTTTGCTCCCGCTTGTTTTAAGCTCTCTTTCTCTTTTTGGTTTAATGCCATATCTAAAACGCTTTTTTGGTTATCTACCGCATTTACATCTGCACCAAGCGCAATGAGGGCTTTTATTGCCTGTATTTTAGGGGAGGAGCTAGAGAGAAGTAGAATCATTAAGGGCGTTTGGGAAATTTTATGCTTACCTATTTGAACCTGTGTCCTTGTATCAATGTTTGCGCCATATTTGCAAGCAATTTGAATCTTTTCTATCTCTTGATTGGCAGCACAACGATGTAAGAAATTCCAGCCGTCCCTGCCATAGTCTTCAAACTCCGCTTCTCTCTCAAGTAAAAAGGAGATGATTTGTGAATCTTGCCCACCCACATCAACATAATATTGCAGAGCATTGCCCCAGCCGTCATTATCATTTGCCTTTAGCCCATATTGGAGCAAAAACTCTAAGATTTGAAAATCTTTTGTCCTATCACACACCAAACAAGCATTTCTAAGTGTGATAGCAGCGTTGAATATCGGTTCTTCCTCATCATCAAAATTTGGGTCATAAAAAAACCGCTGCGCGTCATAATATTGTAAAAATTGTTTCAATTTGCTCAAATCATTTGCTTTGATAATCTCCCATAGCTCATTTTGCAAATCATCTTTATCTTTATGGCTAAGACTTTTTATCTCTTCTAATGGCATCATCTCTTAATCTCCGAGTCAAAAGTAACCTCGCATTATAGCAAAAAAAAGTCTATAAATGCTGCATTTTACTAGCAATAGTGCAAATCTAGTCCGCAAAATGCTATTGTAGAGTGGATTCCCTAATTTTATACAAAGTGCAATCCTAGCCTTAAAACACAAGCTATTTAAATATATTTTGGTAAAATTTTCTTAAGTTTAAGGAGAGGCGCAATGAAGAGATTAATGATATTATGTTTTGTTAGCTTCGGCTTGATAGATGCTGCACAGAGGCTTGATATACAATGTGAAGTAGGATATAGAGAGAAAATATGTGGTGATGATTATTCTTGCGAAGCTTCAAAGTGTTGGATAAACGACACAGATATTCTCACTGCGTTTAGAAATGATTTAAGGTTTTGGATAGAAAGCGCACAAAGAAGAGAAAGGGCTAATGAACCACAAACACAACTTTATCAAAAAGCTTTGTTGCAAGATTTACCAAATATCCAAACTACAAAAAGAGTAGAAATAAAAAACAAGTATGGTCAAACTTGTTTTATGGATATAAAGCGTCCAAATCAAAACACTTTGGAAATAAGGTATAATGACTGCTCTGATGAATCAGATTTTAAGAAGACATATCAACAAAATGGACAAAAAGTAGAAATTATAGAAGACGGGGATAACGGAGCTTAGGAGCAAAATCGTTTCATCATTACCTTTGATTATATGTGGAGTTTTAATGATTTATACGCAGCAATTCCACTCACCGCTTGGCACAATCGCACTTGCAAGTGATGAAAGCGCACTACTTGGCTTGTGGTTTGAGGGGCAAAAGTATTTTACATTGCCAAAAGATTGTGTGCGGGAGCAAACGCCGATTTTAGCCCAAACGCAACAATGGCTAGAGATTTACTTCAGCGGAGAGATTCCACATTTCACTCCGCCTCTAGCTCCACTTCACACGCAAAGCACACCCTTTAGAGAATCTGTATGGACAATCTTACGCACAATCCCCTATGGACGCACGATAACTTACAAGGAGATTGCGCAAACTCTTGCTTGCCAAAGAGGCATAGCCAAAATGTCCGCTCAAGCTGTGGGCGGTGCAGTAGGAGCAAATCCTATCGCGCTACTTATCCCTTGCCACCGAGTGATTGGGAGTGATAAAAGCCTCACAGGTTATGCGGGAGGTTTGAAACGCAAAGAGTGGCTATTAGGGCTTGAGAGGGGATCCCTAAAGGCTATCAAGTAACGCGCAATTTAGGTAATTAATGCTATAATACACTTTTTGAAGGGATAAAAAAATGAGAAATATCATCGTGAAAAGTTTATCACTTTCTTCGTTGCAAGAAAGGGGATTATCTTATTTTAATCTCTTTGATATTCGCACAACTCAAGCCTTTTTGAGCGCTCATTTGCAAGGTTCATTCCACGCAAAAGATGAGGAAGAAATTATGAGCTTCTTAAGCGGACAATTTAATAAGGCAAAACACACTCTTACAAAGCCTCTCCTCATCGCCTGCTTTAGCTCTAAAAAATCTAAAACCCTAGCCCAAAATATCATTCAAAATCCAAATTTTATCTCACTTTATCCCTTAAATACAATTTACTATTTAGATTGTGGGATAATGGAAGCCTTTGAAAATGGCTTTGAGCCTATCTCAAGCCCACAAAGTCCTAAAAATAAATTTTCACTCATTCAATCTACCCTAGAGGAGCTAAAAACTAAATTTCTCTCCTCAAAGCGCACTTGGGTCGTTGCCTTTAGCGGTGGTAAGGATTCTACTTGTGCGCTGCAGCTTGTCTATGAAATGCTCGTCTCTTTGCAGCCACATCAAAGGAGGCAGACTTATGCCATTGCTTCAAATACTCTTGTAGAAGCCCCACATATTGATAGATTTTTAAAAGAAGTAATCCATTCTATCAATTCCCACGCAAAGAAAAACAATATCCCCTTTGAAATCTTGCAAGTTAGCCCAAGCTTGAAAGATGATTTTTGGGTCAATCTCATTGGCAAAGGCTACCCTAGCCCGACAAGAACTTTTAGGTGGTGCACTGATAGACTTAAAATCACTCCGGCTAAAGCAGAAATTGCCAAAATCACACAAAAATATGGCTCGGCTCTTTTGATACTAGGTTCAAGAAAGGCAGAATCAAGCAATCGCAAAAAATCCATAGAAAAACGCATCTTAAATGAAGAGGGTTATTCCCAACATCACGACTTCCCTGATACACTTACTTTTTCGCCCATTGTAGAGTGGAGCACCGATGAAGTATGGGCTTATCTTAGCACACATAAGCCTTTGTGGGATAAAGACCATAGCGAATTATTTTCACTCTATGCCAAAGCAAGTGGTGAGGAGTGTCAGTTTATCACAGATTTAAGTCAAAGCAGTTGTGGTGGCTCAAGATTTGGTTGCTGGGTATGCACGGTGGTAAATGAGGATAAATCAATGCAGGGTTTTATAGAATCGGGGCAAGAGAATCTAAAACCCCTCAATGAATTTAGAAATTACATTAAAGATTTAAGGGAGGATTGCAATGCAAGGGCAGATTACAAACGCGATGGCAGAGCAGTGTATAAGGTTGGAGGACTTGGACCCTTTTTAAGCCATATTCGTGTGGAGATTCTAAAAAGGCTTTTACAAACAGAGCAAGAATTTATGCGAAATGGTGGCAGTGAGCTAATCACAGATTCGCAGATTGATGCGATACAAGAGCAGTGGAGCAAAGAATTTGATTTTGAAAACAAAGCAATACAACTAGCACAGGAGGTAGGACGAATGAAAGATGAAAAATTAAAACAAAGCAGAGTTTTACATAAGGAGCTTTTGGCAGAAGTAGCGGACAGGGTGGATTCTAAAGAGCTAGAGAATCTCATTAGCACTTGCATAGACATTTATAATACCACAGGTTTAAGGGGCAAAAATAATGCTTCAAGCAAGATAAAAGAAGAGATAAAAAAGCTTGTAGAGGATAAAACGAGCAAACAAAAGCAGGAGGCATAAATGTTTATATCAAAAATCACAATTTGCAATCTTTTTGCCTACTATGGAAAAGTAGAGGTGGAATTTAAAAAGTGTGAGGAAAAAAACCTTTATTGCATTTATGGCAATAATGGCTTTGGTAAGACGAGCTTTATCCGCTGTGCAAAGCTTTTGTTTTTAGGGGCTGGAGTAATGAATAATGAAATCTCTCCTGTTATTTCAAGATTTGCTCCAAAAGGCTTAAGCTCCTCACAATTTATTAGGGGAATAGGGGAGAAATGGCTTGGCATTCTGAATAAACCTGCATTGCAGTCTTTACAAGAAGAATTTTATATCATTTTTGAAGGCACTTTTGAGGGTAAGAGATTCCATATTAAGCGTAGTTTTGAAAATATTTATGAAAGCATTGAGGAACATTTAAGCTTTAGTCTTGATAATGAAAGCTTTACGAGCGAGGAAGCTCAAGAGAGAATCAACAAGATAATGCCTCCAAATCTGATTGAATTTTTCTTTTTTGATGGCGAGGAATTAGAAAAAATAAGTGAAAATCTACGCAAGGGATTTAGAGAAAAAATAGAGGATATTTTGCAAATCAAACCACTTGATATAGCAATAAACCAAATTCAAAAATATAAAACTGAATTAAGAGATAATGAAAATAAAAACAAAGACAATGCCTCTTTGCTTGCACAAAAGAGAAAGGACAAAGAAAGTAAGGAAATAGGTATCTCACATTTAAAAGATAAAATTAAAGATTGTGAAAAAGAGATAGAGGAAAAGTCTGATTTGCTTTCGCAAAAAATAAGACAAATTGATAAGCTTGGCAGTGATTTCAGCAGAGAAAAAGCTGAACTAGTAAGTGAAAAGGATATGCTTGATAGTGAGCTTATTAATCATAAAGAAAATTTCAAAGAAAGCGTTAAAGGTGTTATTTTTGCTGCTAATGAAAAGCTGATTAAAGATTTAAATGAGGAAATTGCACGATTGGAAACGAGCAAATCCAAACAAGATATAGAAAGTTATAAGAAGCTTTTGCCAGAATTAAAAGAACTAACCAAAGAGGAGTTAAAGCACTTGGAAATGCCTGAATATTTTGATGTGTTTGATGAAATTTTAGAAAATTTGCCACAAAAGTTAGAGCAAAAAAGCTTCTCACATTCCTTTATTACTTCTGCTATGCTTTCACCCTTAAAAGAGAATCTTGCAAGAATTGAACATATTGATTTGGCAAAAGATATTGACGCAATTAAACATATCAAAAATAAGCTTTATAAAAATAAAACCTTACAAGATGAGCTTATTAGTGATGAGGACATAAGAGGAAGGCAAGAGTTGCTAGAAAAAGAAAGGCAAACCTTACAGAGTGAAAAACAACAAAAAGAGAAAGAAAAAGAAAGCCTAAAAGATGAGCTAAGAAATTTGGAATCCAAAAAGGAGCAGATTGATAGAGAGATTTATTTTTTAGAACAAAATATTAATACAGAGCGCATTGATAACAAACTAAAAATTTTAGAATCTTTGCAAAAAAGTATAGAAAAATATAAAGAAAAGCTTACCCATAAATTAAGAGGAGAGCTTCACTTGCTTATTTTGAAAAATTATCAGAGCTTATTATCAAATGATAATGTGCGAGAACTTAAGATTGATGAGGATTTTGAGATAGAGCTAAAAGACGAAAATGATGAGCAAATCATTGTAGAAAACCAAAGCAGCGGACAAAAGCAGATTCTAGCGATTGCAATTTTTTGGGCTTTAAGCAAATTATCAAACTCTAATCTACCCATTATCATTGACACGCCTTTAGGGCGAATTGATAGTGAGAATAGAAAAAACATTATACAAAATTATTATGCAAACAATGTGCAGGTGATTCTTTTACCTCTTGATTCTGAAATAGGCTTAAAAGAATATGAATATGCAAAACCTCATCTAGCTGGGCTTTACAAGATAGAAAATCCAGCAGACAGACACCACGCTTTTATTAAAAAAGCGGACATTAAAGAGATTTTATAAGGGGATACAATGGCAGATTTTAATACAAATAAAAGAGAAGAGCTTGTGATAGAAAAGGTTAAGAAAGGCTTGGGATTTGAAGAAAATGAATTTGCTAAATACAATGTGCTTAGAATCGCACTTGCACTCGCTTTAAATTCTCCAAAATTTTCATTAGATTCCTCATTTTGGGCACAAAAAAGATTAAATGGTGAAAAAGATAAAGAATATCATTTGGAGCAAATTACAGGCAAGGGCAAGGACAAAAAAGAGGATTTTGATTTGCTTATTCGCTCAATGCTGTATATCAAGCACAAAGAGGAGTTGGATAGGGACAAAAAAGATATTTTCAGCAATGAAAAAGAATATTTAAAGATTTTAAGCCGCTATATCCAAAGGGGACTTTATGAGCTTAATAATACCTATAAATCAAGTGATTGCTTTTATCAATGGTGTTTGGATAATTTGCATTTATCATCAAAGCAAGAGGAGCAGACAAAAGAAAATCCCAAAAATAATGATGTGGGTTACTTTCCTAAACTGCAAGATTATTTCAAAAAACAAGGAATTGGCATTAGGCTAGTGAATGAAGAGGATTCCTATCGGCATCATATTTGCAAAATTGAGCTTTTGGATTCTGCTAAGATTCAAGCCTTTAAAACAAAAAGTCAATATCTTGATGATGAGTTAGGGCAGAGCATTTACATTGAACAAGTTAAAGGCATAAGTAGAACATATAGCATTCAGATTCCAAAGCAACAGTGGCAAACACTTGGTTTGTCCGAATTGAAGCAAGGCTTAGAAGTCTTGCGTAAGCAAAATTTTGAACTTGGCGTTTTTGCTGGAATGAGTGTGGATAAAAAGCCTGTTTGTTTTGATTTAAAGACTGCACCACATTTGCTAGTGGGCGGGACTTCAGGAAGCGGTAAGTCAAAACTTTTAAAGGTCATTGTTCTTTGTTTGTTGCAAACGCCAAGTGTAGAAATTACAATTATTGACCCAAAATTTGGGTCGGAATTTGTGGAGTTTAACAATGCAAATAATGTAACACTTTTCACCCAAAATGAAGCGGAAGAGTGCGTGGAGCAATTTATAAAAGAAATGGAATCACGCTATGAAAGAAAATCTAAGGGCGAGAGCTTTGAGAGTATGCCTTATAAAGTGCTTGTTATAGATGAATTGCGTAACTTAACAAGAGGCAATAAATGCTTAATTGATAAGCTTGGAACACTTGCCGAGAAAATGAGGGGCTGTAAAATGCACTTTGTGCTTGGCACTCAAAGACCAGATGCTCAAAACTTTAGCGGAGATTTACGTAGCAATGTCCCAAGTCGCATAGCCCTCAAGGTGCAAAAAAGCACAGAATCTAAAATTATTTTAGATGAAATAGGAGCAGAAAAACTCACAGGCAATGGAGATATGCTTATCAAACTTGGCGATGGTAGCAGCTTACAAAGAATCATCGGCATATACCTTACAGAAGAGGAAATACAAAATCAACTTAAAGTTGATAAAATCCACTCTTAGTGCAAGAAATTAAGCTATAATCTGCATTCTAATCTTAGAGTGTTACATTAAAGTTAGGAGTTTGTATGCCCACAAGTGAGAGCTTTAAGGATTTTGTGTTAGAGAATCTTAAAAGCGCATTAGAGGATACACCTTATCACTTTAGCGCTAAAAAGATGTTTGGCGAATACTGCATTTATGTGATTGATAGGGGTGAGAGTGTGCCTAAGCCTATTTTCTTGCTTTGTGATGAGATGCTTTTCGTCAAGCAATTTGAAATTCTAAAGCCCCTTTTAGAATCCGCCCCGCTTGGATTTCCTTACGCGGGGGCAAAGGAATCTTATATCCTTGATGTGGATTCTTATACGACTTTAAGAGAAGTTGTGCTTACCCTTGCTCCCACTCTGCCTATGCCAAAGCCCAAAAAGCCAAAGAAAAATAAGGCTTAAGAGCAAAAGACAACCAACTTCCACCCCATAAATCAAGCTTTCCTAAACCCGCTCACAAATTGTGTAAGAGTAGCTAGAAGTTTCTTTTCTTGCTTCTTTTTGAAGTTTGCACAAAATTGCAATGCTAGCTCATTGAGCGCACCAGAGAGCGCAAATGTCATCAACTGCGTATCTACTTCTTCACGCAAATAGCCTTGTGCCTTTAGCTCCTCAATATGCGCTTGCAACACACTCATTGAATGCTTCGCATCAACGCTTCTCCACACTTCCCAACCAAGCACAGCGGGTGCATCAACTAATAATATCTGCCTATTTTCCTTTGCATTTGCCGCTTTGATAAACCCCACACAGCCTAATATCAGCTGCTCCCACGCCTCATCACTTTTCAAAGCCTGTTTTTCTATCTGCGCGGCAACCTCTTCTTGCACACTCTCTAGCACAGCGACAAAAAGCCCTTGCTTGTTTTTGAAATGATGATATACCGCCCCGCGCGTTACATTTGCTTCTTCTACGATTTTTTCTAGTGCGACATCAAAGTAACCATATTCCGCAAAATGCGCTCTTGCAACGCTTAATAAGACGGAGGTAGTTTTGCGCGTAGCTTCTTTATTTGTCATAATACACCGCTAGAATCATTGTTTAAAAACTCCGCACTTGGCGGCAAAACTTCAATAATATCAATCAACACATTATTTGGGTCTTTTATGATAAAATGTCGCCACCCCCAAACCTCATCTGCCAAATGCGCTACGATAATGCGTTCATCTTTGCTTTTGATAAAATCATACACTTGTGTGGCATTTGCTACCTCAAGATTAACGAGGATTCCATTCGCATTTGCGCGATAGAGTGCGGGTATGCTTTCGTGAGTTACATCAATCAAGGCTAACTCGCCACCATCAGGGTGAGATAAGTTAATATACCAATCACTTGAAAAGTTTTGCGCAAAGCCCAAATAAGTTTTGTAAAATAGGCTACTTTCTTGAAGTCTGTCTGTCATTAGGACGGGATAAATACTCTGTGCCATTTATTTTTCTCTCTTTCTTTTTTGTTGATTTTTATTTTGATTTCTCTCTCCGTGTTTGATAATCCACTCACACGCCTTGCTTGCCCCGCTTTGTCGCCATTGTGCGATGAGAGTTTGCGCTTTTAGCGGTGCTTCTTTATACAAATCATTGAGATTATTCCCCACGCTTTTTTGCACAAACTTTTGTGTATCATCTTTTAAGTTTGTCAAAATCATCGCATACTTTTCAAATTCATCAAGCGCAACAAGGAGCTTTGGCGACCAAGGCAGGTGGATTCTCACGCCCTCACTTGCGAGCCTGCGAATATGCACATTGCTATCCTTGCTCCATAAAATGAGTTCGTCCATTACTTCCTTTGGGTGCTCTCTTAGAATCGGGCGGATAGCGTATTCACCTGTAAATCGCTTGGTAAGCTCTTTGATAAAGTTTAGAGAAACTTGCCAATTTGTATTGCCATAGCGTTCCACATAGCGTGAAATAGGAAACAACCAATAGCCAAAGCTAAACATTCCCTCCGCTTTTTCTAACTCCTCGCCAAGTAGATGAAAAAAGCTTTGAATGTTTTGAGTATAATCGCTCCCCATTGTCTTAACCATTGCATCAACGATACAATCTAATCTTGCAAAGAGTTCCTTATCCTCTAAATTACCCCGCAACATTGCACAAAACTTTTGCGCTTCAAATTGTGGCATTACACTTAGAATCTTTTGGGATAATTCCACGATGTAGGCGTCATTATAATGGTCTTTGTGTTTCACCTTTTCCCCCTAAATTTTATAATATTATAACATACATACATTCTGTATGTCAATATGAAAGCAAAACAAAATCTTATGCCCACATATAATCAACGACTTTTAAAGGACACAAAAGATAAACATCAACCAAAAGAGGCAAAAGCGGATTCTAGGGTTATGAAGTAGGGTTAAACATTATTACATCAAAGGCAGTTTTTGGAGCATATTTTGTAGCTTAATGAGTTCCTTTGGCATTAGCTCGGCGATACTTAAGCCTACGATTTCATAGTGTGCGCTCACAGATTCAATGATGTGTGCGACTTCTTTCATTTTGAGTTTGCCACTATTGCCCACAGCGACATAAATCTCGCTAAAATCTAGCACATCTAAATCAAGGTGTATTACAACCTTAGAGGCTTTAGTGCCTTGTAACCATTGCAAGACCTTTTTGCTGCTTACTTTCTTCGCTTTAAGGGCTTTTAGCCCTAGCTCCTTTTGACGCTTGGCATAAAATTTTGCCTCCTCACTATGCAATCCCACAAGCAAGGTATTTTGAGCTGGTATTTTTGCGGGGAGGACTTTAAGAATCTCTTTATCGCCAAGCCCTAGCAAATGCGTAACCGCCATTGCGTGATAAGCCTTATACTCATCATTTGGCAGCCCAATATCAGGGTGTGCGTCAATCCATAGCATTGCGACATCATCACCATACTTACTTGCAAGATAGCTAAAGGGCGCGACAGACACGGAGCATTCACCCCCAAGTGTGAGAATCTTATCAGGTTTAGATTCTGTGATGAGTTTCATTGCGGCTTTGGTTTGCTTTAAAATATCGCTTTTATCTAGCACCCCGTCTTTTACCTCTCTTTTAAACTCTTGTGAAACAGGCACTTCAAGGGTTTGATGAGAGGTGCTATGTGTAAGAAGTTCAAGGAGTTTTGCACCTAAAAAATAGCCTTTGGAAATCTCCTCTTTAGGCAGCCCTTTAAACCAATGCGCAATGTCTCCACCCTGCCATTGCGGATAGATAAGCCGAATGGTTTTTGAAGCATTTGTTTTCATATTCTTTCCTTTTGCTGTGGTAATCAATTATAACATTCCTTTGATAAAATAGAGACCCTTTAAGCAAAAGCTTGATAGAATCCTTGAAAACAATTACAAATAAGTGTAAAAGGATTTCAAATGCGATATTTGATGAAGTCACTCTTAGCTAAAGCTTTGCTCTGCTTCGTTTTTACCTCTAGTGTATTAGGTGCAAATCCTTCAACAAAGATTCCAGAAGTAGATGAAAAGCTCATTGATACTATGCTCTCTCGCCTTATTTATGGAGCAAAATGCGATGAAATGGCGATGATTTCGCACTTTGACCCAAGTGTGCTATGGGTAAAAGATAAAGATAAAATTGATATGCAAAAAATCCCAAAGAAAATCCGCTATATCCGCTTTGCAGGAAGGATTCTATCGGGTGGTATCTCAAGTGGAAATAGCACTTATACTAGTGCGGATAAAGAATTTCTCTACACACTAAATGGGGCTGATTTAGAGGTTATGAGTATTTGCGATAAACAGCAGCTTATCTTAAACAATTATGACAAAGAAAAAGAGGATTATAATCTCAAACTTCGCGCAAAACCTGCCAAAGAAATTGCTATTGTAATCAATGTCGCAAATTCAATGAAAGATTATGTCTTTGCGTTTAAGGAAATTGCGCCCCTTATTGCCAAACATATACTTCAAGAAGAAAACAGAGGTAGCTATGCCAAAATCACGCTTGTGAGCTTTAGTAATTATGATGTTAAGGATTTTGATGATGTGTTTAGCTCTAGCGAATTTGTGGAAAGTGCAAAAAATCTAAAAGTTGTAAATTCGCAAACAAAACTCATCAATTATGCGCTCATTAAAGCGATGAGCCATTTTACAAAAGATAATGGGTTGAAGAAAGAAATTTTTCTCATCACTGATGGCAACCCAAATGATAGAGGAAGTGCGGAAAAAATGCTCTATCTTACGAAGAATCTTAATCGCAATATTGTGAAAAATAGCGGTGGCTCCAAGAAAAATTGGGTTACAATCCACACTTTAGCTTTAAATAAAAACCTTGATTCTTTAAAAGAGCTTACCCTTGCCACAGAAGGAAGTTTTTATGAGCCAAGCAGTGCGTATGAGTTTAAAAAGTTGCTTTTAAGGCTAAGCAATAACGGCAAAGATGTAGATCCTAGAGAAATAAATGTGATTGTTCCAAGCAAAACACATAAAATCTATGACCCTGATGATCCTAACCCTCCTAAGAAATAGTATCTAAAGCACTCTTTACTTCCTCAAAATATGCAAATATTCTAAAGTGCAATCTTGCTTTTGGATTCGTTTAGAATCTGCTTTGAAGCGCTGGTGTTTTTGTGTGGCAAAAGAATATTTGCCATATTTTTCAAAAATAGCTTGAATTTGCTCTAAACTGAGCAATCCCTCATCATTATAGCTTAGAAAAATCCACTCAAAATGCGCATTTTTGATGAGGTTTTCTAGCTCATCTGCGACTTTTGCTTTTCTGCACCAAGCCGACTTTTCATACTCTCTTAAGCCCGTCTTGCCCTTTGGGATAAAGTCATCATATAAGGCAATCGTGTTTAAAAGATGATAATTCGCGCCATACTCTCGTGCATTATAAGGTGGGTCAAGATAAAGAATATCACCCTTTATCTTAGTAATAAGTGTATTTGCGTCCTCATTAAATACCAAATGTTCATTTTCATTGCATTCAAACTCTGCAGGATTTAGAATAAAACCTTTGAGCGCACTTTTCTTAAGGTGCTTTAAAAACGCTCCATACACTGAAGCAGTGTTTGCAACCTTGTCGGCGGATTCTAAAAGGGAGGCAAGGAGAAAGTAATATTCCTTGTCCTCAATTAACTTTTCTTTTTTCCATTGCGCAATCTTAGAGCGCACAGCATCAATTTTTTGTGCATTTTCATCGCTAAAATACTGCCTCCCACTCCCAGAGCCAAGCGCATAATGAGTGTAGATTTTACCCTTTTGTGGTGGCGTTTGAGTTGTGTCATTAAGAATGTGTAGCAGCTCATTAACGCGTGTTAATTTCTGATGATTGCCGATATAATTTTGCGCCAAGACAAAGCTATAATACTCCCTATCATTGCTAATAATTTGCTTGACTTGTGCCTTAAAAAGCCGCCCCACCGCCGCAGTTCCAGCGAATATATCACAAAAGATAGAATCCTTTAAGGGCTTTGCACTAGCTTTTTGCAGTGTAGATTCTATGCTCGTTTGCAAAAAGTGAGAGAGTTTAAATTTGGAGCCAATGTAGTTCATTAAGTCTTAGGCTTGAAGCCATTTAATCTGATTGCAACTACTTCTCCAGTCGAGGGTTTTTTCTCTATGATATATGTTTCATTCAGTTTTGTTTTGGTAGTGCCACCTCTTGAGCCATCTCTAGCCCATGCGTATCCGTTATTAGAGCTTAATGGCTCATATTTTCCAACAAACTCACTTACATATACCCACCTTGAAACACCATTTTTATCAGGTTTGGCAAGTTCTACAAATAAATCTGCTTGTGTTGCGTAACTGCTCATACATTCTCCTTTTTTAAAAATTTATTTCTATCTATGTAATTAGAAAATTAAAAACATTCACTTTATCTTAAAAGCTTTTTTTAAAAACTCTAAAATACTCCTTTGTATGAGTTGCATATCCTTAAAATCATTCAAAAATTATAGCACAACAGATTACGATTAAATGATTTAAAAAACCTTTGTGATTTATCCAAAAATCACAAATTGCAATGACAAGTTAGGATTAGATTTCACTTTGAAAACACAACCTTTTAACCAAAACGATAAAAAATCTAGCAGTGCCAAAGTCAAAGGAACTGATTAAACTACAAATATACCCCAAAATCCACCTTTGATGTGATAGAGCATTGCACGTTTGAAAATTAAGTCTTAGAATCTTATAATGCCTTGAGATTTGTTCAAAGGACACCTATGCCACGCCCTACCAACAAAAGCGATTTGCTTGCCTTAAGTCAGAAAAATTATGAATCTCTGCTTGCGTTGATAGAGCAAATCCCGCTTGAACAACAAAGCACACCCTTTGAATATAACGAGCGAGATAAGGCTTTGCGCGATGTGCTTGTGCATTTGTATGAATGGCAGATACTTTTGCTTCGCTTTGTGCGCACAAACCTTGAGAGGACGAGTGATTTTGTGCCTTTTCTCCCTGCGCCTTATAGTTTCAAAACCTATCCCGCGATGAATAGGGAGATTTGGCAAAAGCACCAAAGCACGCCATTAGAGAACGCAAAGGCAATGTTAGGAAAAAGCCACATAGAATGTATGGAGCTGATAGAGAGCCTCCCGCCACAGGAGCTTTTTATCAAAAAGTATTATAAGTGGTGTGGCAACACAAGTCTTGGGAGCTATTGTGTGAGTGCGACTTCAAGCCATTATGATTGGGCAAGTAAATGTATAAAAAAGCGTGTGAGGAGCTTGAAAAAGGTTTAAGAATGCTTAAACCGCAAATCCTCATCAAGTGTATGAGCGAGAGTATCCATTAAGCGTAGCAAACCACACGATGAGTGGCAACAATGCGTAAGCAAACTGCGTTTTGAATACAGACGCATTTCCCTAATGCTCCCTCTTATAGCCTTCCCCCCAAGATTCTAAAGCTCTTAAGACACACTCCAAACTCTGCCCAAGTGGAGTGAGGCTGTATTCCACTCGTGGAGGCACTTCTGCATACACTTTTCTTTTGAGCAACTTTGCTTCCTCTAATTCGCGCAAGTTTTGAGTTAAAACCTTTTGAGAAATGCTCTGATTTTTTGTCGCACCCACAGACTTTTTAAGCTCACCAAATCGCTTTGTGCCACTTAGCAAATCGCGGATAATGATGATTTTCCATTTATTGCCAATGAGGTTTAAAGTCGTCTCAATCGGACATTCTGAAATATACGCATTCATTTTGCACCTCTTTTCTCTATAATTTATACGCAAGATTCTAAAGTTTTCAAAAATTATAGCACAAATAAATCCCAAATTTATACAATAGTATCAAAATAGATATTATATATTAAAAAAGTGCTTACTTGATTTTATATACTAAGTTCTATAAAATTGCAAAGCTGAAATTTCATATTTCAACATTTAAGATTCAAAGGAGACAAAATGAAAATCGCAGTTTTAGCAGCAAAAGGTAGGGCGGGCAGTGCAATCGTGCAAGAGGCAATCAATGCAGGATTTGAAGTGAGTGCATTTGTGAGGAGCAAAGCGCATTTTGATGAGAGGGTTCATCTTGTTGTGAAAGATATGTTTTCACTTACAAGCACTGATTTGCAAGGATTTGATGTGATTATTGATGCTTTTGGAGAGTGGCAAGATTTGTCTTTACATTTAAAACATATTGAGTATTTAAACTCCATTTTGCAAGGCAATGAGGCAAAGCTCATCGTAGTAGGAGGTGCAGGAAGTCTGTATATGAATACAACGCATACTCTTAGACTAATGGATACGCCAGAGTTTCCTAAGGAATATATGGGAGTGGCAGAAGCAACTGCAGAGGTGCTTGAGTTTGTGCGTAAAAGCAATCTCAATTGGCTCTATATCAGCCCTGCAGCACTTTTTTATGAAGGTAAATCGCAAAATTATGAGTTAATAGGCGAGGAATTTAAAGTCAATACAAAAGGTGAAAGTAGAGTGTCTTATAGCACTTATGCGACTGCACTTATCAAACTGCTTTCTAGTGGAGAAATTAAAATGTGCCAAAGAATAAGCCTCATTGAATTATAGGTTCTAAATGATATAATGGCACAGATTTTATGCAAAAAGATTTTGTGCCTATTCTTCATTACAATATTCTATCCATTGCCTTGCAATTTGTTTTTTTTTTTTTTTTTGATAGAATGCGGGGTTTTCAATCAATAAAAAGGATTTGTAATGTTATATAATGATGATTTGGGCAAATTAATTGTGCGCTTATGCGTAGGTGGGCTTATGCTCTTTCACGGAGTCAATAAAATCACAAATGGCGTAAGCGGTATAGAGGGTTTTATGGAATCTCACGGATTACCCACACTTTTTGCCTATGGCGCGTATATCGGCGAGGTGCTTGCGCCATTGATGATAATTGTAGGCTATCAAGTGCGTATAGCTGCTGCCTTAGAGGCTTTTACAATGCTTGTGGCGATTTATGTTGCAACAGGATTTGAGATTTTTACCCTTGATAATCACGGCGCGTGGGTAATTGAGCTACATTTGCTCTATATGCTCCCTTGTATTGCCTTGATATTTATGGGTGGAGGTAGATATGGCGTGAAGTTTAAGAAATGAAAAATAGAAAACAAAAGGATTCCATAATGCCACCAAAAATCCTGCAAGTGCAAAATTTGACTTCAAAAAGGTTTATAAAGACTGCTACGCGCCCAAACCTACACCCTTAAAGCTTTTTGTGCCAACGCTTTCTTTTATAAGTGTGCAAGGAGCAGGGAATCCAAATGAGCCAAATGGTGCATATCAAGCAGCTTTAAAAACTCTCTTTACCCTCTCCTACACGCTCAAAATGAGCAAAACCACAAAGGCTTTGAAAGACTATGTAGAATATGTCGTGCCTCCGCTAGAAAGCTTGTGGTGGGGTAATGAGAACTTGAGCAATAAGGCAAATTTCAAATGGCAAGCGATGATTGCCCAGCCTGATTTTATCACGCAAGAACTCTTTGAATGGGCGTGTGAAGAGGTGCAGAGCAAAAAGGGCATAGACTGCTCCAAAGCGCGATTATTGCGCTTTGAAGAGGGGCTTTGCGTACAGATACTACATATCGGCTCGTATGATGAGGAGCCACAAAGTCTCGCAAAAATAGAGGAATTTATCGCACACAATGGTTTGAAAAACGACATCAGCAAAGATAATCTCACAAGGGCGCACCACGAAATCTATTTGAGCAATCCACACAAAACTCCCACGCATAAATTTAAAACGATTTTACGCATTCCTGTGCGGGAGGGGTGAGAAAACGCAAACAACACTTAAGCTAAATAAACACTATTTTTTAGCTCAATTTATAAAAATCCCCTTGCGATTTTGTTTTTTTGATAAAATATGGGTTTGGAAATAAGAAGTAAAAGGAGAGGAAATGGCAGATGAAATGAATACTGAAAGTAAAAGCGTATTAAAGTATCTATCTGAAAACAAATTTTTAATTCCTATGTATCAAAGACCTTATACTTGGGAAGAGGAGCAATGCGAACAACTCTGGAATGATATAGTGGGGTTTTTTGATAATGAAGAGAGGCAGCAAGATGATGAATATTTTTTAGGTTCTGTGGTAATGTATAAGCAAGATGGCAAACAAAATATCATTGATGGACAGCAAAGAACAACCACCTTGAGCTTATTGCTGAAAGCTTTATATGATAAGGCTTCTAAAGATAAAAGTGAGGAAATTAAAGAACTGATTACCAATCTTGAATCTTGCCTATGGGATACTGACGATATTAGTGGTAAGGTTGATTATGGCAACCCACATCTTCAAAGTGATGTTGCTGGAGACGAAGATAAAGCAATGTTGGAAAGTATTTTGTGTAATACCTATGAAATACCAGATAGCGAAAATGATATAAAAAACAAAATGAAAAAGTCAAAATCAAACTATGAAAAAAACTACTTATACTTTATTTGTCAATCAAACAACTACGCACAAGAAGCACCAATGAAGTGGCGTAAATTATGCGTAACATTGCTTATATCTTGCATTTTGCTTCCAATAGAATGTAAAGGAGACGATGAAGATAAAAGAATGGAAAATGCGTTAAGAATATTCAATACGCTTAATAATCGGGGTATTCCTTTAAGTGATTCTGATATTTTTAAAGGAATTATTTTCAAAAATAAGAAAACCCAAGAAGAAAGAAGATCTTTTGCAGAAGAATGGAAAGAATTAGAAAATGACAATAAAGGCAATATGGACTTTATCTTTAGAAACTATATGCACATTATTCGCGCAAGAAACAATACAAAAACTAGCGAGATTGGTTTGCGTCCATTTTTTACCAAAGAATACAAAGAATACTTACAAAATAGTATGGGAGAAATTACAGAGTTAAGTAAATTTTGGAATGGCGAATATGATAAAAATTATAGCCTTAAATCGTTGCAGTTTTATGAAGTTTTGCATTGTTTGCCTAACGAATATTGGAAATACTTGGATAGTGCTTATTATATGTATTTCAAGGATAAAAATGATTATTTCAAATCCCATACACACGAGAAGTTTTTATCTAGGCTTATTACACATTGTATAGTTAAGTTTATTGATAAACCTACTATTTCAGTGATTAAGCCCATTATATTTAACGCTTATGTTTCTTTATATGAAAAAGGTGAAATAGATTTTCAAACAAATACTCAACAAATTTTAGAAAATGAACCACACTTTAAAGAGCAATTTTTTAAAGCTTATAAATTGATTCCCTCACTTTTAATGCTTAATTTATATTTAAAATACCCAGAACAAGAGACAGATATCTCTGGTGAGATTGAACATATCTTTCCAAAAACTACAAATTGGAGAAAAAATTATACAGGCTGGGATAAAGAGGAAGCAAAGCCGTTTATTGAATCTATCGGCAATAAAATGTGGCTTGAGAAAAAGCTTAATATTAAAGCAAGTAATGGGTATTTTGATGATAAAAAAGTAGAGTATGAGAAATCAAAATTTTTAGAGGCTCAAGATTTGGCAAAATATCCTAAAAATGATTGGCTTAAGGAGGATATAGAAGCAAGAAATGGAGAAATTTACCAAAGATTAAAAGCATTCTTTGAGAAAAATTTATAGGACACCCAATGCGCTACTTCATCGGTCATAAAATCATATTCAAATAGGACAAGCAGGGGGATTTGCCAACTCGCACACAAATTATCATAGGCAAAGCCGCACCGCTTAAAAGAATGAAGCAAAATGATAAAATCATCTATTATAGCCCAAAGCTAACTCAAGAATCTAAAGAGCCTTATCAAGCATTCACCGCACTAGGCGAAATCGCAGATGAAACTATTTTTGTGCTGCTTCAAGCTCGATTTTTACACTAACATTGTCACTTACCATTGCGTTTGCAGTATCCATACCTATGCCAAAATCCTTGCGATTAACCTTGCCTTCTAAAGTGAGGGCAATCAGGTCTTTGCCTGTTTGTGGGTGCTTGACTGGTCCGCTCAAATTAGTTTCAAAAGTTACTTTTTTTGTTACGCCACGTATAGTTACTTCAGCTTCAAGCTTCTTGCCACTATGCTTAACAAGCTTTAGCGTAGCTTTTGGAAATTTCTTTGAATCAAAGAAGTCTGCCGCATTCAAGTGTTTATCGCGTCCATCACTATTTGTGTTGATAGAAGAGATTTGCACTTCACCTTCAAGAGCCTTGATGTTTTTTCCCTCTACATCGAGTGTGCCACTGAATTTGTTGAAGTTTCCTTTCACATTGCTCACAGACATATGTTTTACGCCAAATTCCACAGATGAATGGCTCGCATCAACTACATATTCTGCTGCCATAAGTGAAGTGCCAAGTAGTGCTACTGCCGCACATAATGCAATTTTTCTCATAACCACTCCTTTAAGATTTTTCTAATGCGTTTTGATTTTAATCTTGCAAAATAAATTGAAAGTAAATAATAAAAGTGCAGTTCAAGGCGTGCTTTTGCCAATGATTTACCACAGGGAACCCATAAGATCATCAAGGCGCAGAATCTCCGCTACACGCGCAAAAAATAGAGGATAGATTCTATATCCTCATCGGGTAAAAAAGCGATAGAAAACTACCTTGTATCGACAGGGGATTAATGTATCAAGGACTCTCTTTTTGTGGAATTTGCCTATGCAAGGCTTATTGCATTTGCGCCCATACACTTAAAAACGTTCCTAGAATGGGTTGAAACAAAGTTTAAATTTCTACATTTTATCAAAAACAGAATCTAAGAATATACCTTATGTGATGATATTGCCTTGCGATAATGCTTGTTGATACTCCTCCTCAATTTCTTTAAAAATAGTTAAATCAGTATGAAATCCGTGAAGCTTTCTTAATCTAAATTCACTTGATTTATCAATAAGCAGATATTCCATTAAGCACTCATCTAAGCTTTCAAATTCATCTAAATCATCAATTTTAATGATATTTTCAGCAATTGGTATTTGCGCTAAGGGGCTATTATAGATACTTAAAATAGGTGTGTGTAATGTGGCATTTTGATAATAATATATGCTACCAATAATAGGCATTCGCACAAAGTCATTGTTCTTTAAAAAATGTAAAAATACAAGATTATTGGCATAAAAACTCTCGCATTTAATGTTGTAAGAATCTTTTAGATATGTAACAACAAAGTCAAGATTCAAAGTAGAGCCAAAAGGTAATTTTTGATTTTTACCCTCTTGAATATGTGCCTTTAAAAGTGCGAACCAATCGATGTTATGACTCATAAAGCTAACGCCAAAAGACCAAAATTTACCCTTAAGTCGTGTGCTGTGCATATCTAAGGAAAATGCACTTAAATGATGGTTTTGTGCATAGTCAATAACATTTTGTAGCATTTGCGCCGCTCGTTTAGGAGAAGCACAAATCATCGTATCATCAGCATCAATATTCCAAAAATGCTTTATATTGTGCATTTTAGAATGATACAATGTGCTTAAATGTGCGTTTGCAGCAGGTATCCAATACGAATCAAGATGCTTGACAATCTTTTTAAAAGGCTTGGTGATACTTTTCATTATACATACATCTGTGGTGTGGAATATAATGTGCCTATAAATGCGTAGGCTTAAGAGTTGCTTATCACAGATGATAATAAAACGCGCATTCATAGCATCTATAATATCTATCCAATGTTGCAGACATTCAAAAGTAGCAGTGGCGCGCTGGTTATTATTTACCTTGAGATAAAACAAGACTTGAGAATCTTGAGTAGATTTCTCTTTCGGGGGGGGGGGGTAATACCTAATTGCTTAGGATTCACAAAATGTATTTTTTTAGCCATATCTCTATAAAACGCATAAATGGAAATGCCAAAAAGCTGTCCTAGTCTCACCACTTTGCCATTGTGATAGAGTTTGATTTGTCTAAAAATCATATTGAGAATCTCCTTAGCGTTGTTAAAATGCTTTAAAGCTTAATGAGGAACATCTGTCCGCTTAAGCCCATATATAGAGGCATAAAGCAAGAGGGATTTTCTTCTAAAAATTCTTCTACTGCTTTTTGTGCGCCAGTAAGTGATGGAGTATGTCCATAATCTTCAGCGATGATAATGCCATTTTTAACGACTTTGTCTTTTACCTTATAAAGTGCAGCTTTTACCGCCTCATACATATCTACATCAATATTTGCTAGGCAAATTTTAGATATAGATTCTGGCAAGTTATCAGTGATGATATTTGCTTTATGCAGAGTGAAATTGCTATATGCACTCAAATATTCTTGCACTCTTTGCAATGAGGTTTCTGTATGTGTGTTTGCCCATCTCAAATCTATAGAATCTTGAGCCTCCTCATAGGTGAAGCCCTCAAATGTATCGCAAAAATAGCATTTTTTATTAATAGCACTTCTATGGATAAAATTAAGCATTGCTCTAGCCGAAGAGCCTTGAAATGTGCCAATCTCAACAATATCTCCCTCTAAATGCTGTGTGATTGAAATAGCCTGCATAATATTTTCAAAGTCGCTTGAGTAAAAATGCGGCAATGGAGAGTGATTAAACTCATAAGTTAATGTATCCCACACATTTTTATGGAGGTGATAGTATCTTGCCACAGGTTGTCCCTGACACAGCGAATCATACTTAATATGATGAATAAAGGCTTCTTTGGCGGCTTCTCTAGCGAGATAATCCGCATTGTAGGCAAGGAGCAAAATGCTATCTTTTTCTACATTTTTAATATCATCAATATGAATCATTTTCACCTCTTTTATTATTTTTAACCATTTCGCCATTTGATACTTCGCACAGAGATTGTATTTACTTATCCCCCCCCCCCGCATAATTTACATCACTTAATAGATAAAGGGGTGCGTTGCATTGTGTTTGAAGATGTTTTATGTAATACGCAAGGGTGGCGATGTTGATTCTATATATGTAGCAATCCTCCATTGTCCTTGCGAAGTCGTTTATGGCTTGCCATTTTATAGATACTCTATCGTAGCAAATGAGCCTCTTTAATGCTCTTTTGCATAGCCTTAAAAACGAAAAAATAGGGGAAAATACACTCTTCATAGTTGCTCCTTTGGTAAGAATTGTATATCTCTTAGGATTTGTGTCAAAATGTGCTCCATACGAGATATATCATATATGATTTCTATAATTTGTGAATCTGCTATGTGCCACAATGCAGGATATTGTGCTATGCTATAAGCTTTGAGCGCAGATTCTGCGTTATAGGTGGCAGTAGGAGTGCGATTATAGAGGATACTCATAGGTGTTTGCGTTTGGGTAAGAAACTCTAGCAGTCCGCACCTTAAGCCAACAATGCGTTTGGCTTTTTTTGCTAATGTAAAAATCTCTAAGAAGTCTAAATCACAAGTTTTATACACTGCCCCCCCCCCGCTTAATAGATTCTCACTTGCTTGATTCACAAATACATCATAACCTTTTTGTGTGAGTTGAGTTATAAGTTTAAGCCAAAATTCATCGTCTATGAGCTGTATAGAATTTGCTTTTGGGATAAGTAAAATAAAATTTTTAAGATTGAGATTAATCTTAGCACATTTTTGCAGGACACTCTTTTCACTTTGTGGAGGAATACACACTTTGCGCGGACAAATGTCATTGAGTGGAATTTTTAATTGAGAAATGATAAAGCAAAAATGATTGATAGGATTGTGTGGGTGTTGCTTATTAAAACCAAGAAGTTTGCCAAAAAATGCAGTGCCTGGTAATATGGTAAAGATTCTAAAAGAATGAGTGCGAAAAGAGTAATGAAAATCTGGTATTTTATGCTCTGGTATATTCACAAAAATATGAGGAATCTCTGGGCAAAGAGCTTGTATTAATTGTAAATGATAAGGTTTTGTCGCAAGTAAAAGTGGATTTTTGCTTTTATTGTTTTTAACATATCTATCAAAGCAAAAAGCAAAAAAAAATAAACTTCTCCGCTATTTGTGCGAAACATATAAATATCATCATATTGTTTGTCAATATGTGCGAGATAGGTATATTCAAATCGCTTTACTCTTGGGTCAATGAAAGATTTTTTAATGATTGTATGCAGGAGTGCAAGTTTGATTGTAATGATTTGGTATCGGTGAATCTTGGAGATAATAAGAAAATTTTGAAAAAGTTTTATTTCTGCTTTGATTACAATATCCCACTTATTTTTATAGGTTATTTTTTGCAAGATAGGATAATTAAGTAAGAGTATAGCCTTTTGTGTTTGAGTATTTGTCGTTTGTTGAATACATTGATAAAGCTTCATTACTCTTTTTATTTGCCTTTATAAATTTTCATCGATTTGGTATGCAATTTTAAAGGCTTCATCGCGTTCTTTGTTGATAGCAAAGGCGGTTTTTAGCCCACTTGGCTTTTTGTCATTGACTAAGATTCTCTCACCTAATGGCATATCACACAAAATATGATGATAAATAATGCCCTCTTTGGCTAAAAATGATTGCAAAGATTCTAATTCCTCTTGCTTTCTTGCTGTGAGCAATATCACCTTATCACCCTTAGGCAATTTCTCAAAAAAATCTTTTACGCCTTCGAGCAAAACATCGTTTCCTTGCAGGTAACCATTATGCTTGAGTATCGTGCCATCAATATCTAATATCCAAGTTTTGTGTAGAGTTGAGAGAGTAAGCATTACAACACCTCGCCTAGCTTGACTATGCCATTATAGAATGCCCCACATATTGAATCATAATCTTCCCACGCATATGTAGTGAGCGAGAGCCAAATAACAGCGTGAAGCAATTTGATTTTACGCTTATTGACAAGCGGGAGGTTATCAAAGAAAAACTCCTCCATATCCGCCCAATTATTAGGCTTTATAGCAAACTCTACTTCATTATCTTGAATATCAAGCGTGAATTTTTTTAAATTAAATTGGTCATAATCGCCTTTAAGAGAATAATAGAGTTTCGCCCAGTCATAATCCTCATCACCAAATATTTTTGTATCGCCAAAATATCCGCGTGGGTCGATAAAAGCTACTTTCATATGAAAGGTATCAAACATAAGATTGCTAAAGGTGCAATCCCCGTGGATAAGGCAGAAATATTGAGGAAAGACATTTTTGAGGGCATTTATCAAGGCTTCTTTATTGAAAAATACATTTTTGTAATAATGCCCATTGATTTTGATAAATTCTTTATCTGCAAAGGGAATAAGTGGCTGCACGAGGGAAAGTCTTTCAAAAGTCTTTGTGATATAAGTTTGCTCCGTGTCCTTATCATTTGCACTTTGTTTGGGCTGAAGATTATGCAATTCATTAAGGGCATTTATCGTGGCAAGTAAAATTTCTTTTTTTTGAGAAAAGGTAAGGCAGTCGTATTCGTAGATATTTTTGCCTTGCACGCGTTTCATTGTGAGAGGTTGATATGCGTAAATATGCGGAATATAATCAAAATTAAGATTTTTTACATATTCATACCAAGCAATTTCATTGATAGCTATTTGCCTACCCTGCTCATTAATACCACATTTTGTTACCATATCATCATTGAATGTAATAGCATTAAATGGGCGGCATTTTGGGGCAGATTCATTATTATCCGCATAAGAAAGGAGTGTGCCAATTTCTTTTGAACCATTTAGATTTAGTCGTTTAAATGGGATATTTTGATATTTTAGCCAAGTTACAAATGCGCCCTCTTGCTTAATATCTGCTAAATATTTCTTGTTTTCAAAGATAAAGAGCCCAGCTACGCCATTTTCTTTGGAGGGTTCGTTTATAAATTGATTGTCAATATATGACCAGCGACATTCAAAATCTTTAGAAATCCCTATATAATTTCCTTTTTCACAAGGGATTGTAAAATTGTGAGAGAGAATTAAATCACACCATAGAATCATAAAGGGTTCGTTATCACCCTGTGATTTTAACGCGTCTTTAATTCCTGATATTGTCCCCCCCCCCGCAGCTTTTATAATCTTATAATCTACTTTAGAGGCAAAACATTTGAGATATTTTTCAAGCACATCGGCTTTGTAATCTGCAATAATTGTGAATCTGTCGTTGCAGAATTTTTGAAAGATATGAAAAATAATTGGGAGATTATCCACAGGCACAAGGCATTTGGGTTTGTTTTTGGTTAAGCCCTCTAGCCTCGTGCCTTTACCACCAGCTTGAATAATAATATGCATAGAATCTCACTTGTATAGGGGGTAAATTTGTTGGCATTATAGCTTAAAATTTATTGAATTTGTTAATATCTATAATTCTTTCAAGCATCTTTGTGATTATTTCTCTTGGCATCATCAGCTTTTGTAACACCTTGTCCTTCAGCGGCACAAAAGGATAGTGCTTTTGGGTTTTATTAAGACGATTCTTAACGCCAACACTACCTTTTTGTTTAGTGATATTAAATCTCATATAGTATCGCAGCTTTTATTCTTTATATAAATACAAGATTCTATTTTTAGTAATCTTTACAGAATCTTACAAGGTTTTATTTTTAGCAATTTCCTTATATGTCTCAAAGACATCACCTATTTTTATGTCGTTATAGTTTTCGAGCATAATCCCACATTCATAACCCTTTGAGACTTCTTTGACATCGTCTTTAAATCTTTTAAGTGAGGTGATAGCACCTGTATGCACCACTACACCATCGCGTATAAGGCGCACCTTGATACCTCTTTGAATGCTGCCATCAACCACCATACAGCCTGCGACTGTGCCGACTTTTGGGATATTAAAGGTTTCACGCACTTCAGCCTGTCCTGTATTTTCTTCCTCAATTACAGGTGACATAAGTCCGCCAAGCAATGCTTTAATATCATCAAATAAATTATAAATCACAGAATAAGTTTTAATCTCCACACCAAGCTCTTTAGCCTTTGCCTTTACGCTTCCTGTTGGGCGGACATTGAATCCTAAAATGACACTATTATCGCTCGTAGCGCATAGGCTTATGTCGCTTTCGCTAATACCGCCCACGCCAAAGCCAATCACATTTACGCGCACCTCGTCATTGCTCATCTTTTCCACATTTGCCTTAATCGCCTCAAGACTTCCTTGTGTATCTGCCTTGATGATGAGTGGCAAGGTTTTCAAATTGCCCTGTGCCACCATTTCACCTAGCTCGTCAAAGGTAGCTTTCGTACTTTTACTCAATTCTTTTTGACGCAGATATAATGCTCGTTTTTGTGCGTATTCCCTCGCCACAGCGTCATTTTCCACGCTTAGAAGCATCGCACCAGCTTGTGGCACGAGCGACAGCCCGGTAACCACAGCTACACCAGAGGGATAAAGCTCCTTAATGTTCTGTCCCCTATCATCAAGTAATGCCCTCACTCGCCCAAAAGCAGTATCCGCAACAACCGAATCCCCAAGCTTAAGCACACCATTTTGCACGATGATAGTTGCCACAGGTCCGCGCCCCTTTTCCAAACTCGCTTCAAGTACAATTGCCTTTGCTTGTCCTTGTTGTGTGGCTTTGAGTTCAAGCACTTCGGCTTGAATAAGGATTGTTTCAAGCAGATTCTCAACGCCCTTACCTGTTTTGGCAGAAATAGGGATAAATTCATATTCTCCACCCCATTCATTTGGTGTGAATCCAAGCTCGGCGCACTCGGCTTTGAGCTTATCGGGATTGGCATTTTCTTTATCCATTTTATTCATCGCGATGATGATTTGCACATTAGCGGCTTTGGCGTGATTAAGTGCTTCAATAGTTTGCTGTTTTACGCCATCATCGGCAGCAATTACAATAATGGCAATGTCTGTTACTTGTGCGCCTCTGCTTCGCATTTGTGTGAAAGCTTCGTGTCCGGGCGTATCGATAAAACTAATTTTTTTGTTATTTTTTTCCACCATATACGCGCCGATATGCTGGGTAATACCCCCTGCTTCACCGCTTGCCACGCGTGAATTACGAATATAGTCAAGCAATGAAGTTTTCCCGTGATCTACGTGTCCCATAATCGTAACAACAGGAGGGCGTTCAAATTCTGGTGTGTCGCCTTGACTAGAAGATTCTAATCCCTCGTGTGGATTCACATCTTGGATTGAAATCTCAAGCTCAAATTCCTCACTTAGAATCTCAATCGCGTCTCTATCCAAAAAGTCATTTTTTGTCGCCATTACACCGAGATTAAATAGCACCTTTATCACATCTTTGAGTTCGGCATTGATGAGTTCGGCAAACTCATATACGCGTATTTCCTCGGGAATAGAAATAGGACCTTTTACCTTGTCCGTATTTTTCACAATCTTAGGTGGTTTGCGCCTCTTACCCCCACGCTTAATGCTCCCCTCGTTCATCCACGGATTCTTACGATGTATCTGCACCCGCTCGGTAATTGCTTGGCGGATTTGGTTTCTCTCCTCCTCATCACGCACTTGTGTTTCATTCAGGTCAAAAAGCACAATCTCATCTTGCTCATCATCGTAGCTAGATGCAATATCTCTATTATCGAGAATGTGAATCTTTTGATCCGTGTGTTTATGGGCGACTTTGGGCTTTAGCTTGTCTTTTTTCTGTCGTTTTTGCTCCCCATTGGCACTATCGGCTAGAAGTTCCTTATAGCTTAGCGTGGGCTTTTTGACTTCCTCTTTTTTAGATTCTGTTTGTGGCTCCTCCACTTTGTTTCTACGCACAATGCGTAAACCCTTTTTGGGTTCCATAGGCTTAATACTTGTATCTAGCTCTATGTTAGGGGCTTGTTGCTCTGGTGTAGTGTCCTCATTGTGGGGTTGTGTTTTTGTTTCTATTTCTATTCTTTTCTCTGCCTGTTCTTTGGTTTGTTTGGTGCTTTTACTACTTGTTTTTTTAGTAGTCTTTGTTACCTTATTCTTGCTCTCTTTGCTTTCTTTTGATTCTTTAGAGTCTTTGTTCCCCTTAGTCGCACTCTCTTTGCTTTCTTTTTGCTCCGGCTCTTGTGTGGGGATTGGATTCACACCTGTGGTCATATATTCAAGCAGCCAACCTGCTTCTTCCATTGTGATAGAGCTTGAGGCTGTTTTGACTTTCAAGCCCATTTCTTTAGCTATTTTAAAAGCATCACCTGCTTTTTTACCAACCTCGCTTGCTACATCGGCTAACCTTACTTTTTCCATAGATTCCATATCTCCTTTATATGTTCTATCTGTTCTTCATTGACTTGTAGTTTATTCATCTTGATGACTATTTGAAATGTTTTGGGTTGCGCTAGGCACTCCTCACACACATAAAAACTTCGCCCCTTCCCACTAAATTCACATAGGGAGTAATTAATATTTTGCAGTCTTAAAAGCTCCTTTTGCTGAAATCTCCCGCGACATTTTATGCACATACGCGTTTGTTTTGGCATTCTCACGCTATTATACCCAAAGATTCTATGATTGCACCAAGTTAGCGCCTATATTGTCAAATTCGCACTCAAGCACGCGGAATTGCGGGAAGCGTCCTCGCAGAATCTGCATTAAATTTGCGCTATCATCGCGGTAGCAGATATTCAAAAATGACGAGCCAGAGCCCGAGAGCGTGGAAAGGAGCGCACCATTGTGTAATGCAAGTTTTTGCACACTAAAGAGTGCAGGGCAGTTTTTCATACGCGCCTTTTGGTGGAATCTATCTCTGCTTGCTTCCCTCAAAAGCTCCCATTTATGCGTGATAAACGCCGCACTTAGCATACACGAGCGCGAGAGATTAAACACCGCGTCTTTTGTCGTATATTTTTTAGGTAGATTGCGGCGAGACATTTTTGTAGAAATGGATATGTTTGGAATCACTATCACTGCTTTTATATCCGCGGGCAGTTCCGCCTGAAAGCTCACCACTTCATTGGTTTTGTCATTTAGCATAGCGATATTGAATCCCCCATAGAGTGCGGGAGTGATGTTATCAGGGTGATTTTCGTATTTGAGGGCGAGTTGCAAAATTTCGGACTTATTTATAGGCTTTTGCATTATATGATACGCACTTACAATCGCGCCAATAATTACCGCCGAGCTCGAGCCAAGCCCGCGCGATATGGGTATGGCATTGTCAAAACTAAACTTGAAATGCCCCTGCGGATAGTCATATAGGCTTAGAATCTCATTGAAAATCCTTACAAATACATTATCTACGCGCAATTTTGGGTGCTCCTCGCCTTCCCCCGAGATATGAATACTGCTAAGACGCGAGGGCGTGATGCTAAAGCTATTGTGTAGCTTCAACGCCAAGCCCAAAGTATCAAAACCCGGTCCAAGATTTGCGCTTGTCGCAGGGACAGAGATAATCACACGCACTCCTTATGCTAAAAATTGCGTGATTATAATGTGTTTTTGGTTGTATTTTCTTTAGATTATCATATTTTGGGCGAAAAAGTGGAAAACAATGCAAGTTATCTTGAAAAGATTCAAAAAACCTATCAATCTTTAGAATCTTTGCATTATTTCAGCGCACCCTGTATCGCAAAATCGTCTTAAAATTGCAAGGTGCAGTGCGGTGGGGATTGCTTAAATAAATCTCTGTATGTATCGTGTCTATGCGTGTAAGATGATGTGCTAGACAATAGCTATCCATTATCGCAAAAGTTTTAGGTTCATCATCAAATGCGCCCTTGTGTAGCATTTGCACACATTTGCCCTCCTGCATAGTCTCAAAGTCAATGTCAGTAAGATAGTCAAGTTTTTTCTTTTTTATCAGGCTTTCTTTGGTAGATTCTATATGTTCTCGCCCGATAAAATGAGGTTGGCATATCATTATTTTGTAATGGAGCTCATCTTTATCTAGCTTTGCCTGTTCGTGTCCTGCTGCTTGCTTTTTGCCCCATATGCCCTCTAATGGATACACAGCATAATCGTCAATATTTTCACCCGTGTTTTTGTCTTTTTGTAAAAGTTGGGATTTTTTATATGCCATTTTGAGCGCATAAGCAAGAGAAAAAAGCGCAGAAACTTTGTGTGAAAAAATCTCTTCATTTGGATTTCCTATGCCTGTAAGCGTAATGAAATTTTGTGCTGGTATTTCAAGCACACAGGGTGTTGTCTTTGCCCCATAGAGTGTCTTTTCTTGCTTTTTGTAGTCGTATTTCATAGGGATTCCTTGTGAAAATTTGGCTTTAGAATCTTGCACGACATTATAGCCAAATTAAACACGAGCTTACGGGGTATTATATCAATTTTGATAATGGTTTGCAATACATTTTCATTGATTCTGTAAAATCCGCAGAATTTATATTTAAAGGAACTTTTATGAAACTCCTACCTCACATTGTTCTTTGTAGTGTTTTGTGTATAGGCTGCTCTTCCGGGTCAAAAGCGCCAAATATACCACAACACACATACATAAAACAAAAAAATTTAGGCATAGGGGATAGCCCTACACCACCTAAAAATTTAAAGATACCGGGCAAAAAATCGCGCAAAATTTTAAAGCAGCAAGAAAACAAAAGACTACCCTTTAGAGATTTAAAATCTAATGCGCCAAAAGTGCCTAAAAATGAATCCGACCCCGTATCGATTATGTCCTCAAGTGGGGGCGTTTTGACGCTTTGGGCTTTGAAGGAGGGGAATTGGGTGTGGGGTTATCCTCCGCTTGATGCGCACGAGTTTGGGGAGGCTTTATTTTGGCGCGTGGTGAGCTTTGAAAATCATCAAGTGATGATTAAAAATATCGCTAAAGGCACTTGTCTAGAGGCATATAGAAATGGCGTGATTCACAGCCAATGCAATCAAAAGGCATCAACGCAGTTTTGGACTTTTAACTTTTTTGATAATCAAGCTGTGCAGATTCAAAATGTCGCTACAAAAACTTGTCTGCAAACACCCACTTTCCGCCATACGACCTATTATAGTATCTTTCTTACGCAATGTGCTATCAATATGCCCAATCTTGACCAGCAGTGGTATATGGTACCGATCATAAACCCTGCGCCAGTGATTTTTTCAACAAATTAAGGAGTAAATAATGAAAATATTTTTATTTCTTTTTATAAGTTTTAACCTTGCTTTTGCAAATCTTGAAGAATTTAGAGTAAGCACTTGGAATCTGCAAGGCTCATCAGCAAATACCGAAAGTAAATGGAATATAAGTGTGCGACAGCTTGTAACCGGTGCTAATCCTGCAAATATTCTTATGGTGCAAGAGGCGGGTGCAGTTCCTTCTTCAGCGGTTAGGACAGAGCGGAGAGTGCAGCCCGGTGGCACACCGGTAGAGGAATTCACTTGGAATCTTGGCTCATCGTCTCGCCCACGCAATGTATTTATCTATTACGCGCCACTTGATGTCGGAGCACGGAGAGTGAATCTCGCCATAGTAAGCGATAGGAGAGCTGATGAGGTGTTTGTGATTTCTCAAAGCACAATTGCTCCGCAAACCTCGCGCCCAGTGCTTGGTATTCGCATTGGCAATGATGTATTTTTCAATATCCACGCATTAGCAAGTGGTGGTGGGGATGCTGCTGCATTGGTTACAGCAGTGCATGATAATTTTATCAATATGCCGCAGTATAATTGGCTTATTGCGGGGGATTTTAATCGAGACCCGGCAAATTTACAAGCGGGGCTTGATACCAGAATCACAAATCATATTAGAATCGCCGCCCCAAATTCTGCCACGCATTTTGGTGCAAGGGGTGCAAACAGGACGCTTGATTACGCTGTGATTGGTCGCTCAAGCGAAAGCCGCTCTGCTTTGTCTTTGCCACCCATTGTTGCGCTCATTATGGTGGCAAATATCCGCGCACACCTTGCATCCGACCATACTCCGGTGCATTTTGGACGCTTTTAGGAGGTAACTATGAAAAAATTTTTATTGATTTTTGCTTTTTTTGCCTTTTTGTATGCAGATGATCCAGAGGATTTACCTGATTTTACTTCACCATTTTCGTTAAGGAGTGTTATGCTAGGCGATGCGCTAGCTCCAGACCCGGATAATCCAAATTGGAATCTCAAAGAAATTGCGCTTACTCCACAAATGCGCAAGGGTGATCCATTTGATAAATTTAATTTGGGCGCAGTGCAATTTGTTAATACAAACAAGCCGGATATGTGTTTGGGGATTGAAGAGAGTGGATTTTTTGGGCTTAAGTCTTGCGAGGAGGATTTGCGTAGTCAAAAGTTTCAAACCCTCTTTACGATTATACCAACTGCTATAGATGCGGTGCAGATTCGCTCTTTTGTTTTGAATAAAGATGAATGTATCGCTGCGTTTTTGAATCCGAGACTACCCTCAGGCGTGGGCATAGGCATCAAGAATTGTGTTGTCGATAAATTCTCTAATGTGCCTGTTAGCCATCTTATTTTGATAACGCCCGAGCTAAGAGAGGCAAAGACGATTAATCCGTAGGGGGCAGGGGGAGTTTGTGAATTTAGAATCTAAGCTGTATTTAAGGTAAAACAAAGAGTTATTTTTGCTTGCTAGATTTTAAATTTCCAAAGTTTCTGTGTAATTATATCTCTCGTTGATAAAGTCTCAACGCATAAAATCAAAGGTATTTTGTGTTTGGGCGAAAAACATAATGCTATGTTTGTGAAATTTAAGCAGCTTAGGCAAAAAGATATTGAGAATCTCAAAAAAGAGATTCACGATAGCAAAGCCAAAATTGATGAGCTACAAACACAGCAAAGCATCTTGCAAACACTTCAAAAAGGAGACACAAAATGAGTACAACAACAGCGGCAGCAGCAAATATTGGGGGGGCAATTCGCATATCTCGTTGATTGCGATGGGCAGAATCTCAAGCTCTATCTAGGCATTTCCAACAATCTTCCACACACTCCACACAGGCGCATGACATAGACAATGCCGCATTTTTGCGCGACACCTTTGCGGGAATTTATGCAGGCTCGCATTGTGAGGCTTGCGCACAAAATCCGCTTCAAACCCTACTTGCCTATGCGCAGGCTATGCTCGGAATCCCATCGCTCAAGAAACCACACAAACAAAGCAAGAAATACTGCATTTCGCTTGTTGGGGGAAATGCATGATGAATCCATCACATCTTAGGGAAATCTACCATAACGTTAAAGCCAAACTTCATGAAATCAATGCATGCCTCGCCAATCAAGAAGGGGAATATTTTAAAAAACAAGTTCTGTCTCTCGAAAATGTTCAAAAAGACCTTGATTCCAAGTTAGATTCCTTAAACCAAGATGCTGAATGGGATATTTTTACCATTGCATTCTATGGTGAAACCAATGCAGGAAAATCTACTCTCATTGAAGCCCTGCGGATTTATTTTGGAGAAAAAACAAAAATGGATTCATGGAATGAATTTAAAAATATCTATGAGCCATTTATAAAACAAAAAGAAAACTTGGAACAAAATATACATGAACAAGAACAAGCTATTGACGAATTATCTAAATATATTTTAGAACAAATGCTATTAGAACAACATAAGCGAAAATCTCTTTGGTATCGCTTTTTCTCATTTTTTAGCACCCATTCTCTAGCAAAACAAATTAAAAATCTTGAAAAAGAGCTTGATAATAAGAAATCACTCTACAATCAAACTCAAGAATCCTTACAGACCTTATTGAATAGATTGCTTCGCTTGAGTGATGGCAACATAATTGGCGATGGACGTTCGGATTTCACGCGTGAGGTAACTTCTTATATCTTTAGTATCAACAATCAAAACTTCCAAATCCTTGATGTGCCCGGCATTGAAGGCGATGAAATACAAGTGAACAATTCCATACTTTCCGCAACAAGGAAGGCGCATTGTGTGTTCTATATTACACGCGTGCCCACTCCTCCACAAAAGGGCGATGATAACAAAAAAGGCACGCTCGAAAAAATTAAAGAGCATTTAGGTGCACAAACAGAAGTATATAGTATCTTCAATAAATCCATCACCAATACTCAACGACTAGAACAAGCTTTGGTCAATGAGGGCGAAAAGCAAAGCCTACAAGTGCTCGATGAAAAAATGCAAGAAGCTTTGGGCGAACATTATGTTGGCAGAAAAGAGCTTTCTGCAAAAGTAGCCTTTCTGGCTCTTGCTGAATGTTTGTTTGCTGAAAGCAAGAAACGTGAGAGGGAAAAATTTTTAAGTAAATATGACTCGATAACCTTACTTCAGAAAAGTGGTTTTGGGGAATTTGCAGATTTTATTGTAAGGGATTTGGTCAAAGACACACAAGGCAAAATCAAAAAATCCCATTACAATAGAGCCAATGCAATACTTTGTGGACTTCAAGGATTACTTACAAAGATTTCTGCGACATACGAAAAACTTTTAAGCGATGCCAAAAATGAAGTAGATGATACAAAAAATAATCTTGAACACATCAAAACTCAAAACCTAAAAGCAATCTCAAATAAGATTGATGAATGTATCGAAGAATTTAAAATAAATATAAGGAAGTATACTTATAAACTCATTGATTCCGATGTGAGTGATAAAGAGTTTGAAAGACTACAAAAAGACATACAAGAAGAACTAGATAATCTCAAGAGACGCATTTCGTATATGATTCAAGACTTTAATTACAATCTTCAAATAGACTTTGGACATGATATATCTATGGACATGAAAAGTGGCATTGACACTGTGGGAATTCCTTTTACCCTGGCAAACTCTTGGAATCCCGTAGGCTGGACGGCTGCTGCACTAATGGGGATAGCGATGTTGATAGGTCTTGGTAAGTCTATATATAAATTTTTCAGCTCCGATTATAAAAAATCGGAGCAAAAAAGAGTAGCTAACAAAAATCTCGAAAGAATATCAGAAAATATCAAAGAAAACACAGAAAAAGAGCTGGAGAAGCTTCGCAGAAACGTAAATGAGTATATGCAAACGCTCCAACAAGAATGCGAAACAGTAACTGAACACATACGAGAGCCTTATATTTTTATTTGTCGAACACAAAAAGAAGTCAAGCAACTCACATACCAAATCCAACGCGAAGGAGAACTTCCATGACAAACACTATTCAGAGTTTCAAAGAACAACAAAGTAAAGCCCTAGAGACCTGTAAAAATCTTTTGGCTTTCTTGGAAAAAGGAAAGGAGATAGAAGTATTCATTGATGAAAATCTAATCAATAAGCTCTTGAGGACAATAAGTGAGATAGATTCCAAAAAGCTCAAAGTGGCTCTCGTTGGTGGATTTTCAGAAGGAAAAACGTCTATTGCGGCGGCATGGCTTGAAAGACTTGATAAATCAAGCATGAAAATTAGCCATGAAGAATCGTCAGACATGCTAGCAATATATGAACTAGGAGATGACATTGAGCTCATCGACACACCTGGCTTGTTTGGCTTTAAGGAAAAACATAGCGGCGCAAATGTTGAAAAATACAAAGACATCACGCGTAAATATATCAGCGAAGCACATTTGCTTTTGTATGTTATGAATGCGGCAAATCCTATTAAAGAAAGTCATAAAGATGATTTAAACTGGCTATTTAGGACGTTAAATCTATTGCCAAGAACCATTTTTGTTTTAAGTAAATTCGATGAAGTCGTTGACATCGAAGAACAAGATTCTTACCAAGAAGCCTTAAAAATTAAAAAGGAAAGCATAACCAAAAGATTGAGCGACTTGATTGAACTATCCAACAAGGAATGTGAAACTCTTTCAATTGTAGCCGTTGCGGCAAATCCTCTTGATAAGGGCTTTGAACATTGGCAACAAAACATGCAAGAATTTAAAGCACTATCACATATAGAAAGCCTACAAAACGCTACACAAGAAAAAATCATAACTAATGGCGGTTTTGAACTTATTGTGCTTGAAAGCATAAAAAGCATAATTGCAGATGTAATACACAAACAATTACCACTAATTACAGATGAAAATGAAAATATAAGTCAAGCCAAAATAAGATTTATTGAAGGCACAAAGCACTTGCAGTCAGACATGAAAAGACTAGAAGAAAATATTTCAGAATCAAGAAGAAGTTTGCGCAATTTTGCGACAAATTATTTTACAGACCTGATTCTACAACTACAAGGCACAAGCCTAAAAACTTTTGGAGAATTTTTTGAACGCGAGATAGAAGTGAGGGCATTATTCTAAATACAAGAATCCAGAATGAATTTGACAAACAAACTGAATATGTGCATCTCGAATTTCAAAAAATTGCTACACATTTTGAAGCAAAAATCGACACTTTTTCTAAGTTTATAAATACTGCAGGGAAAGAGGGATTGGGCTATATTCAAAAATCTGGAGTCATTAATGCTAATAATGTAAAAATAGTACGAGATAGCATGGTAAATTTTGGAAAAATAGTGGGCGTAGATTTGACTCAAGCCTTAAAATTTCAACCTTGGGGTGCCGTCAAGCTTGCAAAAGGGGCAAATGTTGCCGTTGCCGTAGCGGGCATAGCATTTGAGCTATGGGATAGCTACAAACAATACGAGAAAGAGCAGGAATTTCAAAAAGTAAAAGATGGCATTAAAGAAAATCTTGAGGGACAAAGAAAAGAAATCTTAGAGCTTGTTAATGGTGAAAGTTTTATAGAAACATTTTTTAAAAACTATATGCAGTTAAAAGATAAATATACAGAGATAAACAATGAAATGAAGGCTATCGAATCCAAACAACAAACATTTGAACAATGGGCAAATGAGGCTAAAAAGATTGAAGAACAATCTAAACAACTACTCATGGGACAAAATCAATAGAGGAGAGAGAATGAAAGCAACAACAGAAAAGGAATTGGCAGAAGCAATTGAAAGTGGTGCAAGCAGCATCGAAATATATGGCGACTTAGCAAGGCATACTATTGGCATTAAGGCAACGGGACAAGTGGCATGGTTGGTTGCCATTGGTGCGATTGGAGTCGCGGTGGCTTCCCTCATGGTTTCGCCCGCAACCGCTGGAATCACTTCAGGATTTGCTGCAGCATCTGCCGCGGGAGCTGTGGGCATTCTTGGTGCTGCCACAACCGCAACAGCAATCAGCATTGCGGTGGCAGCAGGAGGTGTTGGTATTTTGAACAGCTTGAGAGATTATAATATGGAAAAAATCTCTGACACACATGTGAAGCTGACTAAATCATAAAACCAAATTGTGATTCTATTTGTTGTCTTTTGCGGCTTCAGATGTGCCTATTTTGGCATAGAAGATTTTAGATTAATTTTTATCATTATGATGTCATTGCAACACAGAAAGGAACGAGATGATACAACCAGCGGCTGTAAAATATACATGCAAGTGTGGCTTTAGAGAATCTACCAACCCCAAAGTGATGCGCTCAACCCATTGCACGCGCAATACGCATGCGCCTGCCCCAGATGTGGCGAGATGATGTCGGGCGAGGCATTGCCACCCAAAAAACGTTATGGCTTCACTTTTTCGGACGGCATGCCAGACGAAGAATTGCTCAAAAAGACATTGGAAAACTACTTTCGTAAACTAGGACAGCGGAATAGAGATGAATAATGAAATCACCCGCAAAAATCCAAAAGAATGCACCACGAATCGATAAGAGAATCGAGACTATATTTTGCATTTGCGGGGCTTGTTGAGGGCAAAGAAAAGATGCGAATCTCTCGCGTAAATTTGAGGGCGAGAGACTGTGTTGGGGTAAGGATTTTATAATGCAGACAAGCCTGAATCTTTAGTGGAAAGGCTAGATTCTTGCAATATTGCTGAAAGAGCGTTGTTGCCTTTGTGCCATTGAGAAAAATGGCGCAAATCTTGCTTATGTGTAGCAGCGCAAAAATATCATTAAAAGCGATATTCTTGAGGCTCGAATCACTCGAACCTTGAATCTCACACGCCTGCACAATATCCCAAAGAACGATAGAATGAGATTGTAAAAATGCTTTTTGTGCTGTGATGTGTTGCCGATATTGTTCTTCGCTTGGTTTTGTAGATTTTAAATATATCGCCTCATCATCAAACAATGCTCCCAAAACCTTCCAAAAGCGATTCTGTGGGTGCGCATAATAGAATCCCATTTCCCGCGAAGCAACAGAGGGAAAAGAACCGAGAATGAGAACTTTAGAATCTCTATCGATAGTGCTAGGCGCGAAAGGGTGGAGGAGCATTCGGGCATTCCTAATATTATTATATAAACAATTCCGCAATAGTAGATTTGATATGATTTTGCATATTTGAAATAGGGTAATTTTGTTTATTATAGTAAAACAAAAATACTTCAATAGGAAGATTATCAAAATGAAGCGAATTTTTCTCAAAAATATCTTTAAAGCCACGCAGCTTATAGCGCGCATTTGCCTCAAGCCTCAATCCTTTTGGGTCTATAAAAATAATTTTATATTCCTTGCTTTGCTTATGCCTTAGCCAAAAGATAAAATCAGGATAAAACTTCCTATACGCTTGATTTTGTGAATCAAAATAAGGAATGTAAATAGAATCTACATTTTCTACAATCTTGCTAAAGCACCATTCATATTGCTTTAATGCGTTATTATTTTCTTGCAAATATTTTTGTAAATCTTGCAAAAATTCTCTCTCGCTTGGCTCTCTAATAGCATAAACAATTCTGCTATCATTGTTGTTATCAATCACTAAAGGACTATAATAATGCTCTTGCAAACTAGAATCTAAAACATATCCATAGACTTCGGCTCTTTTTTCATTCTGTTGTGCTTGCAAGATTGTCTCTATGTATTCTTTTGGCACTCCCTTAGATTCTAAATCCTCTCTTTCCTCCATAGTTTTTGCTTCTACAATCTCTTTTATTTTTGCATTCATCTCTTCTACAATACTAAAATCAAGCGTGGAGCTAAACTTTTCAAAATGGCAAATTTCATCTTGTAAGCTTTCAAATCTATCAAATTTTTGTTGTGCAGAATGAAAGAAAGTATCCAAAGTCCTTAAGACATTTTTCGCCTCAAGCTGCTTGGTATCTCCGATAATTTTAATAGAATCTTCTTGTGTTTTATCATTCATTTTTTCCTGTATTTTCCTAAGCGTAGAATATCCTAAGTCCCTCGCTTTAAGATTTGTCTGCAATAACAAAACATCTACATCAAAGGATTCTATATAATCTTGGATGGCATTAAAGTCGCTTTGGGAGATATGGTAGATTCTCTGCATTTCTCCAGAATCTCTATATTTTGGCACAAGGAGAGGTTGAAAGGTTTTGTTTCTTTTAAAGCCATTTAGGGGGTGATTTTGAATAAATTCTTCAATCCCCTCTAAAATCCCCTTAATCGCTTCTTTTTGGCTTGCCATAATAAAGAGTGTTTCGATACCCAAACTTCCCTTACACAGACTCTCTTTTTGGTGATAGTCTAACACATCACATTTTGCAAGCCTTTTTCTCACTCCCTTGAAAGGCTCAATTCGCACACCTCTACCAATAGTTTGCAAAACATATTTCTTTGCATTTTTGCTACCAATATTAACAAAGCAAATCATATTCACGCGGTTACTATCCCAACCCTCACTAAAAACTTTACTCCCCATCATAATTTGTATGGGCGAGTCGCTATGATTAATATCTTGAAAATATCCATTGGTAATATCTTCTCCACTCTCAATACCCAAGTTACTTAGATATTGCTTCTCCCATTCTCGAATACTTCCAATATTTAAAAGTAAAAAGGGCTCTTTAGCATTTTTGGACTTAAAGACAATTTCTTTGGTATTGCCCTTTATCCTACACGCCTCAATCATAGAACTTTGCGAGGCATAAAACATTTCTTTCCTTAAAGTCTTAGAATCCATTGTTAGAATAAGCTCTAAAAATTCCTCATCTAAGCTTAGATTTTTATCAAAATACAAGTTTTGATTTTGTGAAAGATTCTCATAGAGATTTTGTGCTAAAGGCGTAATGTCTCTATCTTCTTTTAAAATCTGTAAAATCGCCTCAAAGTAAAGCTTTATCCCCGCATCTTGCGTATTGACTTTATCCGCAACAGCAATAATTAGCGGTTGATGATAGGCAAGTTTTAAGTTCTTGCTAAACTCTTGCATTATGTTTTCTCTATGCTTTTTCATCGCACAAAAGAGTATAAAACTCTCTAAGATTTTTACGATTTGCTCCTCATTTTTTTCTTTATCCCTAAAGGATTTTAAATCAGAATCCAACACCGCGATATTTTTGCCATAGCCTTGAAGATTAAATCGTTCTAAATTATAATTAAACGCACAAGTTTGCAAATCAAAATTATCACTAAAGGTTGCAGAGAAATTAAAAATAAAGCCCTTGTTAGATTCGCCATTACCCTCTGCAAGCTCTCTTATATAGCCTTTGCGCACAGAATCTTTACTATCGCCCTTATGCGCCTCATCAAGTAGCACGATCCACCCCTCATCTCTTAAAAAGTTCTTATAATTTAATCTCTTCGCCTTAGAATCCTTGCCGACATTTTCGCTCGTATCTAGTAAATCACTGCGTCCGATAAAGACGATATTCTCATCAAAGAGTGAAGTGCCATAATTCACGCTTTCATAGTCTTTTAAATCCTTATAAGCAATCGTTTTGCTCTGATATGCGTTATATTCTTTGATATGCGCCTTAAACTGCTCTAAAATCTTATCATTTGGCACAAGCAACATTATGGGTTTGGCAGGCAAAGTTTTCAGCGCAAACAAATCGTGCAAAAGCGCGATAAACTTTATCATCACGATACTTTTGCCGCTCCCCGTTGCCATCCAAAAACTTGCTGTGTTGATTTGCTCTTTTGTTATGCCCTCTAATCCACACTCTAAATAATTTTGGTAAAGAGAATCGGGGCTTTGTGTATAGAGGCTTAAAGCAGCAATTGCGCTTTTAAGGGCTGCGATTTGATATTCTTGCAAAGAAATGCTATGAGAAAAGCTACCAAATTCAAGGGAGGCAAAAAGGGATTCAAAGTTTTGAATCTTTGGCGCAAGGATTTCTTTAAGAATCAATTTTTTCTCTAAAGTTGCTTTTTGTGCGGATTTTGTTTTACTCATTTGCTTTTCCTTTTCTCAAGGCTTTTGTTTGTGCATTAAATTCCTCATAGGCGATTTCTATTTCTTCTTTTGTTTTTTGTTTGTAAAGATTGTATTCTTTATGTGCCTTTTCTAGGGCTTTTTGATGAGAGATTTTCCCCGCACCTTGCAACACTTCCCGCCCACTAAATTTTAAAAACTCATTGAGTTTTTCTAAATGCTCTTGCATACTTTTTTGCTCACGATTGAGCGCACTAAGCTCTGCAAATTCAAAATACGCTGTAACGATTCTATTTAATGCCTCTAATTCCTCTTGATTTAAATAATTTTTAGCAATCTCGCTTTCTTTTTTGGTAGGCATTTTGCCCTTAAAATTTGTAAGCCCCATATTAATTTTATCAGAATCTGCCCTTTGAAAGATAATCTCACTCGCTGTCCGTCCGTGTGCGGAATAATGCAGTTTGTTTTGAATAGTTTTAAAAAGCTCTTGGACTTGCGAAGAATCTTTATCGTAATCTACGGCAGTGCTAAAAATCTTTAACACTTGGGCGTGCATTCTTGCTTCACTAGAGCGAATATCTCTAAGTCGCTCTAAAAGCTCATCAAAATAATCTTGTTTTTGCCCCTTTAACCGCTCATCATCAAGCACAAAGCCCTTGACAAGGTATTCTTTTAAGATTTTACTTGCCCATTGGCGAAACTGCGTGGCTCTTTTGGAATTGACGCGATAGCCCACAGAGATAATCATATCAAGGTTGTAATACAATGTCTCATAAGTTTTGCCATCATTTGCAGTATGTGCAATTTTTGCACATACTGAATTTTCCACTAATTCACCCTCTTCAAAAATATTTTTGATATGCTTAGTAATCACACTTCTATCTTTATCAAAAAGCTCGGCAATCTGCCTTTGCGTAAGCCATAAGGTTTCATTTTCTAATCTTATGTTAATAGCGGGATTATTTGCACTATCTTGATAGATAATGATTGGATTTGTTTGCTTATCTTGTTTCATTGCGTGCCTTTATTTTGTATGGCATGAAAGAGATTTAACATATTGATTCTTTGCGATATAAGAATGAATGTCAAAAATTTTTAATTCAGAATTAAATGGTATATATCTTGCTAATGGGTGTCTTGGATTTCCTTTTTTCGTCAAATCCTTTAAATAAAACCATTTTCTATGCTTACCTAATTTATTTACAATATCTAATAATATTTGCGGTAGATATTCCCTCATATAAAAACTATTCCCCCAACAAGCAAGGACATCGCTATTAGGATATTTTTTAGAAACATTTTCTATATGTCGCAGATTTTCATTATGATAACAATCTGCCAACTTATAAGGAATATCTTTTGGATATGGTGAAATTTTAGAGCAAAGATTTATCATCATAAAACCATCATAGCCATTGTATTGAATGATTTTTTGAATTTTTGCTATTGTTTTATCGCTTCTTTGATTTGTTGCATTACTAGGATTTATGCCAATACAGATTAAAGGATTCTTACCATTATTTCCTAGCACAAACCTACATTTATCATTATATTCATAAGTATCAAATAGTATTTTTTGCATGGTTATTTCTCCCTATTTTCTCTTTTTGAACTTTCAGGTAAAAGGCTATAAATTTCCTCAATTTCTTTTTTATCGCTTAAAATATTTTTAGCAATATAATTAACAATTTTAAATAAAGCTATGGCTATCTCATGATTATCTTTTAGGACAAGTTCATTAGGGTGAACGGCATTGTTACCAATCACTCGTACAGAATCTAAAGCCTTTTGCAGAGTTTCATCAATTTTTTTATTATCAATCAAACTTTTAATTGCCTTATCAAGATTCTTATCCTCCCCTAAATGTATCATTAATTTTTGCAAAGCTAAACGCAACAAAGCACAAGCCCCTCGTGGAGAATCTTGCACAATATTTGAAGCCTCTTCATAATCTACTTTTATCTCATCGGGCAAGTCTTTGTTTGGTGGAGGCGTTAAATGAGCTTTGGGATATACCATTTTTTCATTTATCCAAATACTGATTTCATTGCAACTTTGGCAGATTGCAAATGAATTTCCATATGTTGCATAAATATTCATAATTTCTTGTATATTTTCTATATATCCTGCATAATATTCAGAATATTTTTCAAAATATTCTTTTAAATTATTTAGGGCAGTTTTCGTAATATCTGTTTTCTCTTTAAGCACACTAGGAATAACAAAAACCATTTGTGCTAACACTCCACAATGCGGACAAGTAAATGATGATTCGTTAAATTTTGGTTCTTTAAATATAGTATTCATTCCCTACTCCCACCATATTAGGTTTTTTAGTTTTGGGTATTTTGCCAAATCAATAGAATCTAGGTTTAGAATCTCGCCATTATCAAACTCGCAAGATTCTATGCCCTTAGAATCTAAAAATAATCGCTTGATTTTCCACCCCATTAAATTTGCCATAGTGTGAAAAATATCAAACTCCTCTCTATACTCTGTGTGCATATCAAGGCACACACTCTCGCCCTTATGTAGCTTATCAATGAGTTTGCGGGATTTGCGATAGTCGAGTATCGATTCGGCTTTGGCATAGTCTTTACCTTTGTAGTTATTTTTGTTTTCTACCTTTTGAGGCTCTTTACACTCAAGCACATATTCACAATGGCTCAAAGCCTCTTCATAGGATTCTAATTCATAGTAGCGAAATGCAATATTTAAAGGCTTTACTTGCTTATCATCTTTTAATTTTCCATTTTTCCATTCGCTACTAAAGGCTACTTTTTTAATGCGTGGGAGTATCACATTATAGAAATGCTCCCCTTGCTCTACTAGCACAAATTTACGATTTGTACCCTCACGATTAAGCTCTAAAACTGCGTGAGCAGTAGTGCCACTCCCACCAAAAAAATCTAAAATTACAGAATCTTCCTTACTTGCCAAATAAATAGAATCTTTTACGGTGTGAATGGATTTTGGGTAGTCAAATTCGTTGTTTGGGAGGATATTTGTAAGAATTTTTGAACCATAATCCCCAGCAATATAAGTAGATTCATCCCAAATGGTTTTAAATCTTACTTCAACAATAGGCTTTTTAATGCTTATTATCCCATCTTTATCTCTTTCAATTTTTAAATTTTTCCATATGGATTCTATACTCTGTCTCGCATAAGTCCATTTTCTCTCTATACCATTAGAATCTATTGGATAAACTTCAATTATTCCATCATCTCTAGCAACATTTGCGGTTGGGTGAAAATCATCTTTACACACTTCACCAAAACCGATAATTTTAGAATCTTTTACATAGATAGGGTAAAAACAATTTTTAGCAGTATGTCTTTCAGACTCTCCGCCCCAATTTCTCAAATGGTCGTATTTCCATTTATTTTTTGGAATAGGCTTATTATTAGAAACCATTTTTTCGGGCGATAAAAAATAGGCAAATTCATTATTTTGAGCAATAAAACCACCTTGAATACCCTTTGGGTTATGCATAACGCTCACACAAGTTTTTTCATATTCATAAAAAATATCACTTAAGAGTAATCCTAAATTTTCTTGCTCATTTTCATCAATAGCACAAGTGAGAATCCCTCTTTGACTTAAAAATTCCTTACCTAATCTTAAACGATTTTCCATCATACTAAGCCAAGTAGAATCTTTAAAATTATTTTTATAAATAATTTCACTTGCAGGAGCATTATAAGGCGGGTCAATATAGATTAAATCCACTTTGCCTTGATATTTTGGCATTAGGGAATTGAGAGCTTGAAAATTATCCGCTTTAATCAGTTCGCCATTCAACACAGATTCTAAATCTTCAAAACTGCTTAGAATCTTGTATTTTGTCTCTTTGGTAAAGTGCTTTGTATCAAGGGGGAGATAGCGGTATTTGTCATTACTCAATAAATCTTCTTTGTTAAAATCCTCATCAACGAGATTTAATTCTTGCCATTCTTTGATTTGAGCCTCAAAGCCTTTGTCGTTTATTATGGAATCCATAAGATTTGGATTAAGCTTATCCACACTAAAAACATACTCTGTCTTTTTTGCAAATTTGGGCTTTAGCCATACAGCCTTTAGCTCATTTTCAAAATCACCTATAAGCTTAATCACCTCATAAGCGATATTTTTAATGCGTTGCAAATGTGCGATAATCTCTGGATTCCACTCTTGAATTGCACTTTCTTTATAAAGATAGCCAAACATCCACAAATCAAACTGCTCTTTTAAAAAGGCAGTCGCATTTTTATGGATAAAGAAATCTATTTCGCTTTGCTTTTTATAGCTTCTAAAGATTTTTTTCAATTCCTCTTCATTGATTTTGATTTTAGAATCTTTAAGGATTGTATTTTGTTTTAAAGTCTTTAAAAACTCCTCGCTAAACTCATTAGAATTTTGTTTAAAGACATTATTGAGATTTGGGAATAAGTCTTTTTGGTTGCTTACCTTGATAAGAATCTGTGCTTTGTCCTCATCATTTATTTCAACATTTACAAATTTAAAAATAATTTTGTTTTTCGTGTTATCGGCGTTTTGCTTATATTCACTCGCATCAAATATGACTTCATAACTTTGCTTTTCATTGCTTAAGGTAAGGCTTTGGTAAAGCGTGTCGGATTTGACATAATAGAGATTTTGTGTTTTGTAGAATAGGCTTGTGTCTTTGGAGTTGCTATATACTTTGGCGTAGATGTTTTTATAAGCAGGAGTATCACTAAAAAATGGTGTGCCGCTCTCATTTAAATAGCTATCAAAGAAAGTATAGAGTTTGTTATAAATATCGTGAGATTGTAGCTCTCCCTCAATTTGTGAATCTAAGTAGGCTTTGATATGGGCGAAATACTGCTCTTTGATTTTTAGCAGATTGCTAAAGCCACTTTTAGCAATATTCCCTTGATGAAAATCCTTGATTTTCACGCCCAAATAGCAATCCTCTAGCTTGCTGTAAAATGCTTTTTTGTAATCCATATATAACACTCCCTTATGCCTTTACTTTGCTGTATTTTAGCGATATTGGGCTTAATTTCTTATTGGATTGTTTTTTGAATTTGAGTGCAAGTTTTACGCAAAATAAGGAATAATCTTATACTCCATATCGTTTTCTTCCAAAAATTTTTTTACCCCATAATCCACATTTTCACAACTCGTTACAAACACTCGGCGAACACTTCTTTTAGCAAAAATCTTTTGATTTTGCTCTAAGTATGCTGTACAATCGCCTAAAAAGATTCTTAAATGCTCCTGCTTCACTTGCGAACGCTCCCAATTCTTGCACTGAATCAAAAGTGCCTCTTTACCTTTATATGCAATGATGTCAATGCCTTTATCGCGCCGACCCTCCTTAAGTCCTTTAGGATATACCTTGTAACCCTGCTGTTTATAATGCCTAACAATTTGCAATTCGTATTTATCGCCTTTTTGTTTATTATGTCGTGCATTATTAGAATCTTTATTCTCTCTGTAAGCATACATCGTGCGCTTTTTAGAAAAGAACACATAACGTAATAATTTAAACAATACACCCACAAATGTCTCCTTATTCCTCTAAATACTCAAATGCCACAAACACCATTAAGTAAGTTTCACCCTCTCCCATCTTCTAGCACTTTTGCTTCTCCATTAGATTCTATTTCCAACACGACATAAGGCAGCCCTTGCTTGTTTAGCTCACTCATAAAGAAGTCGGGGTCGTTTTGTTCCATATTCCACACACCACTGCCATTTTGAGAATCCACACCTTGCGCCTCACCGCCCTGTGGCATATCCTTGTTTGCCTCCAAACGCTCGGCATTGTAAGATCCCTTTAAATCCGCAAATTCTAGGGTTGTAGATGAATTTTTGAGGTTGTGCGAGGTAAGCGAATGAGGTGTATTAGACATACTCCGCAATGAAGTGTCCGATGCACTCCTCAAAAAGTCGCTACAAACCGAATTTGCTCCTACGCCCCATTTGCCCTCGCATATCAACTTCGCCCCAATCATCGCAGGCACACCTGTCGTATAGCTCACACCTTGCGCATTTACCTCCGCATAGCATTTCTCGTGCTCACATACATTATAGATATAAATCGTGCGCTCCTTGCCCTCTTTCACGCCCTTAATGTAGCAGCCGATATTTGTCTTGCCCTTTGTGCGTGAAGCTAGACTTGCAGGGTCGGGCAAAAGTGTCTTTAACACTTCTATTGGCACGATTTTTTGCCCCTTGTGTTCCACAGAATCCACGCGCAAAAGCCCTACATTCTCCAAACACTTCATATGCGTGAGGTAACTCTCGCCAAAAGTCATAAAAAAGCGGATTCTTTTTAAGCCCCTAATATTACGCACAAGCGATTCTAGCTCCTCGTGATAAAGCAAATAGCTGTTTTTCACACCCACTTCGGGATAATCCCACTCTTTCATCAGCGCAAGGGGTGGAATATCGCGCCACTCACCATTAAAATATGGCTCATTTTTCAAATCTTGCGTGTTAGATTCCAATTTAAAATGCTTCTCTTTAGCCTCAAATTTGCGATAAATGCTATCGTGCGAGAGGTCAAAGTTTTGTGCATATTGACTTTGAGAATCTTTCACCCAAAATCGTGCTTTAGAGCTGACTTCACGCAAGTTTATCTCGGGATTAAAATTTGTCGCAAAGGCGTATCCGTGGTCTCCTGCGTTGCAATCCAAAATATCAATGCTATGAATCTCATCAAAATAATGCTTCTGCGCATACGCACAAAAGACATTCGTAACACCCGGGTCAAAGCCACTGCCAAGCAGTGCGTAAATCCCCGCTTCTTTGTAGCGCGTGTCATACGCCCACTGCTCTTTATACTCAAAATGCGCGGAATCGGGGTGTTCGTAGTTTGCAGTGTCTAAATAATGCGTCTTTGTGCGCAAACACGCCTCCATAATGCTCAAGTCCTGATAGGGAAGCGCGACATTCACCACGACTTTTGGGCGGTATTTATTAATCAAAGCCACAAGGGATTCCACATTATCTGCATCAACTGCATCAATCTCAATTTCGCCTAAACCCTTAGCGCGGATAGAATCTGCGATTGCCTTGCATTTACTAAGTGTGCGTGAAGCCAAAATAATGCGTGAAAACACTTCGCGATTTTGCGCCATTTTGTGCGCGACAACACCCCCTACACCACCTGCTCCGATTTGTAAAACAACTGCCATAATTAACTCCTAGATAACCCCACGCTCCTAGCCCAAGCGCGAAAGCTTCAAGCTAGATAGGTAGGCAAAATAAGCACCATTATAACATTTATCTTAAGATTTGTGGTATCGCTGATTGTCTTAAGCCACAAATGCTAAGCGCGTTTAGATTCTATAAAATGCATTCAAAAAGCCGAGTAGATAGAAACACAAATACACGCCACACACCCATTGGCTAGAGCTTGTCACATAGATTCTATAAATTTCGCAAAATTTATAGAATCTAAAGTCCCTCAAGCACTTTTTGGGCGTGTCCTTTGGCGCGGACATTATAAAAGCTTTGCGCTATAAGTCCATTTTCATCAATCACAAATGTGCTGCGAATAATGCCCTGCACCTCCTTGCCATACATCATTTTTGTGCCATACACACCATAGGCACTTGCCACGCTTTTATCGCTATCGCTTAGGAGTAGAATCTTAAGATTTTGCTTACTGATAAAATTTTGGTGGCATTTGGGGCTATCAGGGCTTATGCCAACCACCACTGCACCCTTGGCACCAAACTCATCAAGCAACGCACTAAACTCTTGCGCCTCAATCGTGCAGCCGGGCGTATTGTCCTTAGGGTAGAAATACACAATCACCTTTTTACCCAGCAAATCGCATAAAGCTATTTCTGTCTCATCAGCACCTTTTAGCCTAAATTGTGGTGCTTTATCGCCTTTTTGTAGTTGCATTATCACTCCTTAAATTTATGATGAAATTGCGCTTAGATTCTAGCATTATGAAATCCATTTTAAGAATCTTAAGGGCGATTTTGGATTAAAATCAAATCCTTTACAAATGCGAGATTTTATAGAATCTGCCCTCGAGTCTTTTTCTCATCAGCATTGCTCTTAAAGTCGCGCACATAGCTTTTTATACGCTCCATAATATCCTCTGCAATCACGAGCCTTAGCCTCATCACGCTTAGGTTGAAGCCAGATTCTAAAAGTTTTACCTCATCTTTGCTCGTTACAAGTAAAGAAGTGGCATTGTATTTCTCTATCATTTGTGATAAAAATGCCTTATCAAAAGTTGAATGATCCCTCAATGTGATTTTACCCACGACAGAGGGCAAAAATTCATCAAGCCTTGCGGGATTGGCAATAGCTGTCAAAAGGAGCATTCTCTCGCTTGGATTTTCTATATGCACCTCACGCGTGTAGTCTATGCCCTCACGCACAAGCAAATCCGCCTCTTTGTAGGCACTAGGTAGCTCACGATACATACCGCTTGGCAGACAGAGCTTAAAATAGGGCTGCAAAAGTGGCACGAGCGCAATATTGAGCTTACTAAACTTAAAACGGAATCCATCGTCTAAAAACACCACTTTCGCACCCATTGCTATGGCTTTCTCTATGGCTTCGCGCCTATCTTTACTCACAATCACACTCGCGTTTTTAAGCTCCCGCGCTAAAAGATAGGGTTCATCGCCAGATTCTGTTTGTGAGGCGCGTATTTCGCCCCATTCACTCACTACGACAAGCCCCTTTGAATCGCGTTTATAGCCTCTTGAGACAATCGCCACCTTTTCAAAATGCCTCGCCACCTCGATGATAAAGGGCGTCTTGCCACTGCCCCCTACAATGAGATTCCCAACGCTCACTATTGGCAAAGGGAAGTGATGAAATCGGGCAAATTTTCTTCTCGCATATGCCCCTATACCATAGAGCAAAGAAATGGGTAAAAGCAGTATCGCTAGGGTTTTTTGCCATATATTTGGCTGATAAAAATACACATCAATCCACCGCATTGTTTTTCCTTGTTTTAGATTCTATATTTGCGCTTTAGAATCTACTTCAAAATCGCCGCTAAAGATAAGAGGCATAGCGCGTTTAAAGGCATTGTTCCATACACGCGCACTTAAAGCTTCTACCATTTCTTTTTCAAAACCCTCTTCACAAAGTCTATTTTTCACGCGCTCTTGCGCCTCTTTGTCTCCTGCTGCCTCTAGCCCACCGCGACTCACAAATGCACGCAAAAAGCTATCTATGCGCTCATAGCTGTATCCTAAATCCCCCTCATCACTTTGGTTAGAGTAAAGGTCGGCACTTGGCTTCTTGCATATGATATGCTCTGGCACATTAAGGAAACGCGAGAGGGCAAAAACCTGCGTCTTGTAGAGATTCCCAATGGGATTTATGGCGGAGGCTAAATCGCCAAATATCGTGCCATAGCCTAGTAAAATCTCGCTTTTATTGCTCGTGCCAAGCACGAGGGCATTATCCGCACTCGCGCAATCATAAAGCAATGCCATACGCATTCGAGCGCAAAAATTTCCCATTCTTTGTTTTTGTGTGTTGTTAAGATTTATTGAATCTGCGCCTAAGTCCATACCCTCCTGCTTTGCAAAGTCTTTTTGAAAGGGTGCGAGGCGGCAGATTCTATATTCTATATCTAAATGTCGGGTGAGTAAAAGTGCATCGTCAAAATGCGTTTGGCTTGAGCTAAGAGAGGGCATAAGCAAGGCACGGACATTATCCTTACCCAAAGCTAAAACGCCCAAAGTCGCCACAAGAGCAGAATCTAATCCACCGCTTAAGCCTAAAACTGCTCTTTTGAAACCGCGTTTGTCAAACTCATCTTTCAAAAAATACGAGCACTTACGTACAAATTTATCCATTTTCACTCCTAAGTTATTGCCAAATCTCAATGTAAGAAAGGTTCATAGTGATGTTTTCTATCGTAGCGTTACAAATGTCGCACATTATAACACACTATAAAAATAAACAAAAAAAGCTTCATAAAATAAACAATATTTAAGGCTTTTTTGCATAGGATATTTGGTTTTATATTTCAAGGACAAAAAAGAAAGGAGAAAAGATGCAAGACACAAAAAGACGCGATTTTCTAGGAATGGCTCTAGGTGGTGTCGCTGCTGTGGGTGGTATCGCTTCGCTCTATGCAATGAAGCGTTCTTGGGACCCGCTGCCTAGCGTTGTTTCGGCTGGTTTTACAACATTTGATTTAAGTGCGTTGCAAGAAGGAGTGCTTCAAACGGTGGAATGGAGGGGGAAACCCGTGTATATCCTCAAAAAGTTACCTAATAGCAAGAAAATAGAGGGACGAGATTTTGAACTCAATGGTGCGCTTTATACGGTTGGGATTCAAATCTGCACACACTTGGGTTGTATCCCTAGCTTCAACCAAGCAAATCAAGAGTTTGCGTGTGCGTGCCACGGCGGACGATTTGACGCTTCTGGGGTAAATGAGGCTGGCACACCACCACCTCGTCCTATGGATATTCCACCATTTAAGATTGATGGGACAAAAATGGTGCTAGGCGAAGAGGGGCAAGAGTATAAAGCCCTACTTGAAGCAAACGCATAAGGAGGCGATATGGAAGTTAAAAAAGCTGGAGGCTTGGTGGATTGGCTCGACCAACGCCTTGCTGTTAAAAAATTAGTAGAAGTGTTGATGACAAAATATTGGATTCCAAAAAACATCAACTTCTTATGGGCTATGGGTGTTGTGCTACTCACATTGTTTTCGCTACTTGTAGTGTCTGGATTCTTTCTTTTGATGTATTATAAGCCTGATGTGAATCTTGCTTTTGATAGTGTCAATCATACGATTATGACAGAGGTGGCGTTTGGTTGGCTATGGCGACATATCCACGCAGTAGCTGCAAGTATGATATTCCTCATTATCTATATCCATATGTTCGTGGCTATTTATTATGGTTCTTTCAAAAAGGGACGCGAAATGGTGTGGATTGGTGGTATGCTTATTTTCGTGCTTTTCTCTGCCGAAGCGTTTAGTGGGTATATGTTGCCTTGGGGGCAAATGAGTTATTGGGCTGCTGCTGTGATTACAAATCTTTTTGGCGGTATTCCTGTAATTGGACCTGATGTAGTTGAATGGGTGCGTGGTAATTTTGTTGTAGCAGATTCTACATTGACAAGATTCTTTATGCTTCACGTGTGCTTGTTGCCCATCGTTATTCTTGGTGTTATCGGGCTACACTTCTATACATTGAGAATGCCTCATGTAAATAACGAAGATGGCGAACATATTGATTATGAAGCGGAAGCCAAAAAATATGAAGAAGGCAAGAAAAAAGAATCTAAGGTTATTCCTTTTTGGCCTGTATTCCTTTCAAAAGACATTTTTGTAGTGTGCTTGTTTATGATCGGTTTCTTCTATCTTGTATGCTTCCACTTTGATTTTGCAATGGATCCAATCAACTTTGAACCAGCAAACAATCTCAAAACTCCAGCACATATTTACCCTGAATGGTATTTCTTGTGGAGTTATGAAGTGTTAAGAGGCTTCTTCTTTAGCGCGGATTTGGGCTTAATAGCATTTGGTATCGCACAAGTAGCATTTTTGTTCTTGCCTTGGCTTGATAGAAGCTCTGTTGTTGCTCCAGCGCACAGACGCCCAGGTTATCTTTTGTGGTTTTGTCTTCTCATAGTGGATATGATAGTGCTTACTATCTTTGGTAAGCTCCCACCTGAAGGAGCAAACAACTTCATTGGTTTTGTAGCTTCTATTGGATTCTTATTCCTTGTGTTTGTTGCATTACCAGTAGTAACAATACTTGAACAAAAGAAAGGAGCGCACTAAAATGAAAGAGATAAAAATTTTAGCGATTATTGTAATCATTGTGGGTGTGCTGTATTGGGGTGTTGAGCCTCTCGCTCACAAAACTTTTCATCCAGAGGTAGCAAAGGCTGATTTTGCATTTAATGACTTGCAAGATATTGACTTAAGTAAGGGTGATGCGGCTCGAGGTAAAGAATATGTAGAAAAAAACTGCGTTGCTTGTCACACTGTTAATAGCGTAGGAATTGCTGGTGGAGAGATGACTATGTATTTCCGCGATAATAAGGAAGCTACTATCTTTACACCGGATTTGTCTGTTGCGGGTGCAATCTATGATGAGAAGTTTTTGGCTAATCTCATTCTTGATCCTGCAAATGCGCTCCACCTTACACATAAGTTCCCAAATGGCGATTTCCCAATGACGCAGTATTTTGGAATGACCGATGATACAAAACAAGAAGTATCAGACATCGTGGCTTATCTTAAGTCAATCGGCTCTATCTCGCTTAAAAAGCAAGTGCTAGAATCTCAAGAGTTTGCGGCTAAAAAAGAGGCGATTGAAAAGGCGGGACACTCTAGTGAGCAAACACAAAGCCAAATTGCAACGCTTGAAGAAAACCTCACAAACAAGGCTGTTTTCTTGAATGCTTGCTCTCGTTGCCATACGATGAAGTATGATAATGTGGCATCTCGCACTTCACCTGAAAGTCTTGATGCGTATCTTGGCTCTCCTGCGCCTGATTTGTCAATGATGATTCGTGCTAAGGGCAAACATTATTTGGAGCATTTCATCAACGACCCACAAAATGTATCGTTTAAATCCATACAAGATGCGATTATTCAAAAAGAGGGCTCACTTCCTGCAAATGATAAAAAGAGTCCTTGGCAAGATGATAGAGATTATAGCAATCTTGCTAAAGAGCTCGGCGTAATGCCGGTTGGACTTTCTATGCCACGTGTGGGGCTAACAGAAGAAGCACAAGAACGCGTTGTAGCTTATTTAGAATCTGTTGGCGATGCGAAAAAAGAGCAAAGAGAAAGTTTAGGTATTTATATAATGATTTTCTTTGGTGTGATGAGTATCCTCGCATACCTATGGAAAAAACGCATTTGGAGCGAAGTGCATTAATTGCCAAAGCACCTGCTTAATGGGTAGGTGCGCTTTTTGCGCGATTGCATAGGAGGGACAAAACTCCATATAAAACAAAACATAAATATATCAAATAGAATCTGTATAGAATCCCCCAAAGCACATATTAGATTCTAAATAAAGTCAGCAGAATAAAATATATATTATTAGGCTAGGTGCTAACAATAAGCACAAAATACAAGCGTTTTATTTTCTTAAATTAAAAAGTAGAGTAGGGAGAATAGAGCATTTTGCGGCAGATTTAGACAAAAATGAATGCAAAAGCTCAAGCCTTATTCTTGCCTCAAGCCCTTTAGATTCTACATTTCGAGGCTAGGTATCAGTCTTGCCTCTACGCACTATGGATTCTATATCTTTATCGCTTTAGCCCATTGACCGTTTGGAGCATAGAATCTGCGGTTTGAATCGTCTTAGAATTCGCCTCATATGCCCTTTGTCCTGTGATAAGGTCTGTCATTTCCTCAACTAATTTTACATTGCTTAGCTCCAAAAAACCTTGTCGTAACTGCCCAAAACCATCAAGTCCGGGCACACCAGCCACTGGGTCGCCCGAAGCATTGGTATTGATAAATAGATTGTCACCCAAAGAATGTAACCCCGCAGGATTAATAAAAGTTACAATCTCAATCTGTCCTAACACATTGACTTCTGTTTGGTTGCCTTCAATCACGCTTACCGTGCCGTCTGTGCCGATATTGATTTGTGTAGCACCCTCTGGAATGGTAAGCTCTGGGATAAGGCGATAACCCTCTGCATTGACGACATTGCCATTATTATCGAGCTTGAAGCTCCCTGCGCGAGTATAAGCGATATTGCCATCAGGCAACTCAATTTGAAAGAATCCATTCCCCGTAATAGCAACATCAAGATTATTCTCGGTTTCTTTTGGGTGTCCTTGTGAAAACATTTTTTGTATCGCCACAGGACGCACCCCGATACCTACTTCAATACCTGTGGGCGAGATAGTTGTTTCACTCGTGCTTGTTCCAGCATATTGTAGCACTTGATAAAACAAATCCGCAAACTCTGCCCTTTGTTTCTTATAGCCTGTGGTATTGACATTTGCGATATTGTTTGAGGTATTATCAATATGGAGTTGCTGCCCTAGCATACCGGTAGTGGCAGTGTAAAGAGATCTCATCATAGCCTTATCCTTTGAGGTATAATCGCAGCCTGTGCGCTTTATGCACAAACCAAGCAAAAGTAATTCCATAAATGCGGCTTTTTAGATTCTATAAGCTCATTCAAGCTACAATGAGATTCACTTTATAACCTTAAGGCATACAATGCTCCTTACTATACTCTATATCATTGCTATCACAGCCGAGGGAATGACCGGTGCGCTCGCCGCAGGTAAGCACAAAATGGACCTTTTTGGTGTGATATTTATCGCACTTGTTACTGCCATTGGAGGGGGTTCTATCCGTGATATTTTATTGGAGCATTATCCGCTTACTTGGGTAGCACACCCCAGCTACATTGTGATTGTGTGTGTTGCGGCATTATTGACGACAAGAGTGCCTCGCGTGGTGGCACGAAGCGAGGGTGTATTTTTGACCCTTGATGCCATTGGGCTTGTTGTATTTAGTATTTTGGGCGCACAGGTGGCGATTGATAAGGGTTATGGATTCATTATCGCTGTGAGTGCAGCAGTCATCACGGGGGTATTTGGTGGTATTTTGCGTGATATTTTGTGTATGCGTATTCCGCTTGTGTTTCAAAAGGAGATTTACGCAGGTATCGCGCTCCTTGCCGGTGCGATTTATTACTCATTGCTTGAATATGCGCATTTAGACATTATGCTTGTAACGCTAATTACTCTAGTTATCGGTGTGGTTGCAAGGCTTCTAGCGATTTTTTATAAACTCTCCCTACCTGTTTTTACCTACGAAGAGGAAAAGAAAGAGTAGGTTTGTATGCAAGTTTTAGATTATTTTTTATACAATGGCACTTTTAGTTTGCTTTGCAAGGATACGCAATGAGTAATTCCATAGCCCTAGCTTTGAAGTATCGCCCAACCTGTTTTAGCGATTTAGTAGGGCAAAGTGCCATATCACAAACTCTCTCTTTAGCACTAGATTCTAAACATCTCTCCCATGCCTACCTTTTCAGCGGATTGCGCGGGAGTGGGAAGACAAGCTCGGCTAGAATATTTGCTCGTGCCTTACAGTGTGAGAGAGGACCAACAAGCACGCCTTGTGATACTTGCGCGAGTTGTGTGGCGGCATTGCAAAATAAGCATATGGATATTATCGAAATGGACGCGGCGAGTTCGCGAGGGATAGATGATATTAAGCGCGTGATTGAGCAGACAAAATACAGCCCGAGCTTTGCGCGATACAAGATTTTTATTATCGATGAGGTGCATATGCTAAGTAAAGAGGCTTTTAATGCCCTGCTTAAGACGCTTGAGGAGCCGCCGGAGTTTGTGAAGTTTATCCTCGCTACCACCGACCCATTGAAGCTTCCAGCGACTATTTTAAGCCGCACACAGCATTTTAGATTCAAGCAAATCTCCCATAGGCTTGTCGTGGAACATATTAGCAATATTCTTAATAAAGAGGGTGTGAGTTATGAGGCACAAGCCCTTGATATTATCGCGCGGAGCGGTGCAGGGAGTTTGCGCGATACACTTACTTTGCTCGATCAAGCGATTATTTTTTGTAAAAATCATATTGAGGTTGGGGCTGTAAGTGATATGCTCGGTGTGGTTGATCCACAGGTATTGAGTGATTATTTTCGTAGTATCGTGCATAAGGATTCACAAAAGACGCAAGGGATTTTGGAGCTACTTTTTGAATATGAATGCGAGATGATACTCGATGAAATGATGCTTTTTTTGAAAGATAGATTGTTGCAAAAAGATAGCGATTTTCCGCCATTATTGCTTGATAGATTCGCACGGATTTTGAGTGAATCTAAAAGTGTGCTAAATCTCAATACTGATGGCAATTTCGTGCTTCTCCTCTGCACTCTCAAAATGCAAGAAGCCACAAAGGTAAAGGATATAGAATCGATGATAGAAGAGCTTGAAAACGAGCTTTTCACACCTCAAAATTCACTTAGCATACAGAATCTGCAAGACGCGATACCCGCACAGAATCTTACAAATCCAATGCAGCAACAAAAACAAGATTCACAAAATGCGCAAACCTTACAGAATCCCCAAAGCGTACAAGCTCCAAATGCTTCGCTCAATGCTAAAATACAATTTAGCACTCTCATCACAAAAATTAAAGATAGAAATGCCCAGCTAGGCATTATCTTTGAACGTAATGTGTCTTTTGTAGATTTTTTGCCACAGAGTCATACATTGCGGTGGCAGAGCGTGGCGCAAGGTGCAGATAGGGATATGCTTAAAGAATATAGCAAAGTCATTCGTACTTTGGTTTGCTCTGTCTTTGGTGATGAGGTGCATATTGAGCAGATAAGCCCAGCACAAGGCGCACATACGCCACCAAATGCGGCACAGAGCAAGGGAGATTCTATAAAAACGCCTCCATTAGAATCCACCCCTCAAGCGAGTTTAGATACTCATACAGAATTTGACACATCAAGTGTAGAATCCATCGCGCAGGTTTCTAGCCCTAAGGTTTCACAAGATTCTAATGTAGCACAGAATGCTAATGCTACCGCGCACCCTAGCACACCAGAACAGGAATTTTTGGAACAAAATAAAGATTTGCTAAGAGCCATTCACGAGAGTATTGGTATTAAGGAAGTGCGCACAAGCCATACAAGCGCAAATGGTGGCGACAATGGATAGATTCGTATTGCAAGAAAACGAGCTCAATACCCTATGTGAGCTACTCAAAAAAACATTACACATCGGCTCTATCGTGCTTTTGCAGGGTGATATAGGTAGTGGAAAAACAACACTTGTGCGTAGCTTTATAGAATCTTTTGGGACAGATTCTATTGTTGGCTCACCTACCTTTAGTCTTGTGTTGTCTTATGAAAATGCGCAATATGGTAGCATTTACCACTATGATATGTATAGAAAAAACCTGCAAGATATGCTTGAGCTTGGATTGCTTGATATGCTTATGAATGAGGGAGTGCATTTTGTGGAATGGGGGGAGGAAAACTTGCATCAACTTTTAGCGCAAAATGGATTTAGTGTCTCTCGTATTGCTATTACATCAAATGAAAATAACAGAATCTATGAGGTTAGCCTATGAATAAACTTAAAGCAGAGCATTTAAGTAAGCATATTAAAAAGACAAAAATTGTAGAAGATGTGTCGCTTGAAGTCAATAGCGGCGAGGTTGTGGGGCTTTTGGGACCAAATGGTGCGGGGAAGACGACTACATTTTATATGATATGCGGGTTATTGCACCCCAGCGATGGAAATGTGTTTTTAAATCACACAAATATTACAAAACTCCCTTTACACAAGCGTTCAAATCTTGGCATCGGCTACCTGCCTCAAGAATCGAGTATTTTTAAGAATCTTAGTGTGGAAGAGAATCTTATGCTTGCAGCGGAGATTAGTATTAAAAATGTTAAGGATAGGCACATAAGAATTGAAAATATGCTTTCAGAATTTAATATCGAGCCTATCCGCGCGAGAAAAGGCATTAGTCTAAGCGGTGGGGAGCGGAGACGCGTTGAAATTGCTCGAGCTTTGATAAAAGACCCAAAGTTTGTGCTGCTTGATGAGCCTTTTGCAGGAGTAGATCCGCGCGCTGTCAATGATATACAAAATATCATTTTGAAACTCACCGAGCTTGATATTGGTGTGCTTATCACAGACCATAATGTGCGCGAAACACTTTCTGTGTGCTCCCGCACTTATGTAATTAAGAGCGGCGCACTTCTTGCTAGTGGCAACGCAGAGGAGATTTATGCAAATGAGCTTGTGAGAAAATACTACTTAGGAGAGCATTTTAAAGTATGAGTGTTGGTGGCAAATTAAAAAGCAATCTCAATGTCAAGGCGAGACTTTCTACAACATTAAAAAGTTGGCTGCCTATTTTACAAAGCGGATTGACCGAGCTTGAAGAGACACTAAATACCATAGCAGAGGAGAATCCATATGCGAATGTGCAAAGCCAAATGCTTAATAATTTTTCGGCTAAAAGCTATAAGAGGTCTAGCCCACAGCTAAACGAGGGTTTTGAATCCCAGCATATTAGTGAGAAAAGCCTCTATGAAGTGCTTGAAGAACAAATAGATTCTAAACTTTTTCCTACGCAAAATTCGAGAGACATTGCATTTAAAATCGTAGAGAATCTTAACGATGAGGGATTCTTAGATGTCGCAGTGGGCGAAATTGCGCTAGAAATGGGTGTAGATGAAGATGAAATTGAGCGCGTGAGGAAGCGATTTGCTTATTTAGAGCCTTATGGCGTGGGTGCAAAGGATATTATAGAATCTTTTCTTTTTCAGCTTGATAATACTGATTTGGATGGGCAGAGTTATGAGCTTGCTACGCGCATTATCCGCGACTTGCATCGCCACAGCAAATATAAAAATCACCCAGCGTATAATGAGGTGATGAAAGCGATTAAGACTTTTAAAAATCCCCCCGCGATTGACTTTAGTGCGCGTGAAAGTGAGGTTATACCTGATATTTTTATTTTCGAGCGCGCAAAAAGCGATAGCCTCAAAAATAGCACTTATGAGCTTGAAGTCTCTGTCAATGATAGCTATTATCCCAAGATTCTCATTCAAGAGCAGCTGAATGTGAAAGATAAGGACAGTATGGAGTTTCTCAAAACCAAGCTGAAAGAGGCAAAGGATTTAGTCGATGCGCTTGATATGCGTAAGGCGACAATTCTAAAAATTGCCATTGCGTTGCGCGAAAATCAATATGACTTTTTTATGGGCGGGGAGATTCGCCCGATGAAGCTAAAAGACATAGCCCAAGACTTAGGCTATGCGCCAAGCACCATTTCACGCGCTATTGCCAATAAATACCTTGAATGCGATAGAGGCATTTTCCCTATTAAAAGCTTCTTTACCGCTGCGATTGATGGCGATACATCTAATGCCTCGATTAAGGATTTTATTTTGAATCTTGTTAAGAATGAAGACAAAAAGAAGCCTTTGAGTGATTTAAGGATTCTAAAAATCGTGGAGGAGAAGTTCGCACTCAAAATGGTGCGCCGCACAATCACAAAATACCGCCAACAGCTTAATATCGCAAGTTCAAACGAGCGTAAAAGGCTTTATGAAATGAGCGTGTAATTACGCAAAGCTTATTTTGTATTTTAACTACCTCACATTTATGAAAGATTCACTTTTGCAACAAGCAGCTTTTATTGTACCTTTGTGGCATAAGCAGATTCTTAATTGGTATCAACAATATGGTAGAAGCACTCTGCCTTGGCGCAATCTTAAGGGCGAAAATGCACCCTATGGCGTGTATGTGAGCGAAATAATGCTGCAACAAACGCAAGTGAAAAGAGTGCTAGAATCCTACTATGCACCTTTTTTGAGAGCTTTCCCTACGCTTGAAGCCCTCGCTCTTGCTAAGAGTGAATCTGTGCTGAAAATGTGGGAGGGGCTTGGCTATTATTCTCGTGCAAGAAATATGCAAAAATGCGCTCAAATTTGCTGTGAAAAGTTTAATGCTGCTTTGCCGCGCACTTATGCGGAGCTTATAAGCCTGCCGGGCATTGGCGCATATACTGCGGGAGCGATTTTGTGCTTTGGCTTTGGGCAGAGTGTGAGCTTTGTTGATGGCAATATTCGGCGCGTGTTATGTAGAATCTTCGCCCTTGAAAGCCCAAAAGAGCCACTTTTAGACGAGCTTGCCGCGCTCCTTTTAGATTCCACAAGGAGCTTTGATTATAATCAAGCCCTGCTTGATGTGGGGGCGATGATTTGCACACCCAAAAATCCTGCTTGTCTGCTCTGCCCAGTGCGCAATGTTTGCAAGGGACAGACAAATCCCACCCTCTACCCAACGCCAAAAAAATCCATTTTAGAGTCGCTTACACTTCATCTTGTCATCTGTGTGGATAAAAAGGGCAAAATCGCCTTTATATATGAGGATAAAAAAGGGAGCAAAAATGCTTTGTATCAAGGTTTATACAATCTCCCAAACCTTGCGCTAGAGGACATTGCAAACGATGAAAAATACTATAAAAAATGCGGAAACTTTAAGCACCACTACACAAAATACGCTATTACCGCAAATGTATATAAACTTGATTCTAAGAATCTTGATACATTAAAGCAGTCTATGCCGCATACAAAGCTTTATTTTTTCTCCTTAGAAGAGCTAGATTCTAAACCGCTTTCATCGCTGTGTAAAAAGGCGTTGCAGTTAGCGGGATTTTCAAGAGAGATTTAAGAATCTAAGGCAAAGGATTCTATCACAGACAAATAAGTGAGAATCTCGCATTAATTCCTTAGTCTATACTTTGGATAATAAACAACAAATACAAAAGCTTAAAGACAATGCAGAATTAGCACAAGCAAGTTATGAGCATTATGATTTGTTGGCAAATAATTGTGGGGATTCTATTATCAAGCTTAAAGATATTCATACTTCCTAGTGCAAGGGGATTAAAAAGCATTAAGAATATAGACAAAGAAGCTTTAAAGCATTTTGGATACATTCATAATTCAAGCTTATCATCGGAGTAGAGAGAATAAAAAATGCAGTAAAAGGACATAAAATCAAATATATTCTCTTAGGCATATTTGGAATTTTAATAACATTTTTTATGATGAAAGGTTGTTCTTATCCTACAAGTTATCGTGCCTTTATCCCTAAGGCTTTAGATTCTGAATATAAGGAATATGAGAGATTATGCGAAATTTCCCAAAAAGGCATTGTTTATTCTCGCCCTTTACCACAATATATGCAAGATTATTATACTCTGCAAGAAAAAAAGACCTTGAGGCAAGATGTTCGTGTTAAATCGTTTTGGCATAGTGTCACTCAAGATATGGTAACTGATACTTTTGTCGAAGGTAATAGTAGCCAAATAGCATTAGCTGTTGAAAAAATAAATAAAAAAGATGATTTAAGTATCAAAAAAGATTTTATATTACTAAAGCCTTATATTTATCAATTATCATTCACCATACAACTTGGCAATACTTATGCTCTCATATCTTCTCTTGTGGATTCTCAAAATAGAACAATATATGTCTATAAGATAAGTGAAGTATTTTATTATACAAATTGGAGGCAAAACCCATTAACAACTTGGGGTTATCCAAGTAAGTATAATATTTATTGTCAAGCAGGTGAGGAGGAAACTATTTTATCCTATAATAATCCTATACAATATCTACATACACTCAAAACAAAAGGTAATGAGCAAGACATATTGTTTATTGAAAAAATTAAAAAGCACTTTGAGGCAAAAAAGATAAAATTGCAAGATTTGCTTGTCCAAGACAAATTAAATAAAGAAATCAACTCATAAAAAAGGATAGAGTATGCAAAAGAATAACCCCAAATTCACAAATACACTCTCAAATACTCTTTTAAACTACTCTCTCTTAGATTCTACTCTAAATATTAAACTCACATTATCACATAAAGAATCTAAAGAAAAACAAGATAAAGCTATCATACAAAGAGAACAAAAACAACACAAAGAACAATTAAAACCTTTAAGCATTGCAATGCTTCACCCTATACTAGAAGATAATGAGATGAAATGCTCTCACGGAGGAGTAGTGCAATTAAAATCTAATCTAGGCAAAAGCATTCAAGATAAGAATATCCCTTTTATATTAGAAACTGATTTACTCTATAGCTCTATTGTAGGTTGTCCTAATCCACCTATAAGTGGAGGACCTTGCACACAAGTAGCACTCATACTTCCTAGTTCTCGTGGATTAAAAAAGCATAATGAAGATTATCCTATAATGCAAGATTTAATTATATAATTACAGAAAATGTAAAAGAGGTATCAACAATGCAAAAATTTCTACAATGGTATCACAAAAGCACAAGAAATAAAATTATTCTCTTTAGTGTTATCTTTATCCTTGCTTTGGGCTATTCGTTCTTGCATAGACCTTTGGGGTTGATAATGTGGTATCATCTTAACTTTATAGAAGAAAAAGAACAAGTAGAAACGACAAGAATTTATATGGACAATAAAGAGAAATTTTTAGACCTTTACAGGCAGTATGATATTACACATAACTTTCGCAAAAGCCAAAAAGAGCTTTTTAAATATATTGATGATTTTGAGATTGATTTGCTTGTAAGTTCTTTTGTGGGACTAAGTGAATGGTATTTGCAATCTTTTTTATCAAAAAGCAGAATCTATGTTGAATATTTTAATATTTATATAGGCTATCAGGAATATCACGAAAACACCTATACGCCAGAAAATACTAATATGTTTATGGAGTTTTTGGACAAGAATCAAAAAATATCTTTTTTTATTGATAGATTGGCACTTAAAGATGAGGACTTTGAAAGATATATGTTTCAACAAAATGCAATTTTAATAATGTTTATTTTTCCTTATATTTATTTTCTTTCTGGAGAGCAAGTCTGTGCTTTGCCTAATAAAGAAAAAATTTCAAATGTTTTAATGCAATTTTTTGATGTCTATCAAAAATTACAAGGCGAAAATAAAACATATAAAATAGGAAAAGAGAGACAGGGCGATACTTTTGATAAGAATTTGCAAGGCTTACTCAATTTACACAACCTAATCAAGGATAAACTCAATGAATGTCAATGAGTGAGGACATACAAGCAACACTATGGAATAGTAAGACTACAAAGTCAAGCGGAATGGAAAAAGTAAGGCTAGAGGTGGGATAAAAAAGATAGAATAAGATATAATGAGAATCAATAAATAAGGAGAGAATATGTTAAAGAAAATAGTCAATGCTGCTATGCTGCTGTCAGCCTGTTTATTTGTGGGATATGCAAATCCCTTGCCCGAGTGCGAGAAACATCAAGATTGGATAAATGGTTGTGTTGAGAAAGAGTATGTTTATCCATCTGGACAGGTTTCTGCAGAAACTCCATACAAAGATTTTAAGAAAAATGGTGTTAAGAAAGAGTATTATGAATCTGGAAAGCTTAAAATTGAAACTCCATACGAAAATGGTGAGGAAAATGGCATTTCGAAAGGATATTATGAATCGGGGAAGCTTAGTTATGAGGCTTTGTGGGAAAATAATGAAGAAATTTCTTATAAAAAGTATGATGAACAAGGGAAGCTTATCAATCAACGAAAGAAATAAGCATATAGATACCTTATTTTTGTGAGAGCTGAATGGATTATAATTCTAGGAAATACAAGTAAGATGAATAGAGTGGGGCATCCTCTAGGCGGGTTATCACTCAAATGTTTGCATTGTCTTTCTCTACTGATAAAGATTCTAGAATCTAAGCAGATTCTAGAATCCAAAAATCGCAAGTCGTATTTTAAATTTTTAAATCACACCTTGGTCTATCATTGCTCCAGCAACCTTGCGGAATCCTGCAATATTTGCACCAAGCACGAGGTTGGTAGGATCGCCAAATTCTTTTGCAGTTTCACTTGCATTTGCATAAATGCTTTCCATAATGCTATGTAAGCGTTTATCCACAACTTCAAAAGTCCAAGGATTCATACTTGCATTTTGTGCCATTTCCAAACCACTGACTGCTACACCACCTGCATTTGCAGCCTTACCTGGTCCATAGCAGATTTTCGCATCAAGGAATTGATGCACGGCTTCAATAGTTGAAGGCATATTTGCACCCTCGCTCACGCATTTGCAGCCATTGCTAAGCAAAGTTTTAGCATCATTGCCATTTAGCTCATTTTGTGTAGCACTTGGGAATGCCGCAAAACAAGGGATAGCCCACACAGGATTGCTATCTTTTGGATAATCAGCTACTTTTGTATAAACCGCTTGTGGTCGTGCTTTTGCATATTCAGCAAGTGTTTGACGCTTCACTTCTTTGATTTCTTTAAGGAGAGCTAAATCAATGCCTTCTTTATCATAAATCATACCTTGAGAATCACTTGCAGTAACAGGAATCGCGCCAAGTTGTTGGAGCTTTTCAATCGTATAAATAGCGACATTTCCAGCACCAGAGACGCTGCAGATTTTGCCTTCCAAGATCTCGCCTCTTGCTTTTAGCATTTCTTGTGCAAAATACACGCAACCATAGCCGGTAGCTTCTGTGCGCACAAGGCTACCACCCCAAGGAATTGCCTTACCTGTAAAGACACCTTCAAAGCAGTTTGTCAATTTGCGATATTGTCCAAAAAGATAGCCGATTTCTCTGCCACCTACGCCAATATCACCTGCTGGGACATCGGTAGTCGCGCCAATGTGGCGATATAGCTCATTCATAAATGCTTGACAAAAGCGCATAATTTCACCCTCGCTCTTGCCCTTAGGATCAAAGTCGCTGCCGCCTTTGCCTCCACCCATTGCGAGTGTAGTAAGAGAATTTTTAAGAATCTGTTCAAAGCCTAAAAATTTGATAATACCCTCATTTACACTTGGGTGGAAACGCAAACCACCTTTATATGGTCCAATCGCAGAGTTAAACTCAATACGATAAGCTCTGTTTGTTTGGATTTTGCCATTATCATCTACCCAACTTACGCGGAAGTGAATCTCTCTATCAGGGATAGTCAAACGCTCTAATATAGCGTAATTTTCGTATCTTTTATCCTTTTGGAGTGCGGGTTCTAGGGATTCAAAAACCTCCTCTACGGCTTGGTGAAAAAGTACTTGTGAAGGATATTGTTCTTTGAGTCTATTGAGGACATTGCGTGCGTATGACATTTGGGTCTCCTTTGAATGTGAATTAGCGTTAAACGCTTGAGTATTTTATGTCATTTATATTTAAAATTTTCTTAATTAAGTTTAAATTAAAGTTAATTTCTACAATCCAAGTCCCAAAATTTCCCATAGTTCATTAACCTGCGTATCATCGAGTAGAATGCTACTCTGTGTGTGTAAAAATTGCATAATATCGCTCATAGCAAATCTATGTCCGCCGATACAAAAGTTATGAGCAAACAAAAAACCACGCGCTAGACTTACCATATCACCTAGTGCCTCCTCACATACGAAGCAAAGCCCGTTTTCCTCATCATGTGCTCTCCCCTCAAAATGCAGTATTTTGGCATACATTTCAAGCACCACGCGTTTAGGATTCTGTAAGTGCAATTTTTGCGCCCCCTCTTCTAAAAGCCTAAAATAAAATTCATCAATTTCATACACATCAATTAAATGTTTATAAAAAAGCTTAATAAAATGTTGCCACACATAATAACGCGCACTATCGGATTCCCATTTAAATCCAAGATGCAAGATGTGCTTGAGCTTGGGTAAAAAGGTCATACTTGGTTCTTCTTCAAAGTCGATTTTGCGCCCGATATTGATAATGCTATGCCTTGTGCCATAGAATCTATACAGGGTCTTTATATACATTGGTGTGAGAATCTTCACAATCATATCTTCGTTGCGTGTTTTTTGCATAGACAAGATATAGCCTTGCATAACCCCTCTTTATAAGCTTTTTCTAGCCCTTTTTGATACAAAAGAGATAATGAGATATAAAATTATACCAATACACAAAAGTACGATAGGCATTACATAAGAATGTGCGTTAATCTCCTCAAGCACAGATATAACGCCGCTACTTGCATAATATCCGCATATTCCTACAACCACTGCCCAAATAGCACAACTCATAGCATTGAATATAAAAAAGGTTTTTATGCTAAAACGCGAGAATCCAATAGCAAGTGGCACGATTGTTTTAATGCCATATAAGTATTTACTAAAGAATATAAGCCATACCCCATATTTTTTAAGCCATACTTGAGAGAGGGCAATTTTGCGCCTGTGATTACTAAGATAAGCCATTAAATCATTTTTTTGGTAGCGTGCCAAATAAGCTAAAAGTGAGCTACCAATGATGTTTCCCACACCTGCAGTGAGTATTGAAATGATAATATCCATTTTGCCTAGTGCGCTCATCACTCCCGCCGTGAGTAGCCCCACATATCCCCCGCCTAGCGAAAAGAGAAACAAAAGCATATAACCCCATTTCTCTAGCGAAACTATAATATCTTGCATTGTATTCCTTTGTTTTTCTACGCCCTTTGGGTGCTTTACTCCACACGCACTTTGTAGTTTGTGAGGATTCTAAAAGATTCTAAAAAACTATAAGGCATTTGCTGTATCTCCTTGATATGCAATTTATGATGTATGCACTTCACACAGAGTCTTATCATAGAGGTTGTAGATTCTATTACACGCATAGGCTATGTCTTTATCGTGTGTGGCGAGTATGAGTGCGGCTTTGTGTTCGCGGATATAAGAGAATAGAATCTCCATTACCTGTGTAGCTGTTTGCTTATCAAGATTCCCGGTTGGTTCATCGGCAAAAATAATCTTTGGCTTCTTTGTCAAAACCCGCGCAATTGATAGCCTTTGCTGTTGTCCGCCGCTAAGCTCACCAATTTGCTGATGAATTACCTTATCGATACCAAAAGATTCTAAAAGCGCGTTGTCTATACTTTTATTTGAGAGAATCGAAGCGACTTTGAGATTCTCTACACCGCTAAATCCTCGAAAAAGATAATGCGCTTGAAACACGATACCTATGTGTAGCCTACGCAACAAGAGCTGCTCCTTAGGGCTTAGTGCGTAAATATCATCTTTATCCAAAAGCCCCACTCGCCCAACTTTTGGCTTTAAGAGTGTGGAGAGATTATTTAATATCGTGGATTTACCGCTACCGCTCACGCCCAAAATTGCTATACTTTCCCCCTCGCCAACTTGCAGATTAATATCTGTATAAAGCGTGGTTTCAAAGCTATGAGAGAGATTATAGGCGCGAAGCAAATGGCTCATTAATAATCCTTATATTAAAAGTGGGTGCTATTATGCCACAGCTTATAAAATATATTAAATCTCATTGAATCTTGGTAAGATTTACTCGTAACAATAGGGCGCATATTTTAAAATAGAATACGCTTTAAAAGAGCTTATTTTGGAGCAGGATATCGCACAAAGGGTTGCGGATATGGCGCAAGATATTTCGCGTGATTTTAGAGGAATGGAGCTTGTTATTGTCTCCGTATTAAAAGGGAGCTTTGTATTTACCGCGGATTTGGTGCGTTGTATCGATATGCCTTTAGAAATCTGTTTATTGGTGCTTCGAGTTATGGTGCAGGGACTACTTCAAGCGGGAAACTTGATATTTACCACGATATAGACATATCTCTTAAAGGCAAGTCGGCACTGCTCGTGGAGGACATTATCGATAGTGGCTTGACAATCGCCACTCTTAAGGCGCTTGTGTATGATAAGGGCGCAAGAGATGTGAAAATATGCACGATGTTTAATAAGCCAAGTCGGCGAAAAGTGCAGGTAGAGATAGAATATAAAGGCTTTGATGTGCCAGATACCTTTGTCGTGGGTTATGGACTAGACTTTGACAATAAATATAGAAATTTAAAAAATCTATGTGAGATTGTAGGTGTGAGTGAAGATTAAAGCGAGATTGTATTTGATATTTGTTCTATTAGGCAGATTTATGCTTCAAGCAATTTAATCCAAAATGTCCTAGATCTCAAACTTATTCCAATTTTCTTAACTCATAATATAGCTTATCCGCAATGAGTTTGTATCCATTTGGTAGTAAATGCACATCGGGCTTTGCTAGATTTGCCCTCTCCCATTGTGCCTTTCCACCGCTTTGGTTTATAAAATCCTCCATACTAAAAAGCAAGGTGTGTTTTTGTATAGCGAGTTTGCTAATCGCCGCACTCACTGCTTTAGCATTTTTAGTCGTTCTATATACCGCCTTTTTGCGCTTCGTGGCGTTTGATACTTTCTTTACCACAGGCGGTGGTGCGAGGAGTAGAATCTGTGCCTGTGGGTTTGCTTCCCTGATGCTATCAATCAAATTGCCATAGTTTTTCATAAATGTATTTTCATCAAAATTATCATACAGCGCGTCATTTGAGCCATAGCATAGCACATACAAATCTGCCGGAAGTATCCGCATTTGCTGCATCAAAAGTTCTTTGTCCCATTTGAGCCACAAATCCGAGCGCGCACCATTTATGCCAAGATTCTCAACAATATTATCCTGCCCCTCATCGTGTATGATAGCAAATCCACCCAAAAGCACATTTTCATTAAGTGCGTGTAAGGTTACAGGATATTGCAAGTTGAGGCTAATCATCTGCCACGCATTAGGATTCTTAGCATTAATGACAAACTTTTGATTCGCGCTATCTTCAATCATCAGTGCTTTTTTCTTATTTGGAGCTGCAAAAATAATTTTGCTTAGACTCGCATTTGCATTGTTTTTTGGCGTTAGTTTTATGGATGCCGGAAGTGTAGTGGGTTTTGCCATAATGCCACCTAGCGGATATTCGCTAGATTCATTTAGATGTGAGTTGAGAATCTCGAAGTTTTCACTTTCATATTGTAGCCCAATATGCTGATGATACTTAGGATAGAGTGGATAGACAAAGCCAAAGCTATATTGCAAAAACAATAGCCCACGCAGTCTGTGCGACATAAAATCCCCCGCAATATGTGAATCTCCTAAGATTCTTATTGTAAGATCCTGTTTTGTTTTAAGCTTTGATTTGAATGTCGGCGAGAGATTTTCGCCATAGTTTTTAATCCCGCTTGTTGAAGATAAGAGTTTCTTGCTTTCGTTTGGAATGGTAGTTTGTTTAGGGTTGCCAAGTGCGATACCGATTGCTTTGAGCGGATAGTCCGCACCATTGGCAAAAACGACTCCGGCGAGTAATATGACAAAGAGTGTTGAAGTTTTCATTGTGCCTCTTTTATAGAATCTTGTGGTGTTTGTGCCACCTGTGTAGTTTGTATATCATTTATTGCAGCCTCTGTGGTGCGTTCAAAACTAAGTGCAGATTCTGTAGATTCTGAATCTTGTAAGGTTTCTTGGGGTGAGACTACAAGGGTATTGAGAAAGATATTTGCCATTATTTGATAGCCCCGTGATGTAAAATGCACCCCGTCATCAATACGCACCTGTATGCTCTTGCCATTTTTGTTTTTAATAAACGCCGAATACGCGCCGCCTTGCGTAACAATACCATTGCTTTGCAAGAAAAACTCCCCACTAGCACGCACTTCGCGCTCATAGAGGCTATTGAGATAGAGAATCTTATCATTAAGCGACTTTTCGCGCACAGAGGGCACTTCATACCATACTACGCGCGCACCATTAGATTGTGCGATAGTAATGATGTCATTAATGCGTTGGGTGTAAATTTCCTCCCATTTTTGAGATTTAAAGGCAATGTTTTTCTTCATACTCCACGGGTCGTTTGCGCCTAGTATCACGACAACAATAGCGATATTGTCATAAGTGGCGAAAGCTTGAGTAATAGCCTCTGCCCAATTAAAATAATGTGGATAGGTTAAGCCTGTGCTGTGTTTGCTCAAATTTATACCCTTGAGATTGAGTTTCTTAAAGGTTTTTAGCATATATGGCGCAATGCCCTGCATCATAGAATCCCCCACGAGTAAGACTTTATCGTTTTCATCGATTTCTATACGAGGATTATGCACTTTTTTAATCGGTGTGTAGCTCTCTGTGAAGTTTGGCTCTGCAGGTGGCGTTGATGAGCTAGCAGATTCTATATTTTCATCTCCTGCTTTTTCCTCTGCATTCTTTATATCCTGCGTGGGAAGTGGTTCATTTGGCAGAATCTGTGCTTCTTGTGGGCTACTTGTGCGCTCTTGCTGTGCTTGGCTTTGAATCTCTGCTGGTATCTCCGCGCTTGAAATGTGAGATTCTATAACCTCTTGCGTTGGTTTAAAATCTGTGTGCTTCTGGGGCTTTTCTGTGCTAGATTCAATCTTTGTCTCACTCACTAATGAAACATCTAGGAGTGCTAGGACATCATTCGCCACATTGTTAAAGGCTTGCTCCAAATGCGCCATAGCACTATCTGCGTATGTGAAAATGGCATAATCTTGCAACATCGTGGCTTGATATATCGTGCCTAAAAACTGCGTGAATGGATTGCTCGATTCTGTAAAATTATGATATTGCTGCTCGACATAAGTGGTGATTTGACTATGCAAAATCACTATGAGTTGCACGAGTGTGGCAAAGATAATAAATGCAAATTTCGCCTGTTTCATCAAAAACTCGCATAAATAAAATGTGGTATGCCAGCAGGCATTATGACTATAAGCAAGGCGATGATTATAGTGAGGATAAAAGGCTTGATGAGGTAGGGGATAAAACTTAGGCATTTTTGCGTGAATGTAAGAGAGCCACGCATAAGTGGATAGCATAAAAAACATACCAAAAATGTGCCAAGCAGCCACCAAGTATAAAGTGGCGCAGATGTGGCAAAGCCTTGATAAAACGCTATAAAAAAGCCTCGCACCTCATCAAGAGAATGATAATAAAAGAAAATCCAACAAAAACTTACATAAATAAAAGTGATAAATGCTCCAACAAATGGAAAATCTTGCAAGTCAATTTCTAAGATTTTTAGCATATTGAGCCAAATAACACCCACTCCGTGCAAAAGCCCCCAAATCAAAAAGCTTAGGGTGTTGCCGTGCCACAAGCCAGAAAGCCCGAATGCGATAAGCACGAAAACCTGTGTATAAAATACCCCCCTTTTGTTCCCACCTAGCGGGATATAGATATAATCGCGTATAAAGGTGGAGAGGCTAATATGCCACCTGTTCCAAAAATCTTTGAGGTTTTTTGCCATATAGGGCATATTGAAATTTGGCGGTAATGTGAATCCTAGCATAAGCCCAAAGGCGCACACGAGATTCACATATCCGCTAAAATCGCAATAGAGCTGCACACTATAAGCAAAAGCTGCACATAAAAGCTCTAACGCGTGGTAGTCAAAGGGTGCGTTGAGAATGGGTGCGGAGTAGATGCCTAAATAATTTGCAATCAGCACCTTTTTGACAAGTCCAAAAAGCAGGAGTGCTAGAATCAAGTCAATGTTACCAAAAACGCGCTGCGAGTGGTATTGTGTAAAAAAATCTTTGCTCCTCATAATAGGACCGGCAACAAAGGTAGCAAAAAATGACAAATAAGTGGCGAGGGTAAAAAAGCCCTCCAGTGCAGGATTTTCCTCTTGATAGTATTTATCCTGTGCGAGTTTTTTCGCCTCCTCATACACCGCGCGTAAATAAGTAATAGAAGCAAATGTGTAAAAGCTAATCCCCATAGGAAAAATAATATCAATATCAAAAAAATCAAGCCCAAGAAGTGTTAGTAGGGCGTCAAAGTCATCTTTGATATAGGCATAATATTTGAAAAAACACAAAAACAAGAGTGCTAAAAACACGCAGGATAAAAATGCAAATTTTGTGCGCATCGTGTCGATAAAGAATGCCAAAACATACACAAAACAGGTATAAATAAATACGATAAGTGCGAAATATGGGCTAAAAAGATAGATAATGAGGTAGTTAAAGCACAAAAGTGCAAAATTACGCATAGTGAGTGATTTTATCGACCAATACACAATAAAAAATAAAAGCAATATCACACTAAATTCAAAGCAAAAAAAGCTCAAATTTGAATCCTTAAGTAAAAATGCTAATAGCTTATGTAAAAAGCGCGTTTTTGCGCGTGAGCTTCACATTATAGCGCAAATTTAGAATCTAGATACTAAATTTGTAAATTCTTTTTATTAAGGAAGAGGGGCGGGCGGTATATTCTAAGTAGTGAAAAATAAAGATTCTAAAAATTATAGAAAAAGTATCGTATAAGATTATATTTTTACAAATCTTAAGAAACTTGCAAACTTAAAAAATTTGTTTTTAAAAGCATTTTGAATCTCCTAGATTCTGCTTTGTCTTTTTAAAATCCTTTTATAAAACCCGCACGAATCAAGCTTTAAGAAAATCTAGCGCATAATTATGCTTTTATTTTTGAGCTTAAGGATATATGTGAGCGCATTTTTACACCAAGCGGTTCTTGCCACACGAGAGATTATTAATGTTTTGCAACAAAACGAGCATTCGCTCTATGCCCTCCATAATGTCGGTGCAGGGGGCGATGTAAGTATTGGTGCGGATTTATTGAGTGAGCGTATTTATGCGGAGCATTTGCTCCCACTAGCGAGTATAGATTCCGAAGAAAGTGGGTTTTTGCAGGGTAATGGGAGCGATACAATCGTGCTTGACCCGCTTGATGGGAGTGATAATTTTCTCTCTCATATTCCCTATTATGGTTCATCTCTCGCGCTCTATGATGCCTCCGGTGAAGTCAAAGAAGCGGTGATTTTTAATTTTTGCACCAAAGAGGCTTTTGCGCGTATTCGCACAGATGAAAACACCATAGCGATACATTTCCACATAGAATCTTATTTAGATGAGATACAAGCAAAATTGCATAAAAATCTCTCATTTATAGAATCTAGGGGCAGTGTAATCGCTAACGCACACGATATAAAGGCATTTCGTTTGTTACAAAGCACTTCTGTAAGCAAATGTGGGTTATTTGAAAAAGCTTACTGCAATCCAAAAATCGCAGAATCTTTATATGAAAAGCGCTTGAAGTTCCGCTCTCTAGGTGCGAGTGCTCTCTCTATGGCAAAAGCGTATGAAGTGAATTTTATGCTTTTTGTTGGTAAAATACGTGATTTTGATAGTAAGGCGGGGCTATTTTTGTGTGAGCCACTGCATTGTATTAGTACGGATAAATTTACGCTTATAAGCAAAGATAAGCATATTTTTGATACAATCTCGCACATTTTTATGGAGCATAAAGGATAGAAAATGGGTTTAGGCGATTTGTTTAAAGGCAAAAAAGAGGAAACAAAAGAAGAAAGTGCGGCACACAAGGCTGACGCTCGTCCTAATCATTGGCTAAAATGTCCTAGCTGCAATGCTTTGATGTATTACAAAGAAGTTTTTTCACAATCACATATTTGCCCAAAATGTAGTTATCACTTTAGAATCACCGCCAAAGAGCGCATTGAAATGTTGTGTGATAATGGTAGCTTTGTCGAATATGATAAGGATTTACGCCCTATTGACCCACTGGAGTTTGTCGATAAAAAAAGCTACAAAAAACGTATTCAAGAGGGTGAGGAAAAAGCAGGTAGGGCGAGTTCTGCTATTGCGGGCGAGGCTCTCATTGGTGGCGTAGGAATGCAGTTTGTGCTTTTTGATTTTGCATTCATGGCAGGTTCTTTGGGCTCGGTGGAGGGCGAAAAAATCGTACGTGCCATTGATAGAGCTGTGGCAAAAAAACAAACTCTTGTGATTTTCTCTACAAGCGGTGGCGCGAGAATGCAAGAATCTACTTTTTCGCTTATGCAAATGGCAAAGACTTCGTGCGCGTTGAATAAACTCACTGATGCGGGATTGCCATTTATTTCTGTGTTGCTCGACCCTACTTTTGGCGGGGTGAGTGCGTCTTTTGCGTTTTTGGGAGATATTATCATTGCCGAGCCGGGTGCGATTATTGGTTTTGCTGGTCCGCGCGTCATTAAGCAAACCATAGGTGCAGACTTACCCGAAGGATTCCAAACTGCAGAATTTTTGCTCGAACACGGGCTCATTGATATGGTCGTTCATCGCAAAGATTTGAAACAAACATTGAGTGATATTAGCAAAATGCTTAACCCAAACTATGCAAATCAACATATATTCTATAACTAAAAAAGATATTTTGTATCAAAAGTTGCAAGAGGAGCTATGTATGCAGTGTAAGCAATTTGGCGCACAAATTACACATTTTGATTTGTTTCCTAAAGTCGTCAAAAATGCGCAAAAGATTTCATCGAGCAAAGCCCAGCAGTCCTATACACAGGTTTTTTTGCCATATCTTAATAGTGCGGGGCTCAATATCGCGCTCACTCCACAGGGCAAAAGCTATGATTCAGTGCAGTTTGCACATTGTTTGCAATCTTATAAACTCGTGCAGTTTTTTATCGGTGGTTCGTATGGACTTGAGCAAAGTTTTATCGCACTCACACAGGCAATTAGCCTAAGTGCTATGACCTTTAGCCATAAAATCGCTAAAATCGTGCTATGTGAGCAAATCTACCGCGCGTTAAGTATTCTATCATCTCACCCGTATCACAAATAGGGAATATTATGATTGATTATACTTTTTTTGAAAAATTGCTTAGCGAGCGATTGAATAAGCTGTGTGAGAGTATCGAGCATAAAAATACACATCATAAAGATAATGGCGATATTGTGGGTGCAGGTTTGCAAGGAAACTTAGAAATGGGTATGATTGATTTGTATCAGCAGGAGATAAATGATATTCGCAACTCGCTACAAAAGATCAAAGATGGCGTGTTTGGGATATGTGAAATGTGCGATGATGATATTGATGTGGAACGACTTAAGGCAAAACCTCACGCGAAATATTGTATCAACTGCCGCGAACTTTTTGAAAAAACACAAAAAAAGGAGAGATAATGAAACTCAAGTATTATGTAGTGTTTGCTGCCATTTTTATGCTTATTGTGGGCGTGTATGTGTATGATTTAGAATCTGCAAGTTATACTTACCATTTGCCCTTTAGTCAAATGTCTATCACATTGCCTGTGGCATTGTGGGTAGTGCTGATTGTGGCATTATTTTTCGTGGCGACTTTGGTTGTTTTTGCCTCCGCGTGGGCGAAAGATTTGCTTGAGAATTATCATCGCAAAAATGACTATAACAAGTTGCTTTCACAAATTAATGAACAAGCATTAAACCAAGATATTAAAAATCGCGTGTTTAAGCGTAAGGCTTTTGGGGATTTATCCAAAATATTACAAAGATTCTATCTCAAGCCACGATTAGATTCTGTGGAAAGCTTCAATCGCAAAATCGATACGCTTTTTGAAAATTACAAGGATGTGATGAGTGGCAAGGTTGTGGATTTGAAGAGTTATCACCTTAGCCGAGATAATAAGTTTAATATGCAGAATATCAAAAACAAGATTCAAGCAAACTATGAAAAAGGCTTTAAGATTCTAGAGGAAAATTATCCCGATGAGCTGAAACGTTTTGCCGCGACAGAGATTATTAAAAATGCCAAACTTAAGGAAATTGAAAGTATTGCTCCACTGCTTAATGGCGATAATGTCGATAAACCAATCGCACAAGAGATTTTTAAGCTCTATCTCAAAAACACCAAAGATATTAAGCCTGCAAATATATATGCTTTGATGAAAAAGACAAATACGAGTGCTATGGACTATGTGCGGTATGCGATTAGCTCAAAGGGTGAGCTTGCTCCTGATGAGTGGATACGATTTTTCGAGGGTTGTGCGGATAATGATGAAAATGCCGAAATGGCATTTTTCTATGTATTATTCGAGCTCGAAATGATAGACAAGGCGAAAGAGCGTCATCGTTCGCATAGCAAGGGCGAATACAAGATTATTGATGCATATTTGGATTTGCGCTCACTCGGCAAACATTATCCATTTGATATTTTTCTTTTGCAACCGCAGGTGTAGATTCTATAATGAACAGATTCTGAATCTTGTCGTTTTGGGCTGTATGATAAAGTCTTTTGAAAAGTGGCGCACGCGGCAAATATCCTTAGTGGAACTTTCTTTGCTTACAATCAATAGAAGACAGGGGTGAGCAAAGGATATTATGGGCAATGGATATTACACTAACGCAGAATTTCATTCAAATAACGGTTGATGAGGACAGCGATTTCCTCCGCAAAGCCCTCGCCTATGCAGAAAAATATTTCTCAAAGAGCTATCGATTATCACGTACAATTTTAATCCTCGATGATGGGGAGAGATTTAAAAAAGATTATCTTGTGAATTGGGCATATCACGCTTTTGGGCAAGATGAAAAACACCAAAAAATCCACAATCTCGTGGATAATTTAGATAATCCACAGCCCCAGGAATCTAATGATGATGAGGTAGATACCCTAGAAAAGCCTATAGAAGAACCTTTACAGGATTTAAAATATCTGCTTGATTTTACCTATCTGCCAATACGTATTAAAATAGTCAATAAAAATGCAATGATTGAGCGCGTGAAAATCGGGTTAAGGCTGCTGAATACAAAGCGCGTAATGCTGAAAATGGATAAGGTAAACAATGTCGCAAGACGTTATATCGCGCATATATTTGAGGATTATTATGTGGGCTGCGATAGAGATGAGATATATTTAGATAGCACGAAGCCTTACTTTTGGGAGAGCATTATGAATCTTATTAGCTTTAAGGTAATTCATAATGTGATTTTGGATTTTGATTATGATAGCTTTGCTAACCGCGGGGGCTTAGGCAGCTTTGAATCTTCTTTTCTTACCGATGAAGAACGTGTGCTGCGTGGCTGTTATATGACTTTGGAGTGCCATTACCAAGATGATTTTGAAAAAGTAAAGAAAAATTACCTCAAACTTGCAAAAGAATATCACCCAGATAATGTATTTGGGCAAGATGATGAGATTGTGGAGAGCTACAGCGATAGATTTCGCAAGATTCAAGAAGCATATGAGAAAATCAAACGTTACCTACGCGCCTCATAAATATTAGAATCCAAATTTACTCCATCATAAAATGATAGCAAATCTGCAGAGTATTTTTAAGCCCAGTCTCTAAACATTTCATTTAAAACTCATTTTTAACGAAGTAGATTTTGAGTTGTGTGAATTCTAAATATTAAGGATAAAAGCATTTGTGGAGTAGTTTTATAATATAACAAGTTTATATAAAAACAAAGTCAAAGTGAAGTAAGGTAAGGAAAAAAAGGTAGGTAAAGCAAATAAGTAGCATTTACTTATTTGCTTTAATGTCTTTCTTATCTAATATACTTTGGCAAAGTTTCTAAAAGAAGTGAGATTTGATAAATCTTATAAGAATCTTTAAATAAGGAGCATTTTCAAAGAGCCAAGCTCATAGCACACAAATTCCATTTTGAGTAAGTAGCATTATTTATTCATCTTAATATATGGAGTGGCATTTCTCAAAGAAGCCCAAGAGTCTTGAAGCATCATAAAAACCCTTTAGGAATTATTTTAGTTATAGTTTTTATGGGATACATCGTTATTTTAGCCTTTATGAGTTTTGGGAAGCTTAACAATCTTATCTTATTACTTTGGTTTATGGCTAATGATGTTTGGGGAATTGAGATAATCTTTTGTGTGTTTTATAATAAAGCCTCTTTTGGTTAGATTGCTCTTTTCTTTCTACCCTAAAGAATATTAAATCTTTATAGAATCTCGCAAGAGCTATGGCTAGTGCTCTTTCTATCTTAGGCACAATCCCTATTTTAATGAGTTAAGCATTTCTTTTATCCAATAGCATACTTACTAGGGCAAGAGTAGTCTTTGGGATTTAAAGCAAATTGGTTGCTTTAAATTTTTCTATCATAGAGGACATAAGAGCCACTAGAGACTTTTAGTCTAAAACTTCATCTATTAGCTCATAGCCCATAGAGCTAAAGTCTTTAGATAAAGCCCTAGTTTTTGATGACTCTTAGCTACTAGAGCCAAGCAAACTTTTAAGCCCTACTTAGAGCTTAGAACTTCTTCTTATTCACATCATCTAGAATATCTTTAGCTACTTTATCTACTCTTTCACTAATCTCTGAGCTTGCATTAGCAATCTCAACATTCTCTTGTGTTACAGATTCTAAATGTGATATAGCATCATTAATTTGAGTAACACCAGTTGTTTGCTCTCTAATAGATTCACCCATATCATTAATAGATTGAACCAAGAGATTTGTATTGGCTTCAATCTCACCTAGAGATTTTTGAGTGCGCTCTGCTAGTTTTCTTACTTCATCAGCAACAACAGCAAATCCTCTTCCGTGCTCTCCTGCACGTGCAGCTTCTATTGCTGCATTAAGAGCAAGTAAGTTTGTTTGGTCTGCAATGTCTCTAATAATGCCAATGACATTTTTAATATCTTCACTTTGTTGAATGACTTCACTTGTCTTACTGCTTACATTTTGCATAGATGAAGTAATTTCTTCTACTGCTTGAGCTGTTTGTTCTAAGCTACTTGCTTGAGAGTTTGTAAGATTTGTGAGTTTATTCACTGCTTCTTGTAAGCCTTGTGCTTCATTACCTAATGTTTGAGCAAAGGCAGCACTTGTAGAGAGCATTTTTCTAATTTCTTCGCCTAGAGTATTTGTAACAACTTCTACTCTACCACTTGCATCTTTTACTTCTGTGGTGAAGTCTAGTTTAGTATAGCTATCGAATACACGAACAATCTCTGGGAGATTCTTTCCTACCGCATTTTGGAGAAGTTCTAAAAGGTCATTCATAGAATCTCGTAATTTATTCAATTCGGGATTATGTCCTTTAAGTTCAATAAGCGTGTCAGCATATCCTTGTTTTGCCCTTTCAATAACCTGCAAAGACTGCTTTACAAGCTTTTGGTCTTGCTCTAAGCCCTCTTGCGTCTTTTTGACATTGTTATTAATAGCTTGTGCCATTTCGCCTAGTTCATCTTGTGATGAAACCTTAAGCACTGGCGCGGTGTTTGTTTCATAATTGAGAAAGGCAAAAAATGTAAGTAAGCCATCTTTGATTGTCTTAACAGGTGCGATTAGAATCTTAATGATAACAAAAAGCACAACTACGCCAATGACAAGCAGGACTAAAGACAAGACAATGGTAAAGATAAAGTTTTTATTTGTTGCTTCCTGATAGTCGCTTTTGTTCGCTGCGACAACGATAGTCCAACCAAAAGGAAATTGCTTGTAGTAGGCTATGCGTTTCGTGCCGAAGTTGTCAAATTCAATTTCGCCCGTTGAATTACTCTTTAATGCTTGCAACAGAGCATCTTCTAAATGTAGGCTTGCCGTTCGTATTTTCGATTGGGTGTTCTCTAGAAAATATATAGCCCGTATTATCGGCAATAAATACTTCCATACTCGGCAACTCAGGGCGCTTGAAGTTTTTGAATCTCTCTTGAAATCCATCGACAAAAATATCTACCGCAATAACGCCAGCAAACTTGCCATTCTTATAAAATGGTATTGCTGCCGTAGATAAAATTTTGCCCTTGTTTGCGCCTACTTGTGAAACATAGCTTGGCGTTACAAGCAGTCCATTCGCATTTTTGGTAGCAACATACCAATTACGTCCCCTTAAGTCTGGCTTATCGTCCCATTGCCTAGAAAGAGGTGTTTTTCTATGTGGTACAAAATCCTCTGTCAAGGTTTTGCCTGTTTCTTCATAGGTGATATATACAGAGGGATATTGCACAAGTTCGGCTATGTGAAAAAGCATTTCGCGTTGCGCAATAATATCATTTTCATCAAGCTGCCCGATGTATTCTGCCAACATATCCAAATGCTGCTTTGCCTCAATATTCATAGTGATATTAATGGTCGTATATGAGGAGCTAAGTGCCAATTGTTGTAGTCCCTTATATATATTGCTCACATCATTTGATGTATTTTTGTAGTTAAAAAAGCTAAGTGTTGCAATGAGAATTATAAAAATGCCAACAACAACGCCTATGAGCTTAGTTACCAAAGATTTACCCATAATCCGCCCCTTCATTTGTGAATTAAGATTAACCTAGGATTATATCTCTAAAATACTTTACATAATTCTGGGACGCGTTTTTTTCTAGCGTAAAGTTACATTTTGTAGCATACACTTTTAAACCGCTCACCCATTGTGTGAAGTAGGGTTTTGATCTTGTGAATCTCCCTAAAATACGCGCTAAATCCCTTTTGTGTGCTAAAAGATTCTAAAAGCTCTAGAATCCGCATTTGCTCAATAAGTGCTTGAGCCTGTGAAGTGCAAAATACAGATATGAATCCGGCTTGACGCAAAAGTCTATCAAGGAGTATAAAATCCACATCATAGGTAATATCTGCTTGTTGATAAAGCGTGTGAAAGTTGCCCTCTTGCGCGAGGAAAGATTCTAGATTCTCTACTTGATGTGATTTATAGAATCTAGGATTTGTCTTGAGCGTAGCAGGTGCAAAATCTCCATAGTCAAAGCTCAAAAAATAGCTATGTTTGTAGGCTCTAGCGCAGTGAGTGAGGGAAGTGATGAAATCTTGCCATAGGGGTATAATGCCACTCATTTGGGTGAAGTTTGCAATGTCCGCGCTGTCTATATAGTGTCGCAAAATATCGTGCAACAAATTGCTTTGGTTACTTTGCGCTATGTCTTGCCAAATGCCACGCCACATATTAGAATCTTGCACGATGTGAAGTATCTTGCCATTATTAATTACCTCGCAAGGAAAGCTATCAAAAAGTTCGTTGGCTATGACAAAGAGGCTTGTTGGCTCATCTGGCGCAGGATAGGATTTGAAATCTGCAAAGGTGGCAAAGTGTAGCGGGGCAGAGCAGGGAAGTGATGAAAAATAATCTTTTTGAATCTGTGCGAGTGGAGGCAATGGTTCTATGGTGGTAAAGGCGCAGTGTTGTAGGATATTATCGCCAAGTGCGTCAAGGAAAAGCGCAATATCGCCAAGCAAATGCCCCTTGTCTGCGCCAACCTCTGCAATGTGCAAAGGCAGGGATAAATCGCCATTTTCAAGCAAAGAGAGAATATAAGAGGCAATGCTCCCGCCAAAAAATTTACTCACGCTCACAGAGGTGTAAAAATCTCCCTTTGTGCCTACTCGATGAGGATTCACATAGTAGCCATTCTGCTTATCATAGAGACTAGCAGACATATATGCGCTAAAGGGAATGGTGGGATTCACAAGTCTGCCTAGTGATAGAAATTCAACCTACAAGTTTTTTAGTGCGTTTGTAAATCGTCTAAAGCCCTCGTCTATCTCGTCTTTTGTGATTGTGAGTGCGGGGAGGAAGCGCACCACACCTTTACCGGATTTAAGCACGATGACACCAGATTCTAAAGCTGTGCTGATAATGCGCCCCTGCATCGCGCTATCCTTGGTGCATAGTCCGCACATTAGTCCTAGCCCGACTTTGTGCGTGAAAATATGAGGAAAATTTGCTACAATTTCATCAAGCGCTTTATGAAAAGATTCTATTGTTTGTGCTAATACCCCATTTGTGTGTAATTGGCTTAGAATCTTAAGCACTTCAAGCCCTGCTGCACAGCTTAGAGGATTGCCCCCAAAGGTGCTTCCGTGGTCGCTTGGTTCAAAAATATCGACAAGCGAGGTCATGACTGCACCAATAGGCACGCCACCGGCTAAACCTTTTGCGGTGCTTATCACATCGGGCGTGATACCATATACCTTAGAGGCGAAAATCTCCCCACAGCGGTAGATTCCGGTTTGCACTTCATCAACCATTAATAAAATCCCTTTTGCCCTTAAATGTGTGCCTAGTGCGATGATTTTCTCCCTATCCATAGGGCAAATGCCCCCCTCGCCTTGCACGAGTTCGAGCAAAACCGCGCAAGTGTGGCTATCGAGATGATTATACACATCATCAAGGTCTTTTGCATATATGAATCCATCAGGATATGGTCCAAAATCTGCGTGCATTTTCTCCTGCGCAGTGGCTTTGAGTGAAGCGATAGTGCGTCCGTGAAAGCTTGAATCGAGCGTGATAATCTTGTAAGCATTTTTGCTTTTTCCATATTTTCGTGCAATTTTTATGGCGCACTCATTTGCTTCCGCGCCAGAGTTGCAAAAAAACGCGCGCATTTGCTTTTTTTCGGGCATTTTGTCAAGATAAAGCGTGATAAGGCTTTGCGCTAATGCTGCTTGATTTTGTATGTAGTAGAGGTTTGAAGTATGCAGGAGATTCTGTGCTTGGGTGGCTATGGCAGAAGCTAATTGTTTATTTGCGTGTCCCACGCTACACACGGCAATCCCTGCACCAAAATCGATATAGTCCTTGCCTTGTGTGTCAAATAATTTTGCATTCTCGCCGCGCACAAATGCCACAGGCAAACGCGCATAAGTGTGTAAAATAAACTCTTCATCAAGTTTTTGAATCTTTGCTAAATCCATTTTTTAACCTCCATAAAGATGCAAAGGCAGCTAGTATTTAAGTCGCGTATTGTATCCCAAAAAGTAAAATGTAGCAATTTTGGAGCATTTTTTGCTAGAGCAGACGCAAAAATACAATTTTATTGGGATAAATAAGGAGTGTGATTTGCGTATAGAATCAAGTATGCCTCAAATATCAAATCCGACAAATTACGCTAAGGGCGGCGAAAACGCGCAAAATGTGATACAAAACAATAAACAGCAGAGTGCAGATTCACAAAAAAGCACACAAAATGCGGAGAATCGGGCACAAGGCAAACAAGATATAGGTGGCAGAGAGGATATAGATTCAGCGGATGAGATTAGCGGTGTGCATTCTGCTGGGGCAGTGGATAGATTAGAATCTTCTACACGTATTACGCATTTAGAGGGTGATAAAACTCGCATTACTTATGGGCTAAAAGTCATTGAGCTAATGAGCGACCAAGAGTATCAAGCATTTTTGTGGGCTACGCAGGATTTGAGTGAGAGTGAAAAAATCCTTATGGCGCAGAGTTTATACCGCTTCACTGCGTTTTATCAGGGTAAAGATTCTGCAGATGATACACAACTTGATGTGCAAAAACTCAACGCGCACAAGGCTTTTGGCGTGGAGCATTCGATGATAGAGGATTTTATTCAGCGCTATAAAAACGCGTATGGCAAGCTTATGCAGACGCAGTTTGAGGGCTAAAGTGGCGCATAGGCTAAGATTCTAAAATGATTATTGTGTATAAAATCTGCAAAAGCACGGATTTTATACACTAAAAAAGCAAAATGGATTTTGCAAGCAAATTTGTAAGATTTGTAGGCTAAAACGAGGCAAACTTGACTTTTTAGTGCTTTTTGCATAAAATTGCGGGCTTTATTTGCTTCGCTAGATTCACGAGTTTTAGCTTCAATAAGTCAGGGTAGCTCAGCTGGTTAGAGCGCTGGTCTCATAAGCCGGAGGTCGGGAGTTCAAGTCTCCCCTTTGACACCATATCTAAAAGGCTTTCTATAATGTTATACACTCCTCCTAAACTCTATGTTGTCGTCCCTTGTTTTAATGAAGAAGATGTGATTACGCAGACTTTAAATCGACTTTTACATAAACTTCATACAATGATAGAATCTACTTTGATTGCGCCCCAAAGTGCGATAGTGTGTATCGATGATGGCAGTAGCGATGGCACTTGGCAACAAATAAATCAATTTTCACCCCCCCCCCACTTGCGCTAAAAGCAAAGAATCTTCTTTATCTCTTATCTCTCTTAAACTTTCACGCAATTTTGGACATTAAAAATATGTTTGATGAGTTTATTGCAAAATATAAGGCAGGTAACGACATTGTGCTAGGTATTCGCAACAATCGCAACACAGATTCTTTATTTAAAAAATATAGTGCCTCTTTGTTCTATGATTTTATGAATCTTATGGGGACAAAGGTTATTAAAATCACGCTGATTATCGGTTGTTGAGCACTCGGGCATTGCAGTTATTAACCCAATACAAAGAAAGCAATTTATTTTTACGCGGTGTGATTATGGATATGGGGTTAAAAATTGATAAAGTATATTTTGATGTGAAACCTCGCAGCGGTGGCGAAAGTAAATATACATTGAAAAAAATGTGCTCCTTTGCGCTTAATAGCATTACAAGTTTTTCTGTTGCACCCTTGCGGCTAGTTAGCACTATGGGAATTACTTTTTTCTGTCTTGCTTTTCTTTTTCTAGGCTATGTGCTGTATGCGAAATTTTGGGCAAATCAAGCGATTGTGGGCTGGGCTTCTACGGCGATATTGCTTTGTTTCTTTAGCGGGATTCAGCTTTTAAGCCTTGGCATTATCGGGGAGTATATTGGCAAGATTTATGCCGAATCTAAAAGGTGTCCGCGTTATGTGATTGAAGAAGTGCAAACAAAACAAACTTAGCGCATTGGTTTGGGGCAAAGACAAGTTTTGCCGTGTTTGGGAAAGCTCTTACACTAAATGCTTAAATACACTGCAAGTGTGGTGATAATAAACCCTGCTCCCAAAACACCAAAGGCAGACTTGCGTTTGCCTTTGCAAAATGAAGTAATAATCAAGCCAGAGAGATAAAAAAGTAGCATTGAGATACCAAAGCCAATGGCAATCATATCAAAAAAAGAGAACTTGAAACCCCTAGCTCGTATTTTGTGCATAAGCATTAAGATTCCATATAAACCCCTATCTACTACGCGTATCATTGCTACACCAAAAGTGTGAAATATATATGAAATGCTCTATTTTCACATCTATTTGAGATTTATTTTAAGTGGATTTGATAACATCATCAAAATTATATACTCTAACAATAAGAAGTGTTTGCAAAATAAAATCTATGCAAGAAACTATATGGCACAGATGCTATTGTGATAAGTGTAGCAAGATAGGCAAGGTATTGAGTAAAAGAGTAAAAAATAAATTATTTTTTTACTTTTTTATCTATGCCCTATGAGTTTTATGCAAAAAACGATATAATTCCACTTCTAAATCTTTACAAAAGAGGATAGGAATGAATCCCAAGATTTTGATTGTTGGTGGTGGATATGGAGGCTTACGCACGGCTATGACGCTTCAGGAGAAGCTTGATGTTGAGGCAAATATCACACTTATTAGCAAGCACGACTATCATTACCAGACCACACTTTTGCACAAAGTTGCTATTGGCACACTTAGTGCGCGCAAATCACGCGTGTATTTTCGTAAGGTTTTGAATCTCAAAAAAGTGCATTTTATCAAAGATAAGATTTTGTCCTTTGAGCCAGAAAAAAATCGCGTAATAGGTAATGGTGGGGCGTATGAGTATGATTATCTTGTTATCGCGCTTGGGTTTAAACCCGATGATTTTGGCATTAAGGGCGTGGATAAATATGCGCACAAGCTCTCTTCGCTCAATGCTGCACTTAAACTTGATAAAGAGATTGAATATAAATTTAAGGAGTATTGCCACACAAAAAACGCCGATGATTTAAGCATTATCGTTTGTGGCACGGGCTTTACAGGGATTGAGTTTTCTGCAGAACTCGGCTCGAGGCTTGATGAGCTGTGCCTCATTAGTGGGATCCCACGTGATGTGCCTAAAATTACCTGTATTGGTAGAAGCGATAGAATCTTACCGATGTTTAGCAAAAAGGGTAGTGCATTGGCAAAAAAGAAACTTGAGGCTTTTGGTGTAGAGGTTATTTGTGGTGGCGAAGTGCAGGAGTGCCTAAAAAATGGCGTAATGATTAAGCATAATGGCGAGACAAAGCATATTAAGGGTAATACGATTTTGTGGAGTGCTGGTGTGAAGGGCAATGATAGCGTGGAAAACTCCTGTTTAGAGAATAAAAAAGGACGCATTAGAGTTGATGAATATTTGCGATGTCCGCAGTATCAAAATATTTATGTGGTTGGGGATTGTGCCTTGGCGGCTTCACGCGATGTGATACACGCGCCAACTGCGCAGTTAGCAGCGCAAATGGGGGATTATGTGGGCAAGAGTCTTGTTAAGATTCTTAATGGCAAGACACAAAAAAAAGTATTTTCATTTAAGCATCGTGGGACGGTTTGCTCTATCGGGCATACTGATGGCGTGGGTGTTGTTTATAAAAAGAATATTAGCGGTGAGATTGCGGCATTTTTGAAAAACTTCATTGAAAATAAGTGGCTTTTTGGTATTGGTGGTGCAAAACTTGTATTTAAGAAGGGGCAATTCCGCTATCGCACGAGCAATTAGAAAATGCTAAGTATCAATGCGATAAATAATTTATGCTTAAAAAACTAAAAGATTCATAATATTTGGCATAGCAAGTAACGAAAATACGCAGCTTATGATATAATCAAAGCCTTTGTTGCATAATGATGTATTTAAGGAAGCTGTGATGATAAGTTATAAAGATTCTGGTGTGGATATTGATGAAGGAAATGCGCTTGTAGAGGGATTGAAAGGGATTGTAAAATCGACTTTTGATAGCAATGTGATTGGTGGGATTGGCTCGTTTGCTGGGGCGTATGCAATGCCCCCTCATTATAAGAATCCCGTGATTTTAGGTGCGACCGATGGTGTTGGCACAAAGCTAAGACTCGCCATAGATTCACAAAAGTTTGACACGATTGGCATTGACTTGGTAGCAATGTGCGTGAATGATTTGATTTGTAACTTTGCCGCCCCTATATTTTTTCTCGACTATTACGCGACCGGGAAACTTGATAAGAGTATTGCTCTTAAAGTAATAGAATCTATTGCGCAGGGTTGTAAAATCGCCGAGTGCGCCCTCATTGGTGGAGAGAGTGCGGAAATGCCCGGAATGTATGCAAAAGATGATTTTGATTTGGCTGGATTTGCGGTGGGCATTGCCGAGAGGGAGGATATACAAACGCAGCGTGTGAAAGTTGGAGATGTGCTGATTGCCCTAAAGAGTAGCGGGATTCACAGCAATGGCTATTCGCTAGTAAGAAAGGTGCTTTTTGAGCATTTGAAAATGTCTTTTACAGAATCTTTTGAAGGACAGAGTCTTATTGAAACATTACTCGCGCCTACACGCATTTATGTGCCTCTTTTTAGGGAGATTTGCTCATCGAGTTTGCGTCCATATTTGCACGGCTTGGCTCATATCACAGGGGGCGGCATAGTCGAAAATCTCCCTCGCATACTCCCTACTGGGCTTGGTGCTAAGATTGATGAAGCATCACTACAGAGTTTGCCAATTTTTACGCTCCTTGGCAAATATGTAGAAAAAAATGAGATGTATCGTACTTTCAATATGGGAGTTGGTATGATTCTTGCTGTAGATAGCAACAAGGCTGATGAGATGCTCCGTGCTTCAAGGCCGTTTGATGGGTATATCATCGGTGAAGTGGGTACCCAAAATAGCATTGCTTTTATGTAGATTTCATACAACAAATAGGGGCTACAAGTGAGTATAAGGGATTTTTTTAAAGTTTATTTATTTCCATTCCTAATTGTTTTGAGTGGGCTTGTCGTATATGCTTTCATAGTGATTTTTATGGATAAAGATAATCTTGTTCTAAGTCAAGATAATTTACGGAAACTTCAATGGCACACAGATGCACACACCGCACAGAATGGAAATATGGGCGATGTGAATGAGGGAGCTTCTAAGCCAATAGATACAAATACTATCGCCGCCATAGAAACAAATGAGACAAATACGCACATAGATGCGGCAGAAACGCCTTTAGGTACTGATACGACACAAGTTGCCGAGGTGGATATACCACAAATGCCGCAAGTTGAGACGATACAGCCAATACCTGCACCAGAGGTTGAGCAACAACCACAACTTGAGCCTGTGCAGGAGGTTTATTACGCCAAACATCGTGCAAATATTCGTAATGCCCCATCTTCTGAATCTGTCGTCATCGCGGGTGTGGCAAAGGGAGAAATGCTAGAACTTTTGTCAAATCAAGGTGAGTGGAGCAAGATAAGGCGGCAAAATGGTGCGGAGGGATATATCGCCTCGCGTCTTATAGACAAAGGAAGTGCAAATACGCAGACTACACACACAAGCAATGAGAATGCGGCACATAAAGAACTTTATGTAGTCTTGGTGGATTCACTCAATGTGCGTGCGGAGCCTGATAGACGCTCGGATGTGGTTGGTAAGCTGAACCACAATGAGCGTGTGTATGTGATTGATATACAAGGCGAATGGGCGAAAATCTCACTTGCGAATGGGCGATATGCTTATACCGCGCTACGATTTATCACAAAAGCGCAGTAATGCTTAGATTCTTTGCTGTGTATGGCAATCCCATAGCCCATTCCAAATCCCCGCTTTTACATAATCACGTTTTTACAAAATATGGACTAAGTGCGTGTTATGGGAGAATCTTGCTTGAAAATGGCGAGGCATTACGCAAAAATTTTGATACATTTGGTTTAAGTGGTGCAAACATCACAATTCCCTTTAAAGAAAACGCCTATACTCTTTGCGATGAGGTGCGCGGTATTGCACAGGAGATTGGCGCGTGTAATACTTGGGTGCGCGAGAATGAAAGGGTGATTGGCTACAACACAGATGCGCAGGGATTTTATGAATGTATCAAGGATTATCATATTAAAAATGCGCTAGTTATTGGTGCGGGAGGTGCGGCAAAGGCAGTGGCAATAGCCCTTAAGGCGCATAATATTCATACAAGCATTATCAATCGCTCTGCGCAAAAACTCACATTTTTTGCTGATAAGGGCTTTGTTTGCTATGTGAGCGATGAATTTAAACCCAAAGATTCTTATGATATAATCATTAACACCACGAGTGCCGGGCTTGGCGATACGCATTTGCCTTGCCCGAAGCCACTTTTAGAATCTCTTTTTGCAAATGCCTCTTACGCCTTTGACCTCATCTATGGCAAACAAACGCCTTTTCTCGCCTTGGCGGCAGATTCTCACCTTATTTGTGATGACGGCAAGGATATGCTGATTTATCAAGCCGCTATCGCTTTTAAACTCTTTTGCCAAAATATGAGTAGTGCAAATGATGCGAGGGTAAGTGGGACGTACATAGCAGGTTTAGAATCCACACAAATTGCACAAATTATGAGAGAAGCACTGCTTTAGCTGAATAATTATTGATTTTTAGCGCCACAAAGCGCACAATGCTGCAAAATAGAAACTTTAGATTCTAATCCACGGATAAGATTATGCTATAATTACCATTTTTAAGGAGAGAATATGCAAATTGATGATGCTCTTTTAAGTAAGCTTGAGCGACTTTCTATGATTCGCATTGATGATAAGAAACGCACACAGACGCAGGAGCAGCTCACAGAAATTGTGGGCTTTGTAGAGAATCTAAGTGCAATAGAAGTTCCACAGGATTGCTTTAGTGAAGAGTTAAAAACGCCCTTAAGAGAAGATATTCCAAAGGATTCACAAATCGCTAAAGATGTCTTATCTCACGCACCAAAGGCGCAAGATAACTTTTTTATTGTGCCTAAAATCATCGAATGATAATTTCGCTTGATAAGATAAAAATACCAAATGATTGGAAAGAACTCCTTAAAGATGAGTTTCTAAGTCCATATTTCGCGCAGATAAAGGCGCATTATATGGAGGCTCTACAAAAGGGTGAGGTCGTGTATCCTAAACCCTCACAACTCTTTGCTGCCTTTGCTTTAACACCCTTAGATGCGCTTAAAGTCGTCATACTCGGGCAAGACCCATATCACGGCAGTGAGATGATAAATGGAATCCTCATGCCTCAAGCTATGGGCTTAAGCTTTAGTGTGCCTTGTGGTGTGAGAATCCCGCCCTCATTACAAAATATTTACAAGGAATTAGCCCTTAGTCTTCATATTACACCACCCACACACGGGGATTTGAGCGGCTGGGCGAAACAAGGTGTTTTACTCCTTAATAGCATTTTATCGGTTAGGGCAAATGCACCCGCTTCACATAAGTATTTTGGCTGGGAGATTTTTACCGATGGCGTGATTAAAGCATTATCCGCACATAAGGAACATTTGGTATTTATGTTGTGGGGAAATTATGCAAAGAAAAAGGCAGTATTCATTGACAACACGAAGCACAAAATCATCACTGCACCGCACCCAAGCCCTCTTGCGCAGGGTTTTGTGGGGAGCAATGTATTTGTAGAGGCAAATGAGTATCTCTTGGCACACGCAAAAGAGCCTATTGCGTGGGAGGCTTTGGATAGAAACTAAAAATCTCTAAAATTATGCCACCAATAAATCGTGCTTTTGCCACAAATAAGACAGATTCTAAAGTTTTTATTATCGTTAGAATTTGCACTTTATGTAAAATCAGATTCTAAAGCTTTTTTAAAGGAATGGGAGTAAAAATATTTTGGGAATCTACACGCATTAACCTTAAAAAATCATTAAACACACTCTCACACACTTTTCTTTTTTATCCCTTAAAAACATTTTATCTTGTCTCTAGTCTTTGTCTATCATTTCTCTATTCATTGCTTTTGCTTAGAGCTTTTTTAAAACTTTGGAAATTAATTTCCACACATATTAGATTCTAATATAAGGGAAAAGGTAATATAAGATTCTCTTTATAGTAATTTTATTTGTAATAGAATCTGTGTTATTATATTTCAGCTAGAATATTTTATAAAGCTTAAAAAAACTTTTTGCCTTGAAGTATAAAATTTATAATGCTTTTAAGTATGTGCCAAAGTGGCATAAGATTTAAGAAAAATTTTGATATGAAGTTTCTTTAATTTTGTATTGAAGTATGAAGCTTGAAATGCTCTTAAGTTTGTGGCAAAGTTGTATTCAATTTAAGTGAAATTGTTAGTCTATGATTTTGTATTGAATTTGAAGCAAAGTTGATATGAAATTATAGATTCTTTTTGCACTTTAAGTTTATAAATTTTGCTATGAAGTTAAGAGATGATTTTGTTCTATGATATGTGATTACTTTTTTATCATTTTTGCAAAAATTTAAGCTCAAATTCTTGCAAAAAATGACTTTTTGGCATTTTACCTATCTCAAAGCCCCTTGCATAAGGCATTCTTTATCTTTTTATGCACATAAAAAGGGTTATCCTGCACATTTGCATTTTTTCTTATTTTTGAAGCATATTTAAGGGATATTTTTTTATGATTTTTTGCAGAAAAAAAGTCAAAAGTCTTTATAAAATTTTGCTAGAATCCTTTGAGTGAAGTTTTGTATTTTTGTAGTTTTCTTTGGTTAGAACCAAAGGATTTTTTTATGAATGATATTGTTATTGATGTGCCTTTAGAAAAGATAAAAGAAGGTGAAAAACTTTTTGAATATATTTCTTTTAAAAAAGCCAGAAAAACTCCTGAAGTTTATCAAGCTAAAGTGCATAATGCTTTTATAAATTATTTCACTCAATCTAGTAGTCATTCTTCTACTTCTCACACTCATCATAGAAATAAGATTATCATCAAAAATATTGGCAATATGAAAAGAACACACTTGCATAATGCTCTAAGTTATACCATTGAAAAGAGCTATCAAGAATCTATGAATATTTTTGATGATATGGACTTTCATACAGAGCTTTTATCACAGCATAAAAAATGTGCGATTGATTATCTTGGTAACTTTGTAGGAGTATATGAGATTCTAAAAGATTGGCAAAAAGATTTTTCATCAAACAAAAACACAAATGAAGCCTTGCATTTAGTCTTTTCTCTCAATGAAATACACTCTCCTACCATTATGGAAATACTCTTACAATCTGCTCAAAATACTTTGCAGAGTATAAATATATTCTTGTCCCTCACGCTCATCAAAACAAGCCACATATTCATATCATCATTAATAAGACAAACATCTTTTCAAAGAAAAAACTTCACTTCAACTCTAAGCAAGAATGTGCAGCATTTTATGATAGTTTGCGTGAGGATTTTAAACAAAACTTGTTTGTTCTTTCAAATGGAAAGTTAGATTATAGCAACGATGTCAAGGTAAATAGAGATTTTTTTGCGCCAACATTTAGATGCTAAACTTGAAAACTTAGATAAATTTAACACAAGTAATGCTAATAAAGATGATAGTATAGAGCAAGATGTAAGATTCTTTGCTACTTATAAAAAAGCTATTAATAGCCTTAATGCTAAAATCAAATCTCTTTATTCTGCTAATGAAATCTTAAAGCAAGAAATGTGGCAAACTTCAAGACATTTAAAGAATGTAGAAAAAAAGATTAAAGAGCTAGAATCTAAAGGCATTAATCCTACTCAACTTAAAGAAAAAAGATTACTCCTCTTTGATGAACTTTCTCACGCAAAAAATCAAATGAATAAAAATGAGCGCAAAGCTAATGTTTTAAGGGAACATATGAAAAGATTTTTAGATTGGGAGGATACTTATAAAAGCTTTTCACATCATTTTACTTTGCTTAACAAAAAGAAGTCTATTCTTAGTTCGTTTAAGTCATATGAGCGATACTTGCCTCTTGATGTGATAGATACACTCAAACACTTTAAAAGAGATATAGCACAATTTGAACATACTCTAGGAGAAAATATAGAGAAAATGAGCAGTGGAATTATTGCAGAAGCTACAAACTACAATCATAAAAGCAATGCCTTTGCTTTAAGCAAAAAGCTATCACATCTCTTGCATTATAAGCATATTGTCTCTACACTTACTTTTCCACAAAACAATGCCTTAGAATCTAAGAAGAAAGAGTGCATAGATGCTCTTGAATGTAACGCGCAAAGCTTACTCCAAGCCATAAAGCAAAGAATGATAGATATTAATGCACATTTAGCCCTTACAAAAGAGGATTTAGAGCAGTCTTTAGCGATTGAACATAAAGATATAAAGCGTATAGCCTATCTGCATAAAAAATGTAGCTTTCTTTTAAAAGAACAACAAGTGTGTGAAAGGACTTTACACAAGCATAATATTGCTTTAAATCCTATTCCAAATACGCAACAATCACAATTTAGCAAATCTATTGTAACTACTCTCAATCTCGCACATAAAGCTATACAAGATAATAGAGATTCTTATACTACTAAAGCACAATCACATAAACTTGTGATATTAGAATCTGCAATAGAAACTAAAGCAAAATTGACAATAGAATCTAAAAAGAAAAGATAAAGCTATGCAAGGAGATTTTAAGACTTTTGAGTGCTGGATTTATTTTTTAGTTTCTTAAGTTTATCTTCTAGCTCTTTGGCTAAAAGCTCTTGTTTGTAGGATAGATAAAATCTTAAAGAATCCTCAATGAGTGAGCCTTTTGTTTCACCTCTTACGCCAAATTCATTTAAAAATGTCTCTACTTCTTGTAAAAGCGATTGACTAAGATAAAATGTGTAATATTTTTTATCCTTTGGTTTGACATTGTGATTCTTTTGTAGGGTAAGCTCTTGTGCGTGAGTAAGATTGACATTTGAAGCAGATTCTACAAAGTCTTTTGCCTTTGTGCTTGATTCTAAGCTATTTATTTGTGCAAGTTTATTTTTTACATTGTATTTCATTAATATGCCTTTATGAAATTATCTATCGCCTTTTGCTTTTTGTGGGCTTTGGTGATGTGTTGGTGTTTTTGTGTATGAGAGGTGTGCTTATCTGCTTTATAGCTTGTAAGGTCTTAGTATATTCACTTACAAAAAAGCTAACATAAGGCTTACTATCGCCACTTTCATAATAGGCAATCATAGCGTCTTTATATTGTGCTTTTATCTCTGTTTGCGCCCTTGAAGCATTGAGAGAAAGAAAAGGCATATTGTCATTTATAAGGCTTAGATTCTGTAAAATCCTTGCTAATCTTTTATTGCAGTCTTGGAAATACTGCAAGTAAGCCGTATTATTATGGATATAAATAGCCTTATTAAAGGGATTATCTATCTTTTGGTAATAAGAAATCATACGCTCCATTTGCAACTCTAGCTCTAATGGATTGCTTAATGGCACATACTCACTATTGCCTATTGTTACAGCTAACTCTCTCACCCCACCTTGCGCCTTTTTTGGTAATAATCCTTGAGATAGGATTTGATGTATTTCTCTTATGCTATGCTTTGTAATCGTAGGCTTTTCTTGCAAAATATAATCAAGGGCGTATTTGATGTTGAGTAGCATATTTGCATCATCTACACTCTTTGAGCTTATTGGGAGGCGCGTTTCAAATAATGTCTCCGCCTCTCCTCTTGTATAGGTGTTGCCCTCGATAATAGCAGAAGTGTATATAAAATCAAAGCATAGTTTATGGGCGATAGATTTGCGGTTCTCTATATTTGCAATAATCTCGTTTAAGTCTATGTCTGCACATATGGCGCGTAAATTATCACTTTGGGCTTTGCCTAAGAAGCTTGTTTTCTCCAAAAATTCAGGATTGTATTCAATCATCATTTATCCTTAAAGTTATAAAATTGCAAAACTTATACCTTAGGCTATCTCTGTGCTTGAGGCTACTTGTAATATCTCGTCTTTGATATTTAAAAACTCTATTTGGGCTTTTGTATCATTATATTCATTAATACCTAAGCCCTCACTAATAGCTCTTTTGTATGAGATTCTATCATAAAGAATAGATTGAAGTAAATACAAATGCTCATAGCTTTGCTGTGCTTCTTTAATTGCGTTACATAAGTCTTGTAGCTCTTTATGCAAAAGCACAAACAATTTTACTCTTTAGAATCTATGCCATTTATAATCGTACATCTAAAAGCTTTTATGTCTCAATTCTACTTGCCTAATCCTCGTGAGTTATTGCTTTTTGCTCATTGACTGCTTGAATGGCTAAGTCGCTTAATGTCTTTGCAAGCTCACGGCGTTCATGCACTACGCCATATACGCCATTAGCTTTCATTTGGGATTCAATGGCGCTACTCTTTGTTTTGAGTATGACTTTACACATAGGCGCGATAGATATAATGTTATGGTAGAGGTGCTGCACCACCTCAATCGAATCTATGGCAATAATCACTGCCGCACATTTTTTTATGCCTAAAAATTCAAGCATACTTCTATGTGTTACATCGCCATATATAATATGCTCGTCTTTTTTTATACCCTTTTCGACTTTGGCGTGATTTTTATCCACAGCGATATAGCTTACCTCGCACCCTTTGAAATATTCTAAAATCTTGACGCCAAGCTCACCATATCCACATACAATGATATGCCCCTCAAGCTCCTCTCCTTCCTCTTTGGTTTCGTGTGTTTGCTCATTTTTGTGAGTTTGTTTATTTTTGCGGAATAGATTCAAAGGGCGCATATAGCGCAAGAAAAAGTCTGTTACTTTATCTAATCTATCAAGTATAAAAGGCGTGGCAATCATAGAGAAAATTACCATTAGCGTGAGGAATTGATAAATTTCTTCAGGTGTAATTGCGGCAAAAAATGCTTCGCCAAAAATGAGTTTCAAAATCCCACCATCAAGGGTGAGATTTAAAATCTTATATTGACTTGCAAGGAGGAAAATAGCAAAAGAAAATTCCCCGATTTGCGCGAGAGACAATGCTATACGCATACCAATTCTCTGCCCTTGAAAAAAGAATAAAAACAAATACATAAGGAGTGTTTTTGCGCCCATCATCAAAGCCACAAGCAAAATCACCACGATAAAATGTTTAAGCAAAAATATAATATCCACTTGCATTCCCACGGTGATAAAAAATACGCCAAGGAGTATGTCGCGGAAATGCACAAGGACAGAGGCGACTTGGTATTTATATGGGGTATTTGATATAATCATACCAGCCAAAAACGCGCCAAGCGTGAGTGAAAAGCCAAAGACTTTACTTATATACGCTGAACCTAGCACAACAAGAAACACTGCTCCCACAAAAATTTCATCAGTTTTCATAGTGGCAGAAAAGCGCAAGGCTATTTTTGCAATAAATCGCCCCGGTAGCACGAGCACGGCTAAGAGAATGAGCGCGGAAAAGAGGGTTGTGAGAATAAGCACCCATAGATTGGAATCTTTGTCGCTCAAAAGCTTAATCATAAGCAAAATAGGGATAACCGCAATGTCTTGAAAGATAAGAATCCCTACTGCCGCCTTGCCATAGGGCGTTTTCGCTTGATTGCTTTCGTTGAGGAATTTTAGCACAATGGCAGTTGAGGAGAGGCTTACCGCACTTGCTACGATAATAGAGGTATCAAAATTGAATCCTAAGAAAAAATAGAACGCCACAAAGAAAAACGCCACAGAAAGCCCGATTTGTAGCCCACCAAACACGAGCACATCTTGTTTCATCGCACTAAGGGTTTTGAAGCTAAAATCTAGCCCAATCATAAACATCAAAAATACAATGCCAAGTTCAGCTATGTCGTTTATGCTCTCTGAATCTTCAAGCCGAAAGCCAAAAATATATGTCGTTAGCACACCTGTGATGATATAACCAATTATTGTTGGAATCTTCAATCGATTGAGGATTACTCCAAATACGACAGCCATTCCCAACACACATAAAATAATCAAATACGGGTCGATAGTACACCTCACATAAAAATAAAGTGACAGATTCTATTTGGTATAATATTGCATATTGCAAAAAAAGTTCATATTCTATCTCAAAGATGCTTAAGATATGTCAAATTTGTGTGTATTTATAGTAAGGTTAAAGTAATGGAAGGCGGTGTTTACATATTTGTGGGTATTATATTTTTAGTCCTAAGCGCGATGAAATGCTATGTGTATCTGCGCTTTTTACGGCACAATAGATTTATTCATAGGTATATTTCACTTGGTTTTCTCATTGTTTTGGCAATAGGGGAGGTTTTGCCTTGGCAATACTTTCTTGTTGGTTCTTGTGTAGTGCTTGATTATACACTTTTTATCGCGTGTGTATGTGTGGATATTGCAAGATTCTGTTTTAATCTTGCGCGGAAAATTGTCGCGAAAAAGAGACGGGTGGAAGTTTTGGAATCTAGCGCGCAAAGTTTGCAAAGCACGCCTTTAAACACAGCAGATTCTAAAATTTCTAAGGCGCAAGAGAGATTATCTTATGAATCTTCACAATTTTTATCATCTCTTAGCACATCTCCCATTATAGAATCTCCTTGCCCCGCGCCATATCCATCTATGTGTTCTCAACCTATTTCTGCCCCTCGCCGTGCATTTTTGCACATCATTGTTGATGTAATGGTGGGTATTTTGTTTGTGTGTTTTAGCATAATAGGCTTTGTCAGTGCCCTAAGTGTGCCACCTGTGAAACGCGTATCTGTGCGCCTCCCTAAGCTCAAAAGGGCTTTGCGTGTGGCGATGATTACTGATGTGCATATTGGTAAAACTTTGAAGGGTGCATTTCTAGCAAAAGTTGTAGAGAGGATTAATGCCCTTGATGCTGATTTTGTCGTCATTGTGGGTGATTTGGTCGATGATAAGATTCATAAAATTAAAGATGATTTAGAGCCATTGCGAGAACTCAAAAGTCGGCAAGGTGTGTATTATGTCGCGGGAAATCACGAGTATTATCACGGATTAGACCCTATTCTTGCTCATCTTAAAACGCTCAATGTGCGTATTTTGCATAATACACATATCGAGCTAGATGAACTCAATCTCGCAGGGGTGAGTGATTTGGCGGGATTGCGTTTTAACTATTTGCCACCAGATATAGAATCTGCCAAAAAGGATTTGAATCTACTTAAGCCGAGTGTGCTTCTCGCGCATCAGCCTAAATTTGTGCGCTCAAATGATGTAAGCGAGTTTGATTTGGTTTTATGCGGACATACACACGCCGGGCAGGTCTTTCCACTCTCATTTTTCGTATGGCTCGATCAAAAATACATACACGGGTTATATAATGTGCCTTCAAAAATGCCAAAAAATTTGCCAACACAGCTTTATGTAAGCAGTGGCGTTGGTTTTTGGGGTCCCGCAGTGCGCTTTCTGGCACAGAATGAAATCGTGCTTTTAGAATTAGAGGGCGTATAGGATTTGGCAAACAGATTCTATTGCCAAATCTAAAAGCCTTAAATATTTGTTTGATTCTAGGATTTGTCAAAACGAACGCATTTTTATGAGAATCTAGAATCTTTGTGTCTAAAGATTCTAAGGCATTGAGCCACAAAAGTAATGAAAAATTTTAACTTTAAAGAGGCTTTGAAAGCTTAAAATAGGGATTTACACGATTTATCAAAAGTTTTTCATAAATTGTGTTTTGTTTGTAAAAAAGTGCTAAAAATTCTTTTTTATTTGTCGCCCTGCAAAATTATGTAGCACATAAGCATTTTAAGGAGAAATGATGATAAGTTTAGAAAGTCTCAAAGCTGCCTATCCAGAAGCCCTCAAGTATCATATTGGTGGCAAGGTGGGGATTGTCCCTCGCAAACGATTGCGTTCCATTAATGAATTAGGCTTGGCTTACACTCCTGGCGTGGCTGTGCCTTGCAAACAGATTGAAGCTAATCCTTTAAGCGCATATGACTACACTTCTAAAAGTAATCTTGTGGCGGTTATTAGCAATGGCACAGCTGTGCTTGGACTTGGCGATATTGGCGCAATGGCGAGTAAGCCGGTAATGGAGGGCAAGGCGATTTTGTTTAAGACTTTTGCCGATGTCGATGCTTTTGATATTGAAGTTAATGAGAAAGATGTGGATAAGTTTGTTGCTGTTGTTAAGGCGATTGCACCGACTTTTGGGGGCATTAATTTGGAGGATATTAAGGCTCCAGAATGCTTTGAGATTGAAAGGCGACTTATCGAGGAGCTTGATATACCGGTAATGCACGATGACCAGCACGGCACAGCGATTATTTCTACTGCAGCAATTATGAATGCCTTACATCTTGTGGGCAAGGAGGCAAAAGATATTAAGGTAGTCGTGTGTGGTGCGGGAGCGGCGGCTATGGCGTGTGCGAAGATGTATCTTGCACTTGGTGTAAAAAATCTTGTGATGTTTGATTCTAAAGGGGCGATTAGTGCGGATAGGACGGATTTAAATGAGTTGAAAAAGGCGTTTGTATGCAAGGAGAAGTATCACTCTATAAAAGACGCGCTCAATGGTGCAGATGTGTTGCTTGGGCTATCAAAGGGTGATTTGCTTACAGGAGATGATATTAAGGGAATGAACGAATCTCCTCTTATTTTTGCTCTAAGCAATCCAACACCAGAGATTATGCCAGATGTCGCTAAAAAGGCGCGACCCGATGCGATAGTAGCCACAGGACGAAGCGACTTCCCAAATCAAGTGAATAATGTGCTTGGATTTCCTTATATCTTTAAAGGTGCGCTTAGGGTGCGTGCGAGTAAGATTAATGAAGAGATGAAGTTTGCTGCGGCAAAGGCGATAGCCGAGCTTGCGCGTGAGCCAATTACTGACAAGCTAGAACAGCTTTTGCAGCATAAGGTAAGCTTTGGCAAGGAGTATATTATCCCTTCGGCATTTGATGAGCGACTGATTGATGTCGTCTCAAATGCAGTTGCAGAGGCGGCGATAAAAAGTGGCGTGGCGAGGGTGTAGCAAGGGTAGTTTTATCTTAAAAGGCTTTATGCACTAAAGCGAGGGCATAAAGTTTTACTGCATAGATTCTAAGGCAATGAGTTCTTTTATAAAAGTAGAATCTATTAAAGAGGAGCAAACAAGAGTATTGTTCGTATCAAATTGCTTTTGCAAATCATAAGGTAAAGAATTTATATCTATGCCTTACAATAACATTTTTAAAATTATCTGCTAGTAACATCTTACTCCTTGTTCTATGGCAAATTTGGTAATTCTTGTTCTAAAAGATTAAGGGCATTTTGTGTGCGTATTTCAAAGGTATCATAGTAATCTTGCATTTGCTTTTGTGTGAGTTTGTGTTCTTGTGCTGTATATCGTGCCAAATCGTCAAAAATTTGCATATAAAGATTGCAAGTAGCTTCAAACTCCAAACCATCAAGGCGATGACATACATTGATAACATCTTGCAAGTAGTAAGCCACTTCAAAGCCTAGCACATTATGCAAGGCTTGTATATTTTCGGTGCTTAAAAAAGCAATGATTTTATAATGCAGAATAGAATCTAGTGAATGTATATCAGTGTTTATATGTTTTTTTGTTATAAGCTCTGCAACCTTAGTCCTAAGACTATGTATTGCTGCATAATAACAACTCTGCTCTTCACGATAAGCCTCATTGTCATTTTGTGAATCTTGTAGGTTTGTGCTATATGCGTGTTGTAGCTTTTTGCATTCCTCTTGTGTCAAACTATTTAGGGAATCAAGTTTAGCTACATTGATAAGATTTTCTAATACAGAATCTAATGACTGAATAGTTTGTGTTACAGATTTTGTGCTTTGCATACCCTGATTGTTTGATATGCCCCAAGCATAACATACAATACCACATAGCAACAAGCCTAAAACTTTCATTCCCTTATTTCCTTTTTGCTTCTCTCTCCATTTGCTTTCTCGCTCCGACTTAATCTCCCCACCTTTAACTAATAATCCTTTAGAATCTATGACTACTTCTATTCCACCAGCTTTAATAATAACACAATCTCCCTTAGCAGTAATTGAAGTGTCTCCTACTTGGTGAAGGATAGTGTTATCTGTATTGACACTATAATTAGTTTGAATCTCACTAAATTTAGAAATTGCGGTTTCTGTATTCAAAGCGGATATACTCGATAATTTCTATTTTATCGCCGAGTTCTTTGCCCTTTGATTCTATACTCGCAATGCGGCGCACAACGATGTTCCCGCCGATTTTGGTATGCTGCTTACAAAAAATAATGTAGAATCCTGTCTCTCTTTATTAAGCGCACAGATTAAAAACTATCGCATACAATCTAAATAAATTAAAAATTAACCCCTTTAACTTTAGCATTTGTTATGAGCCCTCCCATAACAACCCCAAAAGGTATAACTAGAGGCGCACCCCAAACATATATAGGCATACGAATAGAGAGCATAAGACTATCTTGAGATGGGTAATGCGAAGTGTAATCTGTGCGATGTGTGAGTGCAAGATATATCGGTGAGCTTGGCAAAATCAAAATACCCTTATCAAAATACGCTCCATTTATCGCACTATCCCTATATCCACCACCTACATATAAACTCAGAATCTGCCACCCACGAATATTAAAAAATGTAGGATGCCAATAACCCTCAACCCCAAACCGATGAGAAGTTTGCTCATTAAAGCCATATTCATAGCGAAATTTTGCTCCAAAAAATTGAGGAAATCTTTGCCCAACACCACCAAAAGAAAGTGTGCCAAAGTCAAAGGCAATATGCTTTTGTGAGAGTTGCTCTAAGCTGTTATGAGCAAGGGGAGATTCATTGAATACAAACCCATATTCAGTGCCAAGCACATTCATTATTATGCTAAAATGCGATATATCTCCGCCAAATGTTGGTTGTTCTCCCAGCTCTTTATCATAATAAAAAGTCTTAGAATAAGTAATCCTCTCATCAGAAGCAAAATCCCAAAAGCTATATCCATAGGCATTTACTACAAACAAAATACCTAAACCAAATCGTAACATATAACTTATGCTTAATCTACTATTGCATTTGTGCAGCAACTTCTGCGGCAAAATCCTCTACTTTTTTCTCAATACCCTCGCCTAATTCAAAGCGGATATACTCGACAATCTCTATTTCATCGCTGAGTTCTTTGCCCTTAGATTCTAAAACTTGAGCAATTGTTTTCTTATCGTCCATTACATAAAATTGCCCCAAAAGTGTCATTCTTTGGTCGAGCAATGTGCTATCAGCGACAAATCGCTCCATTTGTCCGGGTAGAATCTTATCCCAAATCTGCTCTGGTTTCCCTTGAGCTTTCAAGTCCTCTCGTAATTTTTGCTCTTGCGCTTTAAGCACAGATTCGCTAAGTTCGTTGCGGCTGATGTATTGTGGAATCTTATGAAGAGGTTTGCCAAGCCTTTTAAGCTCCTCATTTTCTTTCTGCAATTCGGCAATGATAGCAACCTTTTCTTTTTGGATAAAGTCATTATCAAGCTCTGTATAGCTTAAAACTTGAGGTTTCATCGCTGCTGCGTGCATACAGATATTTTTCGCAAGTTCTACACAAGCAGCCTTTGAAGATTCTTTGCTATATTTCATTGCGATAAGCACACCTACGCGTCCATTTGAATGCACATAACCATTAACGATGCCGTTGCCCTTTGATTCTATACTCGCAATGCGGCGCACAACGATGTTTTCACCAATTTTTGCAATGTTTTGTTGCAAATATTCCTCAAACTTCGTGTTACCAACATTCATCGAGTGAAGCTCTCGGGTGCAAGAGAGAGAGTTTTCATAAACGATTTTTGCGGTATTTGCCACAAGCTCTTTAAAGGTATCGTTTTTAGCTACAAAGTCTGTCTCGGAGTTGATTTCAATAATACTTGCCTTGCTAAAATCACTTGCTACCTCTACACTCACAATACCTTCGCTTGCTACTCTATCAGCCTTTTTAGCAGCTTTGCTTAAGCCTTTTTCACGGAGATATTCTACCGCTTTATCAATATCGCCATTGGTTTCTACAAGTGCCTTTTTGCAGTCCATCATACCTGCGTCTGTCATTTCGCGGAGTTGTTTCACAAGCTGTGCTGGAATATCTGCCATATTATGCCTCCTCTTGCATTTGTGTAGCAACTTCAGCAGTTACTTCATCAAGAATCTCTTGCTTTTCTTCATTAGTGACTGGAGCAATTTGCTCTCCTTGCTCATTCTGCTCATCTTTATTTTCAGATCGTCCCTCTAAAATTGCCTCACTAATCTCCTTACAGAAAAGTTGAATAGAGCGGATAGCATCATCATTTCCCGGAATTGGATAATCCACCATATCAGGGTCGCAGTTCGTATCAAGCGGTGCGACTACGGGAATACCAAGTCTTCGTGCTTCGGCTACTGCGATTTTTTCTTTCACTGTGTCAATCACAAACACCATATCAGGGGCTTTTTTCATATGGCGCACACCACCGAGATATTTATTGAGCTTTTCTTTTTTGCGCTGCAACATTAGCTTTTCTTTTTTAGTCAGCAAGTCAATTTGTCCGCTATTTTCCATTTCTTCGATGATTTCAAGCTTACGCACAGATTTTTTAATTGTGCTGAAGTTTGTGAGCATTCCGCCTAGCCAACGATAATTGACATAGGGTGCATTCACAGATTCTGCGTATTGTTTGAGTGTTTCACTCGCTTGTTTTTTTGTGCCTACAAACATAATTACTTTGCCTTCACTCGCGGCTTCTTTAACGATATTATAAGTGAAGCGGAAGTATCGCAAAGTCTTTTGCAAGTCAATAATGTGGATATTCTTTCTCACGCCAAAAATGAATCTTTGCATTTTTGGATTCCAGCGGCGCGTTTGATGCCCAAAATGCACACCGCACTCGAGTAGGTCTTTCATTGTTGCCATAGTGTCTCCTTGTAGTTATGTGGTTTATCCTCCATACCCATTAACAACCCCAGACTAAGTAATTTCAGGGGTTTGCAACCTAAAAAGGATTGGTATGTGTGAATTTGAATGATAAATGCTCAAATCCTTGAGCCAACAAGGGTTTGGAGCATTTTGCAAACAAAGGGTGCGATTGTATCTTTTCTTTACTAAAGTTTTGCTTATGCGTGAAATTTGCTGAAGTCTTCGCACCTACTCATAAAAACTGCCAAACAAAATGGAATCTTGCCTACTCAAAAATCACTTATCATTTTTATGTTTCTTAATAGAATCTTTAGTGCTTTATTTGTTTAAGCTCTCACAAATATAATAAAACTTAAGCCCTAAAAAGCTACAATATGCCTCTTGTTTTATTATTTCACATTTTTAAAGAGGCGGATACAATGGCAAAAAAACTGCATACTTTTATGGGAGATACCCCAGCCCAAGCTCTCAAAAAAGCGCAAGATACTTTTGGAGGCGATGTTTTGCTTGTGGAAAATAAAGAGATACGCAAAAAATCGCTCACACAGCCAGGTTTGTATGAGATTGTCATTGCTGTTGATGGTGATGTGCAGCCTGCCACACCAATTGAATCTAGTCCAGCGACCTTTCAACAAGATGCAAAGCAAGAGGAAGTGCTGTCTGCGCCAAATAGCGTGCAAAAAAGGCTTGATGAGATTGCGGACAAAAAAATAAAAAAGCGCAAAGAAGCCCAAAAGCCTAGAATCTACGATGAGGTAACGCTCCAGCTTTCTGATGCGGTGAAGCAGATTTCAAAAATTGCAAATGTTCCAAGCAATATGCCCGAAAATCCACAGATTCAGCCCGCAACTCGTCCTTTCCCAAGTGCCACTCCTGCGCCAAAATCTCAAGCTAAGGCATTTGCGCCAACTATGATAAGTCAAAGTATCGATGAACGTGCTAATGAGAAGATTCAGGATTTGCAACAAACGCGCTTAGAGCAGCACCTCAATGATAAAATGGAACTTAAAAGCATAAAAGCCGAGCTAAATGAGCTAAATGATAAATTAAAAATTATTCAAAATATGCTGTGGGACGAGAAAAGCCCTAAAAATGAGGGGCTCAATATCCCACAAGAGTTTGCTGAAATTTATAGAATTGCAAAAACGAGTGGTATGAAAAGGGAGCATTTGGATACAATAATGCAGCTTTCTTTGGAGCTTATGCCTCTAAAAATGCGCTCAAATTCTACGACAATCAAACGTTATTTTCGTGAGGTTTTGCGTAAGATGATTTATTGTCGGGGTGAGAATCTACAAAATAATGCAAAGAAAATTCTAATGCTTGTAGGACCCACAGGTGTGGGCAAGACAACGACTTTAGCAAAACTTGCCGCGCGATACTCTTTAATGCTTAATGCACGCTATCGTGTGGGTGTGATCACGCTTGATACCTATCGTTTGGCGGCAGTAGATCAGCTGATGGCGTATGCGCGTATGATGAAGCTAAGCATTGACACGGTGGTAGAGCCTGAGGAGTTTGGTAAAGCCATAGATTCACTTAAGCATTGTGATTATATCCTTATCGACACAGCGGGGCATTCACAGCACGACCACAAAAAACTACAAACGCTTAAAACCTATCTCAATAGCGACTATAAGATTGATATAAATTTAGTCTTGTCAGTAAATACCAAATACGAGGATTTGCGCGATACCTATAATGCTTTTAGTGAGCTTGACATTGACACGCTTATTTTTAGCAAACTTGATGAAAGTCGTTATTTTGGGAATATTTTCTCACTCGTGTATGAGACAAAAAAACCCATTTCCTATCTCTCAATCGGGCAGGGAGTACCTAATGATTTAGTTTTAGCAAGTAATGACTATTTGGTGGATTGTCTGCTTGATGGATTTAGGCGACCAGAACCAAAATAGCCATAAAAAGGCACACAATGATACACAATCAAGCATACGAACTGCAGTCTATAATCAAAAGCCAAGATAAGCGCAACTTCAGCTCCACACGATTTGTGGCGGTTACTTCAGGTAAGGGCGGAGTGGGTAAATCAAGTATAAGCGCAAATCTTGCCTATTGTCTATGGAAGCAAAAAAAGCGAGTGGCGGTTTTTGATGCGGATATTGGTTTGGCAAATTTAGACCTCATCTTTGGTGTGCGCACACAGAAAAATATCCTTCACGCATTGCGTGGGGAGGTGGGTTTTCAAGAGATTATTCATACCATTGAAGAGGGCTTGTATCTTATTCCCGGTGATAATGGTGAGGAGATTCTAAAATATGCTAATAGCGGGGTGTTTGAGCGATTTTTGCAAGAAAGCGATATTTTAAATGATATTGATTATATGATTATCGACACAGGCGCGGGGATTGGTGGTGTTACGCAGGATTTTTTAAACGCAAGTGATGTTGTGATAGTGGTTACTATGCCAGATCCTTCCGCGCTCACTGACGCATACGCGACAATTAAGCTAAATAGCAAAATACATAGTGATATACTTATGATTCTTAATATGGTGAAAAATGCTAGAGAATCCCAGCTTGTCTTTGAACGCGTCCTTTCCCTCGCGCAAAAAAATATCCCCTCTTTGAAGCTACGCCTTTTAGGATATATCGAGCAAAGCCAAGTCGTGGCAAAGGCGGTGCGCCAGAGGGAACTTTTTGTTAAGGCAGAACCTATAAGTGCAGTAAGTGGGCAGATAGAGATTATTGCTAAAAATCTACTTGCTAATGTGGAACACAATATGCTTGCTTCACCTCAAAAGCAGCATTTTGCCGATTTCTTTAGGCGTGTGTTTGGCTATTTTTAGGGCTTAGAGTAGAGGTAGGATATGAAACCAGATAATTATATGAGTTTTAGCATTGTCGCAGGGTTTTTTGTTGGACTTGCTTTTTCTATTAGCAAGTTTGATGAGCCTGAAATTATGGTGTTATGGACGATTATAACGACAATGGGTGTATATCTTATTGTGGCGGTGAGTGTGTCGCTCTATTTTTGGTTTTTGGATTTTGAACGTTCAAAATTAAAAAAGTCTAAGTTTGAGAATAATTTAGAATTTTATCGCACTGAATTTGACAAACGAGAAAAAGAGTCCGCCAAGATTCGCAATTTCATTAGAAGTATAGAATCTGATGACGAGGAAATGGTGCAACAAAATGAAGATTCACATTAGGAGCAGTGTGTGAAGAGCATAAACAAAGGCAATGGGTATAATCAAACACTAAAATACGCGCAAGATGAGCTTGCTCTGCAGTATCTTCCAGCTGTTAAGGCAATGGCATTTCGGCTTAAGGAGCGTTTGCCTAGTTCGATTGAAATGGCAGATCTTGTGTCTATTGGCACAGAAGAGCTTATTAAACTTGCAAGACGTTATGATAGTAGCATCAATGATTCTTTTTGGGGATATGCGAAAACGCGCGTAAATGGGGCAATGCTTGATTATTTGCGTAGCCTTGATGTGCTTTCTCGCTCTAATCGCAAACTTGTAAAATCCATTGACTATGAAGTATCAAAATATTTTAACGAGCATCAAGAAGAGCCAACTGATGAATATCTTGCGCAGATTCTAAATGAGGATATAGCAAAGATTAAGGAAGCACGAGTGGCTTCGGATATATACGCACTTGTGCCTATTGATGAGCAATACAATGCCATTTGCGAGGGCAATATCGTAGAAGATGTGCAGAAAGAGGAGCTTATGGAGATTATTCATAATATCCTTAAAAAGCTTAGTAAGAGGGAACAAATGGTGATTCAGCTCTACTATTTTGAGGAGCTAAGCCTCAAAGAAATTAGCGAGATTTTAGATATTACTGAATCTCGTATTTCGCAGATTTCAAAAGAGGTGATTAAAAAAATTCGACAAGGACTAGGAGATATAAATGGCTGATATATTAAGTCAAGAAGAAATTGATGCCCTCTTAGAGGTTGTCGATGATGACGGCGATGCCTCCGATATTGATGAGCAGGATTTAGCCCACCAAAAGCAAGTTACGCTCTATGACTTTAAGCGTCCAAATCGTGTGAGTAAGGAGCAGCTACGCGCCTTTAAGTCTATACACGACAAAATGGCAAGAAGCTTGTCTTCGCAAGTCTCTGCGGTAATGAGAAGTATCGTGGAGATTCAGCTCCATAGTGTGGATCAAATGACTTATGGTGAGTTTTTAATGAGTTTGCCCTCTCCTACAAGCTTTAATATCTTTTCAATGAAGCCCCTTGAAGGTGCGGCGATTTTAGAAATTAACCCAAGTATCGCCTTTCCTATGATTGATAGACTTTTGGGAGGGAAAGGCGACCCTTATGAAAGCTCAAGGGAGTTTAGTGATATTGAGCTTAACTTGCTTGATACACTTTTGCGACAGATTATGCAAAATCTTAAGGAGGCGTGGAGCTCTATCACAGAGATTTTTCCAAGTGTTGATGCTAAGGAATCTTCTCCTAATGTTGTGCAAATCGTGGCACAAAATGAAATTGTTATTATGGTAGTTATGGAGATTATTATTGGGCATAGTAGCGGTATGATGAGTATTTGTTACCCTGTTATTTCGCTTGAAACAGTGCTTTCGCGTTTGGCAAGTCGTGATTTAATGTTGAGTGATACAAGCTCTAAAAAATCTCGTAACAAAGAGCTTCAGGCACTCGTATCTGGTGCGAATGTCGTAGTAAATGGCTATTTGGGAGATGCTACCCTGACGCTCAAAGAGGTGCTTGATTTACAAGTGGGTGATATTGTGCGGCTTGATACCGTGGCTGATGATACTATCATTGTATCTGTCGATGGTAGGGAAAAATTTGTCGCCACAATCGGTTTGCAAAGATATCGTAAGACTTTACAGATTAAAGAAGTGATTAAAACCGAAAAAGACCAAGTCAAAGAAGTGCTTGAAATGCTTGAAGCGCAGCGTAAAAATAAAATTGCTGATATTTCGGAGGATGGAGAATGAAAGCCTTTATAGATTTGATTGTTGCTGAAACCATAGCTACTTTAGAAGGATTAATGGGTAAAACGCCTAGTGTAACACATACCAGCGATACCGATGTGAGTCTTGAAAACCTCCCTGTGCCTTATTCAATTAGCTATATTGTTGCAAGTGGCGATGGGAGCGGTGAGCTTGCTATGGTAATTCCTGTGGCTATGGGGACAGCTCTTGCTGATATGATGCTTGGCGGAGATGGTGAAAGCAAAGATGATATGAGCGATGATGATTTAGATGCGATAAAGGAGATTAGCTCTAATATTTTTGGAGCGGTTTCTACCTCACTCAATGCGCAAAAAGAATTACCAAAACTCAATTTTAGCTGCACCAATATTGAATTTGTAAAAAACGAGATTGATTTGTCTCGATTCAGCAAGGCGTATCTTTTCAATTTTTCGTTAGATTCTATTCAAGCAACCTTTGTTGTTTTGGCTAATGCGAGTTTCGCAGGGCTATTTGAGCAAAATGCCCAACCTCAAGGCGTTGCGGTAGGGACTGCGAATACTGCTCCCGCTCACGCACTCTCTCCCGTGGAGTTTAAAAATATTAATATGATTCTTGATGTGCGCCTCAATGTCAAGGTACGTATCGGGCAAAAGAGAATGCTCTTAAAAGATGTCATTGCGATGGATATTGGGAGCGTGATAGAGCTTAATCAGCTCGCTAACGACCCGCTTGAAATACTTGTTGATGATAAGGTAATTGCTAAGGGCGAAGTTGTGATTGTTGATGGGAACTTTGGGATTCAAATCACAGATATTGGCACGAAACGCGATAGGCTAGAGCAGCTTAGAGGCTAATTTATTGCTTTTTGGTTCCCTAGAGGGCTTAGATTCTTAAAAGTATGGTGTAAGCACTTCTTGCATATATTCAATCAATATGTCTGCTTGATTTCTAAAGGAGTGGATTAGTTCATCTTCTCTTTGCTGCACTATTTGAAAAATACATTCTTGTTTGTCCTGATATCTTTCGTGTTTTTTTAAATGTGTCCTCTGCATCTGCAAAAACTTTTTTATCGTTGTCGTTTTGAGAATCCCCAATTCTTGTTGCAGCTTAATCTTTAACTTTATTATGAGATGAGTAAAATTAAAATGTAAGTCGCCTAAAAAATGAGCGAAGCAAAACCTAAGGTGTGTGGATTGTAATGATTTGGGCTTATTTTATTTGGATAAGCCCAAATGGGCGTGGTGCTTTATTCTTGCTCTTTGTCTTTTTTAGAGATAGGGCAAGCGCCAAGTGGACAAGCCTGTCTCCCTGTCCATACATACAGAGGACAAAAACCAAATGCACCTGTGAGTAAAGGGATAAGCCCCACAAGTCCCCACCAAGATTCAAAATAAAATCCAGCAGCAAAAATCACAAAGGCAAGCACGACTCTTATAATTCGTTCTGTTGTTTTCATATAAGCTCCTTTTTTGCAAAATGTGTGAGGGAGTATAGGGTAAAAAAATAATGATGTCTGTGATAAAATCACATTTTAATGACAAAGCAAGGAGGGTGAAGTGAGCAAAGAGCGACTGAAAGCTATTTTTGCCCCGCTAGGCTTAGCACAGCAAGATATTGAAAGCATAGTCCAACAAGCATATTTTAAAAGTTTTGCGCCAAATACACTTATTAATCAAAATGAGAATTGCTTGGGCTTTATTTATGTGTTTTCAGGGGCTTTACGCGTTTATATTATGGGTGAGAATGCTAAAGAAATTACACTTTTTAATCTTAAAGAGAATGATTATTGTCTTCTTTGCTCGCATTGTGCGCTGCATTCTATACATTATGATATTTTACTTGAGAGCAGCCAAAACACAGAAGTGCTTATTGTGCCCCATCAGTTATTTTCTAGGCTTAAAGATACTTATCCTACGCTTTCAAATTTCACACTCACGCTTATTTCTAAGCGACTAAGCCAAACCATATCCACACTTGAGCAAGCATTATTTAAGCCGCTTGTTGAACGAATCCGTGAATTTTTGTATGAAAATGCGCATAATGGGGAGATTCTCATAAGCCACGAAGAAATTGCTAATCATCTAGGGAGTTCGCGTGAAGTCATCTCACGAATCCTCAAAGAAATGGAAAATAAAGGCGAAATTAAACGCGCTTACAAAAAGATTATTCTGTTAAAGATAAAGGGACAAAATGTTTTTTAAATGGTGTCTTAAAATCGGTGGTGCATTAGCTGTGGGCTCACCTGTGCTTTTTGCTATGATTGCAATTATGATTGAGCCTGTGGGGATTGGATTTGCTATTGGCTATGCTCTTGCCTTTGCACCTTTTATATTCCTTGCATTTTGTGTATTGGGTGTTATTTTAGAGGGTATTTATACTTTTTGCACGCGCAAACTCCTTTTGCCCAAACTCAAAGAATTTACTATTTTTCGTGCCCGAAATGGACATTTTCTCATCTCTTTTAAAAGGCAAAATATTTTTCATAAGCTAGAAATTAAGCTTTTAGGGGATATGCGATGTCAAGTGTGGCATAGCACGAGGCAGAGTGTGAATCAAGAGTGGCGTGAGCAATCTTCACAACAAAGCCTTATCAATGAATTTTGCAATAAAAATCTGCCTTTGGTTGGCAATCTCCCAGCACTTTTTACCTTTCTTGATTTTTGTGCAAAAGTGCCTTTAGTAGGGGATAAAGATGCAATCCTGCTTCATCGGGGTATGTCTATCTATTGGGATTTTCCGCTTTTAAATGATGAGCCACTTCCGCAAGAAATTCAATCTCTGCACAAGCGAGAGAAAAAAGTCATCATCAAAAGATTTTTCGCATTATGCTTGTTGATTATCACGCCTATATTTGCTCTGTGGTTGTATTTACAGAGTGCTTTTTATCCTTGTAGTATTTATTATGCCGTGCAAGAGGGCGATATAAAAAAGTAGGGAATCTTTTAAAAAATGGAGCAAATCCAAATGTGTTATGTTGGAAAAGCAAACTTGCTGCATTTTTATCTGCGATATTGAATATAAATTGGGCAATCTCCGCTCCAAAAAGCGATTGAGGATAATGAAAAATACATTGAGCAAGAGCGCACATATCGTAATAATAGTGAAATAATCAAGCTCCTTATAGAATTTGGAGCAAAATAGAAAATCCTCTCTTCAATAGCAAAGAATCTTGATTGTCTTGTTGCTATAAGATAGAAAAATAAAGAGCAGAATTGAAACCTTGCGTCTACAATTACAAAAAAAAAAAAAACGATATTTTTGCAGATGAATGTGCTAGAATGCAGAAATTTGTTCTTTGGGGGTGGCTATGAATCTTAAAGATATGCAGAGGAGAGAAATTGAATCTTTAAAGAAAATTGGTTTATATTCTAGTGTAAGCTTAAGCACAATGCAAAAAATATGCAAATATGTATCGGCTATCATTGTGTTTGTGTATCTTGTTTTTGTTCAGGTGAAAACACCTTTTCTTTCACATACTTTTATTAATGTATTTACAGGAGCGGGTTTTGCTTTTTACCTCTTTAAAAAAGACTATTTTAAAGTTGGGTTGCTTACGCTCTATATCGCTTTTGGCGGTATATGCCTTCTTGGTGTGCTCTTTTATCAAGGAATTTTTGGAGTAGAACATTTTAAATTACAAGAAATACTTGAAATTATCGCATCAAACAATGAGGATCTACACTCTCCTTATCAAGCAGGTTTATTGATGACTTGGAGTTTTGTGCCGCCACTCCTTTTTACACTATTAGCAGCCTTAAGCGTCTTTATGCGGCGATTTGAAAGCAAACTCCCTGCTTTATTTTTACTCTATTTACTTCTTTTGCCTTTTGTATGGTTAATTGGCTGTATAATTGTGGGTGTATTTATAATTGATGATATTTAATTCTTTGCTCTTTTTGCAATCTCTTTGGCAATATCATATCCATACTTGATAGCAGCAGCGATTGAGCCACCATTTTTAAGCGCAATATCCCCCGCTACAAAGATATTTTTCACACTGCTTTCCCATAAAGGAGAGCAAAGCGGCACACCCTTTTCATCTGTGGTAATAGAGCATTTTTTCAAAAAATCAATAGGTGAAGCACCACCAATAGCATAAATCACCCTATCAAATACATCTTTACTCCCATCGCTAAAATGCACTCCTACCTTTCCGTTATCATCACTTAGCTCTGTAATATCAATGCCAAGCTTTGTGTGAAGTGAGCCATTTGCAATCACATTTTTAAGTGCAGCCGCATTTGTATCATTAATGCGTGAAAACTCACTTCGGCGGTAATTAAGCGTTACGCTCCCACCATTGTCTGCACTTTGGGCTAAATCATACGCATATTCCACAGCAGAGTTTCCTCCACCTACAACGAGAATCTTTTCATTTTTTTGCGCATCATTGGCATTGAAATTAATATATTTACGAATTGTCGGTGGCAAAGTATAGCTTGGTTTATTGGGTTGTCCCATTTTCCCTATACAGATAACGACAAAACACGCCTTATAGCTGCGATTATCTGTTGTAGTAATCACAAAGCCTTCACTATCTTTGCAAGGCACAACAGATTCCACATCGCTTTGATAAGTTACTTCAACAGGAGAGAGAATCTCATCAAAAAGTGCTAATGTGCTTTCTCTATCGCCATCTTTAAAGTCAATCTTTCCTTCTAATTGCACAACTTGCCCTTTGTAGTCTTTATCCACGCGTTTGCCTTCTTTGTAAAACTTGCGAATACTCATATTGTGCGAATCACCTTTTTCAAGTGCTATCACACTTAAATTGCGTGCTTGAGATTCTATGATAGCACTAATCCCGGCAGGTCCGCAGCCTACTACGGCTACATCATATATTTTATTCATCATTGCCTCCTTTATTTTGTATGGCAGGTTTATTTTGTTTTTTATCAGTTTTTGCAGCAAGGTTTAAGTCTTCCACAGAATCAAAAAGCACACCCTGCATCATTTTGTTTGCATCATCAAATTGTCCATTTTTTAAGCCCCATATAAATGCAAGCAATCCAAATAAGCCTAGCACAAGCGATACAGCAAGCATAATCGCAACCATTTCAACATTCATTTTATGCCTTTGGTAGTGATTTAAGATGCACGGATTTTAGCATATTTTGGTAGGTTAAGTTAAATGAATCTATAAGGATTTTATATTTACTAAATTGTAGCTACAATAATTGTAGTATTAGCAAAGTCATAACTATATTTAGGAGGTATATGATGTCAAAGGAACAGCAAATATTAAAACCAAAGAAAAAGATGGGTGTGGTGCTTCTGCTAAGCATAGGCTTTTGTATGCTAATGCTTTTTTCGTGTGTTATCGTGTTTTTAAGTCTTAATCGCGTGGGTAATATCAACTCGGCACTCACTCAAATCAATGATGAAAATGCTCTTGCTCAACGTTATGCGATTAATTTCCGCGGCAGTGTGCATGATAGAGCTATTGCCATTCGTGATGTAGTGTTGATTGATGGTGAAGACAAAAAGGGCTTACAAGACCTTTTGGGGCAGATTAACTCATTGGAGCAATTCTACAAAGAAGCCGAAGATAATATGAAAAATATCTTTATTAATACAAATAGGCTTAGTCAAGAAGAACTTGCTATACTCCGCAATATTGATGAGATACAATCAAAGGCTATTCCGCTTATCGTGCAAATCACTCAAGCAAAACTTGCTGGAGATTCTAATAAAGCCTATGTTTTACTTAAGAATGTCTCGCCATATTTTACACAATGGCTCAAAGAAATAAATGTGTTTATCGACCACAAGGAAGAGCTGAACGGGAAACTAACGCAAAAGTTAAGGAGTGATGTTGATAGCTTTAGAATTGAGCTTTTGGTTATTTTGGCACTCAGTATTGTTTTTGGTGTGATTGTGGCGGTTGTTATTGTGCGCACATTGCATAGTTTGCTTGGTGGTGAGCCTTATATCGCTTCACAGATTGTGGCAAAAATTGCAAATGGTAATCTCATTGATCCTGTAGGATATAAAGGTGAGGATTCAATGTTGGCTTCCATTGCAATGATGCAGCATAAACTTAGAGAAATTGTGGAGTTTATCATACACTCTTCAAATAAAATTAATGATGCAGCTATACAAGTGGCGGATACTTCACACAAAGCTCAAGATGCTGCTCATACACAAATGAAAAGTTCAATTGATGTAGCAGATAAGATAGGACAAATGAATCAATCTGTCATTGAGGTGTCAAATATTGCCAAACAAACAGAGGAAAACTCTATGAAGAGCGTAGAAGTTTCTACAAAAGGTGTGGAGATTATTAATATCACAGCTCAAGAAATTGGTAAAATTACAGAAATGATTAGCTCTTCAGCAGATAAGATTCGTAGCTTACAGCAGCAATCTGTGGAGGTTGGCGGAAGCGCCGAGCTGATTGCAGAGATTGCCGATCAAACAAATCTTTTAGCCCTTAATGCAGCTATTGAAGCAGCAAGAGCAGGAGAACACGGAAGAGGATTTGCTGTTGTTGCAGATGAGGTGAGAAAGTTAGCAGAACGCACTGCTTCTACAACGACAGAAATTGCAAATATGATAACACTTATTCAAGAAAATATAGGCTCTTCTGTTAGCTCAATAGAGGCTATTGTGCCACAAATTGATAAAGGACAAAAGCTTATTTTAGATTCTGTGCAAACACTAGAAGAAATCCAATCTCAAGCCCAAGATTCTCTCCAAAAAGCCCAAGTGGTAGCTTCTTCTTCAAGTAAGCAGGAATATACTATGGAGAGTATTTCACAAGATATACAAGACATCACAACGCTTTCACAAGAAACACGCACTGCTTTAGAAAATGCAGCTCAGACAATTGAAGAGCTTCAGCACATCTCTGATTCACTCAAAAACTATATGGCATACTTTAAAGTATGAGAAAGCCCCACAATTTATGAGAATGTAGCCTTTTAGATTCTCATAAATTTTTAAGGAAAAGATATGCAAATTTATGTGCTTGGTGTGCATACGGATACAGGTAAGACGCATTTTAGCGCAGCATTTTGTAAGGCTTTTTCTTATGATTATTTTAAGCTCATTCAGGCAGGGGTGCCAACTGATAGTGATTTTGTGAAGACATTAAGTCCTACAACACATATATTTGAATCTGGTATATTTTTACAGACCCCCGCCTCTCCTCATCTTGGAAAAAAAATAGAACATTTGCATTACAAAGCTTTTGATATTGCTTTGCCTCAAAGCAAAAACCTTCTTATAGAAACTGCGGGTGGGCTTTTTACACCTATTGATGAAACTTACACGATGGTTGATTATGTGCAAAGATTCAAACACCCTTGCTTCTTGGTGGCAAAGTATTATCTTGGTGTGATTAATCATATCTTGCTTTCACTTGAAGCTTTAAAGCAAAGGCAGATTCCAATCCTTGCCTTGCTTTTAATGGGTGAAGAAGATATTTCAATCGATGAATTCATCACTTCATATACAGGAGCGAGAATATTCCATTTACCTTTTTTTACACCTCAAGACTTTGAAGCAAAAACTCAACTCCTCAAAACTCAAATGCAGGAATTGATGCAAAATCTATCTTTTTTATAAAATTTTGCACTATGCAAAGATTCTCAAGGTAAGCCAAGTTTCAAATATCAATTCAAACATTACAAAATTAAATAGAGTATTGTGATTAAGATTCAAATATACTTGATTGCACGATGAATGTATGCCAACACTGCCAATTTTATAAAACTTATCAGTCATTTTATAAATAAACTTGACATTAAATGACTAAACTTATATAATGCTATCTATATAAAATTTAAGGAGTTTATTATGAATTTATTTGAAAAATTAACAAATCAAATGAAAGAAGCACTTGATAGCGCAGCTTCACTCGCTTTGCATTCTAAAAACCAAGAAATTACCCCCGCACATATGTATTGGGCGCTTTTAAGCAATCATCAATCCGTGCTTAATCAAGCCCTTAATAAAATGAATATCCGAAAAGAAGCCATAGAACTTCAAGCAAGAAGCGAGATTGATAAGCTTCCTAAAAGTTCAAATGTTGCAAAAGAGAATCTAAGTTTGAGTAAAGATTTATCCTCTGCGCTCAATCTTGCTCAAGGCGAGGCAACTAAGAATGGTGATAGTTTCATTGCGGTAGATATGTTTTTAATTGCCAATATCAAAGAAAGTGTTTTTGTAGCGATATTTAAGCCTTTTATGGATATTACAGAGTTAAAAAAGACATTATTAAGCCTAAGAGGAGAAAGCAAGATAGAATCTCAAAGTGGTGATGATAATTTAGAATCTTTAAGCAAATTTGGTATTGATTTGACCCAAAAAGCTTTAGAGAATACGCTTGATCCTGTGATAGGACGCGATGATGAAGTAAATGCAATGATGCAGATTCTTATACGCAAGAGTAAAAATAATCCTATTTTGCTCGGCGAACCCGGTGTGGGTAAAACTGCTGTTGTAGAGGGACTAGCCCAAAAAATTGTGGCGAAATCTGTCCCCATAAGCCTACAAAATAAAAAATTAATTGCCCTTGATATGAGCGCACTTATCGCTGGAGCAAAGTATCGTGGGGAATTTGAAGAGCGATTAAAAAATGTTGTTGATGAGGTGAAAAAAGCTGGAAATGTGATTTTATTTATTGATGAGATACATACGATTGTAGGTGCAGGAGCGAGTGAGGGCAGTATGGACGCGGCAAATATCCTTAAGCCTGCTCTTGCACGAGGCGAACTTCATACCATTGGAGCAACTACATTAAAAGAATATCGCAAATATTTTGAAAAAGATGCTGCGCTTACACGGCGATTTCAGCCTATAAGTGTGAATGAGCCAAGCATTAATGAAACATTGCAAATTTTGCGCGGGATTAAGCCAAATTTGGAAGCTCATCATAATGTAAGTATTACAGATAGCGCACTTGTGGCTGCAGCAAAGCTTTCAAGTCGTTATATTGCTGATAGATTCTTACCTGATAAGGCAATTGATTTAATTGATGAAGCGGCAGCAGAATTAAAAATGCAAATAGAATCCGAACCTTTAGAATTGAGTAAAATTAAGAAACATATTGCGAATTTGCAGGTAGAAAAACAAGCTTTAAATATGGAAAAAAATAATGCCAATGATGTGCGTATAGGGGAGATTGATAAAGAATTGGAGAATTTGCGCGAAGAGAGAGTGGCATTGGAGGGGAAATTTGAGCAAGAAAAACAAGTTTTTACAAATATAGCATCGCTTAAATCAAATCTCGATAGTTTAAAAAGAGAATCCGAACTTGCCAAAAGAAGCGGGGATTATAATAAGGCTGCAGAAATTGACTATGGCAAGATTCCCCAAATTGAGGCACAAGAGAAGGCATTGCAAGAGCAATGGGAGCAAATGCAGCAAAATGGCACTTTGCTTAAAAATGCTGTTACACAAGAGAGTATCGCAGGAGTTGTTAGTCGCTGGAGTGGCATACCGATTAAAAAAATGCTCCAAAGTCAAAAGGAGCGTATTTTGGGTATAGAATCCGAGCTAGAAAAAAGCGTAGTGGGGCAAGATGATGCGATTAAAGCGATTGCTCGGGCGATTAAACGCAATAAGGCGGGATTAAGCGATGTAAATAAGCCTATTGGAAGCTTTTTATTTTTAGGACCAACAGGCGTTGGTAAAACACAATGTGCGAAAACTTTAGCAGAATTTTTATTTGATAGTGCCAAAAGTCTTGTGCGCATTGATATGAGCGAATATATGGAAAAACACGCGGTGAGTAGGCTCGTGGGCGCACCCCCGGGCTATGTGGGCTATGAAGAGGGTGGTGTGCTGACTGAAGCTATAAGGAGAAAGCCTTATAGTATCGTGCTTTTTGATGAAGTGGAAAAGGCGCACCCTGATGTGTTTAATATCCTTTTGCAAGTGCTTGATGATGGGCGACTGACTGATAGCAAGGGTATTGTTGTGGATTTTAGCAATACGATTATTATCTTAACAAGCAATATTGCAAGTGATAAGATTATAGAGATTGAGGATAAGCAAGAGAGACAAAAGGCTGTTAAAGAGGCATTAAAGATGTATTTCAAGCCAGAGTTTTTAAATCGCCTTGATGATGTGGTGGTGTTTAATCCATTGGGAATAGAGGAGATTACAAAAATTGTAGATATTATGTTTGAATCTTTAGCAAAAAGGGCGCAGGAGCGAGGCATAAATATTTCTTTAAGCAAAGAAGCAAAAGAGCATATAGCAGCGATTGGTTTTGATAGTATTTATGGTGCGCGTCCGCTAAAAAGGGCATTGTATGAGGAGATTGAGGATAGGTTAGCAGATTTAATTTTGCGCGATGAGGTGAGTGAGGGTACTAAGGTGCGCTTTGTGTATGAGAATGAAAGTATTGGCACACAGATTGAAAATGCGTAAGAGTAAGCAGTAAAGTATCTGTGGAATTTGCTAGATTCTAAAACTCCCTAAAAATTGCCTCTAAGCTTTCTTTTACATAGCGCACTTCATCATAGCTCACAATGTAGGGGGGCATAAAGTAGATTGTATGACCAAGTGGGCGTAAAAGTAAGCCTTTTTGCAAGGCTTTTTGAAATACCCAAAGCCCGGCGCGTGCTCGTTTTTGACTTAGAATATCAAAGGCATAAATCATACCTTTTTGCCGAAAATTCCCCAAAAATGTAAATTGTTTTAAAGATTCAAATTCTTTGGCAATATACGCACTTAAAATGCGATTTTTTTCTATAATATTATCTTTTTCAAAAATATCAAGCACTGCATTTGCTGCCGCACACGCTAGAGCATTGCCTGTGTATGAATGAGAATGTAAAAATGCCCTTTGAGTTTCATATTCTGCATAAAAAGCATTATAAATTTCATCATTTGTTACGACCACAGATAAGGGCAAGAATCCACCGGTAATACCTTTTGAGAGGCAGACAAAATCGGGTTTTTCCTTGCATTGCTCCATTGCAAAGAGTGTGCCACTGCGCCCAAAGCCCACAGCAATTTCATCAAAAATGATTTGCACGCCAAATGCACGACAAAGCCTTATGGCTTCATCGATAAATTTTGCGCTATACATATTCATATTACCCGCACATTGAATGAGCGGCTCGAGGATAAAGGCGCAAATATGCTTCCCTTGTGCGGTAAGAATGTGCTCTAAAGATTCTAATTCTTTGTGAAAATTGGCATTTTCAAAATCACTCACACTCTCTTGTGTATTTGCTATTGGCACGGGAGTGATGAGACAATCAAGCAGCAGTGGCTCATAAGTGCGCTTATAGAGTGCCACATCACCCACGCTCAAAGCCCCGAGTGTTTCACCGTGATAGGAGTTGCTTAAAGATAAAAATCTGTCGCGTTTTTGCCCGAGATTAAGATGATAATGAAAGCTCATCTTTAGGGCTACTTCAATCGCACTTGAGCCATTATCTGCATAGAAGCATTTACTGAATCTCCCTCCCAAAAGGGTGCAAAGTCTTTGTGAGAGTGTAATAATTTGCTCGTGTGAAAAACCTGCCAAAATGATATGGGCTAGTTCATCAGCTTGGGATTTTATCGCATTTGCGATATATTCATTACAATGCCCGAAAAGATTTACCCACCACGAGCTGACACAATCCATATATTTTGCATTATCAAAATCATAAAGATACATACCATTTGCTTTTTTTATGGGGATTAATGGCACATTTTCGTGGTCTTTCATCTGTGTGCAGGGGTGCCAAATATGTGCTAAATCAAGAGCCTTTAACTCGTTTGCATTCATCTCTAAGCCTTTTTTGTAGGAAAAATTGGCACAATAATACTTCAATTTTTCATAAATGAGGCTAAAATGCTACCAAAGCCTTAGAATCTAAAAAGCAGGGGCGAGATATGGATATTAAGCGGATTTTGTTGCAGTTAAAGAACAATGATAATTTTCGTTTCTTTGCACCCTTGAAGCATCACGACATATTTGTGTATGAAAATAACCAAAAGCTGCTTAATCTCGCGAGTAATGATTATCTCGGCTTAAGTGCTAATCACACATTGAAGCGGGAATTTTTAGAATCTGTGCGCACAGAGGATATGCTCTTTTCAAGTAGCTCCTCGCGCCTTTTGAGTGGGAATTTTGAGATTTATGAAAAATGCGAATCATTGCTTCATAGCCTCTACCATAAACACACCTTACTTTTTAATAGTGGCTATCACGCGAATATCTCCTGTATTCAGGCACTCTCCACCATTCCTCATACGCTTTTTGTCATCGATAGATTTATTCACGCAAGTGTAATTGATGGACTTCGTTTAGGCAAGGCACGATTTAAGAGTTTTGAGCATAACAATATGCACGAGTTGGAGCAGATTCTTAATGACAATACGAAATCTTATGAGAATATCATTATCATAAGTGAGGGTGTTTTTAGTATGGAGGGGGATTTTGCGCCATTAGATAAGATTGTGCGTCTCAAAAAGCAATTTGATAATGTTTTTATTTACCTCGATGAAGCCCACAGCGTAGGCATTATAGGTGAGAATGGTTTGGGCTTAGCGGCTTACTTGCACCTTTTAGAATCTATTGACTTTGCGATACTTACCTTTGGCAAGGCAATCGCCTCTGTGGGTGCGTGTATGCTATGCAGTGAGGATTTGCGGACATTTTTTATCAATTTTGCGCGTGGGCTTATTTTTTCTACCGCCCTACCTCCTATTAATGTTGCTTTTAGTTATTTTGTTTTCAGCAAGATTCACAGCTTTTGCAAAGAACGTGAATATATGAAAAATATATCTTCATATATCAAGGAGGATTTGCAAAAAAAGGGCTATAAAGTGCTAGGAGAAAATCACATTTTGTCCGTGCTTTGTGGTGAGAATACACAGGCTTTGGCACTTTCCTCTCGTTTAAAGGAGCGCGGGATTTTTGCTCCAGCTATTAAATATCCTAGCGTGGCAAAGCACAGCGCAAGGGTGAGATTCTCTTTAAATAGCGCACTTACACAGGAACATATAGAATCTTTACTCAAGGCATTTGAATGAAATATATGTTTTTGCATACACACGCCCAAAGCCCGAAGTGCATTGTGTTTTTTGGCGGATTTGGGAGCAGGGCGGAGCATTTTAGGCATTTAGAGGCGCAGTGCAGTGTGATTTTGGTATATGATTACAAGGATTTTATGCTTCATCATACTTTTTTACAAGATATGAAGCGTTTTAGTGAAGTTATTCTTATTGCCTTTTCAATGGGTGTAAGTATTGCGCCATTATTTGTCTCTCATCTCCCATTTGTAAAAAAAATAGCCATTAATGGCACAAATGTTGGCATTGATAGAGTGTTTGGCATACACCCCTCTATTTTTAAAAAAACCATAACGCATTTTGAAAATAAGCTTTTTTGTAAGGCACTTTTAGGAGAGAAAGATAATACCCTTATTCTTGCACCTAAAGAAGAATTACAAGCAGAATTGCAAAGTATTTTTGATTTTCTTTTATCCCAAAATCAAGCTAAAAATATAGAATCTGCAAAAGATGAGCAAGTTTCTAAAAATTCACTTGATTCACAAAAAATACAGGAAAGACAAATACATTTTCATTATGATACTGCACTTTTATCACAATCTGATGCGATTTTTCCTTTTAATGCCGCTAAAAGTTTTTTTGCCTCTTTAAGTCCTTTGACACATATTACGATAACACATAGCCCACATTTTGTATTTTTTGATTTTAGCTCGTGGGAGGAATTGTGCTCTATTTAAAGCGATTTCTTAAGGCAAAAGATACTTACACACAAAATGCTATCGTGCAAAAATATATGCGTGATAAATTATTAGAGATATTGCGCGCGCAGCATAGAGTGGATTTTAAGTATATTTTTGAATTTGGAGCGGGTAATGGTGAGCTAAGCGCACTTCTTTGCAAAATGCTCACTTTTACCTCATATGTATGCAATGATATTAATGACTATAAAGTGCATTTTGATGATACGCGTATGCGCTATGAATGTTTTGATATGAAAGAGCTTTTAAAACAGAAAATATGTCAAATGCAATTTGAACTTATCGTATCAAATGCCACTTTGCAATGGCTTGATTTTGAGCAAACACTTTGTGATATAAAGCAGATTCTCTCCCCTAATGGCTATTGTCTTTTAAGCACATTTGGGGAGCAAAACTGCTATGAGGTAAAAGCCATTACAGATTATGGTTTGAGCTATATTTCACTTGAGTGTATGCGAGAGATTCTTACAAAGCATTTTACTATTATATTGCTTGAGGAAGAAATTATGAATCTAGATTTCCCTACGCCGCTTGATGTGTTTAGGCATTTGCGCCTAAGTGGAGTAAATGCCTTAAGCCAAAATGGATTTATCGGTAAAAATATGCTTTGTGAATATGAGCGGAGATTCAAAAATCGCCTTACTTATCACCCAATTTATATGCTTTTGCGTCATAAAGAGAATCTTTAAGCATTTACCACCGCAAAGTCTTTTTATAAATCATCAGCACGCTTGCAATAATATACAAAATGCCTAAAAAACATAAATTTATAAAATATTCCCACACACTGCCAAAGCTTGCTCCCATTTGATTGAGCTGCAAAAGCCCATTTATGCCGTGATATGCGGGGAGAAGGCTTACAATAGCACTCGCCCAAGGGGCGATTTGTGTTTCTTGCCACATAAAACCGAGCAAAAAAACCACCGGCATAGAGGCGAGCATAATGATTTGCGTAGAAAGGGCGCGTTTGGGTAAAAGTGTGCCAAAAAACACGCCAAAAGCAGCAGTTGAGAGGATAAAGGCAATACTAAAAAGCCAAAAGTCAAGGATATGTGCCCCCACATACACGCCATAAAACTCATAGGCGAAACCAAAATAAAACGCAAAAAGCACCATATAAATGCAAAAAAACACCAATATTTTTGAGATAACAAGCAGTAATGGATTGGATTGTGCATAATAGTTGCGCACATCTTGTGAAAACTGCTGATTTTGTGTGCCACCGATAATTCCCGCCCCTGCAACAAGTGTTTGATGAAGTATAAAAATCAATATGGGTGCTAGAGTGTAATTAATATAGCCCATTGAGGGGTTAAAAAGTGGTGTAAATTTGGGTTCTAAAAGCTCTTTTTGTTGCGTATTAAATGTGATTTTTATATGTTCGTTAAAAGATTCTATACACTCTGCTGCCGCGTTAGCTATCGTGCCATAAATGAGCAAATACGAGGCATTTCCCATAATCGCCACGACAGGTGGAATGTGTTGATAGAGATGCTTTTCAAAGTCGCGCGGAATGCTTATTACGCCATATATTTGGCTGGATTCTATAAGCTCTTGCACCCTATTTGCATTATGCAAAATCTCCACAATTTCCAAATGCGGCGAGGCGCGCACAAAGCCGATAAGTTCCCTTGAAGAGTGGGTATTGTCATAATCGATAATGGCGATTTTTTGCGCACTTACCACATCGGCATAATAGGGCGTGGGATACAAAAAAAGATAAAAAAGTGAGCCGCCAAAGATAATAATCATCGCCGACACAGAGGTAAAAATATTCTTTGCTTCTAGGATAAAGGTGGAAAATAAAGCCTTCACAATGTGATATCCTTAATATCGCCAATGCGTAAAAATTCGTTATACACGTCCAAAATGAGCATTTGGCGATTAGTTTTTAATGCAGGGTTGCTGTCATTAACGAGTACAGATTCAAAGAATAGCTCAAGTGGGGCTTTGAGTGCAAACAGAGATTCTATATGTTCTTGCGTATTTGTGAATCTATGCTTCTTCAGCTCTATAAGCGCGTTGTAGAGGGATTTTTCTGCCTCAATATGAAGCAAAGATTCATTAATTGGTGCTAATTTTATATCGTCCTCTAAAATATTTGCCACCCTTTTAAAGAGCCCCACCAACGCTTCTTTATTGCTTTTTTCAAAGAATGTGCTTAGGCTTTTGGTGTTTTCTATAATTGTATGGAGATTACGCACCTTTTGATTATCTACACGCGCATTAAGCACGCAACGCACAAGTGAGGGATTAACTTGCAAGAATCCTTCAAGCCGCTCTAAGAAAAAAGATTCTATATGTGCGAGGTTGCTTTGCTTATAGCCCACTGCTTGATAAATGTGAGGTATATCACTGCTTAAATCAAAATCCAACCCATAATGCGTAATAATCTTTAGCACACCATTTGCTGCGCGTCTTAGGGCAAATGGATCTTTTGAGCCAGTAGGAATCTTGTTGATACTAAAAAGGGCAAAAATATTATCAAGCTTTATGCTAAGTGCCACAATAGCACTTAAAATATTGCTAGGCAATGGGGAAACTTCACCTGTGGGGAGATACTGCTCTTTTATACTTAAAGCGACAAGCGGGTGCATATCAAATTTTTGTGCATAGTAATAACCCATAATACCCTGCAACTCTGTAAATTCATATACCATTTGCGTGAGTAAATCCGCCTTTGCGTAAGTGATAGCTTCTTTTAGAATCTGCTTTGCTTCGTTTTTATCCAAAGTGAGTTTGTGGCTAAAAGATTCTAAGAGAATCTGCGCGATAACGCTCTCTCTATGCGATTTATCAAGCATAGAACCAAGAGATTCAACAAATACAATTTGGGAGAGTTTTTCGGGTTTAAAGCTATTTTTTATGTCATTTTCATAGAAAAATACCGCATCGCTTAATCGCGCTTTAAGCACCTTTTGATTACCTTGCACGATAGGCGCTAAATCCTTTGCTGTGCTATTTGCCACAAGCACAAAGCCATTATGTAGGGCATTGTTGGCATAGGTAGCAAAGTATCGCTGATTTTCTTTCATTGAGGTAATAATCACTTCAGGGGGCAGGGCTAGAAAATCTTTTTCAAAGCTCCCATATGCCGCGCGTGGATATTCAGTAATCGCCACGATTTCATTCAGTAAATCCTCATCAATTTCTACCTTTATATTTTGGGTAGATTCTATATCTGCGATTTGTTTTAGAATCTGCTCTTTACGCTCGTTTTGGTCTAAAATGACCTTGCCATTTTTGAGAATCTCAAAATAATCTTGAGCTGATTTTACCGCCATAGGTGCAAAACTCACATCTCTATGAACGAAAGTCTGCGCCTTGCTTGTGATATTAAAGGCATTTACTGCTATTTCTTCATTACCCAAAAGGACGCAAATATTACGCACCGGGCGGATAAAGGGTTGTTTCACATTGCCCCAAAGCATACTTTTGCCAAAATGCAAAGATTCTAACCATTGTGTGATAATCTCATTAAGCAAAGTGCTTGTTGCCACACCTTTTTTTGTGTAGGCATAATACAGCACTTCTTTGTTGTCCTTAAGCTTTGTTTGTAGTGGCGCATCAAGGCTAAGATTGTTTTTTTTATAGAAGCTCTCTCCTGCCTTGCTTAAGCCCTGTGTCTTATCGCTATTATTAAAGGCAATGCTAAGGGGAGGACCATAAGCTTCTATGAGTGTATCTTGCGTAAAAGTAGGGAAGTTCTCCTCATAAAGCGTGATTCGTCTAGGTGTGTAATAGAGTGTAGGTGTGGAGGTAATATTTACATTTTGCGCACTTTTTTGCCATTTTGCTATGATATTTGGTAGCTCCTTTAGCAGCGGCAGGGCGGGAAGCTCCTCGGTTACAATCTCAACGAGCAAGGGTAAATGTGGCTCTTTCAAGTATATTCCTTTAAAATTAGATATGATTGCGTGATTGTAACGCAAGTGTTATTAAAAGTGATTTATATAGCCTAGATTTGATGATTTTAGGAGGAGTAAATGCTGAAAAGATTCATAAAATGTATGTGTGCGATGATGATATTGGCGGTGATTATGCCTATTTTTGCCCTGCCATTGTATAAGGTTGAGGGCAAATGCGTGCAGCCTAAAGATTTTAACAAAAATCAAAAGCAGGTGATTCTCAAAGCCTTTAAATATGGTGCAAAAAGTGGCTTTGGCTATACAATGGCAGCGATTGCGTGGAAAGAATCTTGTGCTGGGGAATATCGTGTAAATTTTGCCGACCCATCTGCTGGAATCTATCACGCACATATTCCGGGTGTTATCAAAAAGCATAAGCAAAAGGATACTAACTTTATGCGCAATATGGTGGGAGAACTTTTGATGCGCGATGATGATTTTGCCTCGCAAACCGCGCTAGAAGAGTTAAGCTATTGGCATAAGGTGAGAAAGGGAAATTGGTATGAAGTGATAAAGTCCTACAATAAAGGCTTTAGCTGGGAAAAGGATAGAGAGCGCAATAAAATGGCGCAGGAGTATTTTGAGGATATTTTTACGCGTGTGAAAGCCCTGCAAAACTATATCCCTAAGCTAAGCCCTGCCACTGCAAAACTTGCCAAAAAAGATTATGCACTAAACTTTGCCAAAAATGCACAGCTACAAACGCAAAATTTGCAGATTCAAAACACTATAAACAATACAAAAAGGGCAAATACAAAACCACAGCCAAAGCAAAAAGATAGTTTTGTGATTTTAGAGGAGTGATGTGAAATTTTATATTTGATAAAAGAAGTTGTAATGTAACCCACTCCTCTCGCAAGGGAGGGGCAACACCATCGTAAGGGACGCACTATGAAGCAATAAGTAAAAGGTGTCCCACAAGAGCGTTATGCTTCAATTTTTCCATTTTTGGGTTTAAATTTGAGATGCTACTCAAGCGGTAGCTTTGGGGGAGTATTCCCTGCGGTGATTGAAGCACTGCATTTTTAGAAACTAGATTTTATTCCAATCCACCAAAGCGTCTCTTGCGCTGTGAAAATTCATTTAGCATAGTATCTAGCTCATCGGTGCGCAAATCTGGCCACAAAGTATGTGTAAAAAATAGCTCCGCATAGCTTAACTGCCAAAGCAAAAAATTCGATATGCGCTTCTCGCCCCCTGTGCGGATAAGCATATCCACATCAGGTAAAGTAGCGGTATCAAGATGCGTGTTAATTAGAGCGCAAACCTGCTTTGAGTTAAGGTTATTGATTTTATCGGGGCTAAGCGTATGGGCGATTTTGATAAAAGTGCGCGCAATTTCATCGTGTGCGCCATAATTAAGCGCGAGAATCTGCGTGATATTTGTGTGATTTTGCGTGATGTGTTCTAGCTCTAAAATCGCATTTTGCAACGCACTACTAAAAACGCTAATATCCCCTATTGTGCGGAATCTAATGCTATTTTTCATATATAGAGATTTTTCGTTGTGGAGATATTTTTCTAAAAGACGCATAAGGAAATCTACCTCCACTTTCGGGCGCTTCCAATTTTCGGTAGAGAAAGCATAAAGTGTGAGGTAGGGAATATGCTTATTTACACACCACTGCGTGATATCCCGCACGATTTTTGCACCCTCTTTGTGCCCTTGTGTGCGCTTTTTGTCTTGATTTTTTGCCCAGCGCCCATTGCCGTCCATTATCATTGCGATATGCTGTGGATACGCGGGATTTGTGGAAATATGTTGCTTCATAATTTTTCTTTGCGTGGATTATTGGGCAAGGGGCGTAAGAATCGCGCGGGATTGCCGACATAGAATCCGCTTTGTGTAATATCTTTTGTAACCACTGCCCCCGCGCCAATCACCACATCATCGCAAATGGATACGGGTAAGATTGTCGCATTTGAGCCAATACATACGCGATTGCCAATGTGTGTAGATTCCCATATGTCGCTTGTTGGTGCGGGCGCACCGATGCTAAATTTATCATTGATAAACATTACATTATGCCCGATGAAGCAATCCTCACCAATACTTACGCGTGAGCAAATGAAGCTGTGCGATTGCACCCGCGTGCGTTTGCCAATATGCGCATCGCATTGAATCTCGCAAAATGGTCCCACAAACACATCATCATCTAGCGTGCAACCATAGAGATTGCTTGGCGTTATGACTTTGACATTTACACCTTCTTTGACATTGATAACTTTAGATTCTATAAGTTGCATTTTAGCCCCGCAGTTTTTGTAGCTTATCTTGTAGGGATTTGAGCTCGAATGCGTAATTTTGAATCTTGTCAAAAGTTTCTTTCGCGTTTTTGCTAAAGTTATTAGGAATAGGTAGCTGCTCTAAATCTGTAGGATTGAGATTGCCGAGATTCTTTTCATAGAGCACGGCGAGCGCGTTTTGCCCCTGTGTAGAAAATAAATAGCAGTAAATGCCTATGGCTGTTTGGGGATTTTTCGCACGAAGGATAATGATACCCGCGTTTGGCACGACTTTAGATCCTTTGATATCCGGGCTTAAGATGGTGAATTTTGGTGTTGTGCCACGAATGGAAATAGCGATGTCATAGGGCAGAAGGCTGTATTTGTGAATCTTATGCACATCGCCCTTAAACCTCTGTGTAGAAAACTCATAGCAGAATCCAAAGTCGGTAAAATCGGCAATGCCCAAGTCGAAATAAGCAATTTTTTCATCTTTGCTCCCGCCATATACGCGTTGTCCGCGAAAGATTTGAATGCCAAGTGTGCTAAGTGGCGAGTGATTCTGCGCTTTTTGTATAGGTTTTTGCACATAGGCAGCGGCGGTAAGGTCGTGGGGATTAATATCTCGCATAGGTGTGAGGCAAGAATGTTCGCTCGTGCGCTTATTGCGATAAATATCGAGCAAATCATCAAGGTTAATGAGGCGATTATATTTGCCGTCTTTGTGATAAAAATGTGATGTGTTGGCGTTGATATGCAAAATAGCGTCATTGTTTTGTGAAAGCACAATGATAGAAAAATCGTGTGTTTGGTGTGGAAAAAGATTCTTTGGTAGCTCGATAATCGCCTCTATCAGCCCCTCCTCGCAAAGCCTCTCGCGCAGTTTGCCTTCAAGGGAGGATTTAAGCAAAGTTTGTGTGCGCAAAATAAACACACCCTTGTCTTTGAGATAAAATAGAGAATGGATAAGAAAAAGTAGCTCCGGATAGGTTTTGATGAGGGATTCATAAGTAGCAAATCGCTTGTCCTCTTTTAAAAACTGCGCACCGATGTGGCTATTAAGCGGTGGGTTGCAAATGATTTTATCAAATTTTTGGTGCTTGAAACTCTCATTTGTTAGGATATTATTCAAAAGCAAATGGCTTGAATCTAAATCCAAAATCTTGCAAATAATCTTGGCAATGCGCGAGAGCGAAGATTCTAACTCTTCACCATAAAGTTCAAATTGATGTGTGTTGTTTGCGATTGCAAAAAATAGGCTTCCCATACCATAGCAGGGGTTATATACGCTTTGATTCTGTTTAATATCAAGTAGCCCCACGAGCAGTTCATTGACTTCAAGTGGTGTGGAGTATGAAAAAAGTTTGTGCGTAGTCTTTTTTTGCGTGATGATATGCAAAAATTCCTCAATAGTGTAGTTTGAAGCATCATTTGCAATGATGACTTTTAGAATCTTAAGCAGATTTGAATGTGGATTCAGTGGGATATAGAGCTCCTCACCAAGTGCATTTTTTAGGGTGCTGGTGCATTCCTCGTAGATAGGTTTGCGCTTTGCCGCTAGGGTAATGAGGGTCTCTATAAACTCGGGGAAATGCCGCTTGAGCCAAAACATTTCAAGTATAATGCCTATGCACTCGAGCATATCGGTGTGGTAGCATTTGATATATTCAAAGCAGTTTAGCAATTCTTTCAAATTTTGCTCGCGCTCTCCCATTCTGTTCCTTGTATTGCTTTTTTGTGTTCTATGCACGCACGGCAAGTTTTGTGATAGCTTCTATATTGAGGTCGTCCATATGGCTTTTCATCACTTTAGAGTACATATCCACGAGGCGGTTTGTCTCGATAAGCGAACTCATCTCACGCACCGCATTAACATTACTTTTTTCGATAAAACCCTGCGCAAGTATGGCATTATGCACGAGATCTCTCTCATCTTCTCTTTGTGTTGGAAATTCATATAGATTCTGTCCCACTTTTTTCAAATAACGTGGATTCTCAAAGCTTACTATGGCAAGTGAGCCGATGTTGATTTGCTCGGCTATAGCGTCATTATTGAGATTTCTCACATAGAGATTACCAAATGTATCGGCTTCGAGATTTAAACCCACAGAAATATGAATTCCTTCTTGTGAATCTAGCCCATCGCGACTTATTACCAAATGTCCGCTTTTATTGACTAAATACCCATTGCTATCAATACTAAAGCTACCATCTCGCGTATAGCGGATTCCATCGGGAGTTTTAATGGCAAAAAAAGCATTTTCTTTTTGCAGGGCAAAATCAAGTGGATTGTCTGTCTGGGCGAGATTCCCTACGCTCCTATCAGTGTATTCCTCGCTAATAATTGGCACACGATTCATCGTGCGATTGATAAATTTAGCTGCTTTGCGCGTGTGGTCTTCAATGGGTAGTTGTTCCTTGTGCGTTTCAAAAAGGCGCAAATAATCGCCAATTACCACATCATCACGTTTAAAGCCCGTGGTGTTGAGGTTGGCTAGATTATTTGAGATGAGGTCAAGGCGGTTAAACTGCGTAACCATACCGCCTGTGGTGTTATAATATCCGCTTTGCATAAGCTTCCTTTACATCAGTATGTAAGCCTAAAAAGCAAAAGATATTCCTAAAACCTACTTGAAAATACTATTGAGGAGTTTTTGCGCACCCTCTTTTGCCTTGTCATCTTTGATGTATTTATCTATCGCCTTTTCTGCACCCTTTGAAATTGCCTTAGTCGCTTCAGCTTTGATTAAATCACTCGCATCAATGTTAATATCGGGCGAGGAGAGCTTGTTGCGCGCTTTGAGATAAATATATTTATCTTTGATTTGGAACTTCAAATCTGCGTTGATTGTGTTTTTATCCATATCAATACTTGCGCCTTTTGCTGCAATAATCGTATTATGGCTTTTTAATCCAATATCTGCGATTATAAGGTTTTTATCAATATTCGCATTTAGCCCTGCGTCCTCATAAGTCTCTTTAGTAATATCAGTCTTAAGATATTGCTGTGCGAGGTCTGTAATTTTATTTGGCATTAGCTTACCATTGCTTAGCACCGCCTTGAGTGTACCTTTTTCTGTCAATGTATCATATTGCAAGTTACCATTCATATTTGAGCTAAAGACTTCAGGGAGCTGTGCCATTGTGAAAAGTTTAAGTGTATTGACATCTTTGAGTGAGGCATTGAGTTTAGAATTATCAAGCACCGCGTCTATATTGCCCCCGAGTGATTGCGTATGAAAATCTGCATAGAGCGTTTCAGCGAGCTTTGCTATACCTGTGGCTTTAAAGTCTCCGGCAAGTTCTATGCCCGTGGTAAATTTAAGCTTTTTAAGATTTGGAATTACCGCTTCGTAAGGGACATTCACAGCAAAGTCATTAAGATTAATGCTCGTTTTGGTGAGTTTAAGTGTAGCAATATCAGAATCGAGCCTAGAATCTGCGTTGCCTATGCCCTTATCAAGCATTATATTCGAGGCAAGGTTGAAATTTGTATTTGGCATATCTAAATCCATTTCTTTTTTCATTACCGCGTTGTTTGTTATACCCTTGAGATTAAGAGTCGTTTTTGTAGAAATACCTTTATCAAAATCGCTTAACACAGCATCGAGATTAAGCTTCATATTTGCATAGCGCGGCATATATATCATCCACAAGAGTGTATCAAGGGACATATTTTTTACCTGCACTTGCGCACTATGAGGCGCAAGGTCTCTAAGTTCCGCATTAAAGGTTGTCTGTGAATCTGCCACATTCGTGCTACCCCTTACCTCTAAAGATTCCATTCCGCCTATAATATCAGCTTTTGTCGCGTAGCTCCCGCGTATAGGCATACCTGCAAGTGGTGTGAAAGCCGATAAATCGCTCAAATTCACATCAATATGCGTTTTGGTTGTGAGATTACTAATGAGCGTTTCCCCTGTGGAATGGATATTGCCGACATTTGAGTTAAAGTTAAAGTCGTGGTTGAGTTTATCCATATCAAAAAGCGCATTAAGCACGATAGCAAAGGTTGTTTTTGGCACTTCTATTTCAAAGTCTTTTTTAATTAATGTGCTATCGACCAAGCCTTGAGTAATGTTTAAAAGCGCGTTGCCATTGAAATTCATATCCTTATCGCCCTTAATATCAGCATTGAGATTAAGGGCACCGTTTGCGTAGGGCTTCATACCTACCATAGCCAAAACCTCTTTGATTTGCAAGTCTTTGATGTGGGCGATGATTGAAGTAGGCGTGTAGTCTTGCAAAATTACAGCAATATCGGTAAAGGACTTTGCTATATCGCTTGTTGTATTGATTGCGAGATTATTGAACGCACCTTTTGCGGTGGTATTGATAATAAATCCTCCTTGCAATGGCGTATCCACAAGCTCACCAAGTGCTGAAATATCTCTTGCATCGACCTTGAGAGCGATATCAAGTGTTTGTGAGAGGAGTGAGAAATCCCCGCCAAGTGTGATAATAATCTTGTTGCTGTGCGTAATTAAAACATCAATGCTTGAGAATCCTAGCGAAAACTTATCCACATCAAGCTTGAGTGGCGCATACTTATCAATTTGAGATTGCAAAATGCTTTTTACGAGCATATTGCCCGGTGGCGTGAAGAGCACTATAATCACAAGCAATACTAACGCGCAAATAATCCCAAGAAACCACAATAAAACCTTCTTCATTTTTCCCCTCCAATTTTTTATGAAAGTTTAGGCATATTAAGTTGCCTATTTCTGCTCGCGATAATAACGAGCACAAAAATGCTTACGATGATGAGTTTAAACCATAGTGGTAGCGGTTCAGATTCACCCGCAGCATAGCTATGCATACCGGTAAGATAATAATTCACACCAAAATAAGTCATAAGCACCGAGAAAAAGCCAAGCACCGAGGCACTCGCAAAGACAAAAGGTAGATTTGTTTTGCATATGAGTCGCAGGTGCAAGATAATAGCATACACACCAATGCTAATAAGCGCCCAAGTCTCTTTAGAATCCCAGCCCCAGTATCGCCCCCAAGATTCATTTGCCCATACACCACCGAGAAAATTTCCCACACTTAGCAGAAATAGCCCTAAAATCATCGACATTTCATTGAGTGCAGTGAGGGAGAAAATCGAGCTTGTGATATTTTCCCGAGATTGTGTTTTGAGTGTGATTTTAGGGTGGCTAATGATAAACATTAAAAGCGTGATGAGCCCTAGCACAAAGCATAATCCTAAGAATCCATAACTTGCTGTAATCACAGACACGTGGATATTGAGCCAATAAGATTTAAGCACGGGCATAAGATTGCCAATTTGCGGGTCCATATCGCCAAGATAAGCGACAAAGAGCGTAACTCCAGCCAAAAAGCTTGACGCGCACAAAGCAAGGTTTGATTTTCTAAAAAATACCACGCCAGAGAGCATAGCAGCCCACGCAATGTATATCATTGATTCATAAGCATTGCTCCACGGGGCGTGTCCTCCCACATACCAGCGTAACGCCAAGGCACAAGTATGAATGATGAAAAGTAGAAGCAAAATAAGATAGAACGCATTATGTAGGAGTTTATGCAGAGGCTTATTGCGAACAATCGCGCTAAGCACAATGATAAAAAATACCACGCTTATAAGAATATATGGCAGGGTGAGTTGATAGAAAGGATTGTAAGTATTGAGGAAAATTTCTGAATCCACCTTTGCCTGTGATATTAATGTATCCTGCGCGTTTGCTTGTTGATACTCACGCATAGCCCCTATGGCTTTTATCGCCTCGTCCCACTTGCCCGCTTCTAATCCATTTTGGATACCAATGCCTAGCTGCTTATATATTTCTAAAAGCTTCGTTGCCTTTGCCATATCCTCTTGTGCCACAGCGGAGGATATCGCATCAAGCGGAGAGAACCATTGGTTATTTTCAGCCTTGCTATCGGGGAAGATTCTAAGTGCCTCTCCGGTGTAGATAAGATATGCGTAATTAACGCGCTTATCAACATTGATAACATCTTTTTCAAAGGCATTGCGTGAAGCGGGGCTTTTGAGATTTGCCTCCTCGACATAGTTTTGTAAGAGATATTGTCCATCTGCCAAAACATCAGCAAAAGAAATATATTTTTGTTTCTCATCAAGCCCTAGAATCTGACGTAATTGAGGGGTTTCTGTCGCTATCATTTTTACGCCCTGCATTGCATCGGGCAAAAAGGTCATTGTCAAAAATATTTGAGTGGAATCCATTCCTAGAAATTTTGTTTTTTTGGTGATTTGGTGGATATATTCATTTGCAAGTGTGTGAATGGGCTTCGTGCGTCCGCCAAAATCTTGCATTAGCACCTTGTCAAATTCCTTGCTAATCGCACCAAAGCTTTGTATTGCAAGCTTGAGTTGCTCCTCTGTGGCGACATTTAGGAGCGAAGAGGTATTATCCATTTTTTCCATTCTTGCGTGAGGATTTATAGAATCTCTCTCCTGTGTTGCCTCCTGCTGTAATATAGAATCTGCTTCATCTAGTGCCTCTTGCGTCATCTCCTGCGTGTTTGAATATGTTTGCAAATTTGTGGAATCTGTCTGTGCGTGGAGGGTATATGGCAAAAGAGCCGCGCTAAAGGCTAAGGCAATACAAAAGTTTTTTTGTGTTTTGAGGAATCTGCTAAGAGTTCGAAAGCGTCCATTTTTATCAAAAAGTAGCCAAATCACGCCAAGCACGAGCAGAGTATAGCCAATGTAAGTTGGTGTTTTGCCCGGGTCCCTATTCACAGAGATATGCGAACCTTTTTCGTCCGTATCATAGGAGGATTGGAAGAATCTATACCCGCCATAATCAAGCACATTGTTCATAAAGATTCTATATGGCATAGGCGGATTTGCGCCATCTAGCACCTCTACTTGCGAGGCATACGAGGCGGGGGAGTTTGAGCCCGGATATCGTTCAAGCTCAAATTTTTCTAGTTTTAGCTTAAAGGGAAGCGGGACTTGATCCACACCCCACGCGAGAAAAATCATATATTCATCGCTTGTAAGCAGAGTGATGCTTTCTTTTGTGGGTGTGAGATTCCCTTGTCTTAGAATCTGCGTGTCAGTGCTTTGCCCCGCAAAGTCTATCTTTGCATCAAGCACATATATGCCATTTTGTGGGATATGAACCTCGCCTGTGCTGATATGCAAAGGCTTGTCAAAAAATTTTATCGTGCGCTCTATTTTGCTATTGAGTTTTTCATCAATATGCGTTTGAATCTGCGCGTATTGCACATTATTTTGCAAATCCTTGACTTGTATAAAAATATAATGTTCGTTTGTTGTAATAAGATTTGTGCTTTCTCCCTCACGCAAATTCATCATACCCTCAAAACCAAAGTATCGCGTAATCCCCGCACCGAGTATGATAACGATAAAAGAAAAATGTAGGAGCAAGGAGGCATATTTCTTTCTTTGCCACGCCTGTGAAGTAATGAAACAGCCAATGAGTGCAACTACAAGCCATATATGCAGCACATCAAACCAAAATGCGCCATACACATAATATCGTGCCGCCATAGTGCCATCATATTTTTCAATAAATGTTGCAATCCCGCAGCCAATCGCATACACAGCCATTAGCACGAGGGCTACTCGCAAGTCGCAAAAAAGGCTTTTAATAATCTTCATTATATCTCCTCGTTGATTTCTCTATTGATTTGTTGTAAATTTTTTCCAGCCCACGCGCCACTTGCCATATACTCATAGAGTTTTAGCATCTTATCCTGTGGTAAGTAGCCGGGTAACTCATAAATAGCCTCGCCACTTTTGTCTATAAATACAAGCGTGGGTGTGGGGCGCATAGGGGATTTTACATAAGATTCCATAAGGTTATAGGTAGGGATTTTTTGCTCCTTTTCACCAAAATGCAAAATATGTGTTTTTGTGTAGCTTACATTGACATAATAGGGCAGGAAGTGTGCTTTTAGCATCTCTTTGAGCGCGGGATTTTTTGCAATATCATCTTTTAGTTTATCGCAATAGGTGCAATTATTTTTGCTAAAAATAAGAAGCGTGAGTTTGTTTTCATCAGTATTGATATGCTTTGTGTCTAAAAACACATCTTCTAGTCCTGCATAGCTTGATTTATCTCTATTTTCGGCTTGTTTTAGAATCTCGCTTTTATCCTGCGCAGTAGAGATTTTTACCTGTTCGTCCTCACAGCCTACAATACTCAGCATACAGAGCAAAAGAGATATTTTAAAGATTTTTTTCATTCCACAATCCTTCCTTGCTTTCTTTGATGATTTGCATAATGGCATTGGCAAATTGTGTATTATCATTAAAGCAACTACACACGCGATATTCAGGCATTCCTAGCTCCTTTGCTACTCCCGCATATAGAATCTTTAGCTCATACTCTGTTTCGGAATTATCAAGGGTGAATGATGGCGGATAGACTATCATCTTATGCTTTTTGTATTTGCGTATAGTGTCTTTGGTGCTAGGTTCTAGCCATTTCATACGTCCAACTTTTGATTGATAGCTTAGAGCAATTTTTTTAAAGACTATGCCCTTTTGTGCGAGGGCAGATTCTAAAGCCTCCTTGTTTTGATTACAATGCTTTTCATAGGGGTCGCCCTCGTCAATTCGCGCTTGTGGGAGACTATGCGCGGAGAGTAATAGCACAAAATCCTGTGCATTATCCGCCCCAAGAGTTTCCTCTATGCTTTTAACGATACAATCAATATAAAGCGGGTGAGTATGAAAATGTGCGACCTCTGTGATATGTGGCGTGTAATTTAGTCTTTGTAGTGCTTCCCTCGCATCAAGTAAAGATGATTTTGCCGTAGAAAATGAATACTGCGGATAAAGACTAAAAAGCACTATGGATTCTATATTTTGTCGTTGCAAATCCGCTAACACATCATAGGTAAAAGGCGGTGTGTAGCGCATAGCGTAAGTGTAAAGATTTGTAGAATCTAGCTCGTTTAGTTTATTTACAAGATTGAAAGTGTGGGCTGTAAGTGGAGATTTGCCCCCTATTAGCTCATAATTTTTTTTTGTATCTTCCACGCGCCTATGGGTGATGAAATTTGCCAACATTTTACGCATAAAATTGTTTTTTATCCCTAAAATCAAGGGATCGTTAAACACATTTTTTAGGAAACCTTCCACTTCGTAAATACTATTTGGTGCGCCCATATTGAGCAAGACAGCAGCTTGAGATTTGATGATAGATCCTTCATATTATACTTTGGGTTAAAAATTTTAAGTGATAATAAACTACTAAGGTTAATCATTAATAAGGAGAAGCTATGCAAGAATTTGACACCCTCACATTACAAGAAACCTATATGAGCCTTTTGCTGTATCATAAAATCTTTGCCTATTTTTTCGCACTCCCTTTTGTTTTGAATCTGCTCGTTTTGTTTTTTGGCTCTCATAACCTCGTTAAGATGAATAAAAAAATATACTTCATCGCGCCTATCACCTTTTTCCTCCTCTCTGTGGCGGTGCTTAGCGGTGTGAATCTCTGGGTGTTTGGGCATATTGAGTTAGGGCTTAATCTCATTGTGATGATTACATTTTGCCTTTTTGTATTTGTGGGGGAAATATTTCGTATGAAGATTCTCAAAGTCGCTAGACGCACGAGCTTTGAGGCGATGCAAAGCTATATAAGATTTTCAAAGGTGCTTTATGTGCTTGATTTAGTCTTTTTCGCTCTTATCTTGTGGTTTGCCTAATGCAGTTTTTATATCATCAAAATGCTGGAGAATCCCCACTTACACTTAGCGATGAAACCTTTCATTATCTTTTTAAGGTGCGCCGCATTGCGCCAAATGAGCATATCAAAATGCGGAACCTGCGCGATAAAAATCTCTATATCTATGCCATAGCACAGGTGCAAAAAAAATCCGCGCTTATAGAGATTGTTGGTTTAGAATCTACAAATCCCGCAGATTCTAAACATTCAAATGAGGAGGATTTTACACTTTCAAATACTACACAAGATTTTAGAGCTAGTGTGTGTCAATCCCCAGCCTTACATTTATTGTGGGCGATAATTGAACCAAAAGTTATTGAAAAAACACTTCCATTTTTAAATGAACTTGATGTGGCGCGTATAAGCTTTTTTTACGCGCAATTTTCGCAGCGGCAGTTTGCACCCTCTTTAGAGCGATTAAACAAGATTCTTATCCAATCTTGCCAACAATGCGGACGCACCAATCTTATGGATTTAGAAATTTTCAAAAGTTTTGATGAGGTATGCACTGCATATACACCTTTTTACGCCTTTGACTTTGGCGGTGAGGACATACGCGCCTTTATGCCATATAGAGAATCTACACAATCAAATGCCACGCGAGATTTAGAATCTACACGATTAAAATTTGCACAAGATTCTAAAATCATCCCTCAAGATTCCCAAACTCTTCGTATAATGGTGGGGGCTGAAGGGGGTTTTAGCGATGCAGAAAGAGCGCGATTTGATAAGATTGTAAGCCTCAAAGAAGGCACGATTTTACGCAGTGAAAGTGCGTGTGTATTTCTAGCGAGTATTGCTAAACTTTGGCAGAAGCCATAATTACAAGGAGCGCAAATGCAAATGGAACAAATGAATATAGAGCAGATCAAAGTTGGGATTGTGGGTTTGGGCCTTATGGGCGGCTCTATGGGCTTGGCACTCAAGGCTTTGGGGCAGATTCAAAGTCGCCATATTAGCCGAATTTTAGGCTATGATAATAATCCCATTCACGCGCAACAAGCTTTGAATCTTGGGCTTGTTGATGAATGTGTAGAATTAGATGAGATTTGGCAATGTGATGTAATTTTTCTTAGCACACCGCTTGAAAGCATTGTTGCGCTCATTACATCGCTCACGCCCGATATGATAGGGCAAAAAACTACGATTATTGATGTGGGTGGGGCAAAGGTGGAGATTCTCTTACATATCCCATCGTGGCTTCGGCATAATTTTGTTGGCGCACACCCGATGTGCGGGACAGAGTTTTTTGGTCCAAAAGCAGCTTTTGGTGAGTTATATAAAAATGGCATTGTGATTCTTGCTGATGTGGAACAAAGTGGGGCATATCAAGTCGAGATAGCAAAGGATATTTTTATTGGCATTGGTATGAAGATTCTTAAAATGTCTGCAAAGGAGCACGACAAGCATATCGCGCTTATCTCACATATGCCTCATATTATGAGCTATGCTCTCGCAAATGCAACTTTGTCTCAAGAAGACCCTCAAACGATTCTCGCGCTTGTAGGTGGTGGATTTCGCTCAATGAGTAGGCTATCTAAAAGTTCCCCGTTGATGTGGAAAGATGTGTTTAAGCAAAATAAGGCAAATGTGCTTAAGGCTATGGCGCATTTTCAAGAGGCATTTGATGTGGCGCGAGAAATGCTAGAAAATGAGGATTGGAAGGGATTAGAGTGCTTTATGGCAAGGGCGAATACATTGCAAAAATTTATGTAAAGGGGTTTAGGATTCTAAAACCTTAATAAATTAAAAACAGAATCTTCAAAAAGATTTTCTCTATTGATGTTAAAATCCTATGTGTAAATTAAAGTATGGCAAGAAAATAAAGCCAAACAATCTTGCTCTATATTTAAAGAGAATATGGGAATGGGAGCAATTTTGGCTTTATTGTGCTTTGTATTTAAGTTTATTATAAAAAATCTAATATAATCACGCTTACGCAAAATTCAAGGGATTTAATGAATAGAATCTTTATATGTGCTCTTTTGTGTCTTAGTGCGCTATGGGCTAGAAATATTGATGAGATACGATATCAGGGCTTGAGTGCCATTTCTAATGTCCTTGCCGATGAGATTGTAAATATCAAGCCCGGAGATAGTCTAGATATTGCTAAGGTCGATAAAGCTGTCGTAGCGTTGTATTCGCAGGGATTTTTTGAGGATATTTATGCGAGTTATGAAGGGGGTGTGCTGACTTTTCACCTTACACAGAAGCCAAAGGTGGCGAGTGTGGAGATAAAAGGATATGGGAGTGAGCAGGAGAAAGAGACGTTATATTCGCAGATTGGCATTAAAAAGGGCGATAGTTATGATGAGACAAAACTTGCGCGTGCAAAGATCATTATCCGCACGATTTTAGAATATCAGGGGTATTATGGGACGGTGGTGGAGAGTGAGATAGCCAAAGTGGGCGATGATAGTGCATATGCGATTACTTTCAGTGTAAATCAGGGGGAAAATATCGTTATCAAAAATGCCATTTATGATGGGCGCGAGAAGCTTAAGGTAAAGGAGCTAGAGGAGTTAAGCGCAAATAGGCAAAAGCAATTTATGGGGTGGCTGTGGGGGCGTAATAATGGTAAGCTCAAACTTGCTGATTTGGAATACGACCACGCAAGGATTCAAGATGTATATATGCGTAAAGGATTTTTAGACGCGAGTGTCTCTCAAGCGTTTTTAGATGCAAACTTTAATGATTATAGCGCGAACTTGTATTATAAAATCAATGAGGGGGAGCGGTATAAGGTTACAGGCGTGAGGATTGTCCTGCAAGTCCCAGTGATTGAAGAAGAAGAGTTACGCAAGATTCTCAAAGTCAAAAAGGATACATATTTTAACATTGAGGAAGTGCGCGAGGATGTAGAAAAACTGCGACAAAAAATCGCAAACTTGGGTTATGCGTTTGCACGGGTTAGCCCGGATTTGGATAAAGATAGTGAAAATGCAGAAGTGAAAGTGTTGTATCTCATACAAGTGGGGCAAAAGGTAAAAATCAATGATGTGCTTATCTCTGGGAACACGCGCACTGCGGATAGAATCATACGGCGTGAGCTACTTTTAGCCCCGGGGGATACCTATAATTTTACCGAACTCAAAGAATCTGAAAACACATTAAGAAGGCTTGGCTATTTTGGCAAGGTGCAGATTAATGAACGGCGCGTGAGTGAAGATTCTATGGATTTGCTTGTGAATGTCGAGGAGACGCGCACGGGCGAGTTGATGTTTGGTTTAGGCTATGGAAGCTACGATAAGCTTATGATAAATGCTTCTATACGAGAGCGGAATCTTTTCGGGACAGGGCAGAGCGGGCAGCTTTATGCGGATTGGAGTTATCGCCGACAATTAGTCAATCTCACATTAAGCAATCCTCGTGTGCTTGATTCTAAATATAGCACTTCTTTTAGTGTATTTCACTCTTTATATTGGAATTGGGATTATAGGGAGCAAACCACCGGTGGCACAATCACCGCTGGAAAGCTCCTCACACATACTTTGAGAGCATCTCTTGGATATACACTCTCTACCACGCGAGTAGTGGATTTTTATGATACAAGCTTGGAGCAAATCTATAAAACTTATCTTACTATCGATAGACCGCTTAAATCTGCCATTAGCCCAAGTCTTTATTTTGACAACACAGATGACTACTATTTTCCTAAAAATGGTGCAATTATCTCGGCATATGTAGAGTATGCAGGGCTTGGTGGAGATGAAAAATATACAAAATTTTATGGCAAAATGGCACTTTATTATCATCTTAAATCACTTATGGGGATTGATTTGATTGCGCGCTATAAAACTCAAGCTGGGGCAATGCTAAACCACGGCTATGTGCCCATCACCTCTAAATTTTATATGGGGGGGATTTCGAGCGTGAGGGGCTATCAAATAAGCTCACTCACGCCACGCGACCCGAGCGGGAGGATTCGTGTTGGTGGGAATTATATGATGACACATTCCGCGGAGCTTAGCTATGGAATCTTAGAGAAAGCACAAATGCGTTTGGCACTTTTTGTGGATTATGGAATGATAGGCGTAGATAGCCTTAGCGAGACTACTCGCGCATCTTGGGGTGCGGCGATAGAATGGATAAGCCCTATGGGTCCTATTGTGCTTGTATTCCCACAACCTATCAATCCACAACCCGGCGATAGAACATCACGCTTTGAATTTACAATGGGAACGAGATTCTAAAGTATGCTAGGGATTTTAGGTTAGGACTTGAAAAAGTAAGGAGTAAAAATGAGTGAGACACCACAAACAAAGCGCGTAAGCGATGAGGAGATTTTGTATCTAATGAAAAATGCCTCTTTGCGTGAGCTAGGGGAGAGAGCGAGTGCAATAAAGGCGCGGTTGCACCCGGAGAACATTACAACTTTTGTTGTGGATAGAAATATTAATTATACAAATATTTGTTGGGTTGATTGTAAATTTTGTGCCTTTAAACGCAAGGTGGGCGAAGATGGTGTGTATATTTTAAGCTTTGAAGAGATTGATAAAAAGATTGATGAGCTTTTAGCTATTGGTGGCACGCAGATTCTCTTTCAAGGTGGCGTGCATCCAAAGCTTAAAATTGAGTGGTATGAGGAGCTTGTGAGCCATATCGCGCAAAAATATCCTATGATTACCATTCACGGATTTTCGGCTATTGAAGTCAATTACATCGCTCAAATTTCTAAAATCTCAATTCCTGAAGTGCTTAAACGACTACAAAAGGCTGGGCTATCATCAATCCCGGGTGCTGGGGCGGAAATCTTAAGCGATAGGGTTCGGGATATTATCGCACCCAAAAAGCTTGATACAAAAGAATGGCTAGAGGTGCATAGAGAGGCACATAGAATCGGTATGAAAAGCACAGCTACGATGATGTTTGGCAGTGTGGAAAATGATGAAGATATAGTCGCGCATTGGCGTGTTTTGCGTGAATTACAAGATGAATTTAGCGGATTTAGGGCGTTTATTTTGTGGAGCTTTCAGCCAGATAATACGCCTTTGCAAAAAGAAATGCCACAGATTCACAAGGCTTCATCAAATCGATATTTGCGACTTTTAGCGTGCAGTAGAATCTACCTTGATAATTTTAAAAATATCCAAAGCAGCTGGGTTACGCAAGGCTCGTATATCGGGCAACTCGCACTGCTTTTTGGAGCAAATGATTTAGGAAGCACGATGATGGAGGAAAATGTCGTATCAAGCGCAGGTGTGTGTAACTCGATGAACGCGCAGGAGATGATAGCCCTCATCAAAGATATTGGCTCATTCCCTGCTAAGCGCAATACGGCGTATGAAATTTTGGAGCGGTATTGATGAAATATATTTATGCATTTTTGATGATTTTCACAATATGTATAGGAGGCTGTATGAGTAAGGAGAAAGAGGCGGATATACAAAAACAGGGGCAAAAAAGCAAGGTTTCTAGCGCGGTAGATTCTATTCATATTAATGGTGTGAAAGTGCCATTTATTTTTGAAGGAAGCGCAAATTTGCCGGTGGGGAGCTTGCAGCTTGTGTTTATGGGTGGGAGCGCGGATAGCGATATACCCGGACTTGCCTCTATGAGTGCTAAGATTCTAAACGAGGGGACAAAGGCATTAGGAAATGTGGGCTTTGCAAATGAGCTAGAGAGTAAAGCAATCGATTTATACGCAAGTGCTGGATTCCAAACTTTGAGCTTCAATATTTCTTATTTGAAGGAATTTGAGGACGAGAGCCTAAGGCTGTTTGCAATGCTTTTAAAAGACCCAAACCTTACGCAATCAAGCCTTAATAAACTCAAAGATTTGACTTTAAGCAAACTCGCGCGAGATGAAAGCGATTTTGATGAAGTGGCGAGTAAGAATCTTAATAAGATTCTATTCAAAGGCACACCTTTGGCTATCCCTGTGATTGGTGAGAGGGAGAGTATAGAATCTATGACATTAAAGGATATAGAAGCATTTTTGGCGCGCAATCTTGTTTTGAATCGTCTCATTATTGTCGCTGGGGGCGATATGCAAGAAGCAGAGATTAAATCAAAGCTTGGCACACTTTTGGAATCCTTGCCAAAGGGCGAAGCAAAGCAGAGATTGCATTTTAAAGTGTCAAAAGAGATAGATTCTATAATTGAGAAAAAGCCAACAGAACAGGCTTTTATATATTTTGGCGCACCTTTTGATGTGGCGGATAAAGAAAAAAACTATATCGCTAAAGTGATGAGTTTTATACTCGGGGGGAGCGGTTTTGGTTCGCGTATAATGGAGGAAGTGCGTGTAAAAAGAGGACTTGCTTATTCCGCTTCTTTATCTATAAGCGTGGGTGGTATAGCAGATTATGCAAGCGGACATTTACAGACAAAGCTTGAAAACAAAGATGAAGCGATACAAGTTGTCAAAGAAGTGTTGAATGATTTTATCACAAATGGTGCGACACAAGAGGAGCTTGATGCGGCTAAGGCATTTTTGCAAGGCAGTGAGCCGCTACGTGAGGAGAGATTATCCCAAAGACTAAATGTGGCATTTATGAACTATTTTAAAGGGCTACCTTTAGATTATCATAAACAAGAATTGCAACGCATTAATAATTTAAGTCTTGAAGAGCTAAATAGCTACATCAAATCACATAAAGAAATACTACAAATGAGTTTTAGCATAGTAGAGTAGGTTTTAGAATCTAAGTTTGATGAGATTGTATATTTGCATAGAATCCAAAAAGTTGTATGCGTTGTGATTGTAAAGATTTGTGTAAATGGTGATTGAGATAAAGAGAGCTTAAGATTGTGATTCTTGAATTATCTCAATAGCTTTAATCACCCTTAGCACGTGGGCTTTGTCATTTTTAGATTCTGTATTTTTGTTAAGAATAAGCTTTGCAAAATGTGCTATGGAATTATCAAGGGGCATACTTTGTGGCAAAGTAGGGCTAAACTGCTCTCCTAGCTTGTATTCAATCATTTTTTTATAGAGACTATTTGTATCAAAGGTATCTTTTATCACCACGCCTGTATCAAAAAGTGCGATTTTATCCCGCTTGGTTTCATCATAAATTGCACTTTTTTTGCTTCCGCCAATAATCATCTCACGCACTTTAACGGGGCTTAACCAAGAGAGATTGAGGGTAATAATAATGCCGGATTCTAGCCGTATATTGATATTGGCAAGAGCGTCATTGGGATAGTCAAGATATTTCGCGCTAAATGTGGAAACCTCTTTAATATGAAGTCCAACAAGATAATCAATAATGCTTAAATCGTGGATTGCTAAATCCCAAATCACATCTACATTGCTTTGAAATAATCCCAAATTAATGCGCCTTGCGTTAATATAGACAATTTCACCAAAACTCTCTATATGTTCTTTGAGGTATTGCACTGCCGGGGAGTGCAAAAAAATATGGTCGCAGTAAAGTTTCACATTATGTGAATCTGCTAAATCATACAAGATTTTAGCTTGCGTGCTTTGTGTGGTAAGAGGCTTTTCTACAAAGGTATGTTTGCCTTGTTTTAAAGCAGATTCTGCTAGGGCAAAATGTGTGTGCGGTGGTGTGATGATGAATACTGCTTGAATATGAGAATCTGCTAAAATTAGCTCATAATTCGCATAAGGAGTAAAGGCGTAGCTTTGGAGAGCTTCATCTTGGGCTTGTTTATCATTATCAAAAATTGTTGTAAGATGAAAATGTGGGCTATCGTGTAGAGCCTTAGCGACATTGCGTCCCCAGTAGCCATAGCCGATAAGCGCACATTCTATCACTCAAATCCTTTTTTAGCATTATTCATACTCTGCTTTTTCAATGCTTTTTGCGGGGCGATTTGCCTTTTATAACACAAACAAGCAGGATTTAGCACAGAGCTTAAAACCTTGCGTATGCTCTAGCACAAGTGTTTGTGTGATTATAAGTGATTATATTAAATGGGCTTTGTGGTGGCGCAGTGTTGTGTGCGGTGGTGTTGCGAAATGTCTTGTTTTACAAATCGCGCTTTATGTGGGAATAAAATCGTAATAATTTGTGTAGGTTTTGGATTAGGCTGGGTGATTTTTGCGTGAGTAGTGCCACAAAAGGTTTTAGCCAAGTAATAAATACCTAATCATAGGAGAAAATAAGGAAAATATTGTAATGAGATGTTTAAAAATGAGGAAACTTATTTGATTTGTGTTTTAAATTTTTTTGTTTTGAAGCTAATGAAGCCGCAATGTTTGCAGATAAAATAATCTCTTTCCTCTCCAATTTGAAAAACTTTTGTATGCACACGGCTATTAGAATCTTTTTTTTGCAAAGAGATAGTGTATGCAGAGCGAGTATCTGTATCTACAAATTTTAATCCAAAGCTTTTACCACAATTTTGACACAGAGTTTTTTGTTTGGTATAAAGATACATTATTAGTGCTATTATGAAAGGCACAGGAGCAAGAATATAAATAACAGAATCATTTTGCATACAAATGCCAACAAATCCCATTACGCAAATAAGAATCACAGCTAATGACAATAAGATTCGCTCTTTTGCTTCCTTATGCATAGAATTCTCCAAAAGTTAATTTATCTTTTACTTTTTTATCCAAAAAAACCAAAATATTTTTATAATATCCCCCCCCCCCCATTAAAATCTACTTAAAAAGATTCTTGGTGTGTTATAATGAAGCAAAAATTTGGCTAAAAATACAAAATTTTGCAAACACCATTAAGATTTAGGATAAGATAAATGAAAATATTTTTTACTTTTCTTTGCACTCTTTCATTATGCTTTTGTGATAGCCCACAACAAGCCTTTGAGCTTTTGTTATTTGCATTTTTTCTTGTTGCACTTTTTGAAAAAAATAAAAGGGATATAGAATCTGTATATCGCACTCCAAAAATTATGAATATTTTGGCAAGATTTTAAAAAATGACAAAGGTGAATGATGAAACAAAATGCAGCGCAATCACACATCACAAAGGAGCAGATTCAAAACGCAAAGGTAATGATACACGCTCGTAAAAGTGTGATTGATTTTGACACGCTCGGGCGCACACTTGCTTATAGTCCTTATTTGTCGCGCTTTGAGGTGGAGGCATTTACCCGCAAGGGAGATGATAAGCCAAAAATCGCTAAAAGATTCTCTATACAAGCCCATTTTGATGAAGTCTTGTTTCTACAGGAGGCGAGTGATTATGCGCAGAGCAAAGATAATGATGCGTTTTTGCTTGATTTGAGGGCGCAATATGAGAAGATTCAATCAAGTGAGAATGGGCTAGATACAGCTTTAGAATCTATCTCGCTTTTGCGCCGCCATAGCACTTTGCCAATCATTCACGCAGATATATTCCTAGAGCCATATCAAATTTTAGAATCTGCGCTTTTTGGTGCGGATAATGTGCTTATTCCTTGCGCGATACACTCTAAAGATTCTTTAAGCGATTTGTTGCATTTTGCGAGGAAGCTGGGATTTGAGCCTTGTATTGAGGTGAGTGATAAAGCCGAGCTAAAAAAGGCAATTTTTAGTGGCGCGAGTATGCTTTATATCCCACAAAATGCGCTTGATGAGCTTTTGAGCCTCGTGCCAAATACGCAGATGATTATGAGTGATCATTCTAGTGATTATGGTGTTGATATAGTGATTATTAATTAAAATTAGGCTAAATTAAGTTAGCTTTAAAGTGAATTTAGTTAAAAAACACGATTTTTTATCATAAGAAATGGGAGCAAAAAATGGCTTTGATGATTAATGATGAGTGTATTGCGTGCGATTCTTGTGCTGAAGAATGTCCAAATGGCGCGATTGAGGAGGGAGATCCTATTTATAGTATTGATCCAGATGTTTGCACGGAGTGCGTGGGAAGCTATGATGAGCCAAGTTGCCTTAGCGTATGCCCGGTAGATGCGATTGCGCCAGATCCTGATAATGTAGAAACCATTGAGGAGCTACGATATAAGTTTGAGACTTTACAAAAGGGTGAATAGCACATATGGCAAAAATTACTTCTGTTATTGATATTGGCTCAAACTCTGCGCGTATGGCGATATACCGCCGCACTTCGCGCTTTGCTTTTCATTTGATTTATGAGACTAAGAGCAAGGTGCGCATTTCGGAGGGTTGCTATGAATCCGGCGGTGTTTTGGGTAAAGTGCCAATGGAGCGTGCCATTAGTGCGTTAAAAGAGTTTGTTCAAATCGCAAAAGCGCATAAAAGTCGCAAGATTTTTTGCGTGGCGACTTCTGCCCTGCGCGATGCGCCAAATGCGGGTGTGTTTATAGATAGGGCTAGACGAGAATGCGCCCTCTCAATCAAGGTGATTGATGGGAAAAAGGAGGCTCTTTATGGGGGCATAGCTTGTGCTAATCTCTCTCATTATAAAGATGGAATCACAATAGATATAGGGGGAGGAAGCACGGAGTGCGCACTTATAAAAGATGGCAAGATTACGGATTTGATTTCGCTTGATATAGGGACAATTCGCCTTAAAGAGCTTTTTTTTGATAAAAAGGAAAACATAAAAGGTGCGATTGAGTTCATACAAAAACAGCTAAAAGACATACCCGAGCATTTTAGGCACGAGCGTGTCTTTGGTGTTGGTGGCACGATACGCGCCTTAGCAAAAATCATTATGAAAAATAAAAAATATGCCATTGAAGAGGTGCACGGCTATGAGATTGATGCGATACAGAATCTCAAGTTTTTTGAGAAAATTTCGCACACACCCTTGGATAAACTAGCAGACCTTGGTGTGCCACCGGATAGAATCGACAATATCCGCAGTGGTGCGCTTATTTTGCACCTCTTCCTTATGCGTTTTCAAACTAAGCAAGTTGTGGCAAGTGGTGTGGGTGTGCGCGAGGGCGTGTATTTGAGCGATTTATTACGTGGGCATAAAAATGCCTTTCCAAAGGGAATTAATCCCTCTATTGGCGCGATAGAGGATAGATTTATGCTCGATAAAAAATATGCGGAGATGACACGTAAAGAATCTTTAAAGATTTTTGACGCGCTTTTTCCCTTGCATAAACTTGATGAGCAGTGCAAGAAACTTCTTCATATCGCCTCATATCTTTCAAGCGTTGGGCGGATTCTAAATTTTTATAATGCTGGACATCACGGCTCATATTTTTTGCTTAACGCCCTAGAATATGGTTTTTCGCATAGCGAGAGAATGAGTGTGTGCTTACTTGTGGAGTATAGTGGCAAAAAGATTCCTCAAGATGAAAATATTAGACATATAAGCGATATGATGCCCAAACTCCTTAGCCTGCAATGGCTTAGCTTTATGCTTGCTCTTGCAGAGACAATTTGTAGGAGTGAGGGAAATATGCAGATTAGCTATGAGTATGTGAAGCCTAAGATTTTAAAGATTCATACTTCGGCAGATTTGTATCTCGCAAAGGAGAATATTAACAATCTCCACCAACCAGAGCCTTTGTGTATTGAGTTTGTGAAATCTTAGGGGAAATGAGTGAAAGCACAAAATGCGTCTATAAACATCGCGATTTTACGACTTTCTAGCCTCGGCGATGTGATAGTTGGTGCGTGTGTATTGCCCTTTGTGAGGGCGCATTTGAGTGAGAAATATCCACAAGGTGTGCGTTTGCATTGGATTGTTGATAGCACTTTTGGTGCAGTTTTGGAGGATAGCCCTTGTATTGATAATTTGATTAGCATACCTCTTAAAAATGGCGGTATAAAGGCGATTCCACACATTATGGCGCAATTACAGAATCTAGAACCTTTTGATATACTCATTGATATGCAGGGTTTAATCAAATCTGCACTTTGTGGAATGATGAGTAAAAAAAGCGCGTTTTGGGGTTTTGCGTGGGATTCTATAAAAGAGCCTTTGGCAAGTCTATGTTACACGCACAAGGTGCATATCTCTTATAGTGAGCATATTTTAAAACGTAATCTCACGCTTGTAAATGCCGCGCTTGAAATAAAAGAGGAAAGTAAGGATATATTTTATGCTAATCGTGCTCAAGCTTTTGGTGTGAGTAAGCAAGCACGGGAGCAGGTGGAGAGTATTTTGGCAGAAGCTAGTGTGCAAAATGGCGTAAATGGTGCGAATAAAGGGGATTGTATAAATATCCTACTCGTGCTTGAGGCGAGTTTAGAATCTAAAAGTTACCCGGTGGATTTATTTATAGAGGTGATACGAGAGTTTTTAGAATCTCACCCACTCGCGCGTATCTTGCTTATTCAGCACGGCACGGACAAGGCACAGCGTATAAAGGAGCATTTCAAGGCGGACAATCAAGTAGTGCTGTTGCCACCCATTAGTATGGGGGCTTTAAAGGCACTTATGCAAGAGGTGAATTTGGTCATTGGCGGGGATACGGGTGTTACGCATTTGGCATGGGCGATGCAGAGGGCTTCACTTACGCTTTATGGCAATACCCCACCGCAGAGATTCGCGCTCAATAGCCCCATCAATCGCTTTTTGTGCGGTAGTGAGAATCCAAATTATAAAAAAGATGATTTTTCCATTGCACGCATAGCCCCGCATACGATTTGTGCGTGTGCTAGGGAGATACTAGACACAGCTAGGATAACAAAATGAATGTGTTGGCAAAGATCTTAAGATATGTAGCCGATGGGCTTGGTTTTTTTCTAGCGCATATCCCACATAGGCTTTTTGTGTGGCACATCAAGTCTTTGGCTTTTATGATGAGAATCTTCGATAGGCGGAGATTCAAAGATGCTAAGGCGAATTTGGATTTTGTCTATGGGGAGGAGATGAGTGAGGAACAAAAGCGTGCGCTCATCAAAAAATGTTACGAAAATTTTGCTTTTGTGCTATTAGAGACCATACGCGTGCCATTTATCTCCACAGAAGCTTATGCGCGGTATTTTACATTTATCGATGAACATTATATTTTAGAATCCCTACAGAAAGACAAGGGTGCGGTGCTTGTGTCTGCTCACTATGGGTATTGGGAGGCAATGGCGAGCGTGCTGCCACCTCGCTATGCTTGGTGCAATATGGCTTCTTTGGGGCGTTTGACGCCATTTGATGCGATTAATCAAATGATTATCTCAAGGCGAGAGTTACAGAAGGTAAAATTTATTGATAAAAAGGGTGCGTTTAAGCATTTGCTGAAGCTTTATGGCGGTGGTAATGCTCTCGTTGGTATTCTCATCGACCAAAATATTTCTGAAAGCGAGGGCGTGTGGATTGAGTTTTTTGGCAAGAGGGCTACACACACGACTATCGCCTCTGTACTTTCTCGCCGCTTTAATGTGGGAATTGTGCCTGTGATGATTAGTATTAACGAGGATTATAGGAGATTTGAGGTGCGATTCTACCCGCCCATTTACTGCAAGAAAAGCGAGGATAGCAATGCGGATATTTTAGAAGCTACACAATCTCAAGCAGATACGATTGAAGGGGCGATTAGGGCAAAACCTCAAGATTGGTTTTGGTTTCATAAGCGCTGGAAATCGGCTTATAGGGAGATTTACAATTCTTAAGGTGTTAGGATTTTGGAATCTATTGCGGAGCTGTCTCTTTCTCTGTCATTTTTTAACAAAATAGAGAAGATAAAGATTTTATAATTTACCAAAACAAAGTATAAAACCCTATACATGATGAAGATTCTAAAACCTAAAAGAATCGGTATAGAATAGTCTGCGTAGCGTAAGCAGTGGGGTTGGTTAATTTTTTATAAAAACTGCTATTTTTAGCATTTCTATTAAGCCCACTTTAAGCCTCGCTTTTGTAATATTTCACTCCCATTTGATTGAGCTTCTGTCTCTTCTTGTAGGTTTAGCAAATGTATGAGCTTTTTTGTTTATCATAAACATTGAGAGCATAGACTTATGTTTAAAAACTGCATCAAAGATACTAAGGGTTATTTCTTATGGTTGTTCTTTATCAATATAATCAATGTTTGCATTAGCTTTTAAGATGAGCTTAAAGCTGTTTTTGCTGGTTATATTTGGTATGATCTTTGACATCTAAGCAAGAAAATGAAGTATTTTATTTCTTAATCTTTTAATAAGAGTAAAGACAATAAAAACTTGTATTTCTTAGTTCAATTCTTAATAACTCAAATATGACTTTGAGAGATTTTAGAATCTATTTTTACTTTAATAAAGCAAAAATAGCATAATAGAATCTATAAACTCTAGTCTTTGTGATAAAGAAACACTAAGAGATGAAGGACAAACTTATCAAAGCAATCACATTTATTTAGTGATTAATGTGAAGCATTTTATGGAGAGTTTGATCCTGGCTCAGAGTGAACGCTGGCGGCGTGCCTAATACATGCAAGTCGAACGATGAAGCTTTTAGCTTGCTAGAAGTGGATTAGTGGCGCACGGGTGAGTAATGCATAGGTTATGTGCCCTTTAGTCTGGGATAGCCACTGGAAACGGTGATTAATACTGGATACTCCCTACGGGGGAAAGGGACTCTTAAATATGCTCCTAGAGTATTTTTAAAACAAGAAGTCGCGTGAGTGAAAAGGAAAATTGTAGAAGGCTTATAAAAATAAGTCAAAACAATTTGACGCATTCAAACACGATGAATTTTTTGAATTTAAAGATATTCTAGGGGTATATTTAAGAGTCTCCGCTAAAGGATCAGCCTATGTCCTATCAGCTTGTTGGTGAGGTAATGGCTCACCAAGGCTATGACGGGTATCCGGCCTGAGAGGGTGATCGGACACACTGGAACTGAGACACGGTCCAGACTCCTACGGGAGGCAGCAGTAGGGAATATTGCTCAATGGGGGAAACCCTGAAGCAGCAACGCCGCGTGGAGGATGAAGGTTTTAGGATTGTAAACTCCTTTTGTGAGAGAAGATTATGACGGTATCTCACGAATAAGCACCGGCTAACTCCGTGCCAGCAGCCGCGGTAATACGGAGGGTGCAAGCGTTACTCGGAATCACTGGGCGTAAAGAGTGCGCAGGCGGGGTGGTAAGTCAGATGTGAAATCCTGTAGCTTAACTACAGAACTGCATTTGAAACTATCACTCTAGAGTATGGGAGAGGTAGGTGGAATTCTTGGTGTAGGGGTAAAATCCGTAGAGATCAAGAGGAATACTCATTGCGAAGGCGACCTACTGGAACATTACTGACGCTCATGCACGAAAGCGTGGGGAGCAAACAGGATTAGATACCCTGGTAGTCCACGCCCTAAACGATGAATGCTAGTTGTTGCCCTGCTTGTCAGGGCAGTAATGCAGCTAACGCATTAAGCATTCCGCCTGGGGAGTACGGTCGCAAGATTAAAACTCAAAGGAATAGACGGGGACCCGCACAAGCGGTGGAGCATGTGGTTTAATTCGAAGATACGCGAAGAACCTTACCTAGGCTTGACATTGATAGAATCCTATAGAGATATGGGAGTGCCCTTCGGGGAGCTTGAAAACAGGTGCTGCACGGCTGTCGTCAGCTCGTGTCGTGAGATGTTGGGTTAAGTCCCGCAACGAGCGCAACCCTCGTCCTTAGTTGCTAGCAGCTCGGCTGAGCACTCTAAGGAGACTGCCTTCGTAAGGAGGAGGAAGGTGAGGACGACGTCAAGTCATCATGGCCCTTACGCCTAGGGCTACACACGTGCTACAATGGGGCATACAATGAGGAGCAATACCGCGAGGTGGAGCAAATCTCTAAAATGTCTCTCAGTTCGGATTGTAGTCTGCAACTCGACTACATGAAGCTGGAATCGCTAGTAATCGCAAATCAGCAATGTTGCGGTGAATACGTTCCCGGGTCTTGTACTCACCGCCCGTCACACCATGGGAGTTGTATTCGCCTTAAGTCGGGATACTAAATTGGTTACCGCCCACGGCGGATGCAGCGACTGGGGTGAAGTCGTAACAAGGTAACCGTAGGTGAACCTGCGGTTGGATCACCTCCTTTCTAGAGATATGTTAAAACATTCGCTTGTTTTAACCAACTCTGTATTTGAAGAGAGAATAAAATACTCAATGGACTTGCTTAGTTTTCAGGGATCTCCAAAATAGCAGTTTAAATAGTAAGCTTAAGGGGCTTATAGCTCAGGTGGTTAGAGCGCACCCCTGATAAGGGTGAGGTCGGAGGTTCAAGTCCTCCTAAGCCCACCAAAATTGTTCTTTTTGCGATAAAGCACTGATTCCTCATTGTTTTTTTAGTCATTACTTACTTGGTAATCCCTTTCAAAGACAATAAAATCAGCACTTTTTCATCAAAGATAACTAATTTTAAAATTATCAAACTATTAGAGAGATTAGATTCTAATTTAATAGTTCTCTTGGGGAATTAGCTCAGCTGGGAGAGCGCCTGCTTTGCACGCAGGAGGTCAGCGGTTCGATCCCGCTATTCTCCACCACTTGTAGAATCTTAAGTTGCAATGTGAGAGATTGATATAAATCCATAAAGTCTTATACAGAGATTGCATAAGTTTTTTATGAAGTTATAGAATCTAAGGATTTATCTTTCATATTTAGCTTTATGTATGCGATTGTGTGATGATGAGAGACAAAAAAGTTTAATGCAAGGCTTAAAGCTTGTAAGCTTAGAAACAAGGAATTAAGCAGAAGCAAAAAGGTTCTTAAACTTTGCATTAGACTTTAGTCTAAGTGTTATTTGAAAACTTATTGTTAAAGCCTAAAATAGTAATTAACTACAATTACGCGATATATTGTTTTATTGTTTGTCATACATTCAATAAGGCAGTATCCTTAGAAGTAAAAGCTTGTAAGGGCAAATGGTGGATGCCTTGGGTGATAGAGGCGATGAAGGACGTACTAGACTGCGATAAGCTACGGGGAGCTGTCAAGAAGCTTTGATCCGTAGATTTCCGAATGGGGCAACCCAATACCTAGAGATAGGTATTACCTTTAATGGAGCGAACCTAGCGAAGTGAAACATCTCAGTAGCTAGAGGAAAAGAAATCAAACGAGATTCTCTTAGTAGCGGCGAGCGAACGGGGAAGAGGGCAAACCCAATGCTTGCATTGGGGGTTGAGGACTGCAATATCCACTGCAATCTTTTAGCAGAATATTCTGGAAAGGATAATCATAGAGGGTGATAGTCCCGTATGCGAAAAGAGATTGCTAGGTAGCAGTATCCAGAGTAGGTCAGGACACGTGAAATCCGGGCTGAAGCAGGGGAGACCACTCTCCAACCCTAAATACTCCTATCACACCGATAGCGAACAAGTACCGTGAGGGAAAGGTGAAAAGAACCGCAGTGAGCGGAGTGAAATAGAACCTGAAACCATTTGCCTACAATCATTCAGAGCCCTATGATTTATCAGGGTGATGGACTGCCTTTTGCATAATGATCCTGCGAGTTGTGGTATCTGGCGAGGTTAAGCAAACGCGAAGCCGTAGCGAAAGCGAGTCTGAAAGGGCGTTTAGTCAGATGCTGCAGACCCGAAGCCAAGTGATCTATCCATGGCCAAGTTGAAGTAAGTGTAATAGCTTATGGAGGACTGAACTCGTGCCCATTGAAACGGGCTGGGATGAGCTGTGGATAGGGGTGAAAGGCCAAACAAACTTGGTGATAGCTGGTTCTCTTCGAAATATATTTAGGTATAGCCTCAAGTGATAGTAATAGGGGGTAGAGCTCTGATTGGGCTAGGGCTGCTCACCGCGGTACCAACCCCTGTCAAACTACGAATACCTATTACCGTATCTTGGGAGTCAGGCGGTGGGTGATAAAATCAATCGTCAAGAGGGAAACAACCCAGACTACCAACTAAGGTCCCAAAGTTCTATTCTAAGTGGAAAATGATGTGAAGTTACTTAGACAACCAGGAGGTTGGCTTAGAAGCAGCCATCCTTTAAAGAAAGCGTAACAGCTCACTGGTCTAGTGATTTTGCGCAGAAAATATAACGGGGCTAAGATAGACACCGAAGTTGTAGATTGTGCTGATGCACAGTGGTAGAAGAGCGTTCGTATCAGCGTTGAAGGCATACCGGTAAGGAGTGCTGGAGCGATGCGAAGTGAGCATGCAGGAATGAGTAGCGATAAAAGTGGTGAGAATCCACTTCGCCGAAAATCTAAGGTTTCCTACGCGATGCTCGTCATCGTAGGGTTAGTCGGGTCCTAAGACAAGTCCGAAAGGGGTAGTCGATGGCAAATGGGTTAATATTCCCATACCAACATAAGTGTGCGATGGGGGGACGCATAGGGCTAAGTAGCGTTAGCTGATGGAAGTGCTAACTTAAGAGTGTAGATTGGAGGATTGGCAAATCCGCCTCTGTATTTGAAACTCCAATAGCTTCAAGCGATCTTCGGATCAATTGGAGTGCTACTGACGCCGTCGTGCCAAGAAAAGCCTCTAAGTTTAGCTTATGTTGCCCGTACCGCAAACCGACACAGGTAGATGAGATGAGTATTCTAAGGCGCGTGAAAGAACTCTGGTTAAGGAACTCTGCAAACTAGCACCGTAAGTTCGCGATAAGGTGTGCCACAGCAATGTGGTCTCAGCAAAGAGTCCCTCCCGACTGTTTACCAAAAACACAGCACTTTGCAAACTCGTAAGAGGAAGTATAAGGTGTGACGCCTGCCCGGTGCTCGAAGGTTAAGAGGATCCGTTAGCAGCAATGCGAAGCGTTGAATTGAAGCCCGAGTAAACGGCGGCCGTAACTATAACGGTCCTAAGGTAGCGAAATTCCTTGTCGGTTAAATACCGACCTGCATGAATGGCGTAACGAGATGGGAGCTGTCTCAACCAGGGATTCAGTGAAATTGTAGTGGAGGTGAAAATTCCTCCTACCCGCGGCAAGACGGAAAGACCCCGTGGACCTTTACTACAGCTTGGCACTGCCGATGGGAGCATTATGCGCAGGATAGGTGGGAGGCTTTGAAGTCTTCACTCTGGTGGAGATAGAGCCATCGTTGAGATACCACCCTTAATGTTTCTGTCTGCTAACTAGCTTGAGTTATCCTCAAGTAGGACAATGCCTGGTGGGTAGTTTGACTGGGGCGGTCGCCTCCTAAAAAGTAACGGAGGCTTACAAAGGTTGGCTCATTGCGGTTGGAAATCGCAAGAAGAGTGTAATGGCATAAGCCAGCCTGACTGCAAGACAAACAAGTCAAGCAGAGACGAAAGTCGGTCATAGTGATCCGGTGATTCTGTGTGGAAGGGTCATCGCTCAAAGGATAAAAGGTACCCCGGGGATAACAGGCTGATCTCCCCCAAGAGCTCACATCGACGGGGAGGTTTGGCACCTCGATGTCGGCTCATCGCATCCTGGGGCTGGAGCAGGTCCCAAGGGTATGGCTGTTCGCCATTTAAAGCGGTACGCGAGCTGGGTTCAGAACGTCGTGAGACAGTTCGGTCCCTATCTGCCGTGGGCGTAGGAAAGTTGAGGAGAGCTGTCCCTAGTACGAGAGGACCGGGATGGACACGCCACTGGTGTACCAGTTGTTCTGCCAAGAGCATCGCTGGGTAGCTACGCGTGGATGTGATAACCGCTGAAAGCATCTAAGCGGGAAGCCAACTCCAAGATGAACTTTCCCTGAAGGTCGCAGCAAGACTAGCTGCTTGATAGGGTAGATGTGTAAGCATAGTAATGTGTTTAGCTGACTACTACTAATAGACCGTTTGGCTTTTTTCTAAGATACTGCCTTATTGAGTGTATGGGAGTCTTAAGTCTTAAAGAGATGAGATTCTAAACATAAGATAAAAGCGTGGTTGTAGAGATTACTAAGGCTTTACAATACTTTACATAAAGCGAGCTTTGAAGGATTCTAGCAATGTTTAGAATCTAAAAAGAGAGTATAAAACAGCAAATATTATAATTTCTCTCTTTACTTTAAAGCAAGTCGTAAAGAAAAATGGAAATAAGGATAAGCAGAGCTTAATGCAATGATAGCTTTACATCTTATGATTTAAAAACATTGCATAAAAAGAATAATAAAGAGACTAGGCAAGAAAAATGTTAAGTCTCTAAGCTTTACAAGCTTAGCATCTTAGCTTATGAATAAACTAATAAACAAGAGATTGTCTAGAAGGGGCTTATTGCTTGCTAGGGTAATGAGGCTAAAGGCATAAGCTTTTTAGAGAGTTAATGCTTTAGACTTTAAGCCTTAGATTCTTAAAGTTTTTAGAATCTAGCCTATCTTATCTTTATTTCCCTTTTTCTTGTGTCTATAGAGAGAAGGCAACACCCAGCTCCATTCCGAACCTGGCAGTTAAGCTTCTCTTCGCCGATGATACTGCACTTTTCAAGTGTGGGAATGTAGGTCGATGCAGGGATAGGGAACTTCCTTTGTCTTACAGATTTTATCATTCACTTTTATGCGATAATGAGATATTGGTGATGAAAAATACATTATTATTGAATTACCAAGATTTAGTGTAGTATTAAATGTCTCTTAACTTCATATATGTTAGAATTAGCTTTTTTGAGCTAAAATATTATAAGGGAGCAAATGCGTTTAGTGAATGTTATAAAAACTTACAACCAAGAAATTACTTTTATTTTGTTTTGTGCAGGTATAATCTTTTATGGATTAGGAGGTTCTATTGGCAAGAATTTTAATGCGCAAACTTTTTTTATATTGGTGGATTGATTTTCTTTATATGTAACTATAAAAAACTATCTTGGAATGATTTAAAAAATATCAAAATCCCTCTTATTTGTTTTGCTCTTGTTTTACTTCTTGGTTTATGCACTTTATTTGATACGATTACACCAAATACAATGTCTCAAATGTTCAAAAAGATTAATAGTCATATTTTAGGCTGGATTGCTTTATTTTTTATTATGTTTTTTATGTCATACATACATCAAAAAATAAAGTCAATATTTTATTACTATTATTTGGATTAATGTGTGCAATTGATGTGATAGCCACAATTTATGTCTGGGTAAGTAATCATTTTCAAACTCATATGACACCGCTTTTTTTCTTTCATATTATAGCTCTTAATGTGTGGCTTCTTGGGGCAAGTGCGATTTGTGTTGTAGGTATGGCTACAACACACAATATAAAGATTAAGCTCCTTTTTGCTTTGGGATTACTTTTTTGTTTTATGGCGATTATAGGCAATGGGGAACGTTCCTTTTTGTTGGGGTTTTTTGCGCTACTTTTGTCTCCATTTTTTATATGGCATTACAAATATAAAATTTATGTTGTTTTTCTTATTTTGCTTATCAGCATACCTTCTATTTATGGAATCTACACTTACAGCAAGACATTATCCGATAGGTATAATTTTGGACATATGATAGATAATGTTTCTACTATATGGCAGAGTGCTCCCATAGAAATGGGGCAATATGATGCTTATTGTTTTGATGATACACAAAAATGGTTGCAATGCTCATCTCAAAGTCTAGCATTTGGCAAAAATGAGATTATCTTAGAGCATTCAGCAATCACAAGACTTGCGATGTATAAATCAGCACTTCATCTTATTATGAAAGAACCTTTTAAGCCACATATTGCTGGTGCAACAAGTGTAGGAGAATATTTGCGCTCCTATTATGGCAAAGACAATCCTTACAGAATCTATATTGATACTTCTGTATATAGTAACGCAGAAAATGTATATGGTTTTGGGCATATACATTCTACGCCCCTATCTATTCTCATAGAATATGGTGTCTTTGGTTTTTTGACTATTGTATTTTTCAATTTTTATATATTGTATATAGCACTTAAAACTTCATATAAGGAGACACATACTCAACTTAGCTTTGTGTCAAAATGTGTGAGTGTTTTTTTAATTGGATTATGGGTGCAAGTGCAGTTTGATGTGATGCACCCCGTTATGTTAAAATCTTTTTTCTTGGTTTTTGCTCTTTATTTTGCCCTTATTCATCGGTCTATGTGTAATGAAGATTTTGCTCACAATAAATGACATAAGTATATTTGGTGGGGCGGAGCGAGTAGTGGTAAATCTCGCCAATGCTTTAAGTGAAGTAGGACATCAAGTGGAAATTTTGAGTTTTTACAAAGCAAATGAGACTTTGCCCTATCAAGTCAATACAAACATAAAGATTCACTTTTGGCATACTCTTTCAGAATCTGCTTTTAAAGCACAAATATGTCGTAATGTTTTCTCTAAAATCTATTATAAAAATTGCTATAAATTTATTCTTAATGCACAAGTGCATTTTGATTTTAGAGATTTTGATGTAGTCATTGCAAATGACAGCACTTATATACCTTTTCTTAAGCACAAGTTCACACGATATATAAGACTTATTCATTTAAATTTTAGTATATATAATACACGAAATAATTTTTTCCACACTCTTGTTGTCCTTTCTTCTAAAGAGCTTTCTATTTGGGGGCAATACCACAAAGATATTAGGGTTATTCCTAATTTTTTACCCATTATTTCTACAGAACAAACAGATTTGAAGCAAAAAAGTATCATATCAGTTGGGCGTATGGATAGAGGTGATCAAAAAGGCTTTTTGCGCCTCATTGATATTTGGGCTCTGCTTCAACAGAGCCTTCAATCATCTGTGCCCCCCCCCCCAATTACATTCTTGGCAGCTTGTTATCGTAGGCGATGGTGATATAAAGAGTGAGATAGAAACTAAAATTAAAGATTTAGGATTGCAAGATTCCATAATTCTCAAGCCATTTACCAAAGATATAGAATCTGAATATCTTAATGCGAGTATTTATGCTATGAGTAGCTATTATGAGGGTTTTCCTATGGTGCTTTTAGAATCTTGCTCCTATGGATTGTGTCCTATCTCTTTTGATATTAAAACAGGTCCAAGTGATATTATAGAAAATAACAAAAGTGGCTATTTAATACAAGATAATGATTTACATACTTATGCACATAAGCTTATAGAATTAATGAGTGATGAAAATAAGCGCAAAACTATGGGCGAGGCAGCAAAAGCAAGAGTAGCACAAAAGTTTAGTAAAGAGGCTATTATGCCATTGTGGGAGGAGGTGCTAGGTGGCAAATGAGCAAATAATGTTTTATATCATCGTGCCAATTTTTAATGTGGAGAGGTATTTAAGAAAATGCCTAGATTCACTTCTTTCACAGAGCTATACTCAATGGAAGGCGATTTTAGTGAATGATGGTAGCACAGATTCTAGTGGAGAAATCGCTCAAGAATATGCCAATAAAGATGCTAGATTTGTAACTTTAAATCAAGAAAATCAAGGGCAATCAATGGCTCGTAATGCGGGATTAGAATATGTAAAGAATCTTATCATCTCTACTAATCCCCCCCCCCCAACAATATTTGAATTATATTCGTTTTTTAGATTCTGATGATTATTTGCAGAGTTATGCACTAGAGCACTCCTATCATATATTGACACAATATGATGTAGATGTGCTTATGTATAGCATATATATCGCAAGAGAGCCTACCACATATACGCAAGTAGAGTTTGATTGGCAAGTGTTTCCTTCTCATATTGAGGGCTTATATACTCCCACAGATTTGATTTTATCACTTGGAGGGTATGCTATGATAACTTCAGCGGGAAGTTTTGTCAGCAAGGCTTCTTTAATATTTGAAAACAATATTACTTTTATCCCTCATATCATCTATGAAGACATTGCATTTTGCACAAAATCAGTAAGCAAATGTAAAAATATTTATATAAGCCACGAGCAAGTTTATAATTATACACTTGTTCCTAGCTCTATTATGAATTCATTTGTTACAAGAGATAATGCGGATAAAAATTACTTATAGCTATTTTATGATTTTGCATTCTTTTAGGGAGGAAGAGAATCCTGTAATGAAGGAGTATTATTATCGTGCTTGTTTGGATAATGTGAAAAAGTTAACGCAATCTTTACAGCTTGTGGGCTATGTCGAGGAGCTTGGCTTTAGTAAAAAAGACTTGCTTTTATCTTTGTCTCAACTCAATATAAAAGGTAAAAGATATTTTTGCTGCCTTTTCCCTAGAGTCTATGGATTTCCCAAAAGAATGCGTTTAGCATTGCGAATGTATGAAATTACGCACTTGGGCAAAGTCTAAGGGCTTAAGTGAAAGGGACATAGGGCTTTTAAATCAAATCTCTTATGGACTTACAAAAGGTAAGCGTGGGAGAGCTAAGGAGCTGAAAGAAATGCTTGAGGCTGATGGATTTAGAATCGCGTAGGTAGCAAAAATGGGACAATGGGTAAGTAGCAGGGAGTTTGCCACTCTACATAAATTCAATATTGAAGGTATATTAAAGGCGGCAAAGAGGGCAGATTCTTTATCTAAAAAATTTTGCTTATATAAAGGTAAATTTTTACCTTTTAGTTATGGAAATGGTATAGGTCGTGGGGGTAAAGTCCTTCGCATTTGGAGTGAGCCTTTTGCTACACAAGCAGAGGCAGAAGCGTTTATGGAATCTTGCACACAAGAGCGAGTAGCATATCTTTCAAACACAGATTCTCATAAAACGCAATCTAGAGCGCTTACATTCGTCCAATCTCAACACGCTACAACTTTAGAGCCAATATCACAAACTCAAGTTACAACACCTACAACACTAACAACACCGCATAAAATAGGCACTTCTAGCGTTTTAGCACAAGAGCAAGCAAAAGCCTTGAGCTGTCCATCACACTTTATACAAAGCGCACAATCTAAGACTATGTTTGATAATAAAGATGATGATGGGCAGTTGAGGGCTTTAGATGCTTTTAGCAAAGCTTCGCAAAAAGATAAGAATCTCGCCCTAGAGAAAAAATCCATTATCAAAGAATGGGAAGCATATAAGACAAAAGGTGTGAATGCAAAAGATTTTATCGCGCTGCTGAATGCAGGTGGGCAATACTCCATAGCTTTAAGCGAAAATAAGCTCTATGCGTGGCAGAGGGCATATAAGAGAGGCGGACTTGAGCTATTACTTGATGAGCGAGGTAAAAATAGAAAAGAGCAAAGCAAGATTAAAGAGCTTGGATTAGAGGAGCTCACAAACAAGCTTATTTTGGCAAGTCGTGGGAGGGTGAATATCTCCTCATTACATAGAATGCTGCATATCCACCTTGATAGTGTGGGCAAGGCGGATTTGGCGGATTTTTTAGCCAAAAGGAGCGAGGTAATAAGCTATTGTGTGCTTGAGCGATATGTCAAGGCTTACTTAAAAGCCCACCCCATAGAAGCAAAAATTATTTATCGCGGCGAAGATGCGGCAGTGGGGAATTTCCTCCCTGCACTTGGGCAAAGCAACTATGCAGTGGATTCTATTAATCAAATCGTGGAGATTGATGCCACAAGCATTGATGCGATTATTGATACAAGCGAGATAGCGCGCGCTCTAGGGCTTGAGGTAGAGAACATAGAATCTTGGCAAAAGCGATTTGTGCTTATTTCACTCATTGATACTTATAGTGGCGTGTGTAGCTTCCATATAAGCGATACCGAAAATGCGCTCGGTGTCTCTCGCGCCATTGCAAAATATATCACTACCTATGGCAAACCAAAGTGCATTAAAAGCGACAACGGCAGCGCATTTGTGAGTAAATATATCAAAGAAGTGCTTATGCGCCTTGATATAGAGCATATCAAAGCTAAGGCGTATGCTGGGTGGTGTAAGCCCTATGTAGAGCGCAACTTCGCGCGTTTGCAAAATCACCTTATGGAGTGGATTAAAGGCTATATCGGGCATAGCGTGAGCCAAAGACAGGCTATTGAGTTTTTCTTCTCTCGCGCACAAAGGCGATTAAAACGAGGGCAAAAGAGCAATCAAACCAATCTCCACACATTACAAGAGCTAGGGCAGATGATAGATACCTACACACACGCTTTTATGAATAATGCGTATTTGGAACGTTTAAATGCCACGCCTGCAGAGGCATATAATGCAAAAGTGAGTGAGGCAAGCAGAATCCACGAATATGAGCTTATCGCGCGACTAGCTCCGCTTGAGAGGCGCGCTGTGAATAAAAAAGGTATCGCTTATGGTGGGCTGTGGTATCAAAGTGCCGCTATGTTCGCGCATACAAGCGTGTATGTCGCTGTGAATATCAATAACACCAAAGAGCTTTTTATGTATGACGAGCAGCACCGCTTCATCGGCGTAGCGTCAAATCTTGATAGCGAGGAGATGAGTGCGGAAATGGCGCGGAATGCGCAAAAAATCTTTTATAAAGAGCTTAAAACGCGCAAGATCAAAATGCAAGAGGCACGCGCAGAAGTCGAGGCACAATTCCCACAAATGCTTTTACAAGCGTACAAGAAAATGCCAAAAACGCATATGCCCACACTCAAAGCCATTAATGATAGCAATCTCTATCAAGCAAAGCTCTTAGATGAGGCAAAGCAAAAGGCAGTGGGCAGTGATGTTTTAGATTCTATAAAGGAGGTGAAGCAAGAAAAGAAAAGGGATTTAAGCTTTGAAGCAGCGGTTTAGAGAAAACCTTTAAAATCTCGCATTTAAGCTATGCAGATTCTACGCAAACTTCTCACAATTTATCATTCAACAAAGCTCAAGACTTACTCACAGGGCAAGAACTAGAGATTGATAAAGCCTTGCAAGATGTGAATCCTAAGAGCGAGTTTGATTTGGGAGCATTTTTAAAAGATTGCAAGAGTTATGAGCAGGCAGCACAAAAGATTGCTTTGAGTTTTAAGGGAGAGGATTTGCTTTTAAAAGAGCAAGAGCTAATGAGGCTTTTTCTTAATGGCGCACTCTTTGGGGCAGATGATGTTACACTTTGATTTCAATCTACCACCAAGCGAGGCTATCGCTTATTTGCAAAGCAAAAAGCCTGAAGTGCTTAATGAGCTTTCCACCCTAAAACATAATATTTATAATCGTGTTTTTACTATTAAAGGCATTGCCAATGTAGATTTATTAAGCGATATGCAAAAGTCCCTAAGCCTAGCATTGCTTCAGGGACAGGAGTTTAAAGAGTGGAAGCAAAACGTGCAAAGTTTGCTTACCCAAAGTAATACCCCCCTTAACCCAAAAAGACTAAAGCAAATTTATCATCAAAATATCCTTAACTCTTATAATCAAGGGCGTAAAATGACACAAGATAATCTCAAAGGTGAGATATATTATCGCTATGTAGCTATAAATGATTCGCGCACGAGGCTTTCACATAAGCTTTTGCATAATACTATCTTGCCCCGTGAGCATAGCTTTTGGGAGAAGCATTATCCTGGGGCTGATTTTGGGTGTAGATGCAGAGTAGAAGCTTATACAAAAAGACAGCTTGATAGATTTGGCTTAAAGGTAAGTAATATAAGTGATATGCCAAATGTGCAAGAAGCAACATTTGATATAAGCGATAATAATGCGGCTCTTGCTCACATTCTTAATCAAAAACTTAAAATCCACGCGAATAATCCAAATGCTATCACAAGGCTAAAAGCCATAGCAGCATTTATACAGCAAAGAAATGTAAGGTTTAAGGAGATAAATGAGCTATGGCGCACATCGGACTTACAAAAAACTGCCTCTATTTGCAAAATACCAAAGCAACTACAAAAGATATTTGCTAATGAGGCAGAACATATCCGCATAAGCGCGAGTGTTATAAATGACCATAAAAGCAGACACCCAGAAATTGATGCTTTTGATTATACGCTTATAGCGGATATGATAGAGCATATAGATTCTATATATCAAGATGAGAAATCTAGCGTGAAATATATCTTGCTGAACAAACTTGATAGGTGGTATAGATTAAGTCTCAAAAGCTTAAGTGATAAAAAGGAAGTTTGGGTGGAGAGCTTACTAGCAGTAGATAATAAAGAAGTCTTGCTTAAAAATCTCAAAAATAAAAAAGTGATTTATTCACAGCCACAAAACGCAAGAAAGCTCTAGACTTGCACACTACTTTTCAAGTGGAATGGGATACTCCAGCTTATTTTCTTTTGTGGCAGAAGCAATTATACCATATCTTTACAAAAAAGGAGAGGCTATGCCAAAATATATGAGTTTTGATGAGCTAAGAGGACAAATGCAAAGCTTAGAGTTAAGGCTCAAAGACACAGAGCCACTAATGGCACATATTGCTAATACTCTAGCTCTCTTTACCTCACAATCTTTTGAAAAAGAGACCTCACCCTTTGGGGAAAAGTGGAAGCCTTTATCATCTGTTACACTTAAAAAGAGCAAGGGCTTAAAGAAAAAGCTTGTAGATAAAGGAAAGCTAGTAAATTCTATTCACACTTCACATACTACCAAGAGTGCAAGTATAGGCACAAGTGTAGTGTATGCGAGGATTCATCAATTTGGTGGCAAAGCAGGGAGAAATCATAAAGTCATTATCCCTGCCCGCCCTTTTATACCCATTAGCAAAGAGGATAAAATCCCAAAAGCTTTACAAGAGGAGATACAAGAGCTAGCAATGGAGCATATTTTAGGGGTATTTCTTAAGTAATCATCACACAGGAGCAATCACCCCTCGTATCCGTCCTATAACTTCTACCTCATTAAGACTATAACTTATTGGCTCATAGTTAAGATTTGCAGAGATAAGCTCTAGGCTTTTATCTTTGATAAAACAATGCTTGATAAAAAGTCCATCATTTGTCCTTATCGCATAAATCTTGCCATTTTTGACTTCACGTTCTTTATAGCTTACAAGGCATAAGCTCCTATCGGTGATAATGCTCTCCATACTCTCGCCAAGTGCGAGTATAAGCTCACAATCTCTAACCTTTAAATGTGCCAAAATGCGCTCATCAAATATCACTTCTTGTGATTGTATGCTTTCATTGATACAGCCTCCACCCAAAGAGGCATTAGCACTATAAAGTTTTAAAATCTTGTAATGCTCGAAAGTATGAACACTCTCTTTTGGTGCACTCCCATAGAAAAAGGTATTGATACAGATGTGCTTAGATTCTAAAAAATCCATAATGGCTTTGTAAGGAATAGAGTTTTTAAACTTTGCTTGAGCGAGGGTATTTGGCGACATATTAAGAGCTTTTGCCACATCGATGTCTTTAGGCTTTAGGATAGAATCTGTGGCAAGTATGTCTTTAATGCGCTCTATGATTTCTCTAAAGGTGAGCTGTGGCATTGTGAATCCTTATAATAAATAAGTGATTGTAACAAATGTGATGAGAGTAAGATATGAAAGATGAGAAAAAATAATGAAGTGTGAGGGAATGGGATTTTAAGGGGCTTTAAAAGGGTTTTTAATATCTTTTTAAAATGCGTATGGTGGGTGTTTAAAAGATTTAATGGTTTTTTGAATGAGTAGTATATGATGGGGCTAATGGCTGGGAGATAAGATAAGGCAAGAGAACATAAGAGAGATTATGGAGCTTTTTAAAGGTTGGGAATAAGAGGCTTAAAGGGCTAGTTTTACTGCTCGGGATTATTTACTTAAATTTAATTGTTTGAAATCAAAGTAAAATCCCTCACTTTGATTTCAAACGCGAAATGACTTTGATTTTACGCGAGGGGTTACAGATAGATTATACCAAAGCAGCGCAAGTTTTACTATAAAATAATTTAATAAGCGGCTAAAACCAAAGGGCGCATTCTTTGCTTGGAGCTAATCTCTTCTATATCCTGCCTCACTCTCTGAACCAAAGGCATTTTTATATGGTGCGTCCCACCAACTACAAAAATCAAGTGCGTGTGTCTTCCTACAATCTGCCGATGGCTCACGAGCAGGTGTTAGCCCACAACTACAAAATAAAAGAGGAATAAACAAAAGCAATATTATTTTCAAATATCCTCCTATGCGCTAGACACAATACTTATACAAGAAAAAATGCAATAAATATTAAAGCATTTTGATATTTATAGAATCTAGCAAAAAATAATCAAAATTTCTAAACAAAAATCACTCTTTACATTTTAGTAATTATTCCTATAATAAATTTTATTTTAAGTTTTGTATGCTAAAATCTCACCTCACAAAAAATAATTTACATAAAAGGAGACAAAATAATAACGATAAGTAGAATATTAATATGTGGAGGGGTAACCTGCTGTCTATGTCTTTTTGGATATGCCGATGAGATAGGCAATGAAACTTTTTCGGATACGACAGAATCTACAAAAGAAAAGTCATCTTCAAGTGCAACGCGCAATGTCAAATTACAAGAATCTATCGTTACTGCCGCTTCAGGGAGTGAAAAAAATGTAGTTGATGCTCCTGCTTCTGTTAATATTGTTACCAAGGAAGAATTAGAGCAAAAACCTTTTAGGGATTTGGGCGAGGCACTCAAAGAAGTGCCCGGCGTGAGCCTTGATGAAACCTCCAACAAACTCGGTGCTTCTGCTATTTCTATTCGCGGTATGCCATCAGGTTATACACTTTTTTTGGTTGATGGTTTAAGGCAGAATCCTAGTGGCGATGTCGCCACTGCAAATTTAGGTGCTGGTGTGTATAATACTTTTATCCCTCCAATGGGTGCGATTGAGCGTATTGAAGTTATCAAGGGACCTATGAGCACACTCTATGGAAGTGATGCGATAGGGGGTGTTGTCAATATCGTTACTAGACCTATTACAGATAAATGGCACACTTCTTTTCAATCTCAAATCATTGTGCCTGAATCTTCTACTTTTGGCAACACTTATCAAAACTCACTTTGGACGCAAGGCAAACTTACAGAACATTTAGGATTGACTTTAAGAATGCGTCAGATTCATAGAAATCCAAGTGATAGACCTAAAAATGACTTAGGGCAAGATGTCAATACTTTTTTTGGCACAAAATTTTCATTACTCAATGTCGGCACAAGGCTCACTTGGCTACCTGATAGTAAAAATATGCTCTATGCCGATGTGGATTATACAACCTCAACTTATGATAATCGTAAGGGCGAGATAGGAACACTTGGTGTAAATTCTAGTAATGGGAGAGGAGGCTATGAAAAAGATGTAGGTGTGGATAAGATTCTTGGGGCTATTGGGCATAAGGGTTCTTATGATTTTGGGACTTGGAAAAATACCTTGCAATTTATGCGGACAAATAATACAGGGCGACTTGTAGCAGGAAATACTAGCTCTCCAAATCTTGGTAAAAACAGAGATATTGCCTCTAATGATGTGATCGCCGATACGCGACTTTTGCTTCCTTTAGGAGAAAGCAATATTTTAAATGTCGGCGCAGAATATCGCTTTGAGAATTATTACGATTTAGCTGCTACTCCTGCAAGTCATAATCGCCATACTTTCGCACTTTTTGCTGAAGATGAATATAATATCTTTGAGCCACTTACATTCACACTCGGAGCAAGATACAACTATAATGACAAATTTGGTTCAAATGTGAGTCCTCGTGCCTATCTTGTATATGAGATTCTTGATGGCTTTGCTTTGAAAGGTGGGGTAGCCACAGGATACAAAGCTCCTTATGCAAATCAGCTCATTGATGCTGTATATGGATATGGGAGTCAAGGCACACTTGCTTTTTTAGGTAATCCAAACCTTAAGCCAGAAACTTCAGTGAGTTATGAAATAGGCACAATCTTTGATGGACAATATTTTGATTTTTCTTTAATGTTTTTCCGCTCAAATTTTAAAGACAAAATTGAAAGCACAAGGGTGAGTAAAAATGCAAATGGTGCTTTTTATGAAATTACTTGCCAAAATTACGGAGGGAACAGTCAACAATGTAGTCTCGCTATTAATGCAGATAGTGCATTTTCTCAAGGTATAGAATCTAGCTTTGGCATAAAACCCATTTATGGTGTAGGATTTGATGTGGCTTATACCTTCGTAGATTCCGAAATTACTTCAGGAAACAATAAGGGCAGACCGCTTTCAAGCGTGGCAAAGCACAATATCGTTTCTAAGCTTTCTTACACGCATAATAAATTTAATATCTACCTGCAAGGACAACACAAAGCAGGTTTGCTTAATACAAGCGCATTAGGCGATACTGCCGCCGCAATAGCGATTAGAAATACGCTTGGAGGCACATATTATAAACCATACACGATTGTCAACCTTGGTTTAGGTTATAAAATTACAGAATCTATCCGCTTAAATGGTGGTGTGTATAATCTCTTTGATACAAATTTTATTGATTTTAGAAATTATACATATGGTAATAATCAAAATGGCAATGTCAATATGCACGGAGCGTATATTCAAGAGGGGCGCAGATATTGGGCAAATATCACACTTGATTTTTAAACTATTCAAGTTTAGTTTAATCTTTGAGAATATATAATTCTTGTAAATTATCTAATGATTCGTGATAATTTACCTAATAATACTTACAGGAGTTTAAAATGGGCAAACGAGTAGAACACGATTTCATCGGTGAGCTAGAAATAACTGATGATGTATATTATGGGGTGCAGACTTTTAGGGCATTGCAAAATTTCAACATCACAGGGGACAAGCTAAGTAGCTATCCTAGCTTTATTAAGGCGTTCGCGCAAGTAAAAAAAGCTGCTTGTTTGGCAAATTATGAACTTAAATTGCTTGATGAGCAAAAAAAAGATGCTATTTGTAAAGCTTGTGATAGGCTTATTGCAGGCGAGCTAAGGGAGCAATTTGTAGTAGATATGCTTCAAGGTGGAGCTGGAACAAGCACAAATATGAATGCAAATGAAGTGATAGCAAATCTTGCCTTGGAGATTATGGGGCACAAAAAAGGCGAATATCAATACTGCCATCCAAATGACCACGTCAATCTCTCACAATCTACAAATGATTCATATCCCACTGCTATCCACGTGGCACTATATGCGGAACTTTCAGCTCTTGCAAAAGATATGGGCGTGCTTAAAGATTCTTTTGAGAAAAAGGCAAAAGAGTTTAAGGATGTGCTTAAAATGGGGCGCACTCAACTTCAAGATGCTGTGCCTATGACTTTAGGACAAGAGTTTCACACTTTTGCAGTGATGATGGGAGAAGATATTGCGCGTGTGCTTGAAGCAAGAAACCTTGTAACTGAAATCAATATGGGCGGGACCGCAATTGGGACAGGCATAAACTCACACCCTGATTACCCAAAAATCGTTAAAGACAAGCTATGCGAAGTTACGGGGAATCCATTCAAAACCGCTGATGATTTGATTGAGGCTACACAAGATACAGGTGCGTATGTGCAAGTGAGTGGTGTGCTTAAAAGAGTGGCAGTTAAGCTTTCAAAAATGTGTAATGACCTGCGCCTTTTGAGTTCTGGTCCTCGCGCTGGACTTAACGAAATCAACCTCCCCAAAATGCAGCCCGGAAGCTCGATTATGCCCGGAAAAGTGAATCCTGTAATCCCCGAAGTTGCAAATCAAGTGTGTTATGCGGTGATTGGAAACGATGTAACCGTAAGTTTTGCGAGCGAGGGAGGACAACTTCAACTCAATGTGTTTGAGCCTGTTATTGCATATGGATTGTTTAATTCTATCTCTATGATGAGAAATGCTATGCTCACTCTTGCTAGTAAGTGTGTCGATGGCATTACTGCAAATGAAAAAGTATGTAGTGATTTCGTGTATAACAGCATTGGTATTGTTACCGCACTTAATCCTTACATCGGCTATGAGAACTCCGCGTCAATCGCTAAAGAATCTTTACAAACAGGTAAGCCTGTGAAAGCAATTGCACTTGAACGAGGACTTTTAAGTGAGGCACAACTCAATGAGATTTTCCAACCACAAAATATGCTTAATCCTCATATGAGTGCTGAAGATAAGGCGAAATTCCAAAAAAATTCGCCTTTTGCATAATCTCTTTGTAAAGTGTTTTTAGAGGAGTAGCCAAAGGCACTTCTTTAAAACTTACAATTTCATTTTTTAAGGATTTTTTATGGAAATAATATTACTGGTTTTACAAGTAGCAGTGCTACTTGGTGCGATTTTCTTAGGTATCCGACTAGGAGGTATGGCGATAGGTTATGCTGGAGGATTCGGTGTTGTAGTGCTTTGTCTCGTGCTCGGTATGAAACCCGGAGATATTCCTTGGGACGTGATTTTAATCATTATGTCTGTGATTGCAGCGATTGCGGCAATGCAACTTGCTGGTGGGCTAGACTATATGGTGCAAGTGGCAGAAAAAATCTTGCGCAAGAATCCAAAATACATTAACTACCTTGCTCCAACGGTTACATATTTCCTTACATTCTTAGCTGGCACTGGGCATACAGCATTTTCAATGATACCTGTGATTGTAGAAGTGGCAAAAGAGCAAAACATTAAACCTTCCGCACCTCTTTCAATCGCCGTTGTCGCTTCACAAATTGCCATTACGGCAAGTCCTGTGAGCGCGGCGGTGGTGTATATGAGTGGAGCACTTGAGCCATTTGGGTGGAGCTACCCTACATTGCTTCTTGTGTGGTTGATTACGACTTTTAGTGCGTGTATGCTGACAGCACTTGTTGTAAGCAAGTTTTTTCCGCTTGATTTGAGTAAAGACCCTGTGTATCAAGAGCGTCTTAAGGCTGGGCTTGTCAAACCTTCTATGGGTGCGCAGCACATCGAACTCAAAAAGGGTGCAAAATTGAGTGTGGCGATTTTCCTCATCGGTGTTTTGTGTGTGGTGATTTATGCGACTTCAATTTCTGATGTTGTGCGTAAGCCTTTCTTGGATATCCTAAATGGTGTGATTGTAAGCAATAATGGACAAGGGCTTATGGCAGGTATTGCTGAATTTATGAGAGGCTACATTGACCCAGTGAGATTACCACGCGATGGAGCGATTATGGCATTTATGTTAGCTATTGCTACTTGTATTACGATTTTTTGCAAGATAGATACAGGCAAACTTCTTGAAGCCAGCACTTTTAAGGCAGGTATGACAGCTTGTATTTGTGTGCTAGGCGTTGCTTGGCTTGGCAATACCTTTGTTGCCGGATACAAAAAAGAAATTGGAGATTTAGCAAGCAACCTTGTAGGTGATTATCCTGCACTTTTAGCAGTGGCACTTTTCTTTGCAAGTATGTTGCTTTACTCTCAGGCAGCAACAGCAAAGGCTATTATGCCTGTGGTCATTGGTGCGCTTGGTATCACTGCGGTTGCTCCAGAATCTTCTTATATTTTGGTGGCAAGTTTTGCAGCGGTTTCAGCACTCTTTGTGTTGCCAACATACCCAACCTTGCTTGGCGCAGTGCAAATGGACGATACTGGCTCAACACGCATTGGCAAATATGTCTTTAATCACAGCTTCATTGTGCCGGGCACACTCGCAATCATCTTTGCGGTGATACTTGGCTTTGCCGTAGCTCCTATATTTGCCTAAAATGTTTTCTCTTGCGTTTGGGGGGTTCTTCCCCGCGCAATAAGGCTTCTTATTTTATTATCTTGCTATCGTATTTTTTAAGCAGTTTTCTTGGTCTATGTTGCTAGATTCTGGGTCATAAAACTTGTATTACTAGGTGTAGTAGAGGGATTATTTTAAGCAAGAAAGCTCTTCTTGGCATAGCGACAAAGTATTGTGAATTGATAAGAGTATATTCAACATTCTTTAGCAAAGCCCAAAAGTTTTTAGCGCTTTACATTCGCCTTTGCATTAGGTGGTAAAATTTCCAAAAATCTATCTATATCAAAGTCAATGCCTTGTGATTTTGCTTCTTTAATGAGTGCGATGGCATCTTCCATATTGTACTCACTACCACCATTATATGGGTCAAAAACCCTCGTCACAATCGCCAAAGCATAGGAGTTTTTCTTCACCTCATCCGAAGCAGCGTGTGGCATAGTGATATAGGCAGTGGTTTGTATCAAGACTTCATCAAAACACCAGTGGTTAAACAAATATCCTAAAAAGGTCAAATGATCCAAGCCGTAAAACTCTGTCTCTACTGCGCTTATATCGCTAAAGTTAGTTTCCTTGAGTGCTGCTAAAAAATCTTTATCTTTGCCATTTTTGATAAGTGTATCTGCATAGAGCATCATACCTAGGCGTAGGAGCATAGCACAAGGAGCTAGAATCTGCGAAAGTTTCTTGTCATTTTCAGCAAACCATTCTGATATGAAATCAACTTCCCTACTGCAATTCCCCAAAAATTCCTTTGTATCCAAGCCATAGGGTGATACATCAATCTTAAAACCATCGCGCAATGAGTTTGCAATGGCAATATTTTTTACATTATTTATACCGAGTAAAGATACCACTTGATTGAGCGTAGAAATCTCGCGCGAAAATCCATAATATGGCGAGTTTGCTAAACGAAGCAAATCTCCCGTTAAAAGCGGGTCTTTTGAAATGATATCTACCACGCCTTGCACCTGCACGCTAGAGCCAGACGAGTCGATATACTGCTGCAGTTTCATTATCGTTTCTGGCAATGGGGGGAGATTATCAATCGTCTTAAGTAAAAGCTCATTCATTTTCTATCCTTTGAGAGTAGAATCCTTGCGCTAAAAATTACCAAGCGGCTAATTATAGCAAAATCCTTTGTAAAAGATGTGCTTTATTCAACTTTTTTATCCAAATGTGGCAAAAACGCAAATTTTAAGCCCGAGACCCCCTCAAGGCTTTGGCTATAAGCTCCAATGGGTGCGCAAACTCCACAGGGGAGTTAATTTGCACCAATGAATTATCAATTTGCATACGACACGCGCCACACTCCGCACTGACAATATTTGCGCCGCTAGATTCTATCATTTCTGCTTTTGGCTTCCCGGCTTTAAGCGTTAAGTTATACTTAGAACTTTGCATACTGATGCCACCAAAGCCACAGCATCGCGAAGGATCGCTCATTTCTTTGAGTGCAAAACTACGTGATAAAAGCGCACGAGGCTCTTTGTGAATCCCTAGCACCTTTCTCGCGTGGCAAGGGTCGTGATAGGTAATGGTTTGTGAGCTAAGGTTGCGTGGCAAAATCTCCTGCAAAGATGTGTGGTGAAAGAGCCACGCACTCGCCATATCAATTTTTGGTAGCAACTTATTAAGTCTTTCTATCCACTCTGGCTCATCACTTAGCGCGTGAATCCAATCCTTTTTAATCATCGCCGCGCAAGTTGCCTCCGGGATAATCATTGCATCAATGCTTTCCCAAAAGCTCTCAAAATACTCAATGTTTTTCTTTGCGAGATAGGCTACACTTTTCACATCACCGGTAAAGAATGCCGGTGCGCCACAGCATTCTTGCAAATGTGGCACAAACGCGGTAATGCCTAAATGGCTTAGAATCTCAAGCAGACTTTTGCCGACATTGACATAATTATAATTACTCAAGCACCCAATGAATATTGCTACACGTTTGTGTGTAAGCGTATTTTGCGGAGGTGTTGGATTATGCGGGGTAATATCGCCTTGATAAGTTTGTAAAAACGATTTGCGCCATACGGGGAAGATTGAGCGTCTTGCTTGTTTAGAATCCGCATTTTTAAAAAGTTTAAGACGCGAGATAAGTCGCCCATTTTCTTGCTTAAATGCGCAGGGTATTATAAAATGCACGAAACTAAAGACAATATCCGCAATTTTGCGATGTCGCAGGAGGAAAAAATACGCCCTCTTATACCAAGCTATACCATATTTTTGCGCTATATCCACGCGCACGGATTCTATTGCCACATCAACAGGCAAACTTGAGGGGCAATGTGTAACGCAAGTTGTGCATAAAAAGCAGGATTCAAAAATATTGCGACTTGTGCTATCAAGTGCTAAATCCCCGCGCTTATATGCACCGAGTAAATCTAAGAATCCGCGCGGAGAGGTAGCTTCATCGCGATTTACCATATAAATCGTGCAGTGAGGGATACATTTGCCGCATTTTACACACGCACTCGATACGCTTTGTAAATCAAACATACACACTCCTAGATCGTCTTACTGAATCTTTTGGCATTCTTATCAGTAAAAGAATGCGTATCAAAACACATAGCGATATTGCGTATAATCATACCGCCTGTTGGCGAAGTGTAAATGCCCTCGTTTGTAACATTAATAAGCCCCACTTCCTCATATTCCTTCAAAGATTCAAGTTCTGTCGCAAAATGCACTTTAAAATCGATATTAAACTTAGATTCTATATGTGCAAAATCAAGACAGAGATTATTCATAAGTCCCATAATCACTTCTTTACGTAAAACATCTTCCGGCGTGAGCGCGACACCGCGTTCTACTGGTAATTTACCACTATCAAGTGCTGCCTCATATTCGTTCATATCCTTAAAATTTTGTGAATAATAATCCAGTCCCTCGCTAATGCTTGTAAGTCCTATGCCAATAGTCTGTGAGAATCCGCGCGTAGTGTAGCCCTGAAAATTACGGCGTAATTCCTTGTTTTGCTTTGCCCTATAAAGTTCATCACTCTTTTTAGCAAAATGATCCATTCCAATCATCGCATAATCGTGCTGCTGCAAAAATGTAATGGTATTTTTTAGAATCTCAAGCTTTTGTGCGGGATTAGGCAAAGTAGTTTCATCAATCTTACGCATTGTTTTTTTCATCCAAGGTAAATGCGCGTAGTTAAAAATCGCTAACCTATCCGGCTTAAGATTCACCACCTGTGCGAGCGTATGCGCGAAGCTCTGCTCGTTTTGAAAAGGTAGCCCATAAATCAAATCAAAATTCACGGATTTAATGCCAAACTCACGCGCTAGGGCTATGGCATTTTGCACGATTGCAACTTCTTGCTTTCTGTGTATGGCTTCTTGCACCTTGGGGTCGAAGTCTTGCACACCAAAACTTAGGCGATTAAATCCATTCTCTTTAAGCACCGCCATTTGCTCACGTGAGAAAAAACGTGGGTCTATCTCGCAACTCACCTCTGCGTGAGGGACAAAATTACTAAAGGTATCGCGCACAAGGCTAATTACCTCTTGCAACTCCTGTGCGTTAAAAAAAGTCGGTGTGCCCCCGCCAAAATGAAACTGCACGACCTCGCGTTGGGTATTCATAGTATTTTTTAGAATCTCAAGCTCTTTTTTGAGGTAGGTGATGTAGTGTTGTTTTCTTTCTTCTTTGCTTGTATAGACAACATTGCAGCCACAGAAATAGCACGCAGAGCGGCAAAATGGCAAATGCACATAAAGTGAAAGTGGCAGCGAGGTAGAATCTGCATTTTTGAGTGCTTGTGTATAGGAGGATTCATTCCAAGAGGGCTTAAATTCCACCGCAGTAGGGTAACTCGTGTATCGTGGAGCTGATTTTGAATACTTCACAAATGCACTAAAATCAATTTTTTCGCTCATAATCCCCACTCCTCATTTTGACTTACGCAAGAAATCAATATCAAAAAATAAATTAGGGTATTCTTTTTTAATATTCTTGGCAAGATTTGCGGTATTTATCTCTGGCAAGTTGCCATCACTACGGCGTAAAGATTCTAAAGCATTTTTTGCTACTGCCATAGCATCGTCAAAGTCAATAGGCATTTGTGAAATGACATCTTTTTCAAGATTCATCATCAGTTTTTCCTCTTGTATGTGCTTAATGCGCCTAATGAGCTGCAAAAAAAGCTTTTGTGGAAAAACGACATATTCCTCGCCCTCATCATCTTTCAAAAACCATAAATCTTCTTTTGAAAATTCACCGCTTTGCATCGCTAGGAGCATTGTGCTATCCGAAGTCTTATGTAGCACACCGAGATTCTCACTCGAATTATCTAGCCATTTGTCTTGTGGCAAAGATTTCATTTTACGCACCCAAGCTTATGTTGTTGATTTGAGCAAGATAGAGCATTATGCCTTTTTGCGCGTGAAGGCGGTTTTGAGCTTCTTCAAATACACGCGATTGTGCACCTTCTAGCACTTCCTCACTTACTTCCTGTCCGCGATAGGCAGGGAGACAATGCAAGAAAATCGCATTGTCCTGCGCAAGATTCATAAGTGCGCTATCCACACAGAATCCTTGAAAGGCTATCTCGCGTTCCTTTTTTTGCTCCTCTTGTCCCATAGACGCCCAAGTATCTGTTACTATAACATTTGCACCGCGCACTGCCTTTTGTGGATTTGTGCTAAGCAAAATCTTGCCACCGCTTTTGGCACAAAGGTTTTGTGCATTTGCGACTACATCGGCTTTTGGGGCGTAATTTGGGGGGGTTGCGATACGAAGTTCAAAGCCTAGAATACTCGCAAGGTTAATCCAAGAATGCGACATATTGTTGCCATCGCCCACATATGCCACGATAGGTTCTTGTCTATTTTGTGGATAGAATCTACTCGCACTATGCTCGGCGATGTATATGCCATTTTCTATCATTGTAAGATAATCCGCGATGAGTTGGACTGGGTGAAAATCATCGCTTAGTCCATTGATGAGTGGCACAGAGGAGTATCTGGCAAATTCTTCAAGCCTCTTGTGTTCGCCTGTCCTCATCATTACCATATCTACCATTGAGCTAATTACGCGTGCAGTGTCTTTTATGGGCTCGCCGCGCCCAAGTTGTATATCTTTGTGAGAGAGGAATATGCCTTGTCCCCCTAGTTGATACATACCACTTTCAAAACTTACCCTCGTGCGTGTGGAGCTTTTCTCAAAAATCATAGCTAATACTTTGCCCTTGAAATAAGGCGGATTATCATCCCTAGACTTGAGTTCTAAAATCACATCAAGCATTTTTAGAATCTCATCTTTGGAAAAATCGTTTAAAGTAAGAAAATGTCTCATTGTCTGTCCCATACGCAAAGGAGATAAAAAGCGCGATTGTATCTAAAAAACGCTAAGAAAACTTTAATGCCTTAATTTTTTGGCAGAATATAGTCCTCGACACCTATGGTGATATTCATAGTAAGATTCTTAAAAAGCACCTTGTTTTTACTGCGCTCATAATAAAATTCCTGTCCTCCGCGCACAAACCATTGCACGAATGCACCTTCATTAGTTACGCGCTTACCCTCGCCATCAAATATATCATGCCCTGCTAAAATATCATTAAACAAGTTAGGATAGCTTACTTCGCCAAAAAATGCTCTTGCAGCAATCCACTTTGAAGTGCAGTCTTTTTTTATGCAAATGTCTTTTTTATTTATGACAATCTGGCTCATAGGTTTGCCAAGCTTGTATAAATCGATAGTAAGGACTTTTGACTTGCTGTATTTGAGTGAAGCAAAATCATAGAATTTTACACGCGGTGTGTCTATGAGTAGAATCTTAAATTTTGTAGGCTCTAGCACAGCGGCTTCGTTGGGATTGGTATCTGGGTGCTGAAAATTATCTTCTAGCCACGCACACGAGACAAACAAAAATGGAAGCAGCAGAGCGCTGCTCCTCAAAAATAATTGCTTAAAAATACCAAACATTACGCTTTTATCCTACTAAGCGCGTGCATTGGATAGAATCCTATGCCAGATTCTACCATCAAGCTTGAGTTCCATATTGACTTGACACAAGCCGTCTTTATAAACGGTTTCAAGCACTTCTGCATTACGGATGAGTGCTTGAACCTTTGTTTTAACTGTCGAGCTTTGTAGCATCATATCACGCACGGTATCTTGGGCATTTACTCTGATACCATACATTTTTTCACCGATTTGGCGATACGCATCGACAATTGCCGCTCGCTTTGCCATAGCAAAAGCTTGTGATGGCGAGAGTGAATTCTCGGGCGATACACCTATGCCTACCGCACTAAGAGTGATTTCATTTTCAGGCGTAAGCATTGGAGAATTAGGGATATTCGCGCTTGAGCCTTTGTTGATATAGTCATTGTCTCTATCAAATTTTGGCTCTAGATTATCTTTATTCACGCCGGGAAGCTCCACTTTATCCACTACGAGCGTGCCAATTTTATTAGGAATACCCGCATTTTGCTTAGGTAGAATGTTTGGATTTGTGTTGTACCCGGGCATTGGCGGATAAGTAGGAGCTTGGATAGGCGCATACATAGGTTGATTATTTGCACTTGGAGGCACTAATCCATTTGCTGTCCCACCAGCACCCTCGCCTGTATCAAACAAACCTCCACAACCGCAGAGTGCGAATGCAGCAAAACCTGTAACAATTGAACTTTTAAGCACATTACTTTTCATATTCAGTCCTTTGAATTAAATTTCAAAGAGCTAAAAGCAAGAAGTATTCCATAACCTATGAAGCATTGTTTTGATTTTCTGCCGATAGGTTTTTGTGCAGCAGAGACTAGGATAAGATTTATCCACCATTCCTAGGGTATTAGGGCTTCTTTGCCAAAATTTTGTGCTACTTGTGATTAGGATTCTCTTCGTATATATACCTATGAATAAGGGCAAAAAATAAGAAAAAGGTTTTGAGCATAACGGGGTGCATTACATCAAATTGCACTTGCTCCAAGAAGCCATACATTGAGGGCTATAATATGAAAAAAAAGTGGTTTTATATGGCTTTGGAAATTATTACTCACCCATACATAAATCGTAGCTATAACATCAACACACATTAATGCAAATAATAAAAACAAGAAATAAAGTTTTTCGCGATATTTGCATTGCATAAAAAAAAGACAACAAAAAAGATAACAAACCAACCCAAAATATGGCTATTTATTTTTTGAGATATGGTAATCGTATCAAATAAAGTGCAAAAACCAAAAAGTAGCACGATAGCAAAACAAATAAGAGGGAGTTTTATATGTTTTAAATCTACCAAAGATATGCTTTTATAATTAAAAATAAAGAAAATTAATCCACCAATATGAAAAAAAGTTTGGGCATTAAAATCTTGCTTATAGAACCGCCTATCCCATAAAATATAATACTTGCGCAAAATAAGCCAAAAGTAATTTTTTGATTGCTTTTTGTTTTGTTTGCCTCTAAGATTTAATTGCTTGTGGGCTTAAGGGTATTCATAAAATGCCCGTAGGTTAAATAGGGACAAAGTATTTATCTATGCTTTATGCAAAATCAATCAAATATCATTGCGTAGGGCTATCTATGCCCTCTTGAGTGGATTCTATAGATTCTAAAGCATCATTAGAATCTGCCGTCTCATCTTCTTGTGTGGGATTTGGTATGTCTTGATTAGAACTTGTGTCTATATCGGGATTTGTATTTTTAGAATCCTTGCTAGATTCTACATTTGGTAGATTTTGTGGTAGGCGGTTTGGCTCTACCGCGCGTATTGATGAGGTAATGCGTGCGGCTTTTTGATTATCCATTTTGCCGAGGATTTTTACTATATCCCTTACTTCCATCTGCGAGAGGATTTCTACCGCCTCTGATTCTGGCAAGTCCGCAAGTATCGCAGCGGCTTTAGCTTCTTTTAGCCCCTTATAGGCTTGGATAATCTTATCATCTTTTTGCGCCTTAATCTTTGATAGAATCTCCTCATTATAGGCGATGAGCTGCTCTAGCTCTTGGGTTTTTTGCTCTATTTCTGCAAGATTATTTTTGTGTGTTTGTTCTTCTTGTTCTTTGGATTTTTCTTGCTCTTGTGCAAAAACGACAATTTTTTGATTAATTTCTTGCTCTTTTGCGTTGAGCTGCCGTTCCTTTTCATCAAGTAGCACCTGCGTGGCGTTTTGTAGCACCTGTAAGGCTTGTTGTCGCTCATCTATCTCATCAAGTTGCGCTTTGATTTCATCTTTGCGCGCTTCAAAAATGATACTGCAATCAAGCAGTTGAGATTGTGCGAAGCTACTCGCGCATAAGGCGCATAGAATCCCTAACTTAGCTTTCATATAACTTTACCATCAACATTATTATAAAGCATCATAGCAATCTCATCAACCTCTTTTTTCTCCTGCATTTTGATGGCTTGGAGTATATTTTCTTGCTCTCTTTTGTCTAAAAACGCCATTTTTTCATATTCGATGTGGCACTTTTTGTATTGTGCTTGTAAAATCGCCTTGTTGGCTTGCAATTCATCTAGCTCACTTTGTGCTACACTCATACGATAAAAAAGCATTTTTTTGACCTCATCATACGCTTTAAAAGCATAAAATGTCCCACTACGAGGCATTTCAAGCTTTACAACTTCGTCTGCAATAGCATCAATTTGCATTTGCTTATTTGCAATTCTGTTTTCGTTTTGCATAATCACGCGTTCGCACTCTTGCATATCTTTTTTGCGCAAACTCACGATTGAGCTAAATTTTGTTTTCATTGCTTAGCGCCTAATAGTATCATCACGTTCTGGGCTTGTAGAAATCATAGCAATTTTTGTGCCAGTGAGCTTTTCGAGCTCGTTAATATAGGTTTGTGCTGCTTTTGGCAAGTCGTTAAAGTGGCGGATTTTCGCACTTTTATTCCAGCCCTCAAACTCTCTATAAACAGGGCGCACACATTCATAATCAGTAGGAATATAATCAATTACCTTGCCCTCATATTCATAACCTACGCATACTTTAATAGACGAGAATCCATCAAGCACATCAAGTTTCATAATATTGAGAGAATCACAGCCATTTAGTCGCGCCGCGTATCGCACCGCCACCGCGTCAAACCAGCCACATCGCCTTGCACGTCCTGTTGTCGTGCCAAACTCTCCCCCAGCTTCGCGCAACTTTTCGCCTATTGTGCCATTTTCTTCAGTGGGGAATACACCATTTCCCACCCTCGTGCAGTAAGCCTTGGCAATTCCTATAATTTGTTTAATATCCCTTGGGGCTAATCCGCTCCCGCTACACGCACCTGCAGCGATTGTTGTCGAGCTTGTTACAAAAGGATAAGTGCCGTGATCTACATCAAGCATACTGCCCTGTGCGCCCTCAAGCAGAATGCGTTTGCCACTATCTTGTGCTTCCCATAGAATCTGTGTTGTGTTGGTTACAAAAGGCAAAATCTGCTCTTTCATAGATTCTATTTTTGCTACCACATTTTCTATGTTTGGGAGCTCCACATCATAGGCTTTCGCCACATATTGTGCTTGCTCATAAATGGAGGCAATTTTTTCTTTTAATCGTGCTGAATTTGTTAAATCCATAATGCGCACGCCATTGCGTGAGATTTTATCCGTATAGCAGGGTCCTATACCCTTGCCTGTCGTGCCAATGGCTTTGTTCTTATTCTTTTCTTTGGCTTTGTCTAGAAGCTCGTGGTATGGCAGGATAATATGCGCCTTATCGCTTATAAAAAGTCTCCCTTGCAGATTAGGAAAAGCCGCCATTTCTTGTATGAGTGCCTCAAGGCTAATTACCACACCATTGCCGATAATGTTTTTGCAAGATTCATACAAAATGCCAGAGGGTAGCAGGTGCAGAGCTACTTTGCGTCCATTTACCACAATCGTATGCCCAGCATTATGTCCGCCCTGATAGCGCACGATGTAGTCGTAGTCTCCTGCCATTTTATCAACTATCTTGCCTTTGCCCTCATCACCCCATTGAATCCCCACGATCAAATCAGCCATAACCTCTCCTAATTAGTTTCTATACATTTGTGCTAAATAAGGCATTCTACCACTTCATCAGTGTAGATTGCAAACCCACACGAGCTTTGGTCGCCCACGATGTATTTGCCACCTTGCAATAAAGTTGCATTTCCAAGAAACATTCTAAAAAACAAGTCTTTATAATACGAGGTGGGCGAGGAAGCAAGGGGTGAGAAAATACTCTTTTCATACTCGCAGTAACTTGCACATTCAAGTAACCTCTCCAGCTCACCGCGTAAAAATACAGGTGCATTATTGATTGCATTTTGCACATCTTCTTTTGTTTTAATATGCACTAAATCCGCCACATAGCCTTCCATTTGCAGTAGTTTGCCCACATCTTGTGAGGCAAAGACTTCTATATCTACGCCACTATGCTTGGCACAGAGCAATGGAATCTTCATATTAGAGATTTGCACATACGGCTTTAGCCCTAGCTCTTGCAAAATATGCACGCCTAGGCACATCACGGGTGCGAGGCTTTCACCCCCCAAATGCTCCGCACCAATTTGATGAATTTCTGTCGTGGGGTAGCTAAACACAGGTTGAATATAAAACCATTTTTTATGCTCACTGGTATGCGCAATATGTTTTGTAACAATACGCATCGCTTCAAAGGTCGTATCATAGCGCAAACCAATCTGGTGATTGCTTTCACTATTTAAACGCACAAGCCCACGATTTAAAATATCATCTTGATGTTCCAAAAATGTAAAAGTGGGCGTTACAATTTCTTTGTAGTCATTCTCATAAAACGCATTAATTGCGCAAGATTCTATATCTCGCTTGAGTTTGGCTGATGTATCAAAATATAATTTGCTCCCTTGGGGTAGTTCGTGCTCTAAAATCACAATGTTCTCCAAAATAAAATATAATGCTTAGGTTTTAGCACAAAGCCAAATTATACCACAAAATCGCTTTTATAGACATTTACGCGCAACTTACTTCAAAATGCTACACTCTAGGCTTTATTTTTTACAAAGGATTATAGTGAAAGTAGCACTTCTTATGAGTGGTGGCGTGGATAGTTCGTATTGTGCGCATTTGTTGTTAGAGCAGGGCTATGAGGTAATAGGGTTTTATCTCAAATTACATAATAAAGAGCAAAAACATCAAATATATATACAAAACTGCCATAAAGTAGCAGAACATTTGGGTATTGAGTTTATGGTGCTTGATTTGCAAGAGGCATTTAAGCATAATGTGTATGATGAGTTTGTGCGTTCATACAAAGAGGGGCTAACGCCCAATCCTTGCGCGATTTGCAATCCTCTAATGAAATTTGGCTTAGGCTTGCAAAAAGCCGATGAATTGGGCTGCGATTATATCGCCACGGGGCATTATGCTCAGATTCAAGAGATTGAGGGTATAAAGCGCATAGCAAAAGCAGTAGATGAAAGCAAAGACCAAAGCTACTTCCTCTATGCTCTGCCTCAAAATGCCATTGATAGAATCCTCTTTCCATTGGGCGCGATACATAAAAGCGAAGTGAAGCAAACCGCTCTTGCACTCTTGCCATTTTTGGGGACATTACAGACCTATAAAGAATCACAAGAAATTTGTTTTGTGGAGGAGAGCTATATTGATATTTTGCGTCTTTATGAAGATGTGGATAAAGTAGGTATTGTGCGCGATAGTAGCGGCAAGGTAGTGGGCTCACACAAAGGTTATATGCACTATACGATTGGCAAACGCAAGGGGTTTAGTGTATTTGGCTCACACGAGCCACACTATGTCAAGGCGATAAATCCGCGAGACAATGAAATTGTCGTGGGATTAAAGGAGGAATTGGCGGTAGATTCTATACGAGCATTAAACAAAAGCTTACCACAAACCTTTAATGGCGGCGTGTATGATGTGAAAGTGCGTTATCGCTCTACTCCGCTTAAGGCGCGTATTGATATAGAGGGCGAGTATATCCACGCGAAACTTTTAGAATCTGCCTATGGCGTAGCACAAGGACAGGCACTTGTCGTGTATCAGGGCGATTGTGTGCTAGGCGGGGGAGTAATTACGCAGGCGCAATAGGAAGCTTAGCATTGTGGATTCTTGCAAGTTTAAGCAAGATTCTAAATGCCTTTAAGGTTAGGGTTTGGCTAAGGCAAATGATAAGATTTAAAAACTTTTAAAACACATTCTGTATCTTTATTGCTTATCTTTTTGGTGGGTAAGCTTATGAATGCGATGTGCATTTGCCTCACTTACTTTTGCACCTAATTCTATAAGTTTTTGCGCTGCTTCTAGTTGTGGCTTATGCTGAAAATTTTTAGCATTAAGTGCCGCATCAAGCGGTGTTTCACCGGCTCTTAGCGTATCAATAGGCATATTTTTATCTACGATGAGGTATTCTAAAAGCTCCACATTGCCATCACGCGCAAGAAAATGCAAGATATGTCCCCCGCCAAAATGTTCTAAAAACTCCTTGTCAAATTGCAACATAAGCTCTAAAATATATCTATCACCAAAGGCAATAATACCATTTGTTAGGGGGTATTTTGGATTATTGTATTCCGCGCCTTTATTGAGTAACGCCCAAAACATATCATACCTGCGATACATTGCCGCTAAATCAAGTGCATTCACGCCATAGGCATCGTAGATTCCATTTCCTAGTCTAAAGGCACCTATATGCCTTTGCTCATCACTCATCACGCGATTAATATCATAAAGCGGCTTTTTGGTGGAGAATCGTTTTGATTTTGCAGAATCTGCTAGAATGAGATTAAACACTCTTGTGGAGTTGAGGGCAATAGCAGCCATAAGGGGCGTGATTTCAAGTCTCGGGGAATGCGTGGTATAAAACGAGAAATACTCATTTCCCTCGCCATTTTTCATTATAGATTGATAGGTTTGTGTATCGTCATTGGCAATAGCGAGTAAAAATTTTTGCTCCTTTTTGCACTGCTCTATTGCCTTTTTGCCCTTGTGTGGCTTTGTAGTGCCTTTTATCATATCTACTTGTGAGCAGTTTAGAGCAAGTAGGGATTTGAGACTTTGTTCAAGGCTTGGCGGATTTTGTGTGTCCCAGCCATTCATAAACCAATTCCCAAAGGCAAAGGAACACATACACATACTTATAAGTGCGTATTTTAGGGTGTTTTTGCATACATCTATGCGCGTTATCATTTGCCAAGCGCGTTTTTGCGCGAGTGAATCTCTAGCTGATATGTGGCTACACTCACTCTCTTCATTTGTATTTGATTTCATATCGCCTCTTTTGTATTTTAGCTACGCAAAAATGCGTTAATGCGTTCCAAACTTTCTTTTTGCCCGAGTATAATAAGCGCCTCGCACACGCCAATGCCTCCGCTCTTGCCGAGCAAGGCACAGCGCAGAGTTGGCATAAGTTTGCCTATTTTGATATTGCGCTGTGTAGCGAGGTCGTGCAGGTAGGATTCCATATTGTGCGCGCTTTCCCATATTTGTGAATCTGCTCCATTAAAAAGAGATTCTAAATTTGCCACTGCTACTTCATCAAGCTTTGAGCGCATTTTTTCATCATAGCTTTGAGGTGCATTCATCACTTCAAAAAAGCCTTGTGCGAAGTTTGCAAGAGTATTACATCTGTCTTTAAGTGCAGGATAGAGAATCTCACGCTTTCCCGCTTCTATGCAAGGCACATTAAATGCGCTTAAAAGCGTTTCAAGTGTGGCATTATCGGTATTTTTAATATAATGTGCGTTGAGCCATAAAAATTTATCCTCATTGTATGCGCTAGGGGAGCTATTTAGTTCGAATGGGTTAAAGAGTTCGCACATTTCTTTGAGAGAGAAAATCTCCTTATCGCCATAACTCCAGCCCAAACGCACGAGGAAGTTGAGAATCGCTTCGGGCAGATAGCCCATTTTTTTGTAGTCCATCACTCCCATTGCACCATCGCGTTTGCTAAGTTTGCGCCCTTGAGGGTTAAGAATCATCGGCACGTGAAAAAATCGCGGTATTGCAAAGCCCAATGCATTATACACGATAATCTGTTTTGGTGTATTGCTCAAGTGGTCATCACCTCGTATCACATTTGTAACGCCCATAAGCGCATCATCAATAGCAACGACAAAATTATAAGTGGGTGTGCCATCGCTTCGTGCGATAATAAAATCATCAAGTTCTTTAGCTTGGATTCTCATCTCGCCTTTCACGCCGTCCTTAAAGCATATTTCGCCTTCAAGCGGGGCTTTAATCCTTACCACAGGCTCTCTATCGCTCGGTGGCGTGCCAGTAAAATCGCGGTAGCGATTATCATAACGCGGTGTTTGCTTGTTTGCTTCTTGTTGCGCCCTTAGCTCGTCTAGTTCCTCTTTACTCATATAGCAGTAATATGCTTTTTTAGAATCGAGTAACTGCTGAATATATTGCTTGTAGAGGGGAAACCTTTGGCTTTGATAGATGACCTCGCCATCATATTCTAATCCCACCCAATTAAAAGCTTCTATAATCGCCTTTGTCGCATCAAGTGAGTTTCGCGCCAAATCCGTATCCTCGATACGAAGCAAAAATTTACCACCATTTGCTCTTGCATAGAGATAGTTAAATAATGCCGTGCGCAATCCCCCGATATGCAAATATCCTGTGGGCGAGGGCGCAAAGCGCGTGATAATTTGAGCCATTGTGTGCCTTTAAAGAAAATTTGCGTGAGTATATAGAATCTTAACTTAATACCCTTTTACACATTACTAAAATATCATTTTCGCACATTACAATACAGGCATTATTTCGTATTTTTACATAAAGGATTTAAATGAAGTTTGCGATTACAGGTGGAGGCACAGGAGGGCATTTGGCCATTGCTAAAGCTTTGGCAGAAGCTATACAAAAGAGCGGGGAGGAAGCTATTTATATCGGCTCGACTTTAGGGCAGGATAGGGCTTGGTTTGAATCTTCCTCACTTTTTACGCAATGCTATTTTTTAGATTCAGTAGGTGTAGTTAATAAGCGGGGTTTGGGTAAGCTCAAGGCACTTTTTAAACAAGCCCAATGCGTGGCACGCTCACGCAAGATTCTTAAATCTCATAAAATCGAATGTGTGATAAGTGTAGGTGGGTTTAGCGCAGGTGGCGCGAGTATCGCTAGTCTTTTATGTGCTATTCCGCTTTTTATCCACGAGCAAAATGCGATTAAGGGTAAGCTTAATGAGATTCTAACCCCTTTTGCAAAGGCGGTTTTTGGGAGCTTTGAATCAGATTCTAAAAATTTTATCCGCACTTCTTATCCGGTACGTGATGAGTTTTTCACAAAGGCGCGTGTGCGCGAGAGTGTGCGCGAGATATTATTTTTGGGTGGCTCACAAGGGGCAAAGGGTATTAATGACTTTGCGCTAACGCTTGTGCCCGAGCTTTTACAAAGGGGCATAAAGGTGGCTCATCAATGTGGGGAGCGGGACTTTGAGCGTATGAAGGAGGCATATGAGAAACTTGGGATTGTAAATGATATTGATGTATTCGCCTTTGATACAAAGCTTGTTGAGCGGCTGTGGGCGGCGGATTTGTGTATTGGACGCTCTGGTGCTTCAAGCTTATGGGAGATGAGTGCGAATGGGCTAATTGGTATTTTTGTGCCTTATCCTTATGCGGCAAAAGACCATCAATATTTTAATGCGCTGTATTTTGCCAAAGAGGACTTAGGAGAGGTGATAAGGGAATCCGAGCTAAGTGCTCAAGCAGTGCTGAAATTTATAGAATCTTTGCAGGGTGAGAAACTCACGCAAAAATCACAGCAGGTAATGAGCAAGATTAAGCCCTATGGCGCACAGGAGATTTTGAAGCATATTCAAAGGATTTGTGGAGATAAAGGATAAGGTGGGGCTTTTGTGCTTAAGATTCTAAAAAAATCATATTTTATTGGGAAATGGGGCTAAATCCCCGCCACATACATCGCAAGGCTAAAGGCAATCGCAAACATCACACACGCTATAAATCCATCTAAGATTCTCCACGCGGTGGGTGAGGCAAAGTAGGGCGATAGTGCATTTGCGCCAAATCCAAGCAGAGAAAACCACGTACCAGAAGCACTAATACAGCCTAAAAGAAAGGCAATTTTAGAATCTGTGCTTATGCTGATACTCCCTAGCAAGATAAAGGTATCCAAATACATATGTGGATTTAAAAGTGTAATGCTTAATGTGGCTAAAAGTGTGCTTTTCATCGATAAATGCGTGTTGTCTTGCTCTAAGCGAATACTTTGGTTTGATTGAAAAGCGGCTTTAAGTGAGCGCAATCCATACACGCATAAAAATAAAATGCCACCATAGGCTAGAATCTTGCTCCATATGACAGAATCTGCAAGCATTGTGCCAACGCCCAACACACCAAGACTCATAAAAATGACATCACATAGCACACACACGAAGCATACAAAGAATGTATGCTCCTTTTTGATAGCACTTTTGATGACAAAGGCATTTTGTGCGCCAATGGCAGAAATGAGCCCAAATGCCACTAAGAATCCTTGTATAAAATCCTGCATAGGTATCCTAGTTTATTTAAGATTCTTAAAAATCGCACTAGTTTAATGGTGCGCTATAAGTATTCATTCTTTTAATAATACGCTCTTTGTCTGCTTCTTGCGCAATTATAGGTTGATAGTTATTATATGTCTTTGCCCCGCTAATCATTACAGGCACAAAGCTATGCAGTTCGCTCCATTGTTGCATTTTAGCGATTTTTTGCACTTTTTTGTTATTGATATAAATCAGCTCATCACTCATTTTTTCAAGTTGATTTTGCTTCGCGCCAAAGGCAAAACGCACTTGATAAATCACGCTATCTTTATCGGCTGGATTTTTCGCCCCACCATAGACGAAGTTTCCAAGGCTATATACAATTTTTTTGCCCTTATACTCCTCTATGCCCTGCAACACGTGCGGGTGATGCCCGATGACTAAATCCGCTCCATTATCAATAGCAAACCGCCCGATGTCTTTTTGAATCTTGTTTGGGTAATTCTCCCTCTCCTCTCCCCAATGGAAAGTGAAAATAACAATATCCGCGCCCATATTACGCAAAGATTCTATTTCTTTTTTTACTTGCGTTTTTATCGCTGGATTCCACCCGCGATGTCCCGCCATACCAATTTTTTTGCCTTTCACCTCATAAATGCTTAATACGCCCTCGCCGCTGTAATGAATCTTTGCGTTTTTGAGGTGCGTTTGGGTATCTTTGAATCCTTGCATTCCATAATCGCGCGTGTGATTATTAGCGATATTTACCGCCTCCACACTACCACTTTTAAGAATCTCTACATAGCTTGGGTCGCCTTTAAAGGCAAAGGGCTTAATCATTCTATCCCCATTATGTGTAGTGAGCGGTCCTTCGAGATTCCCCAAAGTCATATCATCGCTTTGCAAAATGGGCTTAACTTTTGCAAAGAAATAGCTATAATCCTTGCCTATTTTGTGATTAAAATACCAATTAAGCGTCTCGCCATTGCTCCCATAGTAGTCGCCAAGCACATTATCGCCAATAAAGCTAAGCGTGATAATATCGCTTTTTGCAGTAGAATCTTGTGAAGTTTGCGCGGTAGGCGTTATACTACACCCCGCTAACAACAAAAGCAGTGAACCATAGATTCCCAAAAGTTTTATAGAGTTACGCATATTTATCCTTTGTGCTGTTTTGTGGTAAGGTTCATTATTGCAAAAATCGCATTGTAGCAAATCTTAAATAAAGTTTGCTATACTTTCGCCGACCCTTTCATCTAGAGGCCAAGGATACCGCCCTTTCTCGGCGGGAACGGAAGTTCAAATCTTCCAAGGGTCGCCACACTTATTCTTTTTTAGATTCAGCATTGAAGGGGCTTAATGAAACTTATCTCGTGGAATGTCAATGGGTTGCGTGCGTGTATAAATAAGGGATTTATGGATTTTTTTAGAGAAATTGATGCCGATGTGTTTTGTATTCAAGAATCTAAAATGTATAAGGAACAAGCAGATTTTAGCTTTGAGGGCTATCATAACTTTTGGAATAGTGCGGAAAAAAAGGGCTATTCTGGCGTAGTGGTGCTAAGCAAAAATGAGCCTTTAAAGGTAGAATATGATATGGGTATTGCTCATCACGACAAGGAGGGGCGTATTATTCGTGCAGAATATCCGCATTTTCATCTTGTCAATGTCTATACGCCAAATGCCAAGCGAGAGCTAGAGCGGCTGGAGTATAGAATGGAGTGGGAAGATGACTTTCGCGCTTTTGTTGTGAATCTCTCCAAAAGTAAGCCTGTGGTGATTTGCGGGGATTTGAATGTCGCCCACAAAGAGATTGATTTGAAAAACCCAAAGACTAATCGCAGAAATGCGGGATTCACAGATGAGGAGCGAGGCAAGATGAGTGAGCTTTTAGAATCTGGCTTTGTGGATACTTTTAGGTATTTATACCCCGAGCGCGAGGGCGCATACAGCTGGTGGAGCTATATGGGAAAGGCGCGAGAGAATAACACGGGTTGGCGCATTGATTATTTCTTATGTTCTCAAAATCTGCAATCACATATTAAAGAAGCGAGTATTTATCCTCATATTTTTGGGAGCGACCACTGCCCAGTGGGCTTAGAGCTTGATTTAGTTTAGGGCTTAATGATGAAGGCACAGATTCTTAAAATGCTTCAACTTAAACTGCTGTATGGGCAGTATGCTTGTGGGGAACGATATGTGATGCCCTTGCACCACCCCACCCCTTATCAGCCCTTGCATAATGATTTAGAATCCGTTATCAAAAACTGCTCCTTGTGTAATCGCATTAAGCATTGCAAAGAACCGATTGTGGGGCTTTGTAACCCACAATCACAACTTTGTTTTATTAGTGAAACCCCACTTGTTGATGAAAATGGCATATTCGTGCAAAATAAAAGTGCCATAATGCTAGAAAATATCATCACACGCGTTTTTGGACTTTCAAAACATCAGGTATCGATTTTATCACTCATAAAATGTAGCGGGAATCCATACATAGAAAAGAGCGAAATTCTATCCTGTATGGGCTTTTGCCTCTCTCAACTCCAAAAAATCACACCAAAAGTATGTATATTGCTTGGAAATCAGGTCGTTGAGCATATTTTGGGGGTGCATTTAGAAGCTGGTAGAATTTTATGGCACAATAACAGAATTTTTTTGATGACTTATTCACTTAATGAGCTTGTGCGTAATCCCTCCTTGAAAAAAGAGGCGCACACGCATTTTTTACTTGCAAAAGGACAAATATGAGACTATTTAGAATCTTTGCATTCATCTGTGTGCTATGTGCGTCAAATGTGGCTGCAAAAAGCTATATTATCTCGCCACTCCCACTCCCACAGCAAGAGGTACTCAATGTCAGCACTGCTAAATGTTCTAACTCGTGCTTGGTTGATTATTTTCTCAAGGGGCAGTTTTTTTCATTTATTGCGTTTTTTGACCCGAGTATAGATGATGTTGAGTTGCGTTCTAAGCTCTCAAGCGCACTTGCGGATTTGGGTATTATGGATTATCTAGCGCCTACAAATTTTCAAGGTGGTGCGAAAGTAAAGCTTGCCCTTTTAATGCCTAAAAAGGTGATTGGACGCTATTCTGCGAGCAGTATTGATACGATTTTGGCTTATTTAATGATGCGGGGAAATGACTTTGTGTTTGAGATTTTTGACACTGGCGATGAAAGCACGGCAAATTTGCGTAATACCTATGCAAAAATCGTGCAAAATGATTATGATTCTGTGATTGCTATCCTTACTACAAAGGGCGCACAGGAGTTTGTGAATCTTAATATCAGTCTCCCTACCTATCTTCCCACAATCAATAAAAAACAAATCAAAACAGACTCTACACCAAAGAATCTTATCTTTGGCGGGATTGACTATGAGGCGCAGATTGAGCTACTCTTATCAATGGTGGGGAGTAAGTCCATTGTCGCCTATAATGATAATGGCGTTATTGGACGCAATCTTGGTGCGATGTTACAGGAAAAAAGCAACCGCGTAGTGTTTCAAGAAGTAATAGATTCAAAATCTGCTACGACTTTTTCACAAAAGCTTAGAACCTATGAGCGGCATATTGCCGGAAATGTTGTGTTTTTTAACACGCCTTGGGTGAAAACGGGGCTTATCGCCTCGCAACTTGCTCTCTCTGCCAGAAAGCCCGATAAAATGCTTTCTACACAAATCAACTTCAATCCCGCGCTTTTACTAATGATACAAAGAAATGATAGAAGGAATCTTTTTATAGCAAATGTGATTAATAGACCAAATCAGTACCTTGTTGAGTATGCTTCGCTTTTGGGCGGGGATTTGCGCTATGATTGGGTGAATTATTCTACTGCTATTGGCGTGGAGCAGCTTATTTTGACACAGCTGAATGGGCGGAGAGTTTTTAATGAACGCGTGAAAGATTCGCAAGTTGAGTATGTCAATAGAATCTACAAAACCGATACAAAAAGATTCTATGAGTGATTATCCATTTAGCTTTGATGCGAGTAAATGTGAGGGCTGTGGGGGCAAGTGCTGCATAGGAGAGAGCGGATATGTATTTGCAAGTATCAAGGAAATGCAAGAAATTGCCGCGTTTTTAGCCCTAAGCTTTGAATCTTTTTGTATGCAGTATGTGCGCAAAGTCGGGTATAGATTTTCATTCCTTGAAAAGCCATATCAAAATGGCTTGGCGTGTGTATTTTTTGATGATGGAAAATGTGGTATTTACGCGCTTCGCCCGGCGCAATGTCGCAATTTTCCATTTTGGGAATCTCATAAAAGTTTGAGCGGGGACGATTTTGTGTCCCTTACGCATATGTGTGCTGGTATAAGAGCAAAAAAGGAACAAAAATGAAATGGCTAGTGAGTTTGCTTTGCTGTGCGTGTTTGTGCTATGGTGCATTTGACGAGGAGAGCTATCTCTTTGAAGCACTCGATTATGAGACACAATCACGATTTGATAAGGCGCGGGATTTATATCTCGTGCTCTATGAGGAGACACATAAGCTTGAATATCTCAAAGAAGCCGTTGTGCTCTCCTCCGCGCTTAATAATCCTAACGCTACACTTGGCTTTGCAAATGAGTATCTCGCACTAGGTGGCACAAAGGACATAATGCTACATAAAGTATTTTTGGATTCCTATCTCAAGCTTGAAAAGACAGATGAAGCGATAAAAGAGGCACTCATCATTTATAAAAGTGAGCCTAGTGTGATGTTAAGCGATATTTTAGGCTCACTTTATGCTACAAAGGGCGCGTATAAAGAGGCTTTAGAGTATTTGTATGATGCGTATAATACGAGTAAGAGCGCGGATATAGCGCAAAAAATTATCACCATAGAATTATCCCTTTCGCACCAAAAAAAAGCCTTAGAATTGCTTGATAATCATATACAAAATTATGGCTGCGAGGGGAAATTCTGTCAATTTGGCATAGCTATTTATGCGAAATTCCCGGAGTTTGACAAGATAGAATATCTCTTTAAACGCGCTTTTGATGAGAATCCTACGATTGAAAATGCGCGTAATTTAATTTTGGCTTACACGCACCGCAAGAAGTTTAAAGAAGCCTCCGAGATTGCCGCGCAATTTCCATTTAAGGGTGAGATATTACTCGAGCTATACGCAGCACAGGGGGATTATTACAACGCTTCTTTGCAGGCAAAATATCTCTATGAGAAAAATAAAAATCCCTATTTTTTGGCACTTGAGCAGGTGTATAGTTTTGAATCTTTAAAAGACAAGAAAAACATTGCACAAGTGCGCATTATTGCTACAAAGCTGAAAAGTGCTATAAAACTTATGCAAACTACCGACAAACCCGCTTCAAAAGATGAAATGATTAATGCGTCTTTGCAGCTAAATAGCGCACAAATGGGATTTTTTCTCAATTTTTTGGGATATTTAATGATTGATTATGAAATTAATGTGGTTGAGGGCGTGGGACATATTAAAAAGGCATTAGAGATTTCCCCGCTCAATCCGGCGTATTTAGATTCTCTAGCGTGGGGGTATTATAAGCTCAAGGATTGTGTCAATGCCCAGAAAACCTTTGGGCTTATCCCAAAAGAGGAGGTTTTAAAAGAGCCCGAGCTCAAAGAACATAAGGCTTTGATTGATAAATGTGCGGTGCGCTAGGCTTTTGTAGTTTAGAATCTTTGTCGCGCAAAAAGCTTTTTTGACTTTGCTTGGTAAGTTAAATCTATATCACATTTTTTATTGATTGCATAGAGAAATGATAATCGTAAGCCTTAAACAACTCTTTTAGAATCTTATGAGCGCATATTTGCAAGATAAAGGATTTTATAACTCATTATCATTTTGTTAAGGGCGGTTTCTATCATCTCTACACATCGTGCATAAAAGGGCATAATATCATCGCTAGGGATATGCAGCGCACAGAGCATCATCGTATGGAGCATATGTGCTACGCTCCCTTCAAACATCACGCCCACAAATGGGATTTTTGCGGAGTATTTGAGGGTTAGGGCGTGAATAGAATCAATGCGTAAAAAAAGCTCTTTTTTGTTTGCTATCGGGCGATTTTGCCCATTTACTTCGCTTTTGAGTGCTTTGAGAATTTCATTTTTATAGGCGTCTAGCTCTGCTGTGTAAGATTGCTCGTGCGAGAAAACTGCGCTTTTATCTGCACACATAAAGCTTTTTATTGTCTGTATATGCGTGTTTTTATCGATTTCGCGCAAGGTAAATTCATCGGGATGAGTGGAGCGACTCCCCTGAATGTATGCACCATCGCCAATATTCATTACAAGTTTTGGGGCAAAAACCCTAATCGCTTTGCTCATCATCGCACTAGAGAGGCTAAATAGCGCGTCTGCATACACTTCATAGTCGCTATTTCCTTGCACGAGATAGGCATTTTTAGGTATCGTATTCTCCTCATCGCCATAATATGAGCCCTGCGCGTGTTTTGCCTTACCTTTGATGTAGCCACAATCAAGCCCACACATTATCACTTCCTCACTTAATAAACAAGCAAGGGCGAATCCTGCATTACCTACATAGGGTGCGGCGAATTCAACTACACTTTTTACCCCACCAAAATACGCACTCGCACTTCCACCGCGCATAAATATATATGCCTCTTCAGCAAGAGCGAGTGCGTCAGGTTGCACCATATTGCCGCATAAAAGCGTAGTTTTACCCAAAGGGGCGGATTGTAAAACATCTTTAAGATAAGATATACGCTCAATCTCAATCTGAAAATCAGGCTCAATACCTGCATTCTTAAGCGGCTTGAGCGCGGTGCCACAACTAAAAATAATCATATTAGGCGCATTAGCTTTGATAAAAGGCAGTAACATATCAAGACTTGGTCCATTTCCTACAACACATATAGGCGCATTAACACGCTGTGGTAGGTGCAAAATAGGATAAGCTAGATGCGCTTTATTTGTGCCCAAATTGATAAATGTATTTTTTACGCCTATCATCTCATCATCAAAGCTCCCCCAACCCCTAGAATTTATTGCATAAGCTTCTGCGACACTCTCTTGCACAGCTTGTAATTTAGGACTATCATACAGGCATAATTCAAGGCGCAAAAAGTTATTTGTAATTCTTCTTTGTGCAAAATAATTTTGGACAAATTCTTTATGCAATAAATCCTTGACAAATACATAACACGAGCGCTCACTCACACGCTCAAATAACAAAGGGTAATCTACAAAATAAAGTGAGATTCTAAAAAAATCTATATGCTCTTCAAAAAGCAATAAGGAATGAAAATAGTAGCCCTGCTCAATCAAAAACTGCAAAAACATACCACCAAGTAACCCAAAAAGCGTCATATTCGGCAAAAAATGTGAGGGGAGATGAAAGCGATTTGCTCCCCCAAACTCATTTAACATCATATCAATCATAGGATTACAAATCCCTGCGGTGAGAGGTAATTTCTCTTCGTCAAGTTTATGGAGGGCTAGACGATTTGTATGCAGAGTATAGGCTGAATTATTCAATGGATTTGAAGATAGAGCGAAATTTTGCTCTATCATTGTATGTTTAAGCTTCTTGCCCTTTTTGCGCGTAGGATAGACAAAATTTTTAGTATGCACATCAATGATGTTTAAATCCTCCCCATTGCAATACACATTATACTGCGCAGGAGGAGATTTAAGCTCTTCAAAAAGCTTAGGGTTGATTGAAGCAAAAAAATTCATATTGAGTGCATATCGTTTTGCAGTATAAGATTCTAAAAGATGTAACGCGCCACTTTGACAAATAGCCCGAAGACTTGTAGGCTGCATTTGTGTTTGATGTGCGTTATCCATATATGTTATAGCACCTCTGCGCGTCCATTTTTCATCACCACTAAATCCTCAATTCGCACACCAAATTCCTGTGGGAGATAAATACCGGGCTCAACAGAAAATACCATACCATCCTCTACACATTCCTCACTTAGGCGTGAAATACGCGGCAACTCGTGTATATCAAGCCCCACGCCGTGTCCTGTGCTATGCACGAAATATGCGCCATAGCCACTTTTTTCAATGATATTACGCGCTAGAGCGTCTATCTGCTTGCCACTCATACCACTTCTTGCCTTTGAAATGGCTTCTTCTTGGGCTTTTAAAACAATATCATAGATTTTTTGATACTTTGGATTTTTAAATTTTTGCTTCTTGCCAAAATGTATCTCACCTTTAATAGCAGCTGTGCGCGTCATATCTGAACAATATCTTTTATATTTTATTCCAGCATCAAAAAGCAAAATATCATTTTTTGCCAAATAACACTTTGCATTGGGCAAAGCGTGGGGCTTTGCTCCATTAGCATTAATGCCAACAATTGGTTCAAAGCTTAGTTCATACTCCCCAAAATGGCTCAAAAACTGCATAGCCTGATAATGTAGTGCTTTTTCACTTGGAGATTTTTTAACAATCTTATTTAAATGCATGCCAAATCGTTTAAATGCCTTTTTGTTAAGCTTTTGTGATGTTTTAATAAGGGCAATCTCTTGCTCGCTTTTGCAGATTCTAAGCTTTTGATGAAAATTCTCTTGTGGAATAATCTCACATTTGTGCTTCTCAAGCGCATTTTTAAGCTTTTCATACATCTGCACACTTAGCTCTTGGGGGTTAAACACTATTTTATGTATATGGAGCTTTTGTAGCACTTCTTGCACGCTTTGTATAAAATTCGCAGATTCTATCACTTCGGTGCGTGGTTTGCATAATTCTTTGGCTTCAAGGGTATAACGAGAATCTGTAATAAAAAATCTGCTCTCCTCCACGCGCACGACAACTGCATTATCGCAGCTAAAGCCACATTCGTAATACTGCGCATTCTCATCAAGGCTAAGATAAGGCAGAGAGTGAGAGTTTCTCATAGTTTAGGCGTTTTGGTTATTTTGCTGTGCTTTGAGGGCGGCAATTTCATTTGCAATTTGTAAGATTCCCATAAGAGCTAAATGATAGCCAAATGCACCAAAACCTGTAATTACACCCGCGCTCACTGCACCTGTGTAGCTTTTGGAGCGAAAATCCTCTCTAGCGTGGATATTACTAATATGCACTTCAATCACTGGCACACCGCAGCTTGCAATCGCATCAGCAATGGCAATAGAAGTGTGCGTAAAGGCAGCAGGATTGATAATCACACCCGCATATTCTCCACCGATACACTCTTGGAGTTTATCAATGATTTCACCCTCAAAATTGCTTTGAAAAAACTCTAGCTCTGCATTATTTTGTTTGGCTTGGGCTTGAAGATTAGTGTGAATTTGCTCTAGTGTGAAATTCCCATAGATATGTGGCTCGCGATGCCCTAAAATATTGAGATTTGGTCCTTGAATGATAAGAAACTTCATTTATGCTCCTTAAGTTATAGAATCTACTTAGATTCCTTTAAAGCGCACATTATAGCGAAATTTGTGAAATAAAGCATTTCTTCGTGATCATTCAATCTAAATTGCGCAATCTTGGATTATTATATAAAATGCAAAGCTATACTTGCTCCACTTATAATCAAGGCGACAATAGAAACAATAGTAGCTAATGAATTATTCTTCGCCTTTAAAGCTTCTAAAGCTTCTTTATTTTGGGCAATGAGCTCTCTATTTTGATTAATAACTTGCTGATTTTTTAAAATATTTTCTCTATTTTGGCTAATATCTTGACTTTGTTGTTCATCAAGGGAATCTTTCTCGCGCATATCTCCTTGCAATGTTTTAATATCAATTTCTTGCTTTTCTTGTCGTGCCTCATATTCAGTTTGATGCTCTACAAAGTTTTTGGCTTGCTGTAAGATAACTTGGGCATGTTTTTGCTGCTCATCACTCAATATTGTTGTGTTCCCATCAACATCTTTAAAGCCACCAACCATCATAACCGACATTGTCTCAATCATACTTTTTGCGAAAAATATACTACAACAAGTAAGCGTAACACTTTCTTTGATAAGTACATTTATTTCCACTAGTGCTTCATTTTGTTGAGAAATAGCTTTAGTATTGAGCTCTGTTCTTTTAGCTGTTTTACCAAAACCAAGAAAATTACCTTTGGCATTTTCAGCGTCTTTTACTAATTGCTTTGATTTTTCTATTTTTTCTGTAATTCGGACAATATTTGAAAAAATATTTTCTGTTGTTTTCTCAACAAGAACTTTGAGTTGTTCCTCATCGTTTTGTGCTAATGCCTTTTGCACATCATCTATGCTTATGAGTTGTGTGTCCATAATTTACCCCCTATTATTTCTTATTTTATTCATATCTTGCTGATACATAAATTCTAAAAGCTCGTTAGTGGCATTTTTTGCTTCATTTATAGAATCCTTTGCCATTGTGCTGCTTAATTCAATCTGCTCTTTAGCATTTTCTAGCATTATCGTGCTCTCCTGCACTGCCTTATTAAAATAAGCATACGCATCATAGAAGCAAAACCAAGTTTGTGCAATATTATATTGCACTACTACACCACTTTGTGCCATTATCTGAATCTGTATCCTCCGCTCCTTTTCCTTGCTCGCATATTTATCCATATAATAAATTGCAATCGTGCTTAATACTACTCCCATTGCCGCACTGATACAGAGCGAAAGGGCGTCGCCTATCGTTTCATCTGTAAATGGAACAGGCAATATCAACACAGCATTAAGCCCGGGTATGCTTAAAAGCCAAGTTTTTATTGCTTCACTTGATAGCATAGCAATCGCACCAATAAGACCTGATACAAAAACCTTAGAAGCCTCAAACATTACATCTTCTTTTGGCATATCTTTGGGAGGATTCACAATAATCTTTACCGCCTGATAGAGTGAAGTAAATCCTGCTCTAATAATACGCACAATGCTTTTAAGTGTAGTAAAGATTATATTCACTACAAATATAATGAAATTAGAAAAAAATGCCATAATGGCTGATTCTAAAGAGCCAGCGATAATCTCTTTCCATTTTGATTGAATATCTGCCCAAATTTTAGAGATTCTCTGTTTAAATCGCTTGAAAATATCCTTGAGGCTTTCATTGCCAAATTCTTTGAAAAGAATCTTTAGCTCTATGTTTATGCCTTCTATTAATTCTTTAAAAACCATACCAATAGCAGAGTGTATCGCTATATTTTTTGCATCGTTTAAGCCTGTCTTTAGAGCTTCTTTGTAAGGCTTGGAGCTTCCATAAATATGCCTTATCCACCTTCTTATCTATCTGTTTTTTTGAATCGCCATATTCTTTAGATAGCTTCTCATCATCTATTTCTTTTTGCTTTTGCAATTTGTTCATTTCGTTTTGTTCGGATTCTGTAAGATAGCCTCTTTTAGCTTCTAACGCTTCAAGCTTGGCTATATTTTCATCCCGTCTTTGGAGAAACTCTTGCGCACTTTTATCTTTTTTAGAGCGATTTAAAGTACTATCTGTCATTTTGAGATTGGATTCTGTGTTAGCTAGTTTAGTGCCATCGACTTCAGCTAAAACCCTTGCTGGGTCATCGTGAATAGTTTTTGCAGCAACAATATGGTCTAAATCTGTGTTGTCGTTTGGCTTGATTTTTTTGCCTGTCATATAATCTGTAAGCTTACCCTCTTTTTTTAATGCACTTTGTCTTTTGTTGATTTCTTTATATGCAGAATCTTGATGATATTTATCCGAATCATATTCTCCGCGATTCTCATATCTTTGCCTTTCTGTATCGTTCGCATAAATGCCCTTTCTTACATTGTGCGTTGTATGGACATTCCCTCCATCTTTGGCATTTAGCACCACTGCACCCAATCCAAAATGCCCCACAATCGCATTAAGTGCATTTTCTGTGCATTGGTCAAAAAGTGCAACATTTTGCTCCTTTGGAAGCTGGGCTTTCAAATCTTCTAAACCTTTGAGTGCTTCATCTAAGCCTTCATCAATTTGTAATCTGAAGATTTTTACGCAATCTTGCTCTGTGCAAACTTGCCTTTCTACTTGCTCTAGTTCTGTCTCAATTATTTCAAAATCTTGCCTTAACTTTGTCATTATTTATCCTTCCAATTTTTCACCTTGTAATATCAAGTTGAAAAACGCATTCTATCAAATTAAAATAAAATCTACCTTACTATAACAAGTTAAAAAATGCAAAAGATACAAGATGAATTTATAGACAATGCGTATAGAATCATAGGTTTAAATGTCAAAAAAGCAAGGGAATTAAAAGGTTTAACCCAGCTTGAACTTTCCTTAGCTATAGGGCACAAATCAGTAAGCGTTGTGTCCTGTGCTGAAATCTACCACAAGAAGCAGCATTTTAATATAGAGCATTTGCTTAAAATCGCTCAAGTTTTAGAAGTAAATATACAAAATTTTTTTGAGGGTTTATAGGAGATTGTAAATCTTTTTATGCTAGACACACTTAATCATCACAAGAAAATATAAAAATAAATAAAAAACTTAAGCAGATTCTATAAATATATTCCTATTCTTTATAAAGAATAGGAATGCAAAAATAAAGAATTTATAAGCGATATTTACACACCTTGTGGAGATTCAAAAACACTTAGAGGTTTTACCTCTCCCTCATATTTTTTAATATTTACAAGTGCCGTGTGAGCAATGTTGCCATTAGCAAGAGGAGATGTGGGCATATCAAGTGTAAGGACATTAGATGAGCCATTTTTGCACACACTGCCAATTTTGCCCGGCTCTTGTGGGTCATACCACGCTCCCTCACATAATCGCACAACGCCTTGCTTAATCGCATCTGTTACAAAAGCACCAGCTAAAACTTCGCCCCTTTGATTACTCACACTCACAATATCGCCTGTTTTAATACCTTTATCCGCCGCATCTTTAGTATTAATCCAAATTGGCTCTTTATCGGCAATCGCATAATCTTTTCGCAAAGAAGTATTTGCGCATTGAGAATGCAATCGTAACTCGGGGTGAGAGGTGATGAGTGCAAATTCTGCAGGTTTGTTATCCATTCCTAGCCACTCAATAGGCTCAAGCCAAGTGGGGTGTGGAGGGCATTGTGTATAACCAAATTTTTCTATGCTTTTAGAATAAATTTCAATCAAACCAGATTCTGTTCCAAGCGGGTTAAGAATAGGATCTTCGCGAAATTCTGCATAGCGCACGAAACTTTCAGATTCGGCTGGAATTTCAAACCTCAATGGCTCATTTGCCTCCCAAAATTCTTTAAAGCTAGGCATAGTGAGCATAAGCCCCTCGGCTTGTTTTAGGGCTTGATTGTAGAATTCCTCAATCCATTGCATTTCATTTTTACCCTCGTTAAATGTGTCATACACGCCAAAAGCTTTAGCCAAATCACAAAACACTTGATAATCATCGCGTGCTTCAAATTGCTTCTCTACAAGCTGCTTCATTGGCACAATATGCAAATTTGAGTAATCTCCACTCATTGAAATATCATTGCGCTCATAACTCGTAGTAATAGGCATTACGATATCAGCAAATCGTGCGGTTGGCGTCCAATAAATCTCATTGACAACAATCGTGCGCGGCTTTTGCCAAGCTTTGATAAGAGTATTTGTGTCTTGATGATGCACAAGCGGATTGCCTCCAGCCCAATAAATAAAATCAATATCGGTATAAGTGATTTTCTTGCCATTATGCTCAATGCTCTTGCCCGGATTAAGTAGTGCATCAGAAATGCGCGCAAGAGGGAAATTATTATCACTCCCTTGCATAAGCCATTCTGCACCGCCACTTCCTACATTACCAAGATTAATCCCGCCAACCACAGGTGCAGTCGCTGTAGGAGAACCACCATTGCTGTAATGATAAGACAAGCCAAATCCGCCGCCTGGTAATCCAATTTGTCCTATCATACACGCTAGAGTTACTAAGCTCCAATGTGGCTGCTCTCCGTGGTGAGCGCGTTGCATACCCCAGCCAGACATAAGCATAGTGCGGTTATTAAAGAAAAGTTGCGCAAGAGATTCAATTTTTTGAGCAGAAATGCCACAGATTTTAGATGCCCATAAAGCATCTTTGGCAACACCATCAGCCTCACCTAAAAGATAAGATTTAAACTGCTCAAATCCTGTTGTATAGTTTTCTAAAAACTCTTTATCGTATTGATTACTCTTAAACATTGTGTGCATTATGCCAAGCATTAAGGCTACATCTGTATTTGGTAAAGGAGCTAACCACTCCGCGCCCAAATAATCACAAGTCATATTTCGCACTGGATCAATGCTAATAATATGCTTGCCAGACTTTTTAAGCTGATCAAAAAAATCAAGCCCTGTGCCTTCATTGAGTGTCCAAGCATTGCGTAAAGTAGCCATAGGGTCAGCACCCCAAATCACTACCACTTGGCTATTATCTAACACGCTAGAAAAAGAGGTTTGTTGTTCATATACTTCAATACTTCCCACCACATAAGGCATAATCACCTGTGAAGCACCTGTGGAATAATCTCCACTCACACCTACATAGCCACCTGCCATACCCATAAATCGCTGTAACAAGATTCTCGCATTATGTAAATTCCCACTGCTTTTCCAGCCATAGCTTCCAGCGAAAACGCCCTCTTTACCCTTTTGCTTATAAGTAGCTTTAAGCTCTTTGGCAATAAGTGCAATAGCCTCATCATAGCTCACTCTCACCCATTCATCAGCCCCGCGTAATTCAGGTTTTGGATTTGCAGGGTTTTCTAAATAAGATTTCCTTACCATAGGATATTGAATACGCGTAGGTGAATAAATTAAATCAGGTATTGTGCTATGGAGCGGGTTAGATACATTATTTTTAAGCGCATTAGTGCTTGAAATAACCTTACCATCTTTTATTTTTGCCTTAAGAACCCCCCAATGAGCCCCCGTAATAACCTCACCATCAAGCACAAGATTCTCACTAAAGCTTTTTACTCCAGATTCTATAACTGCCTTTTTACTCTCCGTATCACAGCCCACAAAAGGCACAAGAGCAAATACGGCTAAACCTTTCCCCATTGCTTGAAGCACTTGTCGTCTACTTAATACATTCATTATTTCTCCTTTGGCATATCTTTAGCATTTTTTTGCAGGTATTGAGACACCAAGTATTCTTGGTCATTATCAAAGCCTACACGCGTTTTCATTGACTTAATCACACTTGGCCACGCATTAGCATTAAATTCTTTAGGTGGATGCAAAGCGTGGCAAATAGAACAATTCGCAAAAAGCTCGTTTGCCTCTTTATAAAGTTGTTCAACGCTTTCAACCAAATGTGCATCATCACTCCATAAATCTACACTTGCAAGCTCCCATTCTTGCTTACTTTCGCTTTCTTTAAAAGTTTCTATACTTTTAAAAGCCACATCTACATTTTTAGAAAATCCCACATTCAAAATCCGCCGATTAGGTGCAAAATACAAAGCCGCTTGATTGCCTACTTGCTTATAGCCTTGAATACGCAAAAGCACTTTATTCCCTTTATGCTCTAGCACATCAACCTTAGCTGTTGGTAAAAGCCTCCCTACAACCTTATTATCACCTTCTTTGTAGAGTGATTTTACCTTCGAGGCATAAAGTATCTCGCCTGCTTGGGTGCATACAAATGTCAAGGACATAAGCAAAACCGCTTTTGCACATAATTTCATTTTTCCTCCTGTGACTTAAGATTGCTAAAAAGCTAATGAAATTGTAAGGGGAAAATATTTAAGAATAGGTTAAAGCACCCAAAGTAAGAGCATATAGCTTTTTAAGATATAACGATTTTATTAAAACTTGCGAGAGTTTGTAGAAAAATCTGAGCAAAAGAGGTATATTGATGAAACGGATAATTTTTGGTAATTTAAGAGGAGATTCTGTAAAAAATTGAGTGTGTAAAATATGTGGCAAAAAGCACAAGTTGAGCTATTTAAACAAAGGGGGCGACATAGTGAAATGATAAATATGAATTATTTGAAACATTATGTAGATTCTAAGTTGTGTTTTAAGGGTAAATAACTGAATCTGTATCCACAGCGCGTGAAAGCGCATTATACGGATATTAGAGAGATTGCAGGGGCAGAACCTAGTTTTATAATCTTGTGAGTAATTATAGAGGTCTAAAGAAGCATAAACCTCTAAACTTAGAGGACAAAATGGATTACTTGCGTAGCTCTTTGATACGAGCTGCTTTACCTCTTCTGTTGCGTAGGTAGTAGAGCTTAGCTCGTCTCACACGTCCAACGCGTAGCACCTCAATACTTTCCAAACTCGCACTATAAAGAGGGAATGTTTTTTCTACACCGACATTGTTCGCACCCATTTTTCTTGTTGTAAATGTCCTATCTACACCATTTCCGCGGATTGCGATGCACACGCCTTCAAAATATTGCGTCCTACTTTTGTCGCCTTCTTGAATCTTAATACCAAGTCTAAGGGTATCACCCGCCTTGAATTGCGGAACTTTCTTGTCGCCAATTTGTGCGTCATTAAAGCTTTGTATATAACGATTTCTCATAGTCTTTCCTTTCTGTTTGGTCTCGCCTAATCTCGCGCCTTGATGTATTATGATATGTTTGATACAAATCCGGTCTAAAATACTTTGTCTTACATATCGCCAAGCGTTTTTTTAAGTCGGCGATTCTACTATGATTTCCCTTTAAATATACTGAAGGCACAGCAGAATATAAAGCATTATGAGAAATTTTAGCAAATTGCGGTGCTTCGAGCAGATGAGATTCAAAACTCTCTTCGCGTAGAGAATCTGCATTGCCAAGCACGCCATCAATAAAGCGCGAAATGCTATCGCACAACATAAGCGCAGGTAACTCACCGCCAGTGAGGATAAAATCTCCCACGCTAAAAATCTCATCGGCAAATGCCTCAATAACACGTTCATCAAAACCCTCATATCGCCCACACACAAAGCTTATATGGGATTTTTTACTTAGTCTTAAAGCATCATTGCTTTCAAAGCTTTTGCCGCAAGGGCTTAGAAAAATAATGTGTGAATCTTGCACAGATTCTAGGGCGCGAGAGAGCACATCGGCTTTTATTACTTGTCCGGCACCGCCACTTATAGGTGGCTCATCGACTTTTTTATATTTATCAAGGGCGTAATCGCGAATGTTGATTGTCTCTACATTAATAAGGTGATTATCTATCGCACGTTTGAGTATAGAATCTGTGAAATAAGATTCAATAAGTGCGGGGAAAAGCGTAAGAAAGGAGAATTTCATTGTCTTAGCTTTGCTCTAATATAGCAAGGGCATTATGTGTGAAAATGCCCTGTGGTGAGAGGCAAGAGATGAATTGCTCAATATTTGGAACAAGAAATTGTTTTTTGAATCCTTGCTTGACAAGTGCGGTGTCTGTACGCACAAATAGATAATCAAGTGTGCCAATACGTTCAATATCCGTTACTAAGCCAAGCTCCAATTCTGTATTTTCACATTTTTCTATGACTTTAGCCCCTATTATCTCCTCCCACAAAAATTCCCCTTCTTTAAGATCACACATTGCCTTGCTCTCGTCAAGTGTAGAGTAAAGCTCACAATTTACCAGCCTAGCGGCACTCTCGCGTGAGGTATGCTCTTTAAAGCGCACAAGATTATATTTAGAATCAAAAGATTCAATACAAAGTTCACCAAATGAGCGGGTGTGAAAAATGGCTTTAGGAATAAATATAGAAGGAAAATCGCTAATGATGTGGAGCTTTAAATCCCCACGCACACCGATACATCGACCGATTTTAGCGACTAAAAGAAGTGGGGAGTTGTGCTTCATTTTAGATTCTATTAGTTTAAAATTCTATAATCTCGGCTTTGGCGATTAATGCGCTTGCACGGCGATTCTGTAATTTTTGCCGTCTTTTGCTTTTGTGCCAGAGATAAAAGTTTTAAGTGAGCCGACCATTTTGCCATCACGCCCTATGAGACGCCCCACATCTTGTGAATCTGCAAGTATGAGAATCTCGCGGGTATTATCCTCGGTATCTTGAACTTGTATATCTATCGCTTCAGGTTTATTGACAATTTTTTTTGCATATTCCTTAATGAAATCTTCAACCATAATTGCTTCTTTGAAAATGATTTTGGACTATTTTGAGGTAAGCTTACTTACTCTTTCGCTCATTTTTGCGCCTACGCTTTTCCAGTATTCTAGTCTTTGTGCATCGTATTTTATAAGTGCTGGTTCTACCAAAGGATTATAATATCCTAAAGATTCTATCCAGCCACCATCGCGCTTCTTTCGAGAGTCTGTTACTACAATACGATAAAAAGGTTTTTTCTTGCGTCCCATTTTTGTTAGTCTAATTACTGTTGCCATTGCTTCTCCTTGAAGTTTAACATTTTTTTAAGTGCTACATTATAGTGTTTTTTGCTTAAATCCTTATTATTTTGGCATTCGCATATTACCCATAAGGCTTAGAAGCTCCTGCATACCGCCTTTTTGCGACATTTTTTTGGCTAATTTTGCCGCTTGGTCAAATTGCTTGATAATGCGATTTATATCGCTCACTTCCAGCCCACTTCCCTGTGCTATGCGTTTGCGCCTTGAGCCATTAAGAAGCGATGGGTCTTCACGCTCCTTTTTTGTCATAGAATTTACCATTGCGCGGATATTTTTTACCTCGCTTGATTTATCTAAATCCACATCTTTAAGCGCACTTGCCATATTGCCAAGTCCGGGTATCATAGAGGCGATTTGCCCTAGAGAGCCGAGTTTTTTCACATTTTCGATTTGATTGATAAAATCCTCAAATCCAAACTGCCCCTTCTTAATTTTTTTTGCGATATTTTTTGCTTCATCTTGGCTTATCACATTTGCGCTTTTTTCCGCTAGAGTGGCGATGTCTCCTGCTCCCATAAGACGCGAGATGATTCTATCAGGGAGAAAAATATCAAAATCAGCTACCTTTTCCCCACTCCCTATGAATTTGAGCGGAATACCAATTTGGTAGGCAATTGATAAGGCTATGCCGCCTTTACTATCGCTATCAAACTTAGAGAGTATCACGCCATCAATGCCAATTTTTTCATTGAAACTTTCAGCGGAACGGATACCATCTTGCCCACTAAGAGAATCTGCCACATAGATACATTCCGTGGTATTTATGGTTTTTTTAATCTGTTTAAGTTCATTCATCAGAGATTCATCTATACTTAGTCGTCCTGCACTATCGATAATCATCACATCATAATGCTCCGCACTCGCCTTTTGCTTTGCTTCTTTGGCAACGATTATGGCGTCCTCTGGCTTACTCGCAAGCTCTGGTGTGAAAATATCCACCTCAATGCTTTGGGCGAGTGTGCGTAGCTGATCTATGGCTGCTAGGCGGTGCAAATCACACGCAACAAGGAGTATTTTTTTGCCCTTTTGTTTGAGATATAGCGCGAGTTTAGCACTAGAAGTTGTCTTTCCGCTTCCTTGCAAGCCCATCATTAAAATAACACTAGGTGGTGTTGGCGAAAAGCTAATGCCATAGCCCTTTGATGAGTGAAGAATCTCTGCTAAGGCGTATTGTAGGGAAGAACTGAAGCTTTGTTTGCCTATACCCTCTTGTTTTGTGCGCTCCTGCACGATTTGCACGATGTGTTTTGTCGCTTTGTGATACACATCATTTTTAAGCAATGTCTTTTTTAGCTCATCACACGCCCTTTGTAACGCTTTTTCATCATCGCTAAAGCGAATTTTATTCATAATCCCTTTAAATGAACTTGTCAAGGTATCAAACATAATACACGCTCCATTATTGAAAAACTTTGAATGATTTAAAGTTGCATTGTATGCAAAAATCACTTTCATTATGCTTTTATTTGCTTCAAGCCTATAAGATTCTTTTTTTATTGACAATTTTTATCTTTGGCAAAACAAGGATTGACCTATGATGAGTTTTGAACAACATTTGAGAGAGAAACATTTAAAAATCACGCCTCAACGCATAGCTATGCTGAATAAAATCCACGATAATGGGCATATGAATGTAGAGGAAATTTATGAACAAATCAAATCTATTTATCCTTCAATCTCACTTGCAACAATTTATAAGAATGTCAATGCACTTTGTGAGGCAAATATCCTGCGTGAGATTAAAGCCCCTAAGGACAAGCAGAGATATGAGCTAAGTAGCGATAAGCATCTGCACGTGTATTGTGAATCCTGCGGAAAACTCGAGGATATTAAGTTAGAAACAGGCTATTTAGAAAATGACTGCGGCACAAAAACCGGCTATGATGTGTATGATATTTCAGCGGTGCTTATCGGGGTATGCCCTACTTGCAAGATAACAAAAGAGAGTAGGGCGAGGTAGAGACTACAAAGGTTTTGAATACTTTGCAAGGAGGGGATTCTAAAGCTACAAGGCTACAAGCAAGTTTTGTGTCGCTTTTTATACTCTGTTTAAGCAAGAATCTTTGCAACAAAAAAGCGATTAAAAATAGGGATTGAAAGTGTTTATAGAAAAATAGCTTAGATTCTAAGAATCTAAGCCCCTCGTGCGAAACAATAGCGACAAATGGCATTAAAGAGCATTCCAAGAGATACCAAAAAGCTATAATGTAACAAGCGTTTTAGTCAAAGCTCACTTTCTTGCAAAGTTTATGTTTAAAAAAGGCTTCAAGCATTTTGTCTCTTTGTGCTACTTTGAGCGCACAGGCTTCACGAATAGTAGCAACCCAAGCATCTACTTCCTCTTGAGAAGTAACCTTGATTCCACCCTCACCAAGAATACCATAAGGTGCGTGAATGCTCCATTCATTATTATAAAAAGACACATCTGCTTCACAGCTGATTTCAGTATTAAGACTCTTAAATGGATATTTATTATCCCCATTCTTACACATTATGCTGTTGTCATCATAAGGTGCTTTGCTGCTAAAGTCATAGTTGCTTTCCGCCCTCACCACAGCTACAAACGCACATAACGCTCATAGTTATGATAAGCCACGCGTTTATTGTTTTGCTCTTATATGCTATTTTCATTATCTCTCCTTTTCGTATGAAATTCTACGTATAGAATCTTAGGGTAGCACGATTGCGCCAAGCAGCACATAGGGGAGATATTCCGCACCATAAATATGATAAGTGTCTTGCTTATCTGTCTTAATGCTCGGGCGTAAGTCAAGTGCGCCTACAAGCACGCCCACATCTTGTTTGAGATATTCTCTCGCCTCATATTCTAGCATTTTAGCCACATCTCGTGGGATAAAATCTAACTCACTCAAATCATCTGCAGTCTGCTCCCTTTTGCAAAAGACATTGATACTCATAAGTGCGACTTTCACGCCATAAGTAGCCTTGCCATTTTTTATTAAACCCTCAATGTCGCGAATCTGCTTTAACGCACCTTGTATGCGCTTTTTGCTCCCTGTATCAAATTCCCATTTAGCCCCTTTGCCGACATTAAACCAACAATGCTTGGATTCTATCTACATTTCAAGCTTGAAATCCTCTGTCGCACACCAAAAGTCAATAAAGCGTCTCTGCTGTTCTCGTGTGTCATCGGTATCATCGTGCCGATTCTCATCTTTACAGCCAATTCCATACTCACTAATGACATAAGGTGTCTGTAAAGAGAGTGCCATAGCGATAGCCGCTGAATTGCTACGCTCGTTTCTCACAATAGGGTAAAACTCATTTGCTTTTTCTCTAATCTCAAGGTTAATGTCAAAAATATGCTGTGCAAGGGTATTATAGAATCTCTTAAATGTCCTGCCACCCTCTTTCATCAGCCTATCACTTTTATAGCACGAATCCTCAAGCCAATAATCATAAAGCTTCTTGCCATTAAATCGTTTGTCAATGTCATAAGTGTATTTCATTTACCCCTTTGATGTAGCTTTGTCATTACTTTGCTTTATCTCATTGATACTATCAACAATAATACCAATAACTAGATTAAGCACAATAAAGGTTACAATAACAATAAAGCTCACAAAATATATCCACGAATATGGATATACTGCCATTGTAGGACGAGCAACCCCCTCACTCCAGCTATCTCCTGTCATTATTTGAAAAAGAGTAAAAAAACTTTTACCCAAATCGCCAAAATAATCAGGTATTACTTCTGCAAAAAGCTGTGTGCCAAGCACAGCATAAATGTAATACACAAGCAAAAGCAAAAATCCAATACATACTACACTAGGAATACTTTTTGAGATAACAGCAATAACAAATCGCAGCTGTGGAAAGATAGAAAAAAGACGAAACATCTTTAGGATTCTAAACAATCTTAAGACTGAAATATTACCCAATAAAGGTAATGCCGATAGAGTAATTATGATTAAATCAAAAATATTCCAATTTTCTTTAAAGAACTCTTTGCGAAGTATGATAATTTTCACACACACCTCAAAAATGAAAAAATAGAGACAAATTTCATCAACTTGTTTAAGGAATGTATTGTCAAAAAAATATGGCAGACTAAGCAAACCAAGCACAAAAGCATTTAAACAAACGATTCCTAAAACAAAGTTTTGAAATAATGAAGATTCTGCAAAACCTCTAAGTCTCATTACGCAAAATTCCTAACAACTCCTAACAAAGCTGCCACTAGAAGCCTTATATTCTTTAGTTGTGCCATTAGCATAGGAAATAAATATAGAATCTCCATTAACCTGTGCTGACACTGCATTTGATTCTCCTATTGAGCGTTTGAAGCTTCCTGTCTTTGTAGTATATAGCTTAGCAAGACCTTTTTCTATACAAATTGTCCATTCATCACTGCAATTTGCACTAGAGACATTGCTTCCTACACTGCGCTTGTAAGAGCCATTTTCATACAATTTTGCCTGATTATTTTCTAACTTAACGATATAAGCCATTTTGCACTCCTTTACTTTATTGTTTGGCGGTGATTATTAGGTATATTATCATTAAACAATACTTAAATTATACTTTTTCTATAATTTACTGACTAAAATTTACATCTTTAATAAACCCTTACAAAAGAAAGCGGAATGAAAGTTATTGACAAAATAAATGAGATTCTAAAAGCAAAAAATCTAAGCAAAAAAGAGCTTGCTAATCGCCTTATAGACTTAGGCTTGCGTGCAAATAAAACGGGTGAGACACCCACAATCTCTAGCATTTATGCCTATCTTAATGGCAATATTGAACTCAAAGCCGATATGATTCCATTTATTGCTGATGCTTTGAGCGTGTATGAGCAGGAGCTGTTTAGCGCGAATGCACAAAAAATGCTACGAAAAATCGCTACACATAATCCCACCTATATGAAGTATCATCATATTATAGAACTCCTTGAATACATCTCACCCAAATCGCTTGAAACACTTGAGCAAACGCTGCTTAATCACAAGGCAAAAACCATAGAGCTTAATGCTATTATTGAAAAAATATAAAAGAAGAAAGTAAAACCTAAGAATCTTAGGAATAGAAGTAAAGGTGGCGGAGCGGACGGGGCTCGAACCCGCGACCCCCTGCGTGACAGGCAGGTATTCTAACCAGCTGAACTACCGCTCCAAAGAAAGAACTTGTATAAAAGTCTCATACAATCCACAAAAATGCAAAAATGGTGGTCGCTACAAGGCTCGAACTTGTGACATCCACCTTGTAAGGGTGGCGCTCTACCAACTGAGCTAAGCGACCAAAATAATGAAAGAACCAAGTAAAGTGGTGACCCCTAGGGGATTCGAACCCCTGTAGCCACCGTGAAAGGGTGGTATCCTAACCGTTAGATGAAGGGGCCACTTTAACTTTGGTGGTGACCCGTGTTGGATTCGAACCAACGGCCCATTCCTTAAAAGGGAATTGCTCTACCAACTGAGCTAACGGGTCATCATTGCCCTTACATCTTTAGTATCTTTTGTCCCGCTGCCCATAACCAAACTGCCTCAAAACAGCCTATCTCATAATGAACCCTAGGACACAAAAGAGCGGAATTATAGTGAGTTTAGCCTAATTTGTCAAGAGTGCGTCCATAAGCAACTTAAGAAATAAAACCATAGAATCTCAAAGCATATAAACACTTTGCGCTGCTTAAACTTGTAAGCTGATACCACAGATTTTAGCTCGCTGCCTTATCTCAAGCTTTATGTGGATCTAAATTTTATGAATCTAAAAGCGCAAGGAGCATTTCAAGTGCTTTAGCGCAAGTTTGGGACTGCACCTCTATGCGCCCTCCGTCAAAATGACAAAGTTCTATATGCGCACGCTCTCCTTTGTGCTGCACACCAATATATACGCTCCCCACGGGCTTACTCTCACTTCCTCCAGTGGGACCAGCGATTCCACTTGTGGCTAGTGCCACATCTGCGCCACTTTGCTTGAGAATCCCCTCACACATTGCCCTAACCACAGGTTCACTCACTGCACCAAAACGAGTAAGATTCTCCTCGCTTACATTGAGCCAAGAAGCTTTAATCGCATTGGCATAACTTATCATCGCCCCATCAAGAATCTCACTCGCACCACTAAGCATTGTAAAATGATAGCTTAAAAGCCCACCAGTGCAGCTTTCAGCTATGCCGACTTTCATTCCCCTTTGAGCTAAAATCTCGCTTACTCTCTGTGCCAAATCACTATGTAATATGACAAAATCGTTATTCGGCTTCATTTTGCAACCCCTTTACTATAGTTTAAGCTTGCTTTTTGTTCAAAAATAATACAATTTAGAGCATAAATTTTGCCTAAAAAGGAGGAAAAGATGGGAAAGCAAGAAAGACAAATTGTCATTAGACCAGAGAATGAGGGCAATATTCGGGAGATTTATAAGTCTAAAAACGGGCGTATGAAAGAGGATTTTTACCTTGAGGAGCTTACAAAACTGCAAATTGAACTTTTAAAACTGCAAAATTGGGTGAAAAAAACCAATCAAAAAATCGTCATCATTATGGAGGGACGCGATGCAGCAGGTAAGGGTGGCACAATTAAAGCTCTTACAAGCCATATGAATCCACGAGGTTGCCGTGTAGTGGCACTAAATAAACCTACTGAAACAGAAAAAACAGAATGGTATTTCAAACGCTACATTAGCACATTGCCAAGCGGAGGGGAGATTGTCTTTTATGATCGCAGCTGGTATAACAGAGCAGGAGTAGAAAAAGTAATGGAGTTTTGCTCTCAAGATCAATATAGAGAGTTTATTACTCAAGTTTCAAATCTTGAGCAAATGCTGATTTCAAGCGGCACAATGATTTTCAAATATTTTCTTGATGTGGGCAGAGAGGAGCAAAAGCGTAGAATCTTACGCCGCAAAACTGATCCACTTAGAATGTGGAAACTAAGCCCCATTGATGGCAAGTCACTTGATTTGTGGAATGAATACACCGAAGCGTTTGAAAAAATGTTTGCACGCACACATACGCACATATGCCCTTGGACGATTGTTAATACCAATGATAAAAAGCGCGCGAGACTCAATATTGCACGTGATATTTTGAGTAAAATTGACTATGAGGGCAAAGATCAAACTGCCGTGTGCTTACTACCTGATCCTAGCATTGTGTGGGTGTATTCTCAATATCAAACCGCACATCTTGATCCGACAAAAGAGGTTCAAAAGCAGCTCAAAGAGCTTAAAGAAATAAAAGAGGCGGAAAAAAAGGAAAGAAAAGCACAAAAAGCACTAGCAGAAAAGGTGGAAAAAGCCGAGAAAGAAAGGACAAAAGAGGAGAAGCAAAAGACTAAGCAAGAAGCCAACAAGGAAAAGGAAGTTAAGGCTGAAAGCAAACCCAAAAATGAGCCCAAAGCTAAAAGTGCTACCAAAGCAGAATCTGCTAAAGCTGATACTACGCCCACAAAATCATAAATTTCTCTTTTAATCCTCCTTAAACCAAAAGAGGGCTTAACCCAAAGCCCTCTAAAACCTCCTTTATCCATTTTCGAAATGAAACAGGATATTCTGTAATATCAAGCTTTTGAAGCAATTTTAGAGAGAAAATAAATAACAATACCTTTGAAAATTTTAAGCAACTTTATAGGGAATTTGGAATTGATAGGGTTCATTGCGTATATTGCATTATGCTTTGAGCGATTGATCTTACATCAATCACAGGAAAGTTTGCTTGAGTGCAGCTAAAGCCTATGCTTAAGCAAAAAACAATCTTAAGTAGTCTTAGTCGTGGTGCTTTCATCTTTTCTCCTTAGAATATAAGAGTAAAGATGAGTTATCTCTTTTAATGTCGCTTATGATTATAGCGTAAAAGATTTAAGAAGTTAAGTAAAGGAAGTAAATCAGCTTAGGCATTACATTATAGAGATGTAATGCCTAAGCGTGAGTTAAAAAGTTATTTCTTATCGTATTTTTTGTTTCTTCTGCAAACTTAGAAGAATCATTTGTTGTAAATGTTTTTGATTTGCTAAAAATAAATTTACATAGTGCGTGATTATCAACACTTTTTTTGAATGTTTAGATATATCAAAATCTTGCTTTTCAAGCTTTTTAACAGCCTTTTTATATAATTCTACCAAAGCACCAATCTCTTTTCTATCGTAATTGATTTTGTTAGATTCGTCTCTTGTGCTACTTGGGTCGAGTATATCATTACTACCATAATAAGCAATCTTATTTTTATGATAATATTGCTTACACGCTTCTATGTTTTTCTTATCATTGACATTATCTTTAACAATATCATCTGGAGACTTTACTACTCCTACCTTTTTTCCTGCTTCTAAAGTCTTTCCTAGTCCTTTTGTAACACCTCCTAAGTCAAAAGCACTTACTCCTGTAAGTAAAACACTCAATGCAATTACTCCAACTACACTCTTTTTCATTTTTTCTCCTTATGATAAAAGCAAAATTTAAGCCTCCGCTATAACAAAAAAACAAATAAAAACTTTATTTTGTTTCATTCTTTCATATTACGATATAAGCACTCTGCAATCTTTTGTATATTTTTAATAAAGATTCTTATGTTACAATACACACAAATGTTTTTTAAGGAATCTTATGGAATTTAAAGGAAAGAATAACCCAAGCCTTGCCAATCCACTTTATGCCGAGGATTTGGACGAGAGCTTTTGTATTATTGATATTCGCTACCCCGAGGATTACGCGCTTTGCCATATTAAAGATTCTCTGCAGCTGAATAATCCTTATGATGTGTATGCACATATCAAAAAAAATCCAAACCAAAAATACGCCCTTGTGTGCTACTCGGGACATACCGCGAGTATTTTAGGCAGTGAGCTTGTGGAGGAGGGCTTAGAGAATATTTATTATTATGATGATGAGTTTAGCACACTTGCAAACGCGCATATTCAACTCATCAGCAAATAATGCTATAATCGCACATTACATTAACAAAGGATTATAAATGAGTGTCTTATCAAGTCTGCTCTATGTCTTTTCAAATATCAATGTGATTTTTTATGTCCTTGCCTTTATTGTGGGTGGGATTCCATTCGGGTGGCTATTGCTTAAGGTGCTTTATAAGACTGATATTCGCCAAATTGGCTCGGGCAGTATCGGCGCGACAAATGTCTATCGCACCCTCAAAGAACGAGATGAAAAAAAGGCAAAGCCCCTCTCTATCCTCACTATTGTGCTTGATGCGAGCAAGGGTTTGATAATGGTCGCACTCGCAAAGGCAGTAGGACTAAGCTATGAAACACAATGGGCAATCGCGCTCTTAGCTATTATAGGACATTGTTATAGCCCTTATCTTGGATTTAAAGGAGGCAAGGGCGTGGCTACCGCTATTGGTTCGGTGCTGTTGCTTATTCCTGTGGAGGGGATTTGTGGGTTGATTGTGTGGGGGATTGTGGGCAAAGTGTTTAAAATCTCCTCGCTCTCCTCGCTCATTGGCGTTCTAAGCGGTATCGTGCTTACTTTTGTTATCCCTTATATTTTGCCCCTGCCAGATAGTATTTCTATTGTCGCACAGATTCACACGCACACGCCTGTGGTGCTTATCGGGCTATTTATCCTTTATACGCATATTCCTAACATCAAGCGACTTTTTAGCGGACAAGAAGGTAAGGTGCTGTGAGTTTGCGTTCTAGTGAAAGCATATCGCAATAAAGGTGTGAGATTCTATGAATACGGAATCTATCACGCTTCATATTGAGAATCTCTCCCTTGAGACGATTATTGGCGTGTTGCCTAAGGAGCGCATCGCAGCTCAAAGGCTTCTTATAGAGGCGCATATTACCTATGAATATAGCGGTGAATATCTCAATTATGTGCATATTTGTGAATCTATTACCCAATGCCTACAAAATGGCGCATACGAACTTTTAGAATCCGCCCTTACAGACATAGCAAATGAGCTTAAAAAGCATTTTGTGTGTATCACACATCTCACACTTTGTATCAAAAAGCCCGATATTCTCGCTCCTTGTGTCGTTGGCGCAAGTATTTCACGCGATTTCACTTAAGATTCATAACCATAGAATCTAAGTAAGTTGTCCCCACCAACGCATAGTGTTTATATTTTCCCAAAGCGGCAAAATTTCACCAATACGAGGCGTCAAAAGCAAGAATGGGTAATCTTTGTTTCCTAAATCATAGAGTGCGCAAAGAGATTCTAAAGGTTGTGTAAAATGATGAGGAGCAAGGGCAAACTTGCTATTATGAATAGGCATAAGCCTTTTGCATTTGATGTCAATAGCCGCCTGTAAGGTTTCGTGTGGGAAGAGATGATTTTGCGCCCAGCGCATATTGTATTGCCCATTTTCGATAAAGGCAAAATCAAAGCCTCCAAAACGCTCACCAAATACCCTAAAATGTTCGCCATAGCCACTATCGCCACTGCAAAAGATATTTTTACCCCTGCTTTGTAGCACAAAACACGCCCATAAACTCATATTTTTATCAAACAACGAACGTGTAGAATAATGCCTTGTAGGCAGGGCGTGAATTGTGAGATTCTCAATTTCAATATTTTGCCCCCATTCTAACTCAATAATGGATTTTATCCCCCATTTGTGCAATATTTTCCCTATGCCAAGCGGAACAATAGCACATTTTATTTTATCCTTGAGGGCAAGAATACTTGCCTTGCTCAAATGGTCATAGTGATTATGTGTGATAATAAGATAATCAATACTGCTAAAATCACTTGCACTAAAAATATCAGCTCCATTAAATGCGCGAAACATATATGGCAGGGGTGAGGCATTATCCCCGATTAATGGGTCAAAAAGTATGCTTTTACTATCAAGCCACAGCATATAAGAGGAATGCCCAAACCACACAAAACTATCCTGTGCGGGCATATTGTAAAGATTGCTTTTTATGCTCGGTATGGTAATATGCTTATGGGGGAGAAAAGATTTAAATAAAAATCGCATTATAGAATCTTCATAATGGCTGTAAGATTCTATAATGTGCTGCTCCTTAGCACCAACAGGCTTAAGCGTTTGAGTAGGATATACGATAGGGTCATTTTCGAATCTGCGCGAATGCTTCAGCATATCTCCCTCTCGTATCAAGTGTGTAAAAATTTAGAAAAACAACCTCTTTAAACTCAAAGGCAAGATTCACTTCACAACCTTTGCACCCTCATTTTTAAGCATTATGGATTGAATAAACCCTTTTATCCTACATCTCGCAGCAGTGAGGTTTTTCTGTGGTGATAGGCAATCCTAAATCTTTCCACGCATTAAATCCTCCCACGAGACGATAAAGCTGCGTGTAGCCAAGATGTTTAGCCCACATAATGCCTATGTGCGCACTTCCCATAGGCGCATAGATATGCTCCCCGCTGTCATAAAAGACGATTTTTGCGTCTTTATTTTCTCCAAGTAGATGGATAAATTCTTCTTGTGGGCGCGAAAGCGCATCAGCTTCCCAATTCCACTCGCTCCCATTGTCATTAAGCGTTGGGCTAATGGCAAATTCAAAATGCTTTGCATTAGGGATTAGCCCTAGATTATAAATACCGCGAGGCAGGGTAGAGATAATCACAAATTCACCATTATGCGCGTTTAGCTCATTTGGTGTGATGAGTGTATAGCCACTCGTTGCGGCACGAGAAATGAGCGAAGCGGTATCCTCGATGAGATTGTGCGCTATGCCACTTTGCAGGAGTGAATCCTGTATCATTTTTGCGCCCGCCTCATCACCAGCCGCCCTTTTCTCTGTGAGTGCCACTACCTGCGGATAAATATCGACAAACTTAGCACTAGTATTCTTTTCATCTTTTGAATCTGCACAGCCCCAAAACATTAGGCATAGTGCAAACATAAGCATTTTTTTCATTTTTTCTCCTTAATTTTATGGGTGTAAAAGCGCATCAAGTTCGGCGCAAATTTTATCATATTTTTCTTGTGTGTTCTGTAAGTTCGCGCGATTTTGTTCTAGCACGGCTTTTGGGGCGTTTTGGACAAATTTTTCATTACTAAGCATAGATTGTAGTTTTTGTAATTCTTTCTCGCACTTGCCCTTTTGGTTTGTAAGACGCGAGATAATGCCACTCAAATCAATACCTCGTAACTGGATAAAGCACTCGCAAAATTCCCCTACATCGCCCACGCTTGATTCAGGTTTGCTATCTATAAGTGTGAGTGTGCCGACTTTTGCGAGTTTGCATACAAATTGTTCTAAAAGTGCATTATCAATAGAATCTTTTATTTTGATAAACACCTGTTCAATGGGTGCTAAGCCAAGCTCAAGCATAGCCCTAAGGCGGCGAATGGAGACAATTACATCTTGTATGATGTAAAACTGCCTCTGCAATGCCTCATCTTTCGCATTTTGTGCTTGTGCCTTGGGATAGGGCGCAATCATAATAGAATCTGCAGAATCAATTTCGCTCTTACTAAGACTATGCCATAGAAAGTCTGTAATAAAAGGCATATAGGGGTGTAAAAGTAGAAGTGCGCTCTTAAATATTGCTCCTAGCTCATAAATAGAATCCTTACTTGCCTTTGCAAGTTCAATCCCCCAATCGCAAAATTCTCCCCACAAAAAGCGATATAAAATACTCGCCCCCTGCTCAAATCGATACTCTTCTAGGGCGTTTCTTACCTCGTTTGTTGCGACATTAAAGCGCATTAGCATATAAGCACCGAGCGCACTTTGAATCTGAATCTCGCTCAAATTTGCAAAGCCCTTTTGTTTTGCCTCCTCGCCACCGAGTTGCTCCAAATACATATTTAAAAACTGCGTGGCGTTATAAAGCTTGTTTGTGAAGTTTTTTGTGTTATCTAGTGTTTGGGTGGAGAGCTTCACATCGCGCCCCTGTGCGCAAAGTATAGCGAGGCTAAAGCGTAAAACATCAGCACCATAGGTTTCTATCATCTCTAGTGGGTCAATCACATTTCCCTTAGATTTACTCATTTTTTGCCCAAACTCATCACGCACTAGCGCGTGGAGATAGACATTTTTAAAGGGGAGTTTGCCCAGCAGCGATTCCCCGCTTAAAAGCATACGCGCCACCCAGAAAAACAAAATATCAAAGCCTGTGATAAGCAAAGTATTTGGATAAAACTTGCTCAAATCAGAATCCGCATAGAGGGCTTTTTGTGAATCTTGCGCGTTGCTTATAGAATCTTTAAAAGATTGAGGAGTATTTGTATCTTGCTCCTTTTCATTTCCCCAACCCAATGTGCTAAACGCCCATAAGCCAGCGCTAAACCAAGTATCTAGCACATCATCATCTTGCTTTGTGATATTTTTATGGCATTTGGGGCAGGTAGGATTGTCATTTATTGAGGCAACTTTTTGCCCACATTCGCAATACCACATGGGGATTCTATGTCCCCACCACAGCTGCCGAGAAATACACCAATCCTTAAGCTCCCTCATCCACGCGTTGTAGTTATTCAGCCATTGCGGTGGAAAAAAATGTAGCTCTTTATCATTTACTTTTCTTATAGCATTTGTTGCAACTTCTTTTTTGACAAACCATTGCTTTGAAACATAGGGTTCTACGACATTACCGCAGCGGTAGCATTTGCCGACTTGATTTGTATAATCCTCGATTTTTTCGATAAAGCCAAGTTCCTCTAGCTTTTGCACGATCAGAGGACGCGCTACCAGCCTATCTTGCCCTTCAAATTCCCCAGCCTCTGCGTTTAAAATGCCTTTTTGGTTGAAAATCACGATTGATTGGAGATTGTGCCTCTTGCCTACCTCGTAGTCATTCACATCGTGCGCGGGAGTTACTTTTACACAGCCAGTTCCAAACTCCATATCCACGTGTGAATCCGCAATAATAGTAATAGGGCGATTAAGAAGTGGTAAAATCACACTTTTGCCGATAAAGTGCTTGTATCGCTCATCGTTTGGATTTACCATAACCGCGCTATCGCCAAAGAAAGTCTCTGGTCGCGTGGTAGCGACAATGATGTATTGCCTAGATTCTAAAGCTCTCTGTGCGTTTATAGAATCCACATTTGTAGAATCTTCTAAGATAGGGTAGCGCAGGTAGTAGAGCTTGCCTTGATTTTCCTCATACTCTACTTCAATATCAGAGAGTGCGCCGTCTTGCACACACCAATTTACCATATAGTAGTCCTGCACGATGAGTCCTTGATTATACCACTGCACAAATGCCTTTTTTACCGCATTTTGTAAGCCTTTATCCATAGTAAAGCGCAGACGCGACCACGCAGGGGTAATGCCTAAATGGCGCATTTGGTTTAAAATCATTCCCCCGCTTTGTTCTTTCCATTCCCACACTTTAGCAATAAATGCTTCCCTGCCTAGACTCTCCTTTGTCAAACCTTGTGTTGCAAGTTGCCTTTGCACGACATTTTGCGTAGCAATTCCTGCGTGGTCGAGTCCGGGCTGATAGAGCGTCTTAAAGCCGTCCATTCGTTTAAAGCGCGTGATAATATCTTGCAATGTGAAAGTGAGCGCGTGCCCTATGTGCAGTGTGCCTGTAACATTTGGCGGAGGCATCATAATACAAAAATGCTGCTGTGCATCTTGCCAAAGAGATTTATTCCCCTCAACCTCGAAGTATCCTCGCTCCTCGCATAGTTTATAAAAATGAGATTCTATCTCTTTTGGCTGATAACCTTTTTTTGTTTCTTGTGTGTTTTGTCCTGCAGGATTCATAAAACGCCTTTTGGTATTTAATTTGCTTTTGTTATAATACCACAATGCTAAAAACAAAATGGAGGTTAATTATGACTTATGAGCTAAAGATGGATATTTTGGGCTTTGAGGGCACTAAGAAAGTGGAGCTTGAAAAGATTGATGATACTTTTAGCAAAATCCGCGCATTAGACGGAGATAAGCCCTTTGAAATCACACTTGTGAATCCTTTTTCTTTGTGTGATTATAGTTTCACTATCCCCACTGCTGATGAAAAGCTACTTGATTTGGACGAAAAGAGGGGCGATAAAGTAGAGGTGTATTGCGTTGTTGTCGTGCAAAATCCTATCGAAAATTCTATTGTGAATCTTATGGCACCTTTTGTGTTTAATCCAGCAAATGCCTCTTGTTTGCAAGTTACGACTTTGCCGGTAGCGGAATATCCTCAATTTAGCAAGGTGCAACCTTTAAAAGAGTTTTTATCAACAGAGATTCTGCAAACTCTTAGCAAATAGTTTTTGCCTGCCTTATGCCACTCTCCTCACTCAATGCAGAACAAGCAGAGGCAGCAAAAGCACCCAGTGGACATAATCTCATCATCGCTTCGGCAGGGACAGGTAAGACGGCTACGATTGTCGGGCGCATAGCTTATCTTTTACAAAGCGGCTATGATCCTAGCGATATTTTGCTTCTCACTTTTACAAACAAGGCGAGTAGCGAGATGATTGCGCGTGTGGCGAAAATTTTTGGCGAGAAAATAGCAAAAAATATAGAATCTGGCACATTTCACGCTGTGGCATATCGCTATTTGCGAGAGAATTATCATATCCACCTTAAGCAACCAAAAGAACTTCTTACGCTTTTTAAAAGTATTTATGATAAGCGCGTTTTTATGCAAGAGGATTCTAAACCCTATGCCGCGCGTTATTTGTATGAGTGCTACTCGCTTTTTATAAACTCCGCCCCAAAACAAACTTTCAGCGTGTGGCTTACTGAAAAGAATCCCCAGCAAGAATCTTATGTGGAGATTTATGAGGATATTTTTGCGGAATTTAGCGAACTCAAAAAAACTCATCATTATGCGGATTATAACGATTTGCTTATACTTTATAGAAAATCTTTGCTCCAACTTAAAGAGCCACTTTTCCAAGAGGTGCTCTGTGATGAATACCAAGATACAAACCCCCTGCAGGATTGCATACTTGATGCGCTCTCCCCTCCCAGCCTTTTTTGCGTGGGGGACTATGACCAAAGTATTTATGCCTTTAATGGTGCGGATATTAGTATTATTAGCGGATTTAGACAAAAGTATGCAGATGCACGGGTTTTAACATTGAGTAAAAATTATCGCTCAAGTAAGCATATACTTGATCTTGCAAATCGGGTGATTGAAAAGAATGAGCGCATTTATCCAAAGCATTTAGAAGTGATTAAACAGGGGGATTTCGCCCCGCCAAAGCTTTTGGTGTATGATGAGCTTTTTTTGCAGTATCAGGGCATCGCAAAATATATCGCACTAAGCAATCGCCCCTATGAGGATACAGCGATTATTTTTCGTAATAATTCAAGTGCAGATGGGCTCGAGGCAAGCTTGAGAGAGCTCAATATCCCTTCAAAGCGCAAAGGAAGTATGAGTTTTTTTGATACTAAGGAAGTAAGTCTCTTGCTCGATATTTGCTCTATTGTGCATAATCCGCGTGATATGATGGCATATATCCACACTCTAAGCTATGGAAAAGGCATAGGCGAAGCGATTGCAAAGGATATTTATGAGGCACTCTCTGTGTTAGGAGAGGGGGATTGTATCAAAGGAATGTTTCAGCCAAAGCAGAGTGCAAGAGTCTATAAGCAGAGGCATAAAAATACACAACTTGGGCTTTTTGATGATTTTTTTACCTTAGAATCTCAAGGGCGATTTGATGAGTTTATCGCCTCATCTTTTGCTTCTCACCCTATTTTGCAACATCCTAAGATTCATAAGGAGGGTGCGATATTTCTAAGCAATTTTTATGAAATGCTCCACGAGATTCACACAATGAGAAATCCAAAGGTGCTTGTTAGCCACATCGCCAGTTCTCAATTTTTTATGCAAATTGCGCATATGCTTGCTATGATTCGTGCGAAAAACAAAGACGGCATAGTCGATAGTGAGCGATTTGAGAATGTTTTAGAATCTATTAAGCGTAAATGCTCACTTTTGTATGATTTATCAAGGAATCACACCGATTTAGGCAAGTTTCTCAATGCGATGATACTTGGCTCAAGCGAGGCGGTGGAGGGAAGCGGAGTACATTTGCTTAGCATACACGCCGCAAAGGGCTTGGAGTTTCAAAATGTGTATATCGTGGATTTAATGGACGGGAGATTTCCAAATCGAAAGCTAATGAGTAAGAGCGGGAGCTTAGAAGAGGAGCGTAGGCTTTTTTATGTGGCGATTACTCGTGCAAAAGAGAATCTTGTCTTATCCTTTGCTAAAAAGGACGCGCTGAAAAATATCAACTATGCGCCTTCAACCTTTCTTTACGAAGGTGAGCTACTTCATAAAGATAGCGTCATCTAAGATATTGGAATCTTGCAAGATGATATTCTAATATCTTTAATATTATTTAAGCTTTTAGGCTAGAATGGCAAACTTAAATTCAAAGGATAGGCTATGGGCTATAAGCGTGTGTTGGTGAAATTTTCGGGTGAGGCATTATCGGGCGATAGTGGATTTGGCATTGATGTGAAGATTCTAGAATATATCGCGGGTGAGATTAAGACGCTTGTAGATAATGGTGTTGAGGTTGGCATAGTGATTGGCGGAGGGAATATTATACGAGGTGTGTCCGCCGCACAAGGGGGTATTATCCGTCGCACGAGTGGGGACTATATGGGAATGCTCGCGACCATTATCAACGCGGTGGCTATGCAGGAGGCTTTGGAATATTTGGGAATTGATGTGCGTGTGCAGAGTGCGCTAGAGATTAAGGAAGTGTGTGAAAGTTATATCTACCGCCGAGCGATTAGGCATTTGGAAAAGGCGCGAGTGGTGATTTTTGGCGCGGGGACAGGAAATCCATTTTTTACAACAGATAGTGCGGCTACTTTGCGTGCGGTGGAAATCGGCGCAGATGTGATTATCAAGGCGACAAAAGTTGATGGTGTGTATGATAAAGATCCTCATAAGTTTAGCGATGCAAAAATGCTTGATACAATCAGTTATGATGAGGCTTTGAGGGATCATATCAAGGTAATGGACGATACCGCAATCGCCCTTGCCAAGGATAATAAGCTACCTATTTTGGTATGCAATATGTTTAAAAAAGGCAATCTGCTTGACCTCGTGAAGTTTGATAAGGGTATTTGCTCAATTGTTAAATAAAAAGATAAGGCTAAAACAAAGCAAAAAACGATACAATTTCGCGAAATAAAACTTTTCAAAGGATAGTATATGGATACATTACGGACAGAAGAAATTGCTGCAAAAGCACTAAAGCGCGTAAATGATGATAGATATGTGCTTGCAAGTCTCATATTTGAGCGTGTGAAAGAATTGGGAGAGGGTGCAAAACCTCTTATAGATGCAGATGTAAAAAAGGACAAGTTACCAGATATTGCTATGCGCGAGATTGCCGAGGGTAAGATAGAGCTTACCTCTATTGAGGATAAAGAATAGGAATATATTTTGGACTTTTTCGCTCAGATTGCTCAAATCAACGATATAGAATCTGCTGTTGCTAAGCTTCAAACATTAGCAGAGATTACCCCAAAGGTGCAAAAGGCTATTGATGTATCAATGGACGCCCATAACGGACAGCTCCGCAGGAGTGGTATACCTTATGTAGTGCATCCACTTTGCGTGGCGTGTATCGTGGCGTTTTATGGTGGCGATGAAACAATGCTTTGTGCGGCATTATTGCACGATGTGGTAGAGGATACATTTTATTCGCTTGAAGATGTGCAGAAAGAGTTTGACTGGGATGTGGGGCATTTAGTCGATGCGCTAACAAAAATCGTGGAGATTCGCAATGAGGAGTTAAGTAGTAGCCCAGATGATAAGCTCACAGCCTCCGCTTTGAGTTTTAGAAAAATGCTCCTTGCCTCTATTAAGGATATTCGTGCTCTTGTGATTAAAATCAGTGATAGAATGCATAATATGCTAACGCTTAATGCACTCCCCCCACACAAGCAAAAGCGCATTTCCGAAGAAACGCTCATGGTATATGCGCCAATCGCTCATAGGCTTGGTATCTCATCACTCAAAAACGAGTTAGAAGATAGGAGTTTTTTTTATATTTTTCCCCAAGAATATGAGAAAATCGCAGATTACATCAGTGAAAACAATCAATCCATTACATTAAAACTCAATGAATTTATACAAAAGGTTACCACTATACTTTTACAAAATGGATTCACACAAAAAGATTTTGTTGTAGAAAGTCGTGTAAAGCGGTTTTATTCGATTTATCTCAAAATGCAGCGCAAGGGCGTGAGTATTGATGAAATCCTTGATTTATTAGCGGTGCGCATCATCGTGCCTACGAGCTTAGAGTGTTATAAGGTGCTTGGACTCTTGCATTTACAGCTTACGCCTGTAATTTCGCGCTTGAAAGACTATATCGCCATTCCTAAAGAAAATGGTTATCAAACAATCCATACGACCATATTTGAGGGTGCGAGCATCTATGAAGTTCAGATTCGCACTTTTGATATGCATAAGTCTGCGCAGTATGGCGTGGCAGCGCATTGGAAATATAAAAGTGGAGGGCGAGAGCCAAATTTAGAATGGCTCAATAATTTGCAGTATCAAAATGATACCATTGAGGAGTTTTATGAATTAGCTAAAAATGACTTATATAAAGAAGATATGGTGGTTTTCTCTCCTGCTGGAGATATTTATAGTCTCCCTGTGGGTGCCGTGGCACTTGATTTTGCCTATGCAGTGCATAGTGATATAGGCGATAATGCCAAAGAGGTTTTTATTAATCATCAAAAAGCTTCGTTGCTTCAGCCACTCAAAAATGGTGATATTGTGCGCGTGGTGGTATCACAAAGTGGTGAAAAGATCCCCCCGCGCTGCACTTGGCTTGATGCAGTAAAAACCTCTAGGGCAAAGAATCATATTAGAATCCAGTGTCAAACGAAGCTCAAGGAGATTGATAAAAAGGTGGCATTGCATATTTTGCAAACAATTTTTGATAGTTCCACATATACGATTATGAGCTATTTGAAAGAAAATAGACTAGATTCTAATATCCATAAAGCTGCCTGTGATGTGTCGTTTCTCAAAGAAGTAAAAAATAGCATTAGGGGTAATTTTGCGCGTGAGGCAAATTTTTTAGGCAAGATTAAAATTAATATGCTTAAGCTTAAAGAGCTTTCGTTTGATAATATCATCGTGCATACAAATCGCAATATTAACGAGGTCATTTTTGATTATTGTTGCCACCCCAAGTATGGTGACAATATTTTGGCGATTAAAAGTGCGCAGAAGGCATATATTCATCACAAAATGTGTGAGCGGGCGTTAGGCGAGATAGACCAAGGTAGCGAAATGCTTTTCGTGCAGTGGGCGAGTGAGCAAAAGACAAGCTATAAAATGATTATTGCGCTTGAAAATCAAAGGGGCGTTTTGGCAAATTTGTGTGGCATACTTGCAAGAAACAATTGCAATATTTTGAGTGTGGATTATGATGTGCTAAAAAGGCAGTTTTCGGCATATTGCGAGATATGTTTTGAAAGCAAGACGATTGATGTTAAGGCATTACGAGATATGCTCAATAAAAAATACAAAATTATTGAGCTAAGCAATCTTAAAGATGCGTATTTAGGGCAGAAAGGATAGGTATGGATATACAGACACAAGAGGTTATGCGGGAGATTTCGCGTGGCTGTGTGGAGTTTATAGGGCAAGAATATATTGCTACTTTAGTGGAGCGTTTTTTGAGCACAGGGCAAAGATTTTGTGTGAAGGCTGGATTTGATCCTACTGCTCCAGATTTGCATTTGGGGCACACTGTGCTTTTGCAAAAACTCGCCATTTTTCAGCAGTATGGTGGAGATGTGAAGTTTCTCATCGGTGATTTTACGGCGACTATTGGCGACCCAAGTGGCAAGAGTGAGACGAGGAAGCCTCTAACTAGGGAGCAAGTAGAAGCAAATGCGCTCACTTATAAAGAGCAGGTTTTTAAGGTGTTAAATCCTGCATACACACAGGTTTGTTTCAACTCTAAGTGGCTTAGTGAGTTGGGGGCAGCTGGTATGATTACGCTCACTTCTAAGTTTTCTGTCGCGCGTATGCTTGAGCGTGATGATTTTACCAAACGTTACAATAATAATCAACCCATTTCTATGGTGGAGTTTATGTATCCGCTTTTGCAAGGTTATGATTCTGTTGCTTTAAATTGTGATATTGAGCTAGGGGGCAATGACCAGAAGTTTAATCTTTTGGTTGGACGGCATTTGCAGAGGGCGTATGGCTTAGACAAAGAACAATCCGTAATGACAATGCCACTCCTTGAGGGGCTTGATGGTGTGCAAAAAATGAGTAAGTCTCTGCAAAATTATATCGGTGTTACAGAATCTGCCAATACGATGTATGCGAAGATTCTAAGCATTAGTGATACAATGATGTGGCGCTATTATGAGCTGCTTTCAACGCTTTCTTTACAAGAGATTGAGAGGCTAAAAGGGGAGGTCGATGCGGGTAAAATACACCCAAAAGTTGCAAAAGAGAATCTTGCTTTAGAAATAACTGCGCGCTACCACAGCGCAGATTTAGCAAAAAAAGCTAAAATAGAGTTTGATAATGTATTCAGTAAAGATGAAATCCCCACAGATTTGGCTGTATTTACTTGCAGCGAAGGCGAATGGATAGCTAAGGTGCTTGTAAGCGCAAAGCTATGTGAATCTAGCTCTCAAGCAATGAGGGATATTCGTTCCGGGGCATTGAAAATCAATAAGGAAAAGGTTGTAGATTCTAATCTCAAGCTTTCAAAAGGCGAATACATTGTGCAAATTGGCAAGAGACGCTTTGCAAAAGTGATTATTGTATAAGGGGAGATGATGGGATTAAAACCACTTAAAATAGGCAAACACACGATTAAATATCCAATTTTTCAAGGCGGTATGGGTGTTGGTATTAGCTGGGATAGGCTCGCTGGAAATGTGTCTAAAGAGGGCGCACTTGGCATTATTAGTGCGGTAGGCACTGGCTATTATCAAAAAATGCAATTTGTTGAGAAAATCACTAATTCTAAGCCCTTTGAAGCAATTAATTTTTATTCTAAACAGGCTTTAAATGAAATTTTTAAGAATGCGCGTAAAATTTGTGGCAACAATCCTCTGGGGGTAAATATTCTCTATGCCATTAATGAATATGGTCGTGTGGTGCGTGATGCGTGCGAGGCAGGGGCAAATGTGATTGTAACAGGAGCTGGGCTTCCCACAAATATGCCAGAATTTACAAAAAATTTTCCCGATGTCGCACTCGTGCCTATTGTGTCCTCTGCTAAAGCACTAAAAATTATTTGCAAGAGGTGGGTAGATAGATACAAGAGAATGCCTGATGCAGTCGTGGTTGAGGGTCCCCTAAGTGGAGGACATCAAGGATTTAGCTATGAGGACTGCTTCAAGGAAGAATATCAGCTCGAAAATGTGCTGCCGCAAGTTGTGAGTGAGGCAAAAAAATGGGGCAATATTCCAGTTATTGCCGCTGGCGGTATTTGGGATAGAAGTGATATTGATAGAATGCTCGCCTTAGGAGCGAGTGGTGTGCAAATGGGGACAAAGTGGCTTGGTTCTTTAGAATGCGACGCCCTTGCATATAGGGACTTAATGCCACATATCACCAAAGATGATATTGAGCTTATCAAGTCTCCAGTGGGTTATCCTGCTCGCGCAGTGAAAACAGGTGTGCTTGAGGCAATGGCAAGAGGCGATGCACCGAAGATTCGATGCATTAGTAACTGCGTAACACCTTGTCATAGAGGTATAGAGGCAAAAAAAGTAGGTTATTGCATAGCAGATTCTTTGGGACGTGCCCATAATGGCGATAGGGAATATGGCTTATATTTTACGGGAGCAAATGGATATAGAATTGAAAAGATTCAACCAGTGAAAGAAATCATCGCTGAATTAGTCCAAAACTAGGGGTGTGAATGTTGCGGATTGTGGCAAGTTTATGCCTTATATTTTTGTGCCTGTATGGTGAGCATCGCATTGTAAGAATGGTGCCTTTTGGCGATAACAATGTAAAAATTGTCTTTGCAAATGATATTAGCAACCTCACTTGGCAAGTCAAAAAACTACAAGAGAATAAGAGTTTTATCGATTTTGAGGCAAATCTCACTATTCCGCGCCGCAATTTTATTTTTAAAGACAATTCTGCCTTGCAAGTAGCGCAAAATACACCAAAGATTGTCCGTGTAGTGATTGCCACCCAACCCAAATCAACCTATGAAATTGCGAAAGAAAAAGAGAATCTCTATATCTTTATCAAAAAAGAAAGTGAAGTAGCAAAAAAAGACAAATCCGCGCAATCGGCGAATCAACCCATAAAGAATCCAACCAATTCAACGAGTCAAGAGACAAATAAATCCAACCAAAATGTGCAGAGTCAACAAACATCAAAGCCAATAAATACGGCAGCGACTTCACCAAAAAATATAAAAAAGTCTAATAAAAAAATAGTGATTGACGCGGGACACGGAGGTAAAGATTGCGGCACAAAGAGTGTTGAAGATGTATGTGAAAAGGTGATTGTGCTAAATGTAGCTAAGATTCTAAAAGATGAGTTAAAAAGTCGTGGCTATGTCGTGTATATGACGCGTGATAGTGATATGTATATTGACTTGCGTAAGCGCACGGAATTTGCAAATGCTAAAAATGCGGATTTATTTGTTTCTATACACGCAAACTCTATACCCAAAGATTCTGCGAAAACTCCTAATGGTGTGGAGACTTATTTCCTTTCTCCCGCGCGGAGTGAGCGCGCCGAACAAGTGGCAAAGGCAGAAAACCAAGGTGATATTGAGACAATGAGTCATTTTGCCACAAAGTCGTTTTTAAATACGATTAGTACCTTTCATCTTGTCGCCTCTCACAAACTTGCCATTGAGATTCAATCAGGTATTTTGAATGAGGTGCGCACACAGCATAATACTCACGATGGCGCAGTGAGAGAAGGTCCTTTTTGGGTGTTAGCCGGTGCGCTTATGCCTTCAGTGCTTATTGAGATTGGCTATGCCTCGCATAAGAGTGAGGGCAAACTTATCGCAAAAAAAGACTATCAAAAGCTACTTGCTAAAGGTATAGCTAATGGTGTAGATGGATATTTTTTAAGAAATTATTAGAACCCTAAGGAGTGAGAATGAAACAACCTACGCGCATTACGATCATTTTTTCATCATTTTTTTTCTCTCTTTTTGTTTTTACTAGCCTTACGCTCTTTATTTCACAATTTTCACATTCTTTTTCGTATTTGTTTTTGATTTTTATGCGCGAGGACCAGCTCTTTGATCATTTAATTACATTTTTGTTTTTCTGTACCTTTGTGTTTTGTAGCGTATTCTTAATTCTTTCAAGTTGGCGTGAGGTGGGAGATTCGCTTAAGCATATTATTATGCTCATCATTGGAGTTATAAGCGTTTATATTGTGATACTAAAACTTGCCTATGTGCCAAAGCCAGAGGATATTATGGATATGTTTGCTATTGAGGGGAGTATTTATCATCGTGGGTTTCTTGAGCTTTTGGCGGATTATTTGCCTCACATTATGATTGTCTCTTGCGTATATATATTTTTTGTGTATCTGCCACTTTTATTTGAGATTTTTGCCCTGCGCCCTAACCGACATAGCAAGCTAGGCAGTGTGCTTGATAGTATGCGCCCCTCGATAAATATAGTCATAGTAATGCTTTTTGGGCTCTCCGTGCAGCCTTATTATTTCCGCGATAATATATATGCGTATATCGATATTTTGGCATTTATTATTGGCTTAATTTTACTTGTGTGGGTAATGATAAAACATAAGAAACCCTTTTCATTCTACGAATATATGAATTTTGCTCTGCTCATACTTGGCATCATTATGTGTTTTATTTGCACCTCTATGCTTTCTATTTCGGACAACTATTTGAATGCTCGTTATGCATTTTTGGTATTTGCTTTTGTAGGTTGGTGTGCCGAGTGGATGTATGAAGATACTAAACCAATTGAGGAGTAGCAATGGCGCTTGATATTTATCCCGCGATTGATTTAAAAGAGGGTAAGGCGGTTAGGCTTTTTAAGGGAGATATGCAGAGTGCTACTATCTATGGCGAGGCATTGGATTTTGCTAAAAAATTTGAAGATATGGGTGCGAAATATTTACATATTGTAGATTTAAATGGGGCATTTGCCGGAAAACCACAGAATTTGAAGGTGATTGAGCAGATTCTGTATTCTACATCGTTAAAAGTGCAGCTTGGCGGTGGGATTCGCAATGAGGAGAGTATTAGGACTTATACGCAAATGGGTGTATCAAGGGTGATACTCGGCTCTGTGGCGATGAAAGATTGGAATTTTACGAAGCGAATGGCGCAGGTTTATCCCATAGCTGTGGGGATTGACGCGCGTGATGGTAAGGTAGCAACACAAGGTTGGGCGCAAGAAAGCAGTATGGATTCAAATGAATTAGCAAAAAAATTTGCAGGAAGCGCAGTAGAGGCGATTATTTGCACTGATATTAATCGCGATGGTGCGCTAAGCGGTATCAATGTATCTTTTACGGAAAATATTGCTTCAAATAGCGGAATCTATACGATTGCGAGCGGTGGATTTGCAAGTATAGATGAACTAAATGCACTGAGTAAGAATCCACACATTAGTGGCGTTATCATAGGCAAGGCATTTTATGAGGGGAAAATAGACATTAAACAGGCTTTGAGGCTTTATGCTCACTAAAAATAATGTAAATTTCAAAAAATATATATGTGATTGTATGGATTTATACAAAAATATGCTAAAATGCCCCTTTTGTTTGTCTGTATTTAAACTAAGGAGATAACTTGAAACTACTAGTTGTTGATGATAGCTCCACAATGAGAAGAATCATAAAAAACACACTTCAACGTTTGGGATATGAAGATATTTTGGAGGCTGAACACGGCGTAGAAGCGTGGCAAATTATGGATACTACCGAAGGGATACAAGTGCTTATTACCGATTGGAATATGCCTGAAATGAATGGACTTGAGCTTGTCAAAAAAGTGCGTGCTGATGAGCGATATACATCTATCCCTATTATTATGGTTACAACAGAAGGTGGTAAGGCAGAGGTAATTACTGCGCTTAAAGCCGGAGTGAATAATTATATTGTGAAACCTTTTACACCGCAAGTGCTAAAAGAAAAGCTCGAAGTTGTGCTAGGTGTGAGTGAATAAACTACAAGCTTTTTATGGTGGATAAGCAGACATACTTTGAGATTATTATCCACCCAAATGATTTTTTGGAACAATTTGCTGAGTTTGTTATCAGTACGACCTCCGTTGCTATAGAATACCTCGACATCTCTCTTGTATCAAACCCTTTTGCTATCACTTACGAAGACTGCTCTTGGCAGAGTGCGGGGTTTAGTATTACAGAGGCAAAAGCCTCAAAACAAAACACACAGATTATTACCCGCTTAGATTACTTAGATGTGGAGGGCATACAGGCATTTTTGCAAACATTACGTGAGTTTAGCTCTATGCTTGCTCACAATACGCAGCAGGATATAGGCTTTTGCTATCATATAGAGGAAAAATCAAATTGTGATTGGATTAAGGCATATGAAGATTCTATTGAGCCAGTGATTTGTGGGGGATTTTATATTCGTCCATTATGGAAAGAATCTATTATTCAAGATGCTAAAAACATAAATATTGATGAAATACTGAAAGATCATATCGCACACACTACAGGTGTTGTAGATTCTCACCAAAACCTACGCGAGATTATCATTAATCCCGCCCTTGCCTTTGGCTCAGGACATCACGCAAGCACGGCGATGTGCCTTGAGTTTTTGAGTGAAATGGATTTGGAGGGCAAAACCTTGCTTGATGTTGGCTGCGGTAGTGGAATCTTGAGTATCGCAGCTTGTAAGCTCGGTGCGAAAGTCTATGCCTGCGATACTGATGAGTTTGCTACGCAGGAGTGCCATAAAAATGCCACGCTCAATGATGTAGCACTTCAGGGCTTATGGCAGGGGAGCATAGCTCAAGCCCCACTTCACACACCTAAGCAATATGATGTGATTGTGGCAAATATTGTTGCTTTTATTGTGAAGCTTTTACACAACGACTTTAAAGCAAAATGTGCTAAAAATGGAGTTTTAATACTCTCTGGCATACTTGATGAATATAAATTTGATATAATAGACTCGTTTAGTAGCTTTGAAGTATTGGAAGTCCGCTCCAAGGATGGGTGGATAGCCTTGAAATTAACTTGTAATAATTAAATAATAAGGACAAAATATGGAAAATCCAAATGAAAAAAAACCACCTTTTAAACAGAATCCTTTTCTTGTTTTTGCTATCTTTGTAATTCTTGCCTTGCTTTTATTTAAGGTTTTTTCGCCAAGCGGGGGAGATTCGCTCACAGATAAATTTTTGGGAGGGAGTATTACAAAAGAGATTAGTTATAATGAGCTAAAAGAACTCATTTCAAAGGGTGAGATAGGCTCTGTAAGTATCGGGCAGACTTATATTAAAGCCTACTCTATCAACACATCGCCTCGAATTTTATATACGACTAAGAAAGTCGCTGATTTAGGGCTTGTGCCGCTGCTTGATGAAAAAAAGATAGAGTATAGTGGCTTTAGTGAAGGTAGCTTTTTGGGCGATTTAGTCAATATGCTTTTGCCTATTTTTATTATTCTTGCCCTATGGATGTTCCTTACTGCGCGTATGCAAAAGAGTATGGGCGGGGGCATTTTTGGTATGGGGAATGCCAAAAAACTTGTCAATGCCGAAAAACCTAATGTGCGCTTTGATGATATGGCAGGGAATGCGGAGGCAAAAGAAGAGGTTGTAGAAATTGTAGATTTCTTAAAATACCCCGAGCGCTATGCGGCAGTCGGTGCCAAGATTCCAAGAGGTGTGCTTTTGGTAGGACCTCCCGGGACAGGAAAAACGCTCCTTGCTAAAGCCGTAGCGGGCGAAGCAAATGTGCCATTTTTTTCAATGAGTGGAAGCAGCTTTATTGAAATGTTTGTGGGCTTAGGGGCTAGTCGCGTAAGAGATTTGTTTGAAATGGCGAAAAAGGACGCACCTAGCATTATTTTTATTGATGAAATTGATGCCATTGGGAAAAGTCGTGCCGCTGGAAGTATGGTGGGTGGCAACGATGAGCGAGAGCAAACACTCAATCAGCTTTTAGCCGAAATGGATGGATTTGGTTCTGAATCTGCTCCCGTGATTGTCCTTGCCGCGACAAACCGCCCGGAGATTCTAGACCCTGCGTTATTGCGTCCGGGGCGATTTGATAGGCAGGTGCTTGTGGATAAACCTGATTTTGAAGGGCGCTTGGAGATTCTCAAAGTGCATATCAAAGATGTTGCTTTGGCACGTGATGTGGATTTGCACGAGATTGCAAAATTTACTGCTGGACTTGCTGGAGCGGATTTAGCAAATATTATTAACGAAGCTGCTCTCCTTGCAGGACGTGAGAATCAAAAAGAAGTAAGCCAAAAGCATCTCAAAGAAGCGGTTGAGCGAGGCATTGCTGGATTAGAGAAAAAATCACGGCGCATTTCGCCAAAAGAGAAGAAGATTGTCGCCTATCACGAAAGCGGACATGCTGTGGTATCTGAAATGACAAAGGGTGCGGATAGGGTAAATAAAGTCTCCATTATCCCGCGCGGTATGGCGGCACTTGGCTATACGCTCCACACACCTGAAGAAAATCGCTATCTTATGCAAAAGCACGAACTTATGGCAGAAGTCGATGTGCTTTTAGGCGGACGTGCTGCTGAAGAAGTCTTTTTGGACGAAATTTCAACCGGAGCGAGTAATGACTTAGAGCGCGCAACAGGAATCCTCAAATCAATGATTAGTTATTATGGAATGACTGATGTGAGTGGGCTTATGGTGCTTGAAAAACAACGCAATACCTTTCTAGGCGGTGGCGGAGCAAGCAGAGAATTTAGTGAGCAACTTGCTCAAGAGATTGATACACATATCAAAAATACGCTTGATGAGAGATATACCTATGTAAAAAATCTATTACGCGATTATAAAGATGCCATTGAAAGTATGGTAAAAGAGCTTTTTGATAAAGAAGTGATTGATGGCGCACGCGTGCGGGAGATTATAGAAGAGTATGAGAAAGCGAATAATCTGCAATCACGCCTTATTCCCATTGAGGAAGAAGAAGTATAAAAAGATAAGGAGAGCAAATGACTACTACGCAAATTATTGCAAAACAAGGCTGGGTAGGGGCATTGGTGCTTCTGGTGGCATTTGTGCTGACATTGTGGCTTGATTGGAACGTGTGCGCATTTGTATTGTGCGTAATGCTTGTTTTGTGGCTTGCGATGTTTCGCAATCCTGAGAGGATTCCAAACGCGAGTGAGAGCAATGTCTTTGTATCGCCTGTCGATGGTATTGTGAGGGATATTGATGCGAATGAGGAACGCATAAGTATTCTTATTGAGACAAGATTTATCGATGTAGGTGTAATACGCTCCCCTTGCGATGTTGTAGAGGGTAAGATGAGCGAAAAGAAAGGTTTAAATCTTACTTGGTGCAGTAAGGAAAAGCGTAATACACTCAACGCAACTATGCGCTTTGAAAGCTTGCAAGAGAGGACATTTTCTATAGATTTTTATCCTATATTCTTTTCATCTCAAGAGCTTTTTGCTTCGAGTAATTTAGATGTTGGTGAGCGTATGGGGTTTATGAAAGCTGGTATGACACGCATTATTATCCCACAAAAGCGACAAAAGGGCGTAGATTCTGATATTGAACTTAAGGTAAGCATTGGTGACAGGGTGAAGGCACTTCAAAGCGTAATAGGATATTTTTATGAAGTTTAATCCACTCTTTATTTTACCTAATCTCTTTACTGCTGGGAGTATTTTTTTAGGTGTTTTGAGTGTTATTTTTTCATCAAAAGGGCATTTTGAATCTGCTTGTTGGTTAATTTTGCTCTCAATGATTCTTGATGGGCTTGATGGGCGAGTTGCTCGGCTCACAAATACTGCGAGTAAGTTTGGTGTGGAGTTTGATTCTCTAGCTGATGTCGTGGCTTTTGGTGTTGCTCCAGCTTTTTTGCTGTATTTTTATGTGGGCATTGATTATGGGCGAGTGGGTATGAGTGTACCCGCTATTTTTGTGATACTTGGTGCAGTGCGTTTGGCTCGTTTTAATATTACTTCAAGTTCTGAGCCAAATTTTTTTATCGGTCTGCCTATCCCCTCCGCGGCGGTCGTGCTAATGTTATGGGTGCTTGTGGATTTAGAATATGATTTCATCAAATCCTATGGCTATGAATACGCCATACTTGGCGGTAGCTTTATTCTTAGTATCCTTATGGTAAGCAATATCCGCTATCCTAGTTTTAAGAAAATGCAGTGGAATTTTAAATCTTTCATAGCAGTCATTCTGCTTCTTGGTGTGATATATGTGAATCCTCAAGTGATGTTGTGTGCTTTAATGAGTGGTTATGTCGTGTATGGTATTGTGCGCTGGATTGTGATTGTGCTAAAAATGCGTTTTGGCACAAAATCTAACCAAAGAAGCGGTGGTGTATAAAGTTATATTTAGTGATTTTGTGCTAGGATATAAGTATTTTTGAAAATGAGGTGCGATTATGTCTAAAACAAGTATGTCAAACATCGATCAGGTAACGAGTCTTCATAAAAATAATGAGTTACAGCTCCTTTGTTTTCGTTTGGAAAAAGGTAAAGATTTATACGCGGTGAATGTGTTTAAGATTCGTGAGGTTATAAAGTATAGGGGCGCACTCACGGTTGTTACACACGAGAATAATAGCCTTGTAGAGGGACTTATTACTATTCGTGAATTGACCGTTCCCCTCATTGATATGCGTAAGTGGTTTTTTTACGATAGCAATAATAAAGGCAAAAATTTGCGTGATTGTGGCGTGAAAAGAGCTTCTGGCGAGGAAGATATTATTATGATTTGCGAGTTTTCTCGCTGGACTATTGGGGTGAGAATCTATGAGGCAGATAGAATATTAAACAAAAAATGGACAGAAATAGAACAGGGCGTGGGCATAGGTGGTGGCGGACACAATGGTAAGCTTGTAAGCCGCACACGTTATTTTGATGGACGCTTAGTGCAAGTAGTGGATATTGAAAAAATGCTCATTGATGTGTTTCCGTGGATTGAAAAAGATAAAGAAGATGGGATTGCAAAGATTTCTCAAGTGGATACGACAAAAAGCATTCTTTTGGCTGATGATAGCCCCACCGTGCTTCGCACAATGCAGCTTATCCTCAATAAACTCGGTGTCGTTCACCACGATTTTATCAATGGCAAACACTTGCTTGACTACCTTTTTGCTCCTACGACTGATATTAGTGCGGTGGGTATGATTATTACAGACCTTGAAATGCCTGAAGCGAGTGGGTTTGAGGTGATTAAGCAAGTCAAGGCAAATCCTGCAACTGCACACTTGCCTATTGTCGTAAATTCCTCTATGAGCGGCAGCAGTAATGAGGATATGGCGCGCTCACTCAATGCGAGTGAATTCATCTCTAAATCCAATCCAGTAGAAATTGAAGCTGCAGTAAGAAAATTTATCCTTAAATAATGCGTGATATTTCTACACTTCTCACACTCCCTTCTCCTTGCTATGTGCTTGAGGAGGAGAGGCTAAATAATAATCTCGCTATTTTAGAATCTGTGCAAAAACAAAGCGGCGCGAAGATTCTATTAGCTCTTAAAGGTTATGCGTTTTGGCGTGTGTTTGAGAATCTTAGAAAAACTTTGAATGGTAGCACCGCAAGTGGATTATATGAGGCAAGGCTTGGCTTTGAGGAGATAGGTGGGGCGGCGCAGGGCAAGGAAGTGTGTGTGTTTTCCCCCGCGTATAAAGAACAAGAAATGCTCCATATCATAGAATACGCAACGCATATTATTTTTAATTCTTTTGCGCAATGGCAGACTTTTAAGCCGCTTATAGAATCTAAAAATCAGCAACTCAAGATTCAAAATCTTGCTCCTATTGAAGTGGGTTTGCGTGTGAATCCGCTGTATAGCGAGGTAGAGCCACCTATTTATAATCCTTGTATCGCTGGTTCTCGTTTGGGAATTACACCAAGTGCATTTCAAAAGGGCGTAGCACAATATGGCTTAGAGGATGTTTCAGGGCTACATTTTCACACACATTGCGAGCAAGATTCTACTGCACTGAAACGCACTTTGCCGCACTTTGAAAAGCATTTCGGTGCTTATATTCGCTCAATGAAATGGATAAATTTTGGCGGCGGACATCACATCACAAGGGCAGATTATCATCGCGATTTACTCGTTTTACTTATCAAGGATTTTAAGGCGAGGCACAATGATGTAGAGGTGTTTTTAGAGCCGGGTGAGGCGGTGGGATGGCAGGTTGGATTCTTAATTGGCGAGGTAGTGGATATTGTGGAGAATGGTATGCCTATCGCGATACTTGATGTAAGTGCGAGTTGTCATATGCCTGATTGCCTTGAAATGCCCTATCGTCCAGCACTCACAAAGCTTTCATCGGCTAATGGTTTAGAATCTGATAAGGGTGAGGGAGTGGGCGCGTATAAGTATCGTTTAGGCGGACCTACTTGCCTAGCAGGTGATGTCATAGGGGATTATAGCTTTGATACGCCTTTGTGTATAGGGGATAGAGTGATTTTTGAGGATATGTTGCATTACACGATTGTGAAAAATACCACCTTTAATGGCGTGGGGCTTCCCTCACTTGGCGTGATTGATACGCAAGGTGTGTGGCGACTTTTAAAAAGCTTTGACTACAATGACTATAAGCAAAGAAACTAGAATGATACGATTTGATAACCTCCTTATGTTAGCCCCCCTTGCAGGATATACTGATTTGCCCTTTCGCAGCGTGGTAAAGGGCTTTGGCGTGGATATTACCGTGAGTGAGATGATAAGCTCCCACGCCCTTGTGTATAACAACACCCGCACACTTAAAATGATTGAAAAATCCCAAGAAGAGCAGCCATATAGCGTGCAGATTTCGGGTTCAAAAGAGGAGATTATCAAAAAAGCGGTGGAGATTCTAAACGAGCAAGAGGGCATTGATATTATTGATTTAAATTGTGGTTGCCCTGCACCAAAGGTAGCAAATCACGGCAATGGCAGCGGACTACTCAAAGATTTGAATCTGCTTGTAAAAATTGCAAATCTCATTAAGGAGAATGCTAAAACTCCCTATACGAGCCTCAAGGTAAGGCTTGGTTTTGATAAAAAAATCCTTCACGAAATCGCTCAGGCATTAAAAGATGTCAAGAGTGATTTTGTGGTGATTCACGGGCGCACAAGAGCTGATGGCTATAAAAAAGAGAGAATAGATTATGACGCGATTGCCTCTATCAAGGCGCAGGTGGATTTGCCTGTAATTGCTAATGGCGAGATTGATAGCGCAAGTAAGGCGCGAGAGGTGCTAGAGCGCACGGGTGCAAATGGTGTGATGATAGGTAGGGCAGCGCTTAGTGCGCCATGGATTTTTTGGCAGATTAAGCACAATACGCAGGAGATTCCGCCAATCATCAAGCAGGAGCTTGTATTGCAGCATTTTAAAAAAATGATTGATTTTTATGGGGAGCGTGGGGCGATTATGTTTCGCAAGAATCTTCACGCGTATGCAAAGGGGCATCAGGGTGCGAGTGAGTTCCGCGACCTTGTCAATCGACTAGAAGATGTGAAAATAATAGAGACGCATATTGAGCAGTTTTTTTCAAATAATCAAATGGTGATGAATGCCTTTCCCCAACTTGTGCATCTCAACAAAAGGACGAGCTAATGCGAAAATTCCTAAAGTATGTTGTGATTTTTGTGGCTACTCTAATGTTTGCAAATGATGTAGAAAATACGCAAGAGACTTTGCTAGAGAGTGAATTGCTTAAAGATATAGAGAGCGCAGATTCTCTTTTTTATCAAGCTGTGGCGATGTGGGTAAAAAATGCCGATGAGGCGAGTAAGAATTTGCAAAAGGCTTGTGATAGGAAGCACCCGGGCGCGTGTTTGTATCTAGGGAGTTACTATGATACGAAGTCGAGGGATAAGAAGGATTCAAAAGAGAATCTTGAAAAGTCAAAGCAATACTATCAGCTTGGTTATGATTATAGTTTGCAGGCGTGTAAGGAGGGCGGGGCGCAGTGGTGTGCTATACAAGCGGTGGCACTCATTGATGGACTAGGTGCGCCAAAAGATGTGGAAAAGGGCTTATCTTACCTTGATGTGATGTGTGAGAATGAGATAGAAAATGCGTGTTTCGTGCTGGGGTCGTATTATTTTTATGGCGTGAATGTGGATAAGGACTTGCAAAGGGCGAGTGGGCTTCATCATAAGGCTTTGGAGCTAGATTCTAAAAAATGTGATGAGAGGTTAAAATACGCCTGTGTAATTAGTGCCGAGATTTATCAGCAGGGATTAAGTGTGGCGAGTGATTTGACAAAGGCAAAGGATTTTTACAATCGTGCGTGCAGCCTTGATAATCAATTTGCGTGTGATTATGTAGGTAGGCTTAAGTAGATTCTGAATCTATCCTCATTCCCCAAATATGCTCGTATCTCTGCTAAGAATGCGGGAGGTGGGTTGTTACATTACGATGTGGCTCATAAAAATTATACGCAGGCGCATAAATGAGCTTTGAGGGGTTGTCTATAAGATATGCTGCCCAATAACTAAAAGTGGAGTTTGCCATAATACCATTTTGACAACTTCGCATAAGCGTGAGGTCTTCTATTGCATTACCCTCACCATTACCTTCCATAAATACAAATTCTACTTGGCGATAAAGCATAGAATCTAAGTATTGTGTAAAATGTTCCTTGCACCATAATATATCATCGCTAAAAACAAATACCACAGGATTTTTTGACTTTTTTATAAGTGCTTTGAGTGCAGCATTATAATACGCACTGCCAAGCTTTATAAAACGCCAATGTTTATCTATAAGATAATCTCCCCTGCGAATATGCAAAAAGGCGGTTTTTGGTGTGGCAGTGATTTGTTGGGCGAGAGACTGCGTGTGTAAAGAAATAGTGCGTGGCACAAATTCTTTTCTTAATATAGAATCTACCTCTTCAAAATATTTGAGATTTGTAAAATGACCTATAAAATAGCTGTGTGGGCGAAAGGTTTTGCGCGATAGAAATGTGTCGAGCAGAGATTGAGATTCATAGGTAAAAAATGGATAAATGAGGCGATTTGCAGGGGAATAGAAAGGACATAGACGCGTCATCATTTTTGTAGCGATAAGATTGTAAAAATCCTTGCTATGTGGCTTTGGTGGGTTGAAGCGCACGATTGGTAGAGAGATTGCAAATTGTTGTAATTCAAGGTTGCGGATATGTTCAGTTTCTTGCTTTATCCCCCCCCCCCATTAATTTCTTTCTTGTTAGGCTAAAAATAGAATTTGGATAGAAATGAGAATATTTTGTGTATCCCCACGCCGCATCAAGGGCGACTTTATAGCCTCTATGCGCTAAGGCTCTAGCAAATGCGTATTGAAACATTTGATTTCCCAATCCTCCTTGTAGCAATACTTTCACAATCTATCTCCTTTGGCTTATTATAGGGGCAAATTATAACAAACCCACCCAAATGGTATAAAAATCTCGTAGGGCAAAAGAGAGAATAAATGAAAAAGCTTTTATATATGACAATGTGTGCCATAATGAGCGTGTTTATAAGCAGCTGCGGGGATTCTAAAGGAGATTCTCAAAAGATAACATATAAATACCACCCAAAGGATAGGGCGGAACTTGTCAAACTTATCAATGATGAAAATGTGAATCTAAGCGAAATTGATACAAGCAAGGTTACAGACTTTAGTTTTTTGTTTGCGCGTTTGGGTGAGGAATGCGATGACACACTTGGGTGGCATAGAGAGGATTTACTCACTCCACATTTAGAAAAATGCAAAAATACAGGCATAAAGCGATTGGATAGCATTCACGCAATTAAGAAACAAATTTCAGACATTGATTCACAGATTCGCAAGATAGAATCTGCGCTTGAAAAAGAGGAGCAGTGCAGGAGTGATTTTGAATCTTTTATCGCTCCTAAGATTCAAGCGAAGATTAAATCCAAAGAGGGATTTTTTGATGAGCATAAAAGAGAGTATGTCAAAAGAAAAACTTTAAATGACAAGGAGAGAGCGCAAGTGCGCGATGAGGTTATTAAAGAAAATAAATCGTGTATTTTGATGGTATATATCGTGCTACCCATATTGGAGAATGTGATATTTTGGAGTTTAAGTAAAATTATTACTCACATATTCTAAAAATATCAAAGGATTTTATAGGGCAAGGATTCTAAGATTTTTGTTTTTTAGAATAGCGTTATTAAAGTGCTTTTTGTGAATCTAGCCTGTTTAGAATGTGTTTTGTTTGCAAAAATGAGTGTTTGTTTTGAATCTACTTTTGCTTGTGCTTTGATGAGGGTTTTGACTTATTTTATTATATGAGATTTACACAATTTTAGCATTCAAATTGTGATTGTAATTTGCCTATAAAAATGCTTGTGTAAGGATTATCGCCTCTCCCTAAGCCCTAAGGAGATTAGGGCTATAAGGTTAAGCGTTAAAGATTAGAGTTCAGGTTTTGGTGTTTTTTCTGTTGATACAGGAAGTTGAGGATAAGCAATGTTTGGTTTCTTGCCTGTAAGTGAGTGCAAAAACACCTCTATGCTTTGAGATTCTTTGTCAGATATCTCAATGCCTAGCTGTGTGCTTCCCATTTCTTTGATAGCATCTGTGAGCGACCAAATCGCACCATTATGGAAATATGGAGCAGTTTCTGCAATATTTCTCAATGTAGGAGTTTTAACCATACCATTCTTATCGCCTTTAAAACCACCGAGTTTTGCGAATTTGTATTTTCCTGCTACCTCAAAAGCTTGCATTGAGCCACCGAGATTCACACCATTATGGCAAGCAGCACAACCCTTATCGATAAAGGTTTTAAGACCTGCTTGCTCCGCTTTATTGAGAGCTTGTCCATTCCCCTCTAAAAAGCTATCAAAGCGAGAAGGTGTAAGCAATGTGCGTTCAAAGTTTGCAATTGCATCAGCGATATTATCAAAAGTTACGCCACCATAAATTTTCTTAAACTCATTCACATATTCTGGCAAAGAAGAAACTTTCTCTACTGCTACTTTTGCAGGAGTTGCCATTTCTGGTTCTGCCTCAATTGGACCTTTTGCTTGGTCTGCTAAGTTTCCTGAGCGTCCGTCCCAAAATTGTGCTGTATTCAATACCGAGTTATACACGGTTGGTGAATTTAAATGTTTAGGATTAGCCTTCCATTTATGCCCCACAGCAGCTGCGATTCCATCAGCTCCACCTAAACCGAGATTATGGCAAGTATTACAAGAGATAATACCGCTTTTTGAAAGTCGTGGGTCAAAATAAAGCTTTTTGCCAAGCTCTGCTTTAGCTTGAGAAAAGGCACTTGCTTTGACTTTATTTTGCGCAAGGATTCTATCCACACCTTTTTGATCTTTTGGCAAAGGTGCTAGTCCTGCTTTTTTTGCCTCATTGATTAGGGGATTAGCACTAAGGGCAGATACAAGTAGAAACGAAGATGCTATAAACAATGCTGAAATTTTCATCTTGACTCCTTTTTTGTAGTTTTATTGCGAATGCCTTACAATGCTAGGACTATTCGACTTATTTTAAGCTTAAACTAATGGATAAAAAATATCAAAATATAAAACAAATACAATTTTACAATATTGAGATGTGATTAGCAGCGGATTGCAAAATATTGCGGCGCGGTGGGGTGAGCTTTAACATCTTATGTGTTTTTTGGGGCTCACACGCGCCTTTAAATTTTTACTAAAAGTGAGCGGGGGACTTTTTAAGCGAAATTTTAGAATCTACTCCACGGTTACGCTTTTAGCAAGATTACGTGGCATATCTACATCATTTCCTAATCTGATTGCCACTTCAAGTGCAAAAAGTTGAAGCACTACCATCATCGCAAAAAACTCCTCCATATAGCTTTGGCAAGGTGAGATAAGAATCATATCATCAACGCCTTTAATGGGTTGCGCACTTACTGCACAAATAGTTGCATCACGCGCACTTAGCTCTTCTACATTGCTTTTAATTTTATCAAAAAGTAAATGTGTAGGCATAAGAGCAAGGGTAAAAAGCTCAGAATCTGCTAGTGCAATAGGTCCGTGCTTCATTTCTCCGCTTGGGTAGCCTTCAGCGTGAAGATAGCTAATCTCTTTGAGCTTAAGCGCACCCTCAAGTGCGAGAGGATAAAACACATCTCGCCCGATAAAGAAAAATCCGTGTCCGTGTAAATATCGCTTTGATAGACGTTTAATGTGTTCGTGCATATCGGATTCTATATAAGTTTTTTTTGCCGAAGCTACCATTTGTGCGATATGAGTTTCTAGCTCTTTTTGTGCGATATGTCCGCGTATTTTGCCTATATACACGCTTAGAATCCACAGCAACATCATTTGCGTTGCAAATGCTTTTGTGCTTGCCACGCCTTTTTCAATTCCTGCACGAGTGAGGAGCGAGACATCGGCTTCACGCACAATAGAGCTATTATCCACATTGCAAATAGCGAGGCTTTTTAAGCCATTTTTTTTGGCAAGCTTGAGGGCTTCAAGCGTATCAGCAGTTTCACCACTTTGGGAGATGACAATAAAAAGCTCACTTTTATTCATCACAGGTTGAGAATAGCGAAATTCGCTTGCAATGAGCACATTTGTTTTTATTTTTGCCAAACGTTCAAAGAGGTATTTTGCACTTAATCCCGCGTGATAGCTTGTCCCACACGCACAAATGCTAATACTTTGTATATCATTAAAAAAGTGAGATTCTATTTCATTGAGGATAATATCTCCCTCACTCACGCGTCCCATCATAGTTTCAAGGAGAACTTTGTGTTGCTCATAGATTTCTTTCTCCATAAAGTAGCGATACCCTTCTTTTTGTGCGTAGCCTTTGGTGCTATTTAGTTTTTTTGCACCTTTGAGTGTGTCAAATGCGCCAAGTTTCATCACGCCTATATCGCCATCTTGCAAATATACTACACTCTCTACAAGCCCAATGAGAGGCGCATCAGAGCTTGCAAAATAAATTTCATCTTGCTTTGTCGCGCTTTTGCCAATGATAAGCGGTGAGCCATTTTTGGCATAAAAAATACAATCGGGTGCTTTTTTGGTAATAAGCAAAATGGCAAAAGCACCTTTGAGCTCGGCAATAGTCGCTTTAAAGGCTTGGAGAGCATCTGCAAAAGTCTTTGTATATTCTTCAAATAAATGCACAATCACTTCGGTATCAGTTTGCGAGAGAAAAGTATGTCCTTTTTGTTCCAAAGCGTGTTTAATTTCTTGATAATTTTCAATAATGCCATTATGCACAACATTGCTAAAAGCGGCGATATGAGGGTGGGCATTTGCTTCGGTAGGTTTGCCGTGCGTAGCCCAACGCGTATGCCCGATACTCACGCCAAAATCTGTGGAGCTAAAATTTTTGCATTTAGATTCTAAATTGCTTAATTTTCCAACAGAGCGAAAAGTTTGCAATTCATTTTTGCTTAATACCGCAATTCCTGCACTATCGTAACCACGATATTCTAGCTCCTTTAAGCCATTTAAAAGAATCTCTTTTTTTTCATCTCGACCAATATAGCCTACAATACCGCACATTAGCTCTCCTTTGAAAATTAATATATTTTTTGCATATTTTACTATAAAATTATTCACGCGTTATCACACGATTTAGAATCTATGCTATATTGAGGAGAGGAATGATTATGAATAAATGGTGTATGTTGTATTTATCTGTGGGATTAAGCGGTGTGTTTGCAGATTCACTGCCTAATTTACCCGAAGAGAAACAAAACAAAAAACCTTATCTTTTGCTCTATCCGCATAAAGCAGTATATATTTTGCCTTTTTATCATAGTTTGAGTGAGCCTACTCCTAGTGAATCTAGTTTGCCAAATAAAGATACAGAAACCAAATTTCAATTTAGCTTTAAGCTTGCTGTGTTTAATGAGCTTTTCTCACCTTATGGGACATTTTATTTTGGCTATACGCAAACAGCGTGGTTTCAAAATTATAATCAAGCAGATTCGCGTCCTTTTAGAGATATAGATTATCAACCTGAATTATTTTATAGCTATGAGCGTCCTATAAGCTTTTTGGGCGGTGCTTTTAAGGATATTTCTTTTGGATACAATCATATTTCAAATGGTGAGAGAGCATTGCGCTCACGCACCCAAAATCGTCTTTTACTCAATATGCGATGGGAGTATGACATAGCACCACAAAGTGTATTTGGTATTAAGCTAGGTGCGTGGGTGTATATAGGCAAACATCTTGATGGTTTTATGGCAGATAATCCTGATTTAGCCCTTTATCGTGGGTATAATGATATAGGATTGTATTACAAGAGTAATCGTAATTTGCTTGAATTATATATGCGTCCGCCTATTGCACGGAGGTATTATCCTTATTTTGAGTTGGGCTATACACTGCGTGTGAGTGATAATATAGGGATTTATGTTCAATATATAAATGGATATGGGGATAATATGTTTGAGTATAAAATGCGCAGTGAACGCATAGGTGTAGGATTTCGCTTGTGGAATAAGTGATAGGTAAAATATAGAATTTCATTCATTTTTCAACAAAAAAATAAAATTACATATTGTATTTGTTACTTTTTGTATCTTTTGTAAAATGCTTATATCAAGGGCTTTGGAGCAGTTTTGGCACATTAGATTCTCTAAAAATCTCAACAAAAAAATAAAATTACATATTGTATTTATAAATTTATGCAAAAATACTGAAATTTTAACCAAAACATACAAAGGAGATGTGATGAGTAGCATTTTAGGATTCCCACGCATTGGGCAAAATAGAGAGTTGAAAAAGTCCCTTGAGGCTTTTTGGGGCGGTAAATGTAGTCAGAGCGAGCTAGAGGGCGTTGCTAAGGATTTACGTAAAAAGCATTGGAATATGCAAAAATCCCTTGATTATGTGTGCGTGAATGACTTTAGCTACTATGATAATGTGCTTGATCTTGCCTATGCACTTGGCTGCAAACCCGCTAGATTCAAGCATTTAAGTGGCTTAGATGGGTATTTTGCAATGGCGAGAGGACATCAAAAGGGTGTGGCTTGTGAGATGACAAAATGGTTTAATACTAACTATCATTATGTAGTGCCAGAGCTTAGTATCGATGATGAGTATAAGGCTGATGCGAATGGTATTATCGCGCAATACAATGAGGCAAAGGCACTTGGCTTTAAGCCAAAGATTCAGTTAATCGGCGTTTTCACGCTCTTTGCGTTGAGTAAGGTTATTAAGGGAGAGCCAAAGGAGGTTTTTCACAAGCTTAAGAGTGCGTATTTTGACTTAATCGAGCAAATCGCAAAGATAGATTCAGAAGTGCTTGTAGAATTTAGTGAGCCTATTTTTGTGCGTGGATTCAATGCAGATATCTTTGGGCTAGAATGTCAGCAGGGTGGAAGTGCGATTGAGTGTGTTTATAATAACATCGCTAAAAAGGGCATTAAAGCTATTGTAAGCACATTTTTTGAGCATAGTAATGAGCTTACAGAAATTTTATTAAAAACTGATATTTATGGCATAGGGCTTGATTTTGTCGCTGGGGCAAAGAATAAAGAGGTTTTGGAATCTATTGCAAAAAGTGATAAAGTGCTGTATGCAGGGGTGATTGATGGACGTAATATTTGGGTGGCGGATTTAGAATCTAAACTCGCGCTTTTAGAATCTATCGCGGATATTGTGCCTAAAAATCGTATTGTGGTAACTAGCTCCTGTTCGCTTTTGCATACGCCCTTTAGCAAGGAGGGAGAGGATAAAATAGATTCTCAAATCCTTTCTTGGCTAAGTTTTGCAAAAGAAAAAATCGATGAATTGCTCGTGCTTGAGCACATTTTTCAAGGCACACAAAGTGCGAGTGATAGTGCATTTTTGGAGCGAAATAAGTCCATTAATATTTCGCGTAAAACTTCGAGCAAGACGAATAACAAGGCTGTGAGAGAGCGTGTCCAAAATCACACACAAAATCAAAGAAGTGTGCCATTTGCGCAGCGCATTAAGCTTCAAAAAGAGCAGTTTAATTTTCCTATCCTACCTACAACTACAATTGGTTCTTTTCCTCAAACACCTGAACTTAGAGCATTGCGTCTTAATTACAAAAAAGGCGAGATAAATAAGGTGCAATATGAAGAGGGTATAAAAACTTATATTAGAGATTGTGTGAAGTTCCAAGAAGAAATTGGCATTGATGTGCTTGTGCACGGAGAGCCGGAGCGAAATGATATGGTGGAGTATTTTGGCGAGCAATTAGAAGGATTTGTGTTTAGTCAAAATGCGTGGGTGCAAAGCTATGGCAGTCGCTGTGTAAAACCACCGATTATTTTTGGTGATGTGGCTCGTCCAAAGCCTATGACATTAGAGTGGAGTAAATTTGCGCAAAGCCTTACACAAAAGGTGATGAAAGGAATGCTCACAGGTCCTGTTACAATTTTAAATTGGAGTTTTGTGCGAGATGACTTAGAGAGAAGTGCGGTGTGTAGGCAAATATCTCTAGCTATTGCTGATGAAATTGATGATTTGCAAAAGGGTGGAATTAAAATCATTCAAGTTGATGAAGCTGCTTTCAAAGAGGGGTATCCATTGCGTAGCGAAAATATCAAAGCGTATGAGACTTGGGCATTAGAGTGCTTTAAGATTTCTACCGCAGTAGCACTTCCTCAAACCCAGATTCATACCCATATGTGTTATAGTGAGTTTAATGATATTATTAAAACCATTGAAGCCCTTGATGCTGATGTGATAAGCATTGAAACAGCAAGAAGTGGCAATGAGCTATTAAAAGTCTTTAAACAAGTGGGTTATACACACGAAGTAGGACCGGGTGTATATGATATACATAGTCCTAGAATCCCAAGTGTGGAGGAACTTAATGTGCAAATTAAGGCTTTGCTTGAAGTATTGCCTAAAGAGCAGCTATGGATTAATCCAGATTGTGGGCTTAAAACGCGCAAATGGGAAGAAGTAAAGCCAAGTTTGAAAAACATTGTAGAAGCTGTTAAGAGTGTGCGAGCAGCTTTATAAGTGTGAAATAGATTCTATGATAATGGTAAATAGATATGTATGACATAGAATCCCTCATAGAGCAACTTCACTCTACAGAGCCTTTTTTGAGTGTAGAGATTGCTCCAAGTATAAGTGGTAGGCTTGATGAGAATTTACTAGAAGATTTAAAAACACTTAAACTTGCTCATGCTTTTGTTTGCACAGATTCGCCTTTAGCTCGTTTTAAACCTTCATCAATCTTAAGTTCTCTTAAGTTTCAAAATGCACTCCAAAAGCCTGTTATTTGCACAATTTCAATGAGAGATAGGAACTCTATCGCTTTATGTGGCGATATTTTAAGTGTTAATGAGTTAGGATTGCGCACTTTTTTGACACTCACAGGCGATAGCATTAAAAATGGAGATTGCCTACAATCAAAGGGTGTGTTTGAGGATAATTCTCTTAAACTCGGACATATCATTGATGAGTTAAATTGTGGTAGAGCACTCAATGGCAAGTCTCTTAAAGAAAATATTAAAAGAATCTATAATTTTCAAGTGATAAATGCGTATGCGAATAATCCTTTATCGCTAAAAAATAAAATGCGTAAAAAATTAAGCAGTTGCGAGATTCACGCTCTTTTTACACAGCCTGTTTATTCTCTTAATGCAGCGGAATTTTTACTCCAAAGCCTTGAAGAGATTAAGAGTGAATGCAATATCAAAAGCGCACTTGTACTTGGATTTTTTCCTGTTTTAAGCTACAAAACGGCACTTTTTTTGCGCGATAAGCTTCCGGGTGTATATATACCAAATGAATGGGTGCAAAAACTAGAAAAAGCTCATAATAAAGGCAAAGATGAGGAAAAGAAGGTAGGGCTAGAGATTTCTCATTCTTTGTTTATGGAACTTAAAAGTGTGCATAATAAATTTCACTTTATGAGTGCAAATAAGCCAAGCTTGGTAAAAGAATTTGCATAAACCTTTGATTCCTTATTGATTTATGATATTTTCAAAGATTTCACTTATAATGGCATTTTAGAAAACTCTAAAGGAGATTTATGCGAAGCGACATTGTGAAAAAGGGCTATCAAAGAGCCCCTCATAGAAGTTTATTGCGTGCCACAGGGCTAAAAGATGAAGATTTTAATAAACCCTTTATCGGCATTGCAAATAGTTATATTGACATTATTCCCGGGCATTTTTTCTTAAACCGCTATGCGCAGATTATCAAAGAGGAGATTCGCGCTGCTGGGGGCGTGCCTTTTGAATTTAATACCATTGGCGTAGATGATGGCATCGCAATGGGGCATAGCGGTATGCTCTACTCTTTGCCTAGTCGTGAGCTGATTGCAGATTCTATTGAAACAATGATGAACGCGCACTCGCTAGATGCGATGATTTGTATCCCAAATTGCGATAAAATCGTGCCCGGAATGCTTATGGGTGCGTTGCGCGTGAATGTGCCAACTATCTTTGTGAGTGGTGGTCCAATGAAAGCCGGGAAGCTAGAGGACGGCACAATTTTGGATTTAAATTCTGCTTTTGAAGCGGTGGGAGCATTCGCAGAGGGTAAGATTAGCGAAAAAAGGCTACACGAGATAGAATGCAATGCGTGTCCGGGCGGTGGGAGCTGTAGTGGAATGTTTACTGCAAACTCTATGAATACGCTTTGTGAGGCGATGGGGGTTGCGCTGCCGGGAAATGGCACGATTTTAGCCTTAAGCAAGGAGCGTGAGGAGCTTTTACGCAAAGCGGCGCGTAGAATTGTAGAGATTGCGCTAGATGAGCAAAAAAGCGAGCAGTTTAGATTCCGAAATATTTTAAATAAAAAAGCCGTGCATAACGCGTTTGTCGTGGATATGGCAATGGGCGGCAGCACAAACACAATCTTGCATATGTTAGCTATTGCTAAAGAGGCGGAGGTGGATTTCAACCTAGATTCTATCAATGCCATTGCTTCAAAAGTCGCACATATTACTAAAATCGCTCCGGCATTAAGCACAATCCATATGGAAGACATCAATCGCGCGGGGGGTGTGTCGGCAGTAATGAATGAAGTTGCAAAAAGAAATACGTCTTTGGGCAGTCATTCCGCAGATTCTATTCTCTATTTAGACGCACTCACAATTACAGGCGAGACTTTGGGAGAACGCATTGCAAACGCACAGATTGTAGATTCTAGCGTTATCCGACACAATGAAAACGCGTATTCGCCGGTAGGTGGGCTAAAGATTCTTTATGGTAATTTAGCGCGTGAAGGAGCGGTGCTCAAGGTCGCCGCAGTGGCAGAATCTATGAAAGAATTTGAGGGAAGTGCGGTGTGCTTTAATTCGCAAGAGGAAGCGATTAAAGGCATTGCGGGAGGCAAGGTAAAAGCGGGGAATGTCGTAGTAATCCGCTATGAGGGACCCAAAGGTGGACCGGGAATGCAAGAAATGCTCACTCCCACAAGCCTCATTATGGGAATGGGACTTGGTGAATCTGTCGCACTCATTACCGATGGACGCTTTAGTGGTGCGACAAGGGGAGGCTGTATCGGGCATATTAGCCCAGAAGCAGCAGAAGGAGGATTAATCGCGCTGATTGAAGACGGAGATAGAATTGCGATTTCTGTTTCAAAAGGCACTTTAGAATTGCTCGTGGATTCCGCTGTTTTAGAATCTCGCCGTGCAAAATGGAAGCCTATCAAAAAGGAGATTCCAAGCAAATGGTTGCGCCGCTATGCGCTGCTTGTGAGCAATGCGGCAAATGGCGCAGTATTAAAAACAGAGCTGTAAAATGGCAACAAACAAAAATTCAAAAGAAACAGTTAGAAAATTTGAAAGATGCGAAGAATATGATTATATAACTTCATATGAAAGTGCAAAATGTTTGTGGTTTCTGGCTAGTATTCACCCTAAAAAATATGAGACAACACGAAGTTTAACCGCTTACGAACTTTTTGCGTCAGCCACCAATTACGGTTTGGCTATTGAGCTACTCCTAAAAACTATTATTTCTGGAGAAAGCGGAAAAAGCCAGATAAAATACATAATTTATATAAGCTGTTTGAAAAAATAAATGAAGACACCCGAGATATGATTTGCAACAGATATGACAATTACATTTCTCATAATAAACCGCTAGAATTGTTTATTAGAGGAGCTACTCCTAAAAACCAAAAAGAAAAATTTGAGAATTCTAAATCACCTAATAAAAAAAGAAACAAAGATGTAAAAAGTCTTTTAGAAAACAATCAAGATATTTTTACTCAGTTTAGGTATATGGGTGAAAAAGCACGAACAGAGGAAGTGGAGTATTTTTACTATGAATATGGTTATTTTGATGCATTATGCAAATCTCTAATTGATGTTATACAAGAAAAATTAAAGGGTTAAGGAATCAAATGAGTCAAGTTATACCACATTTGCTTATTCAAATTGTAGATTTTTTGAAAAAGTCTCCTGTTGCCTTAAGCAAACAAAGCCGAGATGGTAGGATAAATTCTGCCTTTAATGAAGATGAAATTTTTAAATGCTTAGAAACAAATTTTGCAATAAATCGCCCAAATATGCGCGATTGGGTAGATTTTAGCTTTGAGGAAAATAATATTTTTTATCCTGTCAACATCAAAGTAAGCACAACAAAAACCACTGATAATCTTAATTGCAAACTTGGAATCTATTATGCCTTAACAGGCAAGATTCCACCTTTTGGTAATGGTGTAAGCTGGGATTGCTACTTCAAAAGTCTTAAAGAAAATATACAGCAAAATTCAAAAGATTATTATTTTTTGATTATCAATAAAGATAATTCTAGTGATGTATTTGCTACTTCTTTAAAAAACTTAGAATCTATCTTGCCAAATGGCAATAATCTCCCCTTTCAAGCAAAATGGAACAATAATCGCAAACTGATAAATAGAGATTTTGAAAGTGCAAAAGCCTTTTTGCTTGGAACTTTTGAAGAATCTTTAAAATTAAGAGCTGATGCTTACCTCCATTTTAAGAAGTATTTTTATGAATCTTGATGTAGTAAATTTGGGACAAGTTTTCACCCCGCCGCATATCGTAAGTGATATGTTAAATCTTATCCAAAGCACTACAAGGCTAGAAAATCCGCGATTCTTAGAGCCAAGTTGTGGAAATGGAGCATTTTTTAAAAATTTACCCAGCAATAAAGTAGGCATAGAGTTAGATTCTAAAGTAGTTTGTGATAAATCTGTATTGAAAGTTGATTTTTTTAGTTATCCTGTGAGTGAAAAATTTGATTGTATTATTGGCAACCCTCCTTATGTGCGTTATCAAGATATTTTAGATTCTACGAAATTCCTTTTAAATGCTTATAAGAATATCTTTGATTCTCGTTCGAATTTGTATTTATTTTTTATCTATAAATGTATCTTGCATTTAAAAGATAAGGGGGAGCTAATTTTTATCACGCCTAGAGATTTTCTAAAAAGCACTGCAAGCATAAAACTCAATGAGTTTTTATTCTCGCAAGGTAGCATAACAAATTTTATAGATTTGGGAGATAAAAAGATTTTTAACAAGGCTCAACCAAATTGTGCGATATGGAGGTTTGAAAAAGGTAATTTTGGGAGAAAAACCCAATGTTTGAGGGAATTTAGTTGTATCAATGGACAGATTCTTTTTACTAAAAAATCTTATAGTATTCCTTTTAGCTCATTGTTTTTTGTGAAAGTTGGAGCAGTAAGTGGGGCAGATACTATTTTTGCAAATCAACAATGGGGTAATGTAGAATTTGTGAACTCTACCACTGCAAAAAGTGGTAAAACAAAAAGAATGATTTATGGAGAACGCGCAAAAGATTGTGTGTATTTGCAAGAATTTAAGCAAAAATTATTGCAAAGAAAAATTAAAAAATTTGATGAAAGTAATTGGTGGCAATGGGGCAGAGATTATTATAAGAGTGATATACCACGCATTTATGTTAATACCAAAACTCGCAATAAAAAACCTTTTTTTATCCATTCCTGTAATGCTTATGATGGCTCTATTTTGGCGATTTTTCCAAAATTTGAAGTGGATTCTAAGAATTTACAAGATTTGTGCGAGAGGCTCAATAATATAGATTGGGAGGAGCTAGGATTTGTATGTGATGGACGATTTTTATTTTCCCAAAGAAGCCTAGAGAATTGTATGTTAGATTCTAGCTTTCAGGATATTGGCAGTAAAGTTAGACAAAGGATTTAATAATGAAATGGACTTTAGTTTTAGAATCTTGCAAGGCAAAATAGCAATCAGTAAAAAAGAGATTCTAAGCAAGTGGTTACGCTGCTTGTGAGCAACGCCGCAAATGGCGCGGTTTTAAAGACGGAGATATGAGAGTGAGAATGCGGTTTTCAAACTCTTGTTACTTTGCTTGTATCAAGGAAGCATTGCCAAAGTCTCATTATCCACCGCTTTTAGTAGCATTCAAGGTTTAAAGCGTATTAAATAAATCCGTTGAAAGGTATCGCTCCGCTGTGTCATTAAGCATAGTAAGCACTTTTTTATTTGGATTGTTTTTGGCAATTTCAAGTGCAGCTGCGACATTTGCGCCACTAGAAATTCCAACCATTACGCCGATTTTGCCTAAATTTTGAGCCATTTTAATAGCGACTTCATTTTCTACAACTTCAATAGAATCTATCACATCGCGATTAAGGATTTTAGGGATAAAGTTCGCGCCAATGCCTTGAATCTTATGTGGTCCCGCTTGTCCTTTGCTAAGCAGTGGTGAAGCAGCAGGCTCTACACCAATAATTTTAATAGATGGAATCTTCTCTTTAAGCACTTCGCCTACACCGCTAATTGTCCCACCTGTGCCAAATCCTGCCACAAAATAATCCAAACTTCCCTCAAAGCTTTTATAAATCTCTAGTGCGGTAGTGCGTTTGTGCATTTCTTTGTTAGCGAGATTATCAAATTGACTTGGCATAAATGAGTTTGGTGTGGAATCTAAAATTTCTTGAGCCTTATTGAGCGCACCTTGCATACCCTCACTTGCAGGAGTAAGCACAAGATTCGCACCAAACAAAGCTATCATCTTGCGTCTTTCTATGCTCATAGATTCTGGCATAGTGATGATGATTTTTAATCCAAGAGAAGCACAAATCATAGCGAGAGATATGCCCATATTGCCGCTTGTGCATTCTACAATAGTTGTATCTTTTGTGATTTTGCCTGTCTTTAGAGCCTCATCTATCATTGCATATGCGGGGCGGTCTTTAACAGAATGGCTTGGGTTTAAAAACTCGCATTTGCCATAAAGATTTGGAGCAAATTGCTGAAGTTGTAAAATCGGAGTGTTGCCAATGAGTTCGGTAATATTTTGAGCTATCATTGAAAATCCTTTGTGCGCATTTAAGCGTGAATTTGGTATTTAAAGCTTAGAATCTAGCAATTTTTTATAAAAAAATCAAGGAAAATAATGCAAATTTTCTTCTCTTATTTTTTTGTTATTTATGTGATATATCAATTCTTTACTCCGCTTCAAGCAGCAGATTCTTATATGCAAGTAAATAATTTCAGCGAGGAAGCATTAGGTCAAAAAAGCAGAGGTTGCATTATGCAACATTTGCTTTATCCTAAAGAAGCTAAAATCAATAAGATTGAGGGTGTTGCAAAAATAATGATAAGTCTTAAAAATAATCAAATACATAAATTCCAAATCATACAAAGCAGTGGTTATAAAATCTTTGATATAGCAGCTTTAAGGGCGGTTGAAAAATCCAAAATATGTTTGTAAAATGTATTTGATGCTTATTTTGATAAGATAATCTTTGAATATGCTTTCATAGTGCCAATAGAATTTAGATTTGCAGATTCTAAAAAACAAGATATTGAAGTGCAAAAAATGAATATCTAAAAAGATTTAAATGGTGAATTTAGCACTTTGAGTTAATACAATTTATTATGATTGAATATACAATCTTGCTTTACAAAAAAAAAAAAAAACAATATAATGCGCGGACACAAAGGATTTGTCATAGGAGGAATAATAATGGAAAATAAAAAGGAGAGTAAAGAACTTACACCTCAAGAAAAACGCAATAAAGAATTATATGATGTGCTTTCTAGCTGTCTGGACGCACCAAAAGAGGAATTAGAATCTTTAAAAGCAAAAGTCCTTGCACTTATTGAAAAAGGTGCGGTGATAGATAAAGAAAAAATCAGCGAGCTAGAAGCTTATGTCAGCGATTTAGAGCAGGAGTATTGGGATGATAGTGCCGTGTATGCGGGGCGAAGTGCCAAAGACACTGAAGAATATGCTCTTTTGCAGATTCTAAAAAAGCTCACAAAGGCAAAAGACAAGGCAAAGGCATTTGATTCACTTTTCACGCCTAAAACCTCCCAAAGCAAAGGTGTAACTTATCAGCCAAAGACAAAGGCAGCACTCAAAAAGCTTATCAAAGATGAAAGCATTTATCTAGGTGATATTGATGTCAGCGGAGTGAGCGACTTTACAAATCTCTTTGATAAATCCAAGAGAAAAGATTTTAGCGGGATAGAAAAGTGGAATGTCTCGCATATCAAGGATATGTCATTTTGCTTTGTGGAGGCAAGGCATTTCAATCACGATATTGGCTCGTGGGATGTGAGCAATGTAGAAGATATGCGTTTTATGTTTCATTGTGCCATTAGATTCAATCAACCTTTAGAATCTTGGAATGTCTCAAAGGTAAAAGATATGTGGGGAATGTTTGAAGGTGCCAGTCAGTTTAATCAGCCCTTAGAAAAATGGGATGTGAGCAATGTAGAATATGCAGCCAATATGTTTGCCCACGCTAAAAAATTCAATCAACCCTTAGATAAATGGAATTTATGCAAGGCAAAAAAAATATATCAGATGTTTTGGAACGCTAAAAAATTTAATCAAAATCTAGATTCGTGGGGAGACAAATTGCCAGAGGGATGTAAGATAGGCTATTGGTTCAAATTTGTTGCTTTTTCGCCTATTGATGGTGAAGATAAGAAACCAAAATGGTTTGTTACCACAGAAGATGGCTTACTCAAAAAAAATTAGTGGCACACATCAGCCAAGATAGAAAAAGATTTTTGGTATCTCACCAGAGATAAAAACCTTGATAAATGGCAGGTGAAAAGTGATTGCCGTGGTGTAGAGGGTATGTTTGAGGGAACGCCTTTAGAAGAGAATCCGCCCAAGTGGTATAAGAAAATAGCAGATAAGAACTAAGTATAATCCCTTTGCAAAAAGTGGGTTTAGCCCATCAAAGGAAAAATACGCGTTTTATTATGGCAAATGATATGAGAATCTGCCAATGTCATTTACTCCTAATCTTTAGAATCTTGGCAGGTATCAAAAATTGCAAACACAGCTTGTATGTTTGATAATGCTTTAAGCCTTAAAACACTCCCGAGTTGGTATTGAAGACAAATGATAAAAATTTCATAGCAAATAAAGCAGAATCAACAAAGGTTTGAGAATTTTGTATTCTCAAACTTTACAGCTCTGTTTTTAATACTGCGCCATTTGCCGCGTTGCTTACAAGCAAAGAGTATCTTTTAAGCCATTTGCTTTTTATCTCTTTTTTTATAGGTTTCCATTTGGTGCGGCGAGATTCTATAATCTTAGAATCTACAAGCAATTCTAAAGTGCCTTTTGAAACCGAAATCGCGATTTTGTCTCCGTCCTCAATGAGTGCGATTAATCCTCCTTCCGCTGCTTCTGGGCTTATATGCCCGATACAGCCTCCCCTTGTCGCCCCGCTAAAGCGTCCATCGGTGATAAGCGCGACAGATTCACCTAGTCCCATTCCCATAATGGGGCTTTTAGCCCGCTTTGATAATGTCGCTTCGCATAGGATTCCTTTATGTTTGATGCCATTACTCGCTAAAGAGAAAGGTTGCAATATTTTTTCCTGTGAAAAATTCCACACTCACCGCTACAAGTATCATAATAGTAATAAGTGGCGCAATGTAGCGCATAATGATATACCAAAGAGTAAAAGTGAGTTTATTAAAAAAATGCGCGGTATATGCTTGTAATTGATTTTTTGGCACAGCCCAACCAATAAAAATAACTGCTAAAAGTCCCCCAAGTGTCATAATTACATTTGCAGAGAGAAATTCAACGCTATCCATAAGTGTTTTGCCACCAATAGTAAGATAATCCGCCATAGGCGTGCAAATGGAGCAAATGATAAGCATACCAAGTGCGCTAATTGCTCCAGCAATGCTCCAAGTCGCCTTTGCTCTGCTCCAATGGTAAGTTTCGCATACATACATAACGGCGGGTTCAAGGAGTGAAATCGCAGAGGTAATGCCTGCAAAACTAAAGGCAATGAGGAATAAAAATGCGATGACATTGCCCCATATACCAAGATGAGAGAGCATAACAGGTAAAGTTATAAAGATAAGTCCAGCATCCCCTCCTACTTCACCATTATATTCATATACAAATGTAAAAATCATAAGTCCAGCCATAATAGCGATTAAAATTCCAGATAGCACTACCCAAAGTGCGCTTTTAAGGAGATTTTGATTGCTTTGTGAGGAAGCGGCATAAGTGATGATGATACCTACCCCGAGTGAAAGCGAGAAAAACACCTGCCCTAGAGAATCAATAAATACATTAAGCGTGAGGGCTTTTTTTGCTTCATTTATATCAAAGCTCAACATAAAATGTAATGCTTTGCTAAAAGAATCCATACTCATAGCATAGAGCAATAAGCCAAAAAATATAATGAAAAGAAGCGGTGTGAGGATAAGATTCAAAGCTTCAATACCTTTTTTAACACCGCGAGAGATAACTAATGCAGTGATTCCCATTACAAAAAGCAAACCAAGCGTTTGGGGCACAAAACCATTTGTATAGAGAGTATTAAAAATTGTTTGTGAATCTTGCATATTTTCAGGGAGATTAAAACTCACCATAAAGAGATAGTAAAACACCCAGCCTAGCACGATAGCATAAAAGGATAGGATAATAGGACCACCAATAAGCGTAAAACCAGCTAAACGCCATTTTTTACTTGAGCTCACATCAAGATTTTCATAGCTTTTGACAGCATTAGCGCCCCCCCCCCCCCTGTTCCCAATAAGCATTTCGCCAATAAGCATTGCAATGCCAAGTGAGAGTGCCAAAACCAAATACAAAAGCACGAATGCACCGCCGCCATTTGTCCCTGCCACATAAGGAAAACGCCAAATATGCCCTAAGCCGATAGAGCTTCCAAGTGCGGCGAGAATAAAACCAATTTTGCTAAAATTATTCATTAGTAGCCTTTGTTGTTGTATGTGAGTCAATGTTATCCGCATTCTACTTGTTTTTTTGTTAAATATGGTTGAATGGGGGGTTTAAAATCAGCGATAGATAATAAATTGCCGCATACCAAAATTAAATACAAAAGCTATACCTGTGGCTAGAATCTTGCTTATTATTTCATAGAATCCAAGCCATTGCACGCATACATAAAGCACAGCTAGATTAATGACTAAGCCCCCAAAACTAACAGGTATATAAGAGAGCTTTCTTTAAGCAATGAGTGAGGGGAGTGATGAAAAATAAATTTTTTTGCAAAAAGAAAATTCCATAGGGTAGCGATGACAAAACTTATCGCTCCTGCGAAAAGATAATATATGCCAAAATAATAAAAGCACAGAAAAAATATCAACCAATTTTAGCATTCGTTTATGAATCTGCCTTAAAGTGCGTTTGAGGGCAGAATATGCCAAAACTATTTTTTGATATAATCAAGCATAAAAAGTGCGCAATTACCAAAATAAAGGAGGGCAAAATGAAAAGATTATTGTTTATGGTGATGTTTGTAATAACGAGTGTATTTATATGGATTGGCTGCGAGGATTCTCAAAAACAAAGTATTAAGTATCACCCAAAAGATAGAGCGGAGCTTGTCAAACTTATCAATGATGAAAATGTGAATCTAAGTGAAATTGATACAAGTGCTATTACTGATATGAGCTATCTTTTTGCTCGTTTTAGCACAGAACAATGTTATGACGTATTTGCAGAGTTTTTTAAACATATAGAATCTTTTGTGATTGTCGCTACTATGGAAAAAGCTGCACAAAAAGGGGATAAGTGGATTCCCACAGAAGCGGATAAGCAGACTATCAAAGATAATCTTATAGTGCAATGGGAGACAGAGAGGGAGAAGTGCATTCATAATGCGAGAGAAAGAGTAGATTTTAGCGGGATAGAATCGTGGAATGTAGCTAATGTCAAAGATATGAGCTATATGTTTGGTGGTGTAGAGAACTTTAATGAGCCTTTAGGCAAGTGGAATGTGAGCAGAGTGCAAAATATGCGCGGTATGTTTGGTAAAACTGCATTTAATCAAAATATACAATCGTGGAATACTGCAAGTGTGGAAAGTATGAACGCGATGTTTGCTAGAAGCACGTTTAATCAGCCACTTAATAGCTGGAATGTGAGTAAAGTTAAGGATATGTCTTTAATGTTTTTTGAAACATCACATTTCAATCAACCTTTGAATGATTGGGATATTTCGCAAGTAGAGGATATGAATTTTATGTTTCAAAAGGCTAAGAGCTTTAGTCAAAACCTTGAGAGTTGGGGCGAGAGGCTTAATCCTCAAGTGCGAACATATTTGATGTTTGAAGATTCATTTTTGCAATCAAACCCACCCAAATGGTATAAGGAGGATTAAATGAAAACATATCAATTCTTATGCGCTCTAGCGACATTAGGTGCATTATTGTGGAGTGGCTGTGAGGATAAATATCGCCCACAAAATGAAGAGGAACTCTTAAAGCTTGTGCGCGATAAAAATGTAAAGCTCAATAAAATTGATACAAGTGCTATTACAGATATGAGTTTGCTTTTTGCTCAGCTTAGCCCTGCTGTATGTAAAGGAATCCAGCAAGAGCAAGAGTTATCAGAGCTAGATAAAAGAATTTTGCTTGTATGTCGCTATCCTTATGTAGAACGTGATTTTAGCGGAATTGATACTTGGGATACGAGTAATGTAGAGAATATGCAAGGTTTGTTTTTGAATAATCAAAGCTTTAATGAATCTCTTAATGCTTGGAATGTGAGTAAGGTTAAAGATATGCTCGGTATGTTTCAAGGGGCAAAAAATTTCAATCAGCCTTTGAATACTTGGAATGTCTCACAAGTGCAACATTTTGATTATATGTTTGCAGACACGCGAGCTTTCAGCCAACCATTGGACAAATGGGATTTAAAGAGTGCAAAATCTTTGGAGGATATGTTTTCTTTTGCTGCGAGTTTTAGTCAAAATTTAGATTCGTGGCAGGTTGAGCATATAGAGGCATTTCATAATAATCGTTTTGGCTTTGATAAATATTATGCACGAGAGGTTATTTTTTGGGACTCACCTATGGTGGCAAACTTGCCTATTTGGGCAAAAGAGCCTAAGCCTCCTTATCCTCACACACATAAGCCTAAAGATAGAGCCGAGCTTGTAGCGATTTTGAGCAAAAAGTATGAAGTCAATGGTGAGTTTTATGAAGTCCCTTTGAGTGCGATTGATACGAGCGCTATCACAGATATGAGCTTTCTTTTTGCAAATTATGAAGGTTGTGATTTTTTCTTAACATTACTTAAGGATTCTAAGGCAGTTGAGAATTGCGAAAGTAGTATCAAATATAGAAAGGATTTTGAGGGCATAGAACAATGGGATACCTCAAAGGTGATAGATATGAAATATATGTTTTATGGCAGTGAGAGGTTTAATCATTCCATACAATCGTGGAATGTTTCTAAGGTAGAAAATATGCGCTCAATGTTTCAAGGGGCAAAAAATTTCAATCAACCACTAAATGCTTGGCACACAGCGAGTTTAAAAGAAATGGTATATTTATTTAGAGATGCAGAGCAGTTTAATCAGCCCTTGGATAAGTGGGATATTTCTCAAGTAGAATCTTTAAATAGTGTATTTGCTTATGCTAAAAATTTTAATCAAAATATACAATCTTGGGATACTTCAAAGGTGATAAATATGGAAGATTTATTCGAAGGTGCGCAAGCTTTCAACCAACCATTAAATAATTGGAATGTAAGCAAAGTGCTTAATATGGAGGCAATGTTTGCCGATGCTAAAAGCTTTAATCAACCCCTTGATAAATGGGACACAAGTAGCGTCAAAGATATGAGCAGTATGTTTAGCGGGGCGGAATCTTTTAATCAACCTTTGAATACTTGGCAGGTAGGGAATGTCTATGATATGCGCTCAATGTTTGAGCGGGCAACAAAATTCAATCAGCCTTTAGTCAAGTGGAATGTCAGCAATGTTTATAAAATAAATTATATGTTTGTAGAAGCAAGTCATTTTAAGCAAGATTTAAATATGTGGAATATAAATATATGGAATATATTGGAGCTAGAGGGGATACCCTCTTATGTTTTTGAGGGTTCGCCTTTGCAATCAAACCCACCCAAATGGTATAAAAATCTCGTAGGGCAAAAGAGAGAATAAATGAAAAAGCTTTTATATATGACAATGTGTGCCATAATGAGCGTGTTTATAAGCAGCTGCGGGGATTCTAAAGGAGATTCTCAAAAGATAACATATAAATACCACCCAAAGGATAGGGCGGAACTTGTCAAACTTATCAATGATGAAAATGTGAATCTAAGCGAAATTGATACAAGCAAGGTTACAGACTTTAGTTTTTTGTTTGCGCGTTTGGGTGAGGAATGCGATGACACACTTGGGTGGCATAGAGAGGATTTACTCACTCCACATTTAGAAAAATGCAAAAATACAGGCATAAAGCGATTGGATAGCATTCACGCAATTAAGAAACAAATTTCAGACATTGATTCACAGATTCGCAAGATAGAATCTGCGCTTGAAAAAGAGGAGCAGTGCAGGAGTGATTTTGAATCTTTTATCGCTCCTAAGATTCAAGCGAAGATTAAATCCAAAGAGGGATTTTTTGATGAGCATAAAAGAGAGTATGTCAAAAGAAAAACTTTAAATGACAAGGAGAGAGCGCAAGTGCGCGATGAGGTTATTAAAGAAAATAAATCGTGCATTTTTTTAAAAAATGTGGAGGATAAAGAAAGGATTTCTTCGCTTAAGGAGCAACAGGTCAATTTGGAGGAGCAATTAAGTCATTTAATGGAGAAGCTAGGCACGATTACGCATTGGGATACGCGTAATGTCAAGGATATGAGTTTTGTTTTTGCCGGTGGATTTGCGTGGGAATTACTAAGGGATAAAGAGCAGAGTAAGGTAGAGTTATACTGGGATACGCACAGTGTGGAGAATATGCAGGGAATGTTTTTTGAAAATTACGCGTTGAGCGAGGAATTACAAGAGTGGGTTACACATTTTGATGTGAGTAATGTCAAAGATATGAGCTATATGTTTTATCGTAGCAATTTTAATAAAAATATTAATGCGTGGAATGTCAGCAGGGTAGAGAGTATGGAGGCGATGTTTGCGCAAAATTTTAGCTTTAATCAGCCCCTTGATAAATGGAATACAAGTCGTGTAAAAAATATGGCAGAGATGTTTGTATGTGCGCTTAGTTTTAACCAAAATATACAATCGTGGAATGTGGGCAATGTGGAGAATATGAGCTATCTTTTTGGGGGATTGTGCGCAGTGGATTCTACTTGCGCTTTCAATCAGCCCTTAAATGCGTGGAATGTCTCTAAAGTGCGCGATATGAGCGGTATGTTTATTTTTTTGCGTCAATTTAATCAACCCTTAGACAAATGGGACACGCGTAATGTGGAGAATATGAGTGGTATGTTTAAAGAAGCAAGTAGCTTTAATCAACCCCTTAATACTTGGAATGTGAGTAATGTCAAAGATATGAGTTATATGTTTGAGTATGCGGAATCTTTCAATCAACCATTAGATAAGTGGAATGTCGGTAATGTAGAAAATATGCAAGGAATGTTTGCGGATTCAGCCTTTAATCAGCCTATCAATAATTGGAATGTGCAAAAGGTAGAGGATATGAGTAAAATGTTTCATTCACGAGTTTTCAATCAACCTCTTGATAAATGGCAGGTAAAAAGCCTTAAAAATATGCAAGGAATGTTTAGCGAATACTTTTTGCAAAATATTGATTCTTGGGAGATTGATAGGACTAAAGTGAAAACCGCAGATGCGTTTTCTCCAAACTCTGCCTTTGTGCCAAAGTGGTATGGAGAGGATATTATAAATGATGAGGAATTGGCAGATGAGGTTTCTTCTTGCTTTGAATTCGGGGTAGGGTGTGAGGTGGATAAAGTGAGCTTTGAGCTGCCTTTTAAGGAGAATAGTATAAAGTTTTTTAAGGGAGACAAACAAGGCAATTTTGCGCGTATTTGCCTGCCCTATGCGGAATATAGCGATGAGAAGCGCGCAAAGGATATTTATGAACATATCTCTATGTGTTTAGATTCTATAAAAGTGCGAGAATCTAAGATGATGACACTGCATTTTGATGGTATATATCGTGCTACCCATATTGGAGAATGCGAAACTTTAGATTTTCCTCACTCACAGCCCTAAAGATGTAAAAATAAAATCTACCGCGTCCTCTCCTGTGAAAAACTTTATACTTACCGCTACAAGTATCATAATAGTAATAAGTGGCGAGACAAAGCGCATAATAATATACCAAAACGCAAAGGCAATATCATTAAAAAAATGTGCAGTGTATTGTCGTAATTGAACTTTTGGCACAGCCCAGCCGATAAAAGTAACTGCTAAAAGTTTTGGGTATTCATTGGGATCATATTCTAAAACCGAATCTTAAGTAAGTAGGATATCGCCACTAGCCACTGTAATATCTGTGCGTAGGGCTGCACCTTTGCCTTGATTGTGTGAGTGATATAAGATTTTAAGGTTTAGGCATGCGGTATATTGTTTTGATTAGATTCAGTAGATTTTAAATCTTGAAGTATTTCTATTGTGCCATCAGTGCTACAATCATCAATAATAACAATTTCTTTATGATAGGCAATAGTAACATTTTTACACGTTCTAAAATATATGTAATGGTGCGAGATTCATAAAATAAGGAATAATAATTGAGAGTGTAGGAAGATGTGAATCTTCTACATTACCATTGGGGGCTAGAGAGATTGTGTGTATCCCCCCCCCCCCATTGTCTAAAAGCAAAGACATAAAAACTCCTTATTGTTTAGTGTGATTTATATTCCCTCACAGCTCGGGTTTATCCCCTTTCAAAAGGCACGTGATGAGGGCGGATACTTTCTCTGCACTGCCGTGTTTTAGATACTCCCTAAGCTCCTTTACCTTAGCAAAAAATGTTCCGGTATGTGTATCACCATACGCCTTAAGGAGATTAAGTGCGGTAAGGTTGCTTTGGATAAGTTCTGGGTGGATTTGCTTCGTGCCAATGTGCGAGTCGCCATCAGTATAGTGCAAGGCATTGTAAAGGATATTAGCAATCCCTATGTGCTGCAATCGCACAAATGCCTTAGCAAACATTATATCCGTGCCTCGTGTCTTATATCCAAGCACAAGAGGAGTGCCAATGAGTGTGGCTTGAAGCGTGGCAGTGCCCGAGCAAATAAAGGCAAAGCTAGATTCATAAAGTGCGGCATTGGCATCAAAGCTAATCTCAAAAATATGTATATCGCTACCATAAATCTGTGTTAGGGCTTGTTGGTTAAGATTCTTAAAATGTTCAGGGATAATAAGCACCTTAGGATTTGGAAGCTGCTTTGCAACTTTGGCAAAAGTAGGGAAGATTCTTTGAATCTCGCTCTTGCGACTGCCGGGCATAAAGGCAATCTTGCCATCTTCTAGTGGTAGTGGCTTATCTTTGAATTGTGGAATCTCATCAATCAGTGGGTGTCCCACATACTGCGCTCTTTTCTCTTCTAGCGCGTGCGGATACATAGCGAGTTCAAAAGGCAAAATAGCACAGAGATAATCACACACTTTTTCTATGTGCTTTGCTCTCCAAGGCTTCCACGCCCATACTTGTGGCAAAGTATAATACACGATAGGCACTTTTGAGCCATTTTTCTTTAAAGCTTTTGCGATTGGGAGATTGAAGCTTGAGCTATCCATAAGCAAAATGACATCGCAACTTTCTGCAAGTCTTGTCATTTTGTGAATGGCTTCCTTAAAAAATGCGATTTTTTTCATCACATCTAAAAAACCCATAACCGCGAAGTCCTTCAAAGTGTATGTAGGCTTTGCGTCATTAAATCTTTCAAATACGCTTGGTTCAAATATCCCGCACACCCGCACAGAAGTATTGAGCTTTTTAGCTAGGACTTGCAAATGGATATTTGCACTTGGCTCACACGCACTGACAAAAAGCTTCTTATTCATATTTACTCTTTGGTGTAGATTCTATAGAATCTGTAGTGTCTGTTTGTGGGCTACTAGCAGGGTGGGTGGATTCTGTATAATACTCTTGCGTGATGAGTTCGAGTTGATATTCACTTTTTAAATCGCGTAATTCAACGCGCAGTTTAGAATTTTCTAATTCAAGTTCATTGATTTGTGCCTGAAGTGCGTTTTGCACTTCATTATTAGAATCTTGTGAATCTTTGGACACTTGGGCTTGTTGTTGCTCCAATGTGCGGATTGCATTTTGTGCTAGGGTAATATGCTCTCTTAATTCTTTGAGCTTGGCTTTAGAAGTTTTAATCTCTTCGTGATATTGTGCGACTTCAAGGCGCATTTTTTCTCGCTCATTTTCAAAAAATCCTACAATATCCCAAAGGTTTTGTGTTTGTGGATTGTATTTAAGAAGTTTTTCAAATGCTTGTTCATCAATTTTTTGAGCTAATGGCTTATCTTGTGCATACATAAAAATCCTTATTCTAAGATGATGACATCATATAAGATTCTTGAGTTTGTATAGAATCTTGTATATCTTCTATGTCAAGTTCAAGGTTAAGAAGATGTAATTCTCTGCCTTGCGTGATGATTACCTGCTGACTTCGACAAAAAGGACAAGTGCTATATGTGAGATTTTCTCCACTAAAGTCGCGTTCGCAAGATTGACAATGTAAGACAACAGGTTGATATTCTATCTCAATATTCGCATTTTTACAAAGCGGAGATTCTAATCTAAAAGTCTCAAATGCACTTTTTACAAGCGCACTATCTACGCCACTACGCTCACCAATGGCAATACGGACTTTCGCAACAGAAGTAGCATTATGCTCTTTTGCGTGAGTTTCACATATTTGTATGAGTGAGGCGACAATAGAATATTCGTGCATTTTTATCCTTAGATTCTATAAAGTCATAGGTATAATTTTACCCAAGAAGTGCTAAAATAAGCAAAAATTCACAAAGGGATTTGGAGTGCAGAGGGTAAAAACAAAACAAATTTTCGTAGGAAACGTGGCAGTAGGCGGCGATGCGCCCATTTCTGTGCAAAGTATGACTTTTAGCAAAACTTGTGATATAGAGGCGACAAAAGCACAGCTTGATAGATTGTATTTTGCTGGGGCTGATATGGTGCGTGTGGCAGTGAGCGACCCAAAAGACGCGGCTGCACTCAAAGAGCTTAAAAGTGTTTCGCCCCTGCCACTTATCGCGGATATTCATTTTAGATACAAATTTGCCCTTATCGCAGCAGAGAGCGTGGATTGCATTCGTATCAATCCGGGCAATATCGGCTCAAAAGATAGAATTAAAGCTGTGGCAGATGCGTGTAATGCACGAGGCATACCTATTCGTATTGGTGTAAATGGTGGGAGTTTAGAAAAACAATTTGAGGAAAAATATGGTGCAACTCCTAAAGGTATGATTGAATCTGCGTTATACAACATCAAGCTTTTAGAGGATTTTGGATTCACAAATATCAAGGTTTCGCTCAAAGCAAGTGATGTAGAGCGCACAATGGCAGCATATAGAATGCTTCGTCCTTTAGTAGAGTATCCTTTTCATTTGGGCGTTACAGAGGCTGGGACTTTGCCGCATTCTATGGTAAAAAGTGCTATGGCACTTGGTGGGCTGCTTATGGAGGGCATTGGCGATACGATGAGAATCTCCATAACAGGTGAGCTTGAAGAAGAAATTAAAGTCGCGCGCCTCATACTTCAATACAGCGGACGACAAAAAAGCGGGGTAAGTATAGTGTCTTGCCCTACTTGTGGGCGCATTGAAGCAAATCTTGTCAAAATGGTGCAAGAGGTAGAATCTCGCATTAAGCATATCAAAACGCCTTTGCAAGTGAGCGTAATGGGCTGTGCTGTCAATGCTTTGGGTGAAGCTAAACACGCAGATATTGCCATTGCTTTTGGAAATAAAGATGGGCTGATTATTAAAGGTGGCAAGATTCTCTGCAAACTCAAAGAAGACAAATTACTTGAGCGGTTTATCGCAGAAGTAGAGGAGCTTGCCAAACAAAGAGAAGAAGCATAAGGGAGGAAGCATAATGCAAGATATACAAGCAATGCTCATATCTGCAAAGCGTAGTGCAAGGATATTAGAGCAATTAAGCGATAAAAAAAGAAATGCAGTGCTAGAATCTATGGCAGATGAGATAGAATCTCAATGCGAAATAATATGCGAAGCAAATGCTAAAGATATGAGTGCGGCAGAGCATCTTCCTCTAGCAATGCGTAAAAGATTAGAATTAAATAGTATAAAAGTGCATTCTATGGCAGATTCTATGCGTGATATTGCAAAGCTTCATTGCAGTGTAGGGCAGGTGATAAAGAGCTGGAAAAACAAGGCAGGATTAGAGATTACGCAAGTGAGTGTGCCGCTTGGTGTCATTGGTGTCATTTATGAATCTCGCCCTAATGTTACAAGTGATGTAAGTGCATTGTGCTTTAAAAGTGGGAATGTGTGTGTGCTCAAAGGTGGCAAAGAGGCATTTCACTCAAATGTGGCAATACTTAAAGCATTGCATAGTGCATTAGAGCAGCATTCACTTCCTAAAGGATGTGTGAGTATGATAGAGGATACTTCACGTGAGGGAATATTAGAATTTGTCAAAATGGATAAGTATGTGGATTTGCTTATACCACGAGGGGGTGAGGGATTGATTGAATTTGTCAAACATAACGCAACAATTCCTATCATCAAGCACGATAAGGGCGTGTGCCATACCTATATCCATAAAAGTGCGGATTTGGATATGGCACTCAATGTTGTGCTCAATGCAAAGTTAAGCTATCCCGCCGCGTGTAATGCGTGTGAGTGTATCTTGCTTGATGAGGTGCTTGTAGAGGGATTCTTACCGAAATTGCTTACAAAATTAAGAGAAGCAGATGTGCGTGTAATGTTTGAAAATGAAGTATGGCTCAAAAATTGGGGCATTGCAGATGATGGCTTAGCTGATTTTAGCAAAGAGTGGGGCGATAAGATTCTTAATCTTAAAGTTGTAAATGGAATTGATGAAGCCCTAGAGCATATTGCGCACTTTGGTTCTGCGCATTCGGAATCTATTATCACTCAAGATGAAGTGATAGCACAAACTTTTATGCGTGAGGTCGATGCGGCGTGTGTATATGTGAATGCTTCTACACGATTTAGCGATGGTGGAGAGTTTGGCTTTGGTGCGGAGGTGGGTATTTCTACCTCTAAACTTCACGCTAGAGGTCCTATGGGTATAGAATCTTTATTAAGTTATAAATATTGTATTACAGGCAATGGACAAGTGAGGTAAAATGGGAATCTTAAAAAAACAATGGAATATTTCGTGGCTTAATTTTACTCTGCTTTGTGCTACTTTTTTAAGTGCTGGGTTGGCATTGCGGTATGTGCGTATGTTGTGATAGGGTAACCTGTCTAAAAGACAGGTTTGACGCATTCCTTTAGCTTTGATATTTTAAAAGTAGAAGTTATCTATTTATTATGTATGTAAAATCATTGTATCCTCCTTAAAAGTAAATTTTAAGAAGTGTGTTAGTGAGAAATAATTGCGCATTTTGGATTCATTGTTTGCTCCTTTGTCTTTTGTGTCGGTATTGTAGCATATTACTTATAAAAATCTCCTCATCTGTGTGAGATTATACAACGCATACGCTAATGTATCAATTTGGGATTGAATGCAGAAGTGCCAAAATGAGAATCTGTGGGTTTGAGGAGTTAGGATTTTCTATGGTTTTTAATATTGCCTAACTTAACAATAGAAGTAATAATTGCTGGAATAAGTGAGAGCCAAGCATTGGGCTTATCATTTATGACAAGATAAGCAAATATTCCTAAACTCCCAAGAATAAAAATAGCTGCCGTTATAGCTCCTAAGCCTTGCAAACTATAAAACCAACGCATATCGCTTAATCTATTTTTTTGTTCTTGCCTTTCTAATTCAAGGATTTCTTTATCTATTTGCATTTTATGTTCAGCAGTTTTTTCAAGCAAATTCATAGCTCGTTGTGCTAAAGGTTCGGGGAGTTTGCCTATTGCGTTAAGTTCATTTTCCATAAAAATATTATTTTGTATATTTAATTGATTTTGTGGGTTTGTATCGTTTGGTAGATTATTTTTTCTTACAGGCTTCTTATTCATTTACAAAGCCTTAAGTTTTGTTCTCTGTTCTTTATGGTTTGTATTAATTTGTTTATAGGCTTGTATTTGTTTTTGTTGAATCTCTTGTGCAATTTGTCCATAACTTTTTGGGGTAGTGGGTGAGGGTGTGGCAGAAAACCCATTAATATAGCCTTCAGTAAATCCATCAATAAATGAATTTGCGTCAGAATCTTTTTTATAGGATTTATAAATCAAAAAGCCTATACCAGCAGTTAAAGCACCAAATAAAAACCATTTTAATTCTTTCATTGCCGCATTACCTCTTTGTATTTTGCAATATTACAATATTTTAACATATTTAAATAATAAATTCGGTTATTTCTCTATAATCTTAATTTCCTCATTGGTGGGATTATATAATTTATACACTAATTTATCAATTTGAGATTCCAAAGTGGAGGCGTAAGCAGTGGATTTTATAAAAACTAACATTTTAAAAATTCTTCACATCTTTTACTAATACAAACTTCTGCAAAAGCTTTTCCGAAAGCATTAAATTCAGTTTTATAAAAATATTTGCCCACGCTTTTGTAATTCTCGTGCTGTTGGTTTTTAAAAATTTCTCGTCCTTGTGTTGAGTTTTGCAAGACTAGATTGCCATCAATCTCAAAAAATATTTCTGCTGTTTGATAAAAGTTACCAGTTAATAATCCTAAAAGGGTGAGATGATTTTTGTAGATAGCGAAAAATTCTTTGTTAATATGATGTGAAATTTCAATATATTCTTCTTCATATATGCCATTCTCATTAGCTCTCATATAGTAAATGCAATCAATAGAGAGATACATTTTTAAAAGTGTTAAAATTTCCGCTTCATCTTTAGAAATTTGTTCTAGAATTTTAGGAAATGCAGGACTCAAGAATCTTTGTTTTGTCTTATCCACTGAATTTCGTAAAATATTAAAAAACATTTCACCCAAAAGCGTTTCATCTTGATGTAAAGCTAAATTTTGTAATGTTGGTATAACAATATTTGGTTGTGCTTTGATTCGATTATCTTTTGATACATCATTTTCTATTCTTGTAATCCATTTTCCAAATCTGTCATTAAGTGTTTTTGTGGGATAGTAAATTGGTGCAAGAATAAGTTTGGCAATTTCGCCCAATGTTACACCTGCTTGTTGTGCTGATGGTTGCAAAATATCCTTATATGCTTCTGTTAAATCAAAATTGATAGCCATATCACTCCTTATTTTCTATGGTTTTTATCTCCTCATTGGTAAAATTATACAACTCATACACTAAATTATCAATCTTACTTTCAAATTCTAGGCTATTGAAATTTTTATCCTTTGCTTTGTTTTGTAGAATCTCATCAACTAAAGCAATGATTTGATTCACGATTGTTTGGTTTGCTTTGGTGATTTTGGGTATTGGGAGTTTTAAAAGATTATTTGTTTTTAACTCACCTTCAATACCTCCTCCCATATAAAATTCACGCATAAGAAAATATACAAAAGAAGAGTTTAAAAACCCTGTAAGATATTTCATATCACATTCTTTGCCTGTAATGAGATTTGCGGGAGCTGGAGCAAAAAGCCTTTTTCCTCATACACAAAACAAGATTCATTTGCCATTATGCAAGGATAAAGAATCTTACCTTGCGCGTTTTGATGGAATCCGCTATGGCACAAGAAGCGAATCAAAAAATTGCGTATATAACGATAAATTTTATCAATTATTTCTGTTCTCTCTCTCTCTCTCTCTCTCTCTCTTGTTGATAATTCAGATTCAATTAAGTTTATCTCATTTTCATTTAATCCATAAGCTTTATAAACCAAGGAATCAAGGCGAGATTCTAAATCGGCTACGCTAGAGTTAGAATCTGCTTCTTTAGATTCTAAAATCTCACTTGCAAGATTTTCAATCTCTTTTAAAAGTGTAGAATCTATTTTATGAGTTTCTACCACAGGTAATTTTTCTACAAAGATTTTGCTCATTTCATAACCACTTGCACCTAAGGTTGCTCCAATTTGTTTAAAATACCAAAAGTTTGTTTTAGAGTTGAGAATCGCAGTTAGATAGAGTAATCTATTTTTATCTTTAATATTATCGCTTAAAATGAAACATTTTTGATTAGTAAAAAATCCTTGCATATCAAGATAAGCAATAAATTCCTTTGCCATATTTGGATAGATAATCTTGCCTTCATATTGCTTTTGTGGCACTTTAAGTCCCTCACAGAATTTAAAGGCTTCTTTTAACTCTAATTCAAAATTTTTACAAAGCGACTTCACTAAAACAATAAATTGAGATTCCACACAGGCAAGAAGCAGGTAAGCTAAACTATATTTGCCCCCCCCCCCATTACTTATTAGCTTTATTTCTTCATCATTTAAGCCATAGAGAGAGAAAACCATAGAATCAAGGCGAGATTCTAAATCTTTAAGTGTTGCATTTTGTTCTTCTTTTGATAAGGGGGAGGGGTTTGAATTAGGCGAAGTCGCTCCCTCCCCCTTATCTATCCCCCACCCCGACAACGCCTTTGAGGTTTGCACTTCGTGCGTTTTTATTGTATTGTAATGAGGATATACCTCATTGTTAAAATTTTCTAAAGACTTTTTGCATTGAATAATCGCATTTACAATTTTGCTAAATTCTGCTTCTTGGCTTTGAGTAATTTTGGGGATTGGGAGATTTTCTAAAAAGGCTTTTTTGTAGCGATAGCCACTTTCTCCTAATCCCCCTCCTGCATAAAATTCCTTAAAGGCAAAAGTGCAAAGCTTAGAATGTAAAAGCCCTAAAAGGTATTCTAGGGAGCTTTTAAAGTTTTTATTACCACTTAAAATAAAGCTTGTTGCTTCTGCATAGAAATACCCAAACTTAAACTCACCATTGTCTAAATAAAATTGTGGCTCTCTAACTATTTCACTATATACGATTTTAGGTTTGGCAAATTCGTTAAGGTAAGAATCTTTCGGGTTATTATCAAGTTCCAACCAATGATGTTGTCCTAAATAACCTTTGCCTGTATCAACTTTATTGCCTCTCGCATATCTGCATTGTCCTCTCGCTTGGAGTTTATCTTTGTGTTGTAAAAGGTGATTATAAATTATTGGATAGTCTTTTTCTAAATATTTATGACTATCAAATTTTGCTAATATTATCCACAATCCCGCCCACTCATAACTATATCTCTTAATATCTCTCCCACGCAAAATAGGCTTAATCAGTTGCGCAGTGCGCTCCTTTTCTGTGAGGTAAATAACACCTTTGTCTCTATCAATGCGTGAGTTTATATCTTTCATTATAAGCTGCTTTGGATTTTTAAAGCATTAGAAACCTCAAGGAGACTTTTTTCTCTTATAATATCACTATGCTTTTTGAGTTTATCTGCAATCTTATATCCCTCTTTGAGACTTGCAATGACTACTTCCAAACCATTTGTTCTTGCGCATTTCAAAGCGGGGATAATATCTGTATCTTTGCAAAATACCATTGCTTTATCAGCTAATTTTTGATAGGCAATATGGGATATATCAAGTCCTAAGAGCATATCTACTTGTTTTTGATTAATTATAGGTTTGCCATTACTATCAAAGCCAGAGAGTTTTAGCTCTCCTAATCGCACAGCAAAATAATCCTCAAAAGCAATATGTTTTACAAAATCAATAATCTTTTGTCGTATCTCGCCCATAGAGTTGTTTTTATGTTCATTGTATTCAAGGATTTTTTTAAATATTTCGGGATTCTTTTTCTTGTATCTACTTAATTCTTTATTAATCTCCTCATCTGATAGTGGCAAAGCGGTATAAAAGAATATTTTGCTGATTTCTTCTTTGTCTATATCAATAAATTGCTTAATCAAAAAAGATATATTTGATACATTGTTATAGTTGAAAGTAATATTTTTTCGTTCTTTGTGCGTTCGTTGAATATTATGAATATCTAAACGTAGATTTTCCCAATCAATAAAAACTACTACTTTTTTCATAATAACCCCATTAAACTAAAAAACCTACCTTAATCCCTGATTGCACCGAATTAAGTAATGTGCAACACTGCGGGGGATTAAGGTAGGTTTTAGCATAAATTATATAATATAAATACTTATATGAGCCTTAATTTTTAATCTAATGCGTGATTTGGGTCATACTCACTCAAAGGAAAAGGTTTTAGAGAATCTGCACTATCATCACACGCATTTAAAATCTCCTCACGCTTTTTAGAATCAATGATAAAGGCTTCATTATAGCCTGTTTTGATACCATAATTTATATTTATATCCCAATCCTTTAGCGGTGTGCCGATGGCTTCAATCTTAGCTTTAAGGGCTGTAATTTCTGGGCTTGTGAAAATAAAGGAATCCGTGCTTAGGGAATCTTGGGGGATAAGCCATTGTTTGTTTTTAATTACTTCGCTTATATCATTGTCTTCTTTTGTGAAACTTAAAAAGCATAAAGCATAGTTTTTGTTTGGCATATATTGCAGAGTAGTGATAGCTGTATCTACTTGGGCGGATTCAAAGATTTTCACACCATTAAAATCATAATGTGAATCAAGTTTAAAATCAAGGATAAACTCTCTTAAATTTTTTCCATATCCTGCTCTGCACCATTTGTTACTTGTAATAAAGCTTAAGAATCCTTCATTTTTTAATAAATCTAAACTTTTAACATAAAAGTAAGTGAAAATATCTGCGCTTGAATTGGCAAGGTTGTAGGATTTGCCTTTAAATTTTTCAAGTTGAAAGTTTTGAAACGCATTAAGTAGAGATTGTTTATTAGGAATCTTTTCTTGTCTAATATACGGCGGATTGCCAATGATTATATCAAAGCCCCCTTGTGCGAAAATGGGTGCAAAAAAGAAGCGATATAAAAAAAGCTTGTCGGTGTGGAAGTTATGTTCTTTATAATCTTTAAAGAGTGTGTTTAAATCGTGTTTAAAAGATTCGTATTGAAGTATTTTTTCTTGCTGTTTATCTCTTTCTTTTGGCTTAGATTTTGGATTTGCCTTTATGCTTTGAATATTCTCATCAATTTGCTTGATACGCTCATCAAAGGCTTCTTTCATTATCGCTAAAATCTCTGCTTTGAGTTGTGCTTTTTGTGCATTTGGCTCATAGTATTGCAGAAAAAGTGCTTCTAGCTTATGAGTTTGTGATTTATCAAATAAAGACGCATTGGCATTGCTCGTTTTCCCCCAAAGGTCTTTTTGATGTTGTGGTGCATTCAAATCACTTGGAATAATTTCAATGCCATTAATGCTTTCTATAAGAGCATTGCCCTGCATAAATTTAAAGTCAAGGTTTGGAAGTGGGCTAGGTGTATCCTCATCTACGGCGATTGAGAGCCAAAAGCGGAGTTTTGCTATCTCAATCGCATCAGCATCAATGTCTATTCCATAGATTTGCTGCTCTATAATCTCGCGCTTATATCTTGCTAAGTCTTGCTTTTGCAAAGAGGGGTTGAGTGTGTGCAGAGCTTCTAGTATCTCGCTTAGCATTCCCATTGGGAAAGCACCACTTCCAATAGCTGGGTCTAGGATTTTAAGCGATGTGATAGCTTGTGTTAATTGTTTCGCATTTTGTGCAATAAAATCATCGCTTTGTTTATAAAAAATAAAGTTATAGAGTGAATCTTTGTGTGCGTGTGGAGATTCTGTATCTTGTGTGAGGTGAGATTCATCGTGCAAGATTCTCTCCTGTAATGTGCGGGTTAGGACATTTTTACACATAAAATGCACAATTTCTCTAGGCGTGTAAAAAGCCCCACTTGATTTATTATAATCAATGAGGTTTTCAAACACTTTGCCTAGCATTTCTGGGTCAATACCGATTTCTTGATTATCTGGGGTGGATTCTTCAATCGTAAAATTATAGTTTTCAAATACATCAAAAATTGCTTTAAAATCAGTATTTTCTAGGCTTTGTGTAAGGACAAAATCTCTTTCTATGCCCTTACCTTGCTTGTCTCTATACTCTTCAAAAAGCCCACCATTAAGGAATGGAATCTTACAATCAAAGTGGGGTGAATAGTCATTTTTACGCTCTGTATTAAGTGTCTCAAAAAATAAAGGGCAAAGGTATTTTGTATAAAAAAATTCATTATTTTGCGTGGCTTTGATAAAAAGTGAAAACAAAAAGTTTTTATCGCCCTCTCCATAAGAAGCATTTTGTGCTACGCCTAGCCAACCCTTTTTTTGCAAAAAGTATAAAAACACAATGCGCCCTAGAAGTTTTTTGACAAAAGCATTGACTGCTTTTTCTCCATTTAAACCCTCATAATTATCTAAGATTTTTAAAGTGGCTTGATTTTGACATAATTTTTGCGATAAATCTTTATAAAGCCTTTCATAATCTCTATAAAATTCTTTACTTATAGGTTCTGTGCTAAAAGCTTCTTGGAGATTTTTTAAAGTTTTTTCTTTATCTAAAAATCCTTGAAGTTGTAATTTGGCTGTTTTTGTCTTTGTATTTTCTCCTAGTGTGAAGCTTTGTCGGCGGAGATTTGAAAAGGTTGTTTTGTTTTTTTCATAATCAAAACCTTGTGTTACAAGACTTAGTCTAAATTCTTTGCTTTCATCATAAAAAACTGCAAGCATTGCGTTTATTTCTGGTTGATTTTTGATGATTTCAGCGATTTCTTTATGGAGGGTGATTTTGGCATTAATTGATGTTGTTTTAAAGGCATAGATGCTTAAACTTTGTGAATCTAGGGTGATATTTTCACACATTTGTGAATAGGCGGTGATAATGCTATTATGCTTATCATAAGGAGTGCGTTGCTTGGTTTTTATGTCAATATCTTTTCCAAAAGATTCTATGATGAAGTTTTGAAAATGTTCGTGCTTATAGGCGTTATTAAGAAAAATATCTAAAGTTTTTGAAGATTCTACTACACTCATTTTATCCCCTTTGTTAAGTGAATTGTCGTAATGCTAATTTGGATTTGAGGTTCTGTGTGGGTGGCAGAATCTATTGTGTTATAATCTTGCTCTTTGCTAGTCTGCAAATCTGCATTTGGGGCAAATTTTTCTTTGATGACAAGGACTTCTCTTGCAAAATCCGCACTATTTTTAGCCTTTATATTGATAGTCTCTTTAGTAAGCTGGGGGTGTCCGTTTTTTATTAAATCAATAAGATTTTCCTTCACTTGCGAATCTAATTCTTGGCAAGAATTAATTTTACTGATAGCTGTTATTTCTTGTGGTTTAAGCTCTTTTTTTGTTGGATTAGGCGTATTGCGGGATTTTAGAGATTGCTTATAGGATTGCATTGCACTTTGGATATGCGTATAATGCACGCTCATATCTGCATTTTTGAGAGGACAAGATTCTAAATGTGCTTTCAAAAAGTCTGCCATTTCATAAAAATCACATTCTTGTGTTTGTGGCTCTTGGAGTAAGTTTTGGCTTGGCACAATATGATATGGATAAAAGTGTGCGTGATTGTGGCTAGAAATGTGGCGAATATAAGCAAAACTTTGAGTTTGATGAGATTGTATTATCGTGCGTGATTTAAGCGGGAGATGCTCTATCCTATCAAATTCATCTTTGTGATTTTTGTAGAAATCTTGTAATGCTTTTTTGTATTGTGAATCTTTGCTTGTTTCTTGATTGTTTTTATCGATTTGAGAATAGAGATTTTTGCTCCCTACAATCTCTTCATCATCATAAATTGCTGAATCTTCCCCTAATGTATAGTGAAAGCTTTGCAGTTTGCCCGAGGCAATAGAGTTTATATTGATAATCTCATCGGCTAAATGCGTAGGCTTGAAATTATAAATATGGATTTTTTCAAAGCTCGTGCCTATACGATTAATGCGCCCTATTCTTTGCATTAGCCTTGTGGAATTATAAGGCGTGTCATAATTAATAATAATATTTGCACGATGAAGGTTAATTCCTTCTGCTAATGTATCGGTTGTAATGATGATATTAAACTCATCTTTTTGTTTCTCTTGAGGATAGTTTGCGTCAAAATTTTCTTTAATTTTTTGCTCGTTTTCTTCACGATTACTTGCATCAATTTGTAAAATTGTATATGCAATAAGCTCTTTAGCAAGATATTTTGCGGTTGTCGCTGCTTCTGTGAAAATCACTATTTTTTGTGATTGTGGTAGATATTTATCTAAAGAATCTTTGAGTTTATCAAGTTTAGAATCTCCTTGTATATTCTCCCACGCATTGAGTAATTTTTCTAGGGCATCTCTATCATTTTGTAGCTTTTGATAAAAATCATTCTTAAAATGATGAGATTGTAAATGTATGAATTTATCTTCCTTTTTCTCTAAGAGATTCTGCAAGTCCTTATCATTATCTGATAATACAGCCTCATATAGCTTTTCTCTTGAATTATAGCCCTTTGGGAGTGCGATGGTGCCCTCGCTAAACATTGCAATAAGGGCATTGTGAGATGTGATTTGATTTTCAAGTGTGGCTTTAAATGCGTCTATGCTTGAATCAAATCGTTTAAATAGAATCTTTTGGATAAGCACACTCAAACGCTCTGCTGTGTCATTATAAAAACCTTTGCTTTTTTCATCTTCGCCATATTGTGATAAAAACTCCTCTTGTCCATCTTGGGTGAGATTTGGGAATATAAGATAACGCACATAGGAAAAAGTGCCTATATTGTTGTGTTTCTTTGAGAGAAAAGCAATTGTTTCTTTTGCAAGATTATGTGAGTTAGAATCTAAATCATAAAGCAAATCTTTAGGGGGTTCAATTTTTGGAAAAGTGAGATTTTGCTTTTTCATATCATCTTTATAGAGTAGCTCTATATCACCTCTAGTGCGGCGAATCATAATATGAGACAAAAGCTTATCGCGTAAGGTGTTGGCAATATTTTCTAGTTTTTTCTTTTCTTTATTTTGTGCAGATTCTTTTTCTTGTATGGATAAATTTGTGTTTTGGTTGATGATTTTTAGCTCTTTCATTGAGTTTTCAAATTTTGTTTGAAGGTCGCTAAAAAATTTTTCTAAGTTGTTTAAGCCTTCAATGAGAGAATTTCGCCTATTGCAAAAAAGATAGACTTGATTTGCTAAGTCTTTTGGAGAGTTATTTTGAGGAGTGGCGGAGAGGAGAATAATTTTTTTATGTGCGCCATTAAATGGAATCTTGCAAATATTTTCAAGCTCTTTGTAGCGGTTTGAAGTGCTGGAGCGAAAATTATGACTTTCATCAATAATTATAAGCTCTATATCCTCTCTTGTTTCTTTTGGGATTTTATGCAAGCTATCGTGAGTATAAATTTCATAATTTGCAATATTTATATCATCAAAATGTTTTTTCCACGATTTCTTAACGCTCGGTGGAGCAACAATGAGAATCTTGCCCTTAAGATTGTCTATGCGGCATTTTTTAGCGATGACAGACGCGATAAGTGTTTTGCCAAGCCCAACAACATCTGCAAGAAAGAATCCATTGTATTTTTTAAGCTTTTGCAATCCTTCCTGCACGGCGTGTATTTGATAATCATACGCGATATAGTCCTTAAAAAGAGCGGGAATTTCATTATCTTTCACCAAAAAGTCTTTGCCAAAATGCGTTAAAAGGAGCTTGTAATAAATATCTTTTGGGCTTAAAATTTCTAGGTAGCTTTGTTTTACACATCTATTAATGTCTTCTATGCTAATCTCTATGGAATCTTTCCATAGTCTTTCAAATTCGTTCAATGCAAAGCTTACATCTGCTTCATCTTTGCTTAAGAGATTGACTTCATAATTTTTCTCTAAGCCATTATGCGTGAGATTGGAGCTGCCTACGATAAGATAACCATTATAAAGGTTTATGTTGCCTGTATGGCTTTGTCGTGGTTCTTGCGTAAATAGATAGAATTTCGCGTGGCAATTTTTATCGCGCACAATGCGCATTTGAATCTGTTTGGATTCTAAGGCGACTTTTAGGGATAGGATAGAATCATCTACATTTTTATCATAATCTTCTTTTTCTAGTGCTTCTTTTTGATTTTGACTCCAGAGCGTGCGGAATCTATCCTTTTGAAAAGTGTAATCTAAGCCCTTTTGTGAAAGCTCATAAATGAGGCTATCTACATTAAGCCCCACTAGAATGCGAATGCTTTGAAATCTCTCATAGCCTCCTCTTTCTTGCAAAAGTTTATGTAAATGAATAAAGCCACTTATACGAAAAAACCCAATAAGAAAGCTTAGATTCTGCGTGTTGTTATCACTTAGAGCATTTTTGAATTGATTGAGAAGTGTATTTTGACCTTGATTTGTGGTAAATTTGAGATTTTGTGGGTATGTAGAAGAATTTTCTCTATCCCCCCCCCCCGCTAAAAGCTATAATATTCTCTTCCATTGTTCATACTACCCTAATTTTTCTTTTAAAAGCTCATTTACCCTTGCTGGATTTGCGCCTTTAGAGTTTTTCATCACTTGCCCGACAAAGAATCCAAAGAGTTTGTCTTTGCCACTTTTGTATTCCGCGACCTTGTCGGCATTAGCGCTTAACACAGATTCTATAACTGCAATAATTGCGCCATCATCATTAATTTGGGCTAATCCCATAGAATCTATGAGGCTATCTACATCGCCTCCTTTTTCCATAAGCACATCTAAAATTTCTTTGCCACTTTTTCCGCTGATTTTGCCCTCCTCAATGCGTTTAACAAGTGTGGCTAAAGTTTTAGAATCCACCCCACAAGTTTGCAGTGTATTTTCACCCTTTAATCGCCCTAAAAGCTCTGTAGTAAGCCAAGTAAGAGCACCTTTTGCGCTCGCACCTTCTTCAAGCATAGATTCAAAATAAAGTGCAAGCTCAAGGCTACTTGTAAGCACACCTGCATCATAAGGCTTAAGTCCTAAGGTATTAATATATCGCTCCCTTTTTTCATCGGGCATTTCTGGAATCTTCACTCCCTCACGCATAAGATTCTCATCAATAAAAACAGGCAAAAGGTCAGGGTCAGGGAAATAGCGATAATCAGCTGCCTCTTCCTTGCCACGCATTGAACGAGTAATGCCTTTGGCAGTGTCAAAAAGACGAGTTTCTTGCACAACTTCGCTTTGATATTTTCCCTCTTCCCAAGCTTCAATTTGTCTCTCTACCTCATATTCAATCGCTTTTTGGATAAATTTAAAGGAGTTAAGATTCTTAATCTCTACACGCGTATAGAGTTTGCAATCTCCTTTGGGGCGAATAGAAACGTTTGCATCACATCTAAAGCTTCCTTCTTGCATATTTGCATCGCTTATGCCAAGAAATCGCACAATAGAATGCAGCTTTTTAAGATAGGCTATTGCCTCATCGGAACTTCGCATATCGGGCTCACTCACAATTTCTAGTAGAGGCGTGCAGGCACGATTTAAATCTACTTTTGAATAATTATTTTCGTGGATATTTTTACCTGCATCTTCTTCAAGGTGCGCACGCGTTACACCGATAGTTTTTGTTTGGTTATTACATTCAATTTCAATACTTCCTCGTCCTACGATAGGAATCTCAAATTGACTGATTTGATAGGCTTTTGGCAAGTCTGGGTAAAAATAGTTTTTGCGTGCAAAGACAGAGTTTTGATTAATAGTCGCATTAATCGCAGTGCCAAAGGAAATCGCCTTTTTTACCGCTTCGCGATTAAGCACGGGGAGTGCGCCGGGTAGCCCTAAGCAAGTGGGGCAAACATTTTTGTTAGGCTCATCACCAAAGCTTGTTGCGCAAAAGCAAAAAATTTTTGTTTTGGTATTGAGTTGGACATGCACCTCTAAACCGATAATCGTTTCATACGCTGACATTTTCATAGCCTTTTGTGTTGAAAATATTGGAATATAAAATGCTAGTATAGGCTAAAGCCGATAAAAAATTTATAAATTTTTAACAATATTTGGTATAAAATTATAGTTTAAGATTTTATAGAATCTTTTACAAAAAGTAGAAAATACCGATATTTAAGTAGCTTTATAGAGGGTTTCAAAGAGATTTTAGGGGTGAGGCAAGTGAAAAACATAAAGGTGATGATGCTATTGTTAAGTTTTGTCTTAGGCTTAATGTGGGCTGAAGATTCACAACTGAACCAATTAGAATCATTAGAGGCACACAAGACTTCTTCTGATACAAATATAAGCAAAGAGCAGAGTGAAGATTCTGGTGCAAGTATGCAGGTGAGTAAAAATTTCTCAATCAAAGCTGATATAACCGCAAATGAGGGATATTCAGAGTTTGAACTTGAAACAGGTAAGGCAAATTTGAATGAGTTTGACGCTCCAATATCGCGTTATAGAACTGGTATGAAGCTTAATTATTCTTTTAAACCTGATGCGCGTGTAAAATTAAATTTTTTCCTGTTGAATGCTTTGGAGATAAATACCCAAAGACGTGGAGGAAAGGTTAAACCATATAATGATGGCACTTTGTATGAAGAGAATACATATGATTATGGCAGTGTAGCGGTGGAATCTAGTTGGGTAAATAGTGTTGGTGTGGCTTTAACGATTTTAGGCGTTCATAGGATTTCGCTTACAATGAAGCAAACGCAATTTGCTGGTGAGAATAATTCACTTGTCGCCCATATTGGTTTCCCCACCTTTGTTGGCAGTGTGAAACAAAATTCAGTATTAAATGATGGGAATCTGGTAATTGCCAACCCTTTTATGATTACCACGCAGTCTTTTTTGACATATACTTATGTGTTTTGATATGACTACATAGCATTATTTAGTAGGGTTTATTATGAATACAATCACTATTTTTGGTGGCGGTGCTTGGGGTAGGGCGTTAGCCTTTGCATTTGCTGAAAAAAATAGAGTTAGCATTGTTTCGAGGCGAGATATTAGCGCACTCCTCGCACCTCTTAATAAGAATCTTGTAAATAATAATCATTCACCCATTACGCAGGTAAGCCACAGCCAAGCATTAGATTCGGATTATTTTGTAATGGCTATTGCTACAAGTGCCTTGCGTGAATGGCTACATAGTGTCGCCTTGCCTCGTGATATAAAAATGCTCTGTGCAAGTAAGGGTATAGAAGCCGGCAGTGGTGCATTTGTGAGTGATATTATGGAAGAGTATGTGCCACACAAGAGCATCGCATACTTGTGTGGTCCTAGTTTTGCTACAGAGGTGGTGCGCTCCCTGCCTTGTGCGCTTGTGATACACTCGCGCAATCTTATCTTAAGTCGTGAGTTTGGCTCACTTATGCCACATTTTATCAAAACCTATGCAAGTCCTGATGTCGTGGGTGGCGAAGTTGCTGGGTCGTATAAGAATGTCATTGCCATAGCTGGTGGAATATGCGATGGCTTGAATTTTGGTGCAAATGCAAAGGCTTCGCTGCTTGCGCGAGGGCTTGTAGAAATGAGCCGATTTGGAGAGCATTTTGGTGCAAAAATGGAAACATTTTTGGGGCTTTCTGGTGCGGGAGATTTATTTCTCACATCAAATTCTACAATGTCGCGCAATTATCGTGTTGGACTTGGATTGGCGAAAGGAAAAGCAATTAATGAGATTCTCAAAGAGCTTGGTGAGGTGGCTGAAGGTGTGATTACTGCAAAAGCTATTACAGAGATAGGACAAAGGGAAAATATCTACACCCCAATAGCAAGGGAAATTAGTCTCATTATTGAAGGAAAAAGTGTGAAAGAAAGTTTGAAGTCTCTAATGGCGTAGCCCAAAGAGCTACGCTTCATCTGTTTGGCTTATTTTTTAGCCTTTGCTACGAGGTCTTTCAAGCCTTTTCCGGGTCTAAATTTAGGAACAGCTTTTTCTGCTGTTTTGTATGTTTTTGATGTGCCGGGAACTTTGCCTGTTTTAGCTTTTTGAATTGCTGTTTCAAATTTACCAAAACCAACAAGTTCAACGCTTTGTTTTTTAGAAAGAGCCTTAGAAATAGCTTCTGTAAAAGCGCTTACTGCTTGTTCAGCATCTTTTTTTGTGCTGTAATTGCCAACTTTTTTAACCAATTCCACGAATTCTGCCTTGTTCATAGCAAACTCCTTACTTTAGATTTTGAACGCGCCCATTCTACAAGAAATTAAGGCTTGAGTCAAGGTTTATATAAGATGTATGCGTATTTTGAGCAGATTTTCTATCAAAAATCTATGCTAGAGAGAATTTTCGAGGAATTTTTTAGCGGCTTTAATCTGTTCCATATGGATTTTAGTTTGGAGTTGCTTGGATTGTAGAAGTAGTCTTGTTTGATCGATAAGTTCTAAGGCTTGGAGCTTATCTTCAAGAGATGCAGATTCTAAATCTTGTGGGAGATTGCTTATAAGCACGAACGCGCCTTGGTCGTCTTCTTTGAGCAAGGCGACTTTAAGTTTATCGAACCAATTCATCTTGGTTAATCTCTCTCCACGCCTCAAGTAACCCTTTAGCAACATTTATGACAACATCAATTTTGGCGGGGTCATTTGCCACATTTGCCTGTGTAAGGAGCTTTATTTGGTGTGTGTAAAGCCCTGTGAGATATACTGCTACTTCGCCGCCTTTATCGTAATCAAGCGTATTCAAAAGCTCTGTAAATATATCTGTCGTGCGATTGATATAGTAGATTTTTTTCTCAATATCCTCTGCTTCCATATGTCGCTTCGCTTGGGCGCAAAATCGCAAGATTCCCTCATAGAGCATTTCTACAAGTTTAACAGGAGATTCTACAGAGACTGAATTTTGTTGATAGAGGCTATAAGCGTTATTGCCATACATTGGTTACTCCTTATTTTTTAGCTACAGATTGGTCAATCATCAGCTGAACGCTGCTGAAAGCATTGTTTGTTTTAGAAATTTGTGAATCATAGGCTGCAAATCTTTGTGCCATAATATCATAGCGCATATTAAGCTGCTCTACTGCTTTTTTGCGGTCCTCGCGTAACTTTTTGTCATCTCGAGTAAGGCTTTCTTCAAGCAACTTAAGCCGCGCATTACCACCATTGAGTAGCCTATCTAATTCTTGGTCAAATTTTTTAAACACACCATCGGTTTTCACCTCCCTAAATTCTAAAGTCTTTAAACTCCCATAGAAAAACTCCTGTGTGCCCTCTGGGTCGGAGCTTAACTCCATTTTGAGCTTATTCATATCAAGACTCATTTTGCCCTTTTCGTCAAGGGATAAGCCATATTTTGCAAGTCCCTTAATCTCGCTTTCTGTTGAAATAGTCGTAGAAAAAATGCGATTGAGTGTAGGGCGTATCATACGAATATCACTATCGCCATTAAAGATACCCGCTATTTTGGAATCTTCATCAAAGCGCGTAACTTCATCAAGCTTTAGCCCAAGCTCATTGTAAGTTTCCACAAATTGCTTTACATTCTCGATAATATCCTCATCATTGCGCGTGATGTTAATCACTGCGGGTTTGCCCGGCTCTGTGGTTGTGAGAAGCTCGATATTTACCCCACTCACCACATCATCTATTGTATTTGTAGGGCGTCTCATCGAGATTCCATTATATGAAAACACCGCATCTTCAGCTGTTTGCACCTTGCGTATTTTAAATAAATCCTCTTGTGTTTTGGCATAATCCATAGTCGTGCCGCTTTTCAATCCTAAATCTTCCAATGCCTTTTTACTATCAGGGTCATTGTCCGCAAAAATACTCACTTCGCCTGTGTCGGAATTGATGACAAGCTTGCCTTCATTATTCACAGAAGCATAAATACCTGCAATATTGTTAATCGCCTCTGCGATACTCTTCGCATTTTGTTCGGCTGTATTTTTCTTTTTGGTAAGTGTAGCAAGGTCAAGTGGAATACTACCTATATTAATAGTGCCTTTGAGTTGTCCTGCACCCACGCTTTTGGTTGCTACTATTAAATCATCTTGTTGAGTTGATTTATTGTCCTCACCAAAACCTAGAGTTTGCGACTTGCTACCCTCGAGATTAATGCTATGCCCACGTCTATCATTGATTGTGAGCATATCGCTATTTGCACCGCCTACGCCGATATTCAAGTCATTGCCAAGCATACCTTCAAAGTCAGAATCATTTTTAATTGCTTCAATAATCGCCTCTTTGAGTGCTTGTGCATTATCTTGCGACTTAGAACTTGCAGTTGTTTTTGGCAATCTTATGGATAAGGTCTTATCAATGCCTTTCTTGTCTTTAAGAGTGATAGAAAAATCCCCATCGTTAAGTTCAAAAGACCCACTAGGCACGGCAGAGCCTACGGCAGTCGAGCCAAAATATATGCGCGAAGCCTCGCCTGTATCTTTTGAATTAATCATTAGCTGGTAGGGATTTGAACCGCCTGTTTTCATTACAATCCCCATTACCTCGCCCTTTGTCGTATCAGTAATGAGTTGTGCCACGTCACCTAGCTCCATACCCGCTTTAATTTCGATTCTATAATCTTGCCCCTTATGGTTGAACTTTAGCACAGAATCCTTTTGGCTAAAGACAGATTCTCTACTCTCATACTTCGAGCCTATTTCGTTAATATCAGAGCTTGCCACAGAATCTACATCGATTTTTATATCCTGTGTAGGCACACCTGTGGAGATAGTAGCCTTTAGTGCATCTCCTATGACATTACTAGAGCGTCCTAAGTAAGTAGAGTAATCAGCAAGTTTGCTCGTGCTAGATTTCAACCCACGTAAAGAAGAGGTAATGGCTACAAGCTCGGTTTGCTTCTCCACATTTTGCTCGATTTTTTTGTCAATAGGCTTGATGTGAGAGGCTTCGTCTGCCTCTCTAAGTTTATCAATCACTTCGTGATTTAAAACCTTGCTTCCAAGTCCTAGCGAACTCAATGTGCCAAGTGCCATTATTCCTCCTCCCTTCTAAAGTAGATATTATTTTAAACCATAAAGTAAAAAGCTATCCCTGTTTGTCAAAAATCACACCAATCACTTCGCGCATTCTTTTCATAAGCTCAATAGCCTCTTTAGATGGAATCTCGCGTATCACCTTATCGCTATTGCTCTCTTTTACGGTTACTTTAAGACCGGGGATATTTTCATTATATGAAAAATTTAAATCCGTGCCTACACGTTTCATCTCATCATTGAGCTTTTTGCTTAATTCACGCAACTCATTTTCAAGCTGTTTTTTGTTTTCCTTATCTTGATACTGCGCGGTTTCTTCCCGTCTTCGCACTTCCAAAGGGCGTGTGTCCTCCGCAACTGCATTGCCACTAGAATTTACCATATCGACAAGTCGTGTCCTTATGGATTCTGTATTGTCAATCTTACTGATATGATTAGTATCAATCATAATGTCCTCCTTGTGAAGATTTAGAATTGAAGTAAGGCAGTATCGACTTTTAGGTATTTTTTTTTAATTTAATTTGATAAATTCGGCAGGGTTGATATGTTTATCTTTTTGTGTGATTTCAAAGCTTAGTCTATCATTAACCTTGCCAATGATTGTGCCTTTTTTGACGGATAGCCCCGTTTTGATAGAAGATTCTATTTTATCCATATACGCATAGATTGTATGTAGGGCATTTTGATGCTCAATAATTACCACTTTTTTAAGTCCGGGTGCATCTTTTGCATACACAATCTTGCCATCAAGCACATTTTTTACATTTGCATTGCTTGATTTTGGATTGAAAATAATTGCAGCATTGAAAATCTTAAACTTATACACAGGGTCAAAATATGGTCCAAATCTTCTTTCAATTACATAATTATCAAGCGGTGGGAAAGTTTTTGCACCCTTATATGGGATAGTAGGCACATCTCGGTATGAGGTACCAAACTGCTTTGGGGCTTTGATGCTATCGGGATTCTTTTGATTATCAATAAATACCTGCTGTTTAGAGTCTGAGCGTTTTTGCTCTTTTACAATGTTGAGATTAGAAAGAATATTATCGAGATTCTCGCGCTCTTTGACAATATCTTTAAGTTGTTTGTCATAAATCTTTAAGTCAGTTTGCATCTTTGCCAAGGTTTGCTTCTGCTGTTCCTTTGCACGCTCTAAATGCTCCTTTCTGTCAGTTTGAGTTTTTATAGAAGTTTGAATTTGCGAAATTGTATTGGTAAGCTTTTTTATCTCGTTATTGAGGATATTTTGTTTGGCGTTAAGCGTCTTAATATTGTTTTTTGTGTTATTTTGTAAGATGTTGTAGATATAAGATTCTATGACTTCATCTACTGAATCCGCATCAGCAGTGCGATTGATAATCATAGAAAAGGCAATATTTTGCGCGAATAGTTTCACGAGCTGTTCTTCGCTTTTTTGCTTTTGCTCTATGAGTATTCTTTGCTTTCTTTGAAAATCTTTGAGTGTCTTTTCTTGACTTTGGGATTTGCCTTGATTTTGCAAAATATCTTTTTGTAATATATCAATTTGCATACCAAGCTGGGTTAGCTCACGATTTTTAGTATTTATCGCCCTGCCTAAATTATCAAGCTTTTTGCTAATAGCCGCCTCTTTGGACTTCGCGTCTTTGAGTTTATCCTTTGCGGTATTTTGGTCAATATTCGCCAAGCACATACTTGCAATAGCGCATATTGCAAAATAGCCAAAAGCCCTCATTACAGGTCTTTTTGTTTAATGATGACAAAAACCACCGACACAATAGATACAAGGACTGATGTAAAAAGCAAAATGATGAAATCGCTTCCTATGCGGAAAATATCGCTTGTAACTTCAAGCGTTTGCATTATTTCTTGCATTTTGTTGTGATGAATGATATATGTCATACCCGTGATAATCGCTATTGTAGAGATAATAGAATCTATAAACGCAAGGCGGAATAAAATGCCATTTCTCATCCACGCGGGAGCACCCAAAAATGCCATAATCTCCATTCTGTCACTATGCTCGAATTTCCAAATCTCAATTTGCTTTATCATCAAAATATAGCTTAGAATCGCAATCAACGAGGCAAATACGACAATTGAACTTTTGATAATAAGTAGGAGCTTATACACCTGCGAGTGGCTTTTGCTGAAAGATTCTACTTTTGTTACACCATTGAGCTTTTTAAGCGTGGCATTAATCTTTTGCAGACGCTCTTCATCAGGGAATGTAGAGAGTTTGAGTGAGTAAAAAAAAGGTAACTCTCTTTGCAAAGTTTCAATGCTCTCGCGGCTTAAGTCTTTGCGCAATTCATTCATCATATAATCTGGCGTAACGGCTTTGAGCTCCTTTGCTTCACGAATAAAGCTCTGAATCTTATCAAGTGTGAGTGCATTTTGTGAGGCGATAACAATTGAGTAATTGTCCGAGAGCTTATTTTCGTGCTTACTTACCGCACGATTGACAAGCATAATGCTTTCAAAGCTAAATAGAAGAGCGAGGAGCGGGATAATTAGTGCCAAATGTCTCCTAAGCAAACTCATAGACCACTCCTTCCTCGATATGTAATCGTCTGTATGGGATATTGAGTCTATCGGGCATTCTGTGTGTTACAACAACCACGGTTATGCCGAGCTGTTCATTCACACCTTTGAGTAGATTCCAAATCAACTCACTCGAATAATCATCAAGGTTGCCTGTTGGCTCATCGGCAAAGATGATTGTCGGGTTATGTGCGAGTGCGCGTGCCATTGCCACGCGTTGTTGCTCACCACCACTTAACTCTAGTGGGAATTTATTTGACTTATGTGAAAGCTTAATATGCACGAGAAGCTTCTCTACTTGTGCTTTACACACTTCCTTTTTATAGCCATTAATTACCATAGGAAGCATTACATTGCGCTCGATATTCCATTCCTTGATAAGCTTGTAGTCTTGAAACACAATGCCAATGTTGCGGCGGAGCTGATTAACGCGGTTTTTTGAAGCCTTTTGCATACTCACGCCAAAGACATTAAGATGTCCGCTTTTCACACCTAAATGCCCGAAAAATGAGCTTAAAATAGTGCTTTTTCCACTACCCGAAGCCCCTGTGATAAACACAAACTCTTTGGCGTTGATATTAAAAGTAGCATCTTTAATCACAAGCTCATCGTTATAGCCAAGATTCAAATTTTTTGCCTCGATAATTGCACTCAATTCTCACTCCTGTGTTAATATCTGCATCAAATGCGTATGTGCCTTTATAGCCGCCTGTGTAGGGATAGGGTCGCCACCTATGTAATGCGCGGATAGAGTGGGGTAAAACGCAATTTGTAAAAACGCATTTTGAGGTTGAAAAAAATCTCCAAAACACAATGTCATCACATACACATCTCCCGCACAATACAAACCATCAATGTGCAAAAACCAATCTTTTGCAATTTTCTTATACGAAAAATCTGTGTAATTATCCACATTTTTTCTTAGAATCTTATCAAAACTGAATCTATTTTGATTATTTTGCACATTTTTTGTATTTTTCTCCCCATTTTGTTTAAAAATTTTCATATCATAGATGTCTTTTTGTTGCCTTTCCCAACGCGCTTCATATTTGCTCGTAATATCAAGCTTTGTATTTTTATACACTTCAAGGTGTAAAAGTGGCTCATTCAGCGCAAGATTGAGCGTGTCTTTAAAATAGATTTCATCATCGCTACGCAAGTGCAAAAACGCGTTTTCATCTAATACGCGTAAAACTTCTTGTAAGAATCGAGCCGAAAATACGCGTCTATGGGGCTTTTTATTCCACGGGACAGGGAAGTGAAGGTAGATTCTGTCTGCTTTAGAATCTGGCAAGATTTCAAGCAAAACCCGCGCGTCAGCATTGATAATGAAAAGATTTTCTAATCCCAAAAGCTCTATTTGTCTTAGAATCTGCTCGATAGAAGGCGTGTGAATCTCCACGCCAATGCAGATTCTATGCGGATTATTCTGCGCTAAATGTAAGAGATGTCGCCCCGAGCCAAAGCCTATCTCCATAATGAATCTATCTCTAAAATCCAAAAAAAACTCTATGGGCTTAAAGTAGGGCAATTGCAGATTTTGTCGAGGTGAATTATTGTTGAGATTATGGCTAATGAGTGAATCTTGGTGTTTGCTTAGAATCTTTAGGGCATTTTTAATCACGCCCGTATGCACTTTTGCGCTGCTTTTTTCACATTTAAGAATACTATTGTTTTTTGTCGCTCTTTTTTGTTTGCGTAGGAAAAATGCGTTTTGTTTATATTCTACAAGAATAAGCGATTGGTTGGCGTCATTGCACTTTATAGCCTCATAGACAAAGGTAAAATCCTCCTGCATATAAGGCAGCGATGGCAGAGAAATATTTGAAGCAAGAAAATGCGGCATTATGGCTTTGCTTTTTGGAGCGTGATTTCTTTGCTGGGAGTAGATTCTATGCCATTTATATCCACGCTTACAACACTATAAACATATGCTTTGCCTTCTTGCATTTCTTTATCTATGAAGCGCGTATCGTGTATATCAATGAACCTCATACTTTGATTCCATAAGCTTTTTTCCTTGCGATAGACGACATAGCTCACAATGCGGTCATCACTTGGCGTTTGCCACGAGAGAGTGGCTCTATTATCGAGCATTGTACCTTCAAATTGCGTAGGTGCGCTGGGTGGAGGGAGACTAGAACCCTTGGCTGGATAGCTACTTAGGCGTCCTTGCAGTCCATTATCACCTAAAAGCACGACTTGATAGGTGTAGCTTACGCCATTTTCCTTGTCTTTAAGCTTGTGCGTATATTGTGTTTGGTTTGTGGTGGCGAGATTCTTATAAGTTTTGCCATTAGCGGAGTAGGAGATTCTATATCTTTTTTTGCTTACCCCTTGTGAATCTGGTGCTTCATTCCAAGTGATTACAATAGCGCGTGGCAAGTCATTGCTTGCCTGTATGTTTTCAATGGGTGCGGGTTGAGGGATAGTAGTCGCGCTCACACTCGCAGAAGCTTTGCTCTTTATGCCCTCAAAGTTTTTTGCAATAACGCGATAGGTGTAGGTTTGCCCGTCCTGCAAATCCTCATCGAAATACTCCACACCTAAGCGGTGCGGGATAGTCGCTATGGTCTTAAATTCTCCGGCTTTATCAAGACGTTGGATAAGATAAGAATCTACGCTGGGATTGGGGTGGGGTGAATAGATGATTTTAATCGTTCTAGGTTTGTTATTTATAGCGAAAACGCTCTCCACCGCATCGATAAATGAAGTTTTGACTTCGAGCGTTTGCATTGTTTGCGAGATTGTATCGTTTTCGCCTAGAATCTTAAAACCATAGATATAAGTTGATTGGGGTTTGAGATTATCATCATAGAAATGCGTTGCAGAGGCGTTTTTAATCCTCTCAATCTCTTGCAACTCTTTCTCATTTGGCTTAGAGCGATAAATCACAAAGCCTTTTACATTTTCATCTTGCATAAGTTTCCATTCAAAGCCCACGGACGAGACATCAGCGAGTGCTTTTACAGAATCTAACTTTGGCAGGGAGCTATCCTCTTGCAACACGGGATTGAGGGTGCTACACGAGTTAAGGAAAAATATGAAAGGCGTCAATAATCCTATCAACTTCAAGCAAGTCCATAATGTTTTGGCAGTCATCGGGCAAATCCTTTGTAAAATGATTTTGGAGAAATTCTAGCATATCTGTCAAAATGGGGGCTTTAAAGATATAATTTTCTTTGTTGCGCGGGTGGTTGAGATAAAGTATATAGGCGTGGAGCAAAATTCTATTATCGTAATGGTAGCTCTCCGTGCCCTTTTTGTATCCATAGAGTGTATCGCCAAGGATATGGCGAGAGAGGCTTTCAAGGTGTGTGCGGATTTGGTGCGTCCTGCCTGTGTGGAGCTTCACTGCTACTAACTCACATTTACCATTATCCGCAGTGGCGAGTTTGATAAAGGAGCTTTTGGAATCCCGCACACCCTTAGGAATAGGCGCATTTGGGCGAATATAAATCTTGCTCATTTTGAGGCGATTGTGGGGATTGCGCCCCATAAAGCATTCTATTTGCTGATGAGATTTTAAGGGCTTATCAATAAGTGCGAGGTAATAGCGTCCCATTTGCCGCTCTTTTAGCTCTTGGGGGAGGATTTGATATGCAAGGTGGGATTTTGCAATGGCTAAAGCCCCGCTTGTTTGTCTATCGAGGCGATGAATAATGCCATATCGCTCCTCGCCACTTAATGTATGCAGGATATGCGAATGTGCCCTAAGCCAATCAGTGAGGGTTGGTTCTTTAAGGCTTGGGGCTTGATGCACGACAAGATGAGGCGGTTTATTGATAATTAAAATATCGCTATCTTGATAGAGAATCTCAATATTAAATTTTTTATCCTGCATATCAAGAGGAAGTGGAGTGGGGATGGGATTTATAGAATCTGAATCTGTGGGGTGCGTAGGATTAGAACCCTCAAGATTAGATTCTGTAATAATATCTAGCCTTATGTGGTCATTTTCTTTAAGAAATATGCCATTTTTTGTGCAAAGTGTGCCATTAAGATAGACTTTTTTGCTTTTGATGAGGTGGTGGATTTGGTTTTTGCTGCTTTTGAGATATGCGCTTAGAAGCGAATCTAGCCGCAATTTACCATTCATATCTTTGTTGTTTAAGTCAATATTTGATACAATTAATTCTTTCATTATCTTTTCTGCCTTAGAACTCAATACGTTTATATAAATTTTGTAGAGGAAAAATTGTGATTGATAGACGGATTCTAGCACATTTTGATTATATTTTATTATTGCTGATATTGCCACTTATTGGGATTTCACTTTTTTTGATGAGTGAGCTTGATAGTGTGTTATTTGCGAAACAAGTAAAGTATATTGCTGTGTGCTGCGGTCTTATGACACTTTTGTTTATTGTGCCTTACAGACAACTTAATGGCATTATTATGGTAATTTATGGCGTGTGCGTAGTGCTCCTTATCCTCGTGCATTACATTGGCACACAAAAACTTGGGGCGCAGAGATGGGTAGATATCCCTTTCACAAGCTTTTCTATCCAGCCCAGCGAGGTGATGAAAATTGCCCTTATGCTGCTCCTAGCTTCATATATTACGACAAATCCACCACCACAGGGTGGTTATGGCGTAAAGGAATTTCTCACTATTAGTTTTTTTATCCTTGTGCCATTTTTTATTATTCTCAAAGAGCCTGATTTAGGCACAGCTATGGTGATTTTACTCACCGGATTTGGCACCTTATTTTTAATTGGTGTAAATAGGAGAATTTGGATTACTTTAGGGCTGGTTGTGGCATTTTTAGCACCTGTGGCTTATGTAGTCGATCCGCTCAAAGACTATCAAAAAAGGCGCATTATGGATTTTATATCCGATAAATCCCCATATCAAGTAAATCAATCTCTTATTGCCATTGGTGCGAGTGGTTTTTTTGGCAAATCAAAAGAGGAAGCAACGCAATCGCAACTCAAATTTCTGCCTTATGCGAATACAGACTTTATTTTTGCGTATTTTGTCGAGCGATTTGGTTTGTTTGGCGCATTTGGGCTATTGGCATTATTTTTTGCGCTGATTGTGCATATTTTAAGTTTAGGATTCGCGTATGCACAGGATTATTTTTTGCGTGTATTGGCAGGATATATTGCTATTTTGCTCTTTTTGTATGTGGGGATTAATGTCTGTATGGTTATAGGTTTAGCCCCTGTGGTGGGAATCCCTCTGCCGTTAATGAGTTATGGTGGGACGAGCTTTGTAACATTTATGACACTTTTTACAATCCTTGAAAGCGTCCTTGCCTTTAGATTTGTTTTTGAGTATAATGCCAACTCCAAGCCCGGACCTTTAGCTCAGCTGGTCAGAGCACTCGGCTCATAACCGATTGGTCGCAGGTTCGAATCCTGCAAGGTCCACCACTTTGATACAATCCTTAGTTTTTTACTGCTTAGTAAATCTTAATAATAGACATTGGGTAGGTAGTTGTTGCAGATTCTAAAAATATTTACAATTAAAAATGCGAAATGAGGTAAGAAATCGACAAAAAGGCATAATTTTGCATAGTAAATTCAATATTTGCGCCCTTTGGTGCATTTATTTATGATACAATCGCAAACTTAAAACTATACAAAACACAATTAAGAGGTTATACATCAAATGATTACTTGGATGCAAAAACATAAAAAATGGCTTATCATCACCATTTGGGTGAGTGCTATTGCATTTATTGGTGCTGGTGGGGTGAGCTGGGGCTCTTATGGATTTGGCTCGAGTAATGATAAAGTCGCACGAGTAGGGGAGATTGATATTCGTTTGCCCGAGTTTCAAAGGACATATAGCAAAATATTTAGGGAAAATGCAGAGATAATGAACGAAAGATTTGGTCTCTCGCTTGATGAGGCACAGGCAAAGCAGCTTGGGCTGCCTCAACAAGCCTTGCAGTCGCTTATACAGCAAGCACAGATTCGCAACTTTGCGCGGGATTTGGGCTTGGTTGTGAGTGATAGTGAAGTAGGACAGGCTATCATTGATGAGAAAATTTATGTTGATGAAAATGGGCAGTTTAGCCGAGATGTGTATGAAGCAGCTTTGAGAGATATGCAACTAAACAAAGCTGAATTTGAAGAAGATGTGCGAAACATACTCATTTTGCGCAAGGTTTTGAATCTTATGAATGCGGGCGGTGCGCAGTCTATTCCTTTGTTAAAGGCTACATTACTTGAGAGAAATGCTCTAGAAATGGCGCACAATGTGAGTGATAGACTAATGATAAAGACTATTCCACTCTCACAAATGCAAGTAAGTTTTGATGATGAGGAATTGAGGACATTTTGGGAGATGAATGCGGATAATTGGAAAACGCCAATGGAGTTTGAAATAGAATATATCCTAATTCCATTTAGTGAGCAAAAGCCAGAGCAAGAGGCATTACAGGAGCATTATGAAAACTTTAAGAGCGATTATTTAGACGAAAATGGACATTTATTGACCCTAGAGCAAAGTATGGATAAGCTTATGCAAGATGTGCAGGTAGTCGAGGCAGAGCGGGTGGCAAAGAGGGCGTATAGGGATTTAAAAAATGGTAGCAAGAGTGGCATCGTGCGCCATATAAAAGAAAATGAGCATTTTTTTATACAAAATGGGGTGGATTTGGTTGTAGCGGATATGAAATTAGCGCAAGTTGGGCAAGTGTTGCAGCCTATACAAGCTGATGATGGATTTGTAACGCTTAAACTTTTGAGTAAAAAAGAGAGTGTGAATCAAAGCTTTGAAGAGGCTAAGGCGGAAGTTACACAAATGTATAAACACCAAAAAGCAAGAGAAGCACTCGTAAAGCTCGCTAAAGAAAGCCTCAAGGATTTTAAGGGCACAGATATTGGCTTTGTCTCCTTTGATAATGGATTCGTGCAACCTATACCTACATTGCAGGACACTCAACAGGCGCATTTTCTCTCACAAGTCTTTGGCTCGCAGGAGAGTGAAGGATATGTGCTTTTTGATGATAAGGTGGTGCTCTATCGTGTGCTTGAGCAATCTTTAGCTAAATCTGGAGGGCAAGAGTATGAAAACGATACCGAAATACTTGCAAAGGGTGCGAAACTTCAGGCAATTTTGGATTCGTTTGTAGAGTATCTTGATAAAACTTATAAAACCACCATTTACATTGATGTAAGCAAGTGAGGCGAAAGTGGATAGGATTATTTTAGGTATTGACATTGGCAGCACAAAGATTTGTGCCATTATTGCCGAGATAAAAGATGATGGAATCCCGCATATTGTAGGCACGGGTATGCACAAGGCTGAAGGAGTGCGTAAGGGCTCAATTTCAAACATAGAGCAAGCCTCTACTGCCATAAGAAACGCGGTAAATGACGCTAAAATGGTATCTGGTGAGCAAATAGACAAAGCGATTATTTCACTCTCTGGCGCATATGTAAAGAGCATTAGGGAAACAGCTATCATCAATGCACCAAAAAATGAGATTGGGCTCACAGAGATTCGCCGTGTTATGCAGACAGCTATTTATAATGCAGATATTCCCGATGACCATACGCTTATCCACGCTTTGCCTTATGAATTTAGGCTCGATGGGCAAAGCTATGCTGAAGACCCTATGGGTATGAGTGCTTCGCGTCTTGAAGCATTCGTGCATATCGTAGCGGCAAAGAAAACCGCGCTAGAGAACCTTAAACGTGCCGTGAGTGAGGCAGGGATTGAGATTAAAAATATCGTTTTGAGCGCCTATGCTTCCTCGATTGCAGTTTTAAGCAATGAAGAAAAAGAACTCGGTGTGGCGTGTTTGGATATGGGCGGACAGACTTGCGATTTGATGATTTATAGCGGGTATTCTATGCGTTATTGCGATTTTTTAAGCGTAGGGTCGCATAATATCACAATTGATTTAGCTACCGCGCTTAACGCCCACCCGAGTATAGCAGAGGAGATTAAAGCAGAATGTGGTAAGCTTATCTTAAGTGAGGACGATAAAACAAAATCTGTCAAGGTTTCAATGATGACGGGCGAAAATGTAGAAAAGTTTGTGCCTTTGGAGGTGATTCACGCAGTGATTTTTGCACGCGTAGAGGAAACCTTGAGGCTTCTGGCAAAGAGTATTGAAAAAAGCGGCTTAAAGGATAAGATTGGCGCGGGGATTACGCTCACGGGTGGTATGGCGAATTTAGAGGGTATGCAAGAATGCGCCTCGAGCATTTTTCGCAAACCTGTGAGAATCTCAAAACCTATAGCCGTAGATGGGCTTTTTGATCGTTTAAGAGGCACAGATGGTGCGACAGCAGTGGGCTTGATACTACACGGTGCGGGGCGACATACAAACTATGAGATGAATCACGAAAGGAATCTTTTGTATAAAAGCAATATCATCACAGATAGTGCGGACATACATAGTCTCGAGCTGCCAAAAAGTGCCATTGAAGAGCCGAGCATAGGCTCGAGGATTACACAAATTGAAGATTTGTCAGAAATTAGGACTTCAAATGGTGATAAGCGTAACAATCTTTTTGTAAGATTCCGCGAATGGGCGAGTCAATTATTTTAGGAGGCTTATATGAATACAGATTTCAATGCAGATTATGTTGATATACAAGAAGTGCAACCAAAGCATAACGATACGCTTGATAGACCAGAACATAATGTAAGAATTACCACTATCGGCGTGGGCGGCGGTGGCTCACATATGATAACTCACCTCTCAAATACAAACCCACATCACGCGGTAAATCTTGTCGCAGCAAACACAGATAAACAGGATTTATATACGACAAAGGCTCAAGTGAAAATGGTGCTAGGCGAGAAACTTACAGGCGGTTGGGGCGCAGGTATGCGACCAGAAGTAGGTGAGAAAGCAGCATTAGAGACTTATGAGGAGCTAAAACTTGCAATTAATGGCTCACAAATCGCATTTGTATGTGCCGGACTTGGCGGTGGCACAGGCACAGGCGCGGCACCGGTAGTAGCAAAGGCTGCAAGAGAAACGGGTGCGCTCACAATCGCTGTTGTAACTAAGCCCTTTAAATCCGAGGGCAACAAACGCGCAAAATTTGCAGAGGAGGGCTTAAAGAAGCTTAAGGCAGAGAGTGATTGTATAATTGTGATTCCAAATGAGCGGTTGCTTTCTATTATTCCGCCAAATCTTGGCTATAAGGATTCGATGCGTATCGTTGATGATGTGTTGGCTCGTGCAGTAAATGGTATGTCAAACATCATCTTAAGGGGTGCTAACGAGGGTATGAATATGGATTTTGCCGATACACGCACCGTTTTAAGCTATGGTGGTCTAGCACTTATGGGGATTGGCGAAGCTAAGGGTGATGAGGCAGCAATAGAGGCAGTGCGCAGAGCCATAGAATCCCCACTGCTTGATAATGTCGATATCAATGGCGCAAAGGGTGTGCTTGTGTGCTTTGAGATTAATGAAGATTATCCTATGAGTGCCACAGATAAGGCTATGGAGCTTATCCACAGGGCTGCCGATGAGGACGCGGATATTTTTTGGGGAGTTTATATAGATGAGAATGCAGAGATAGATTCTGTGCGTGTAACGGTGATAGCTACGGGTTTTGAGCGAGAGATTATTGCTAATAATGAGAATCCACAACAGCCTCAAATGACGCAAGAACAGGTTATGCAAAAGCAAGCTATACAGAAGCTTAATGATAATTTTCGAGCAATATCACCTTCTTTCAAAGAACAGAATGGATTGCTTGATTATGAACTTGATGTCCCCACATATTTGCGTGCAGGACGAGACTAGATTCTGTTAAGCCCTAATTGCGCTTAGGGCTATGGCGCAAAGCCACCACAAAAATTTTCAATTTTCTATCATTTTCTTAACAATATGTTTTTTGCCAAAAACTCTAAACATTACAGCGCGTGAATATTCTAAATTTTGTAAAATAATCTTAAAGTAAGTGTAGAAGTGGCGTGCTCGGAGGGATTCAAACCCCCGACCTACAGGACCGCAACCTGTTGCTCTATTCAGCTGAGCTACGAGCACAAATGTGAAGTAAGCTTGGTATTTTAGCGAAATTTTCTTAAAACTCACTTTATATAATGCAGTTTTAAGGATAATTAAACAAAACTCGCGTATAATGCCGCTTTCAAATTTTACAAGAAAGTAGGTGAGACTATGCCGGGTATCAAAGTGAAAGAAAGCGAATCTTTTGAAGAAGCGTATAGGAAGTTCAAAAAACAAACCGACCGCAACCTTGTTGTAACCGAGCTTCGCGCACGAAGATTTTTTGAATCTAAAACTGAAAAGCGCAAAAAACAAAAAATTAATGCAAAGAAAAAAATGCTTAAGCGACTCTATATGCTCCGCCGTTACGAGTCTAAACTCTAATGTGTTATCTAACTCTTCTTCTCTCTTAGAGAGTGAGGAGAGAGTTAGTCTTACTTCCTTATTATCCTCATATACAAAAATGGAGTGAGAGATGAATGAATCTAATCTTATCCAAATCACACATTTAAGCAAAACTTATACTCATATAAATGCTTTGAATGATGTGAATCTAAGCATTCCTCAAGGCAAAATCGTTGGTTTGCTTGGACCAAATGGCAGTGGTAAAAGCACTTTGATTAAGATTCTCGTAGGGCTTTTGCGTCAATATCAAGGTGAAGTTTTACTTGATGGACATAAACCAAGCCTCTATACCAAAGAAATCACTGCATATTTGCCCGATAGAAATATCTTAAATCCTAGAATGAATGCGGCTCAATGTATGAGATATTTTGTAGATTTTTTTGCTGATTTTGATGAAAATAAGGCAAGGCAAATGTGTGAGATTTTGCATATTCCTTTAGAATCTTCTATTAAAAGCCTCTCCAAAGGGAATATTGAAAAATTACATTTAATCCTTGCCCTTGCGCGTCAAGCAAAGCTTTATATTCTTGATGAGCCTATTGCCGGAGTTGATCCTTACTCAAGAGAAAGAGTTTTTGAGCTGATTAAAAAGTATGTTCCAAAGCATTCAAGTGTGATTCTCGCTACGCATCTTGTCAATGATGTGCAACCTATTTTAGATGATGTGATATTTTTGTATCAAGGGCGTGTGTTACACTATGAAAGTGTGGAATCGCTCACAGATAAATATGAAAATCTTCAAGCGGCATTTAAAGCTGAAGTATCGCGCTTAGATACTTTTGCAGGAGATTTTATAAATGGAGAGGGCAAATGAAAGGATTTTTCACATTTTTTAAATATGAATTTTTATCAAGCGCTATGCCTCTTGCCTTTACTTATGGGATGGGAACACTTGCCCTATTGTTACTAAGAGTTCCTGATATATCTTTTTCAAGCGAATGGGTTTTTTATGAAGGTATCATAAGAGTATTGCTTAATACTCTTATGATGGGTAGTTTTATAGCTTTTGGTATATTGCTTATAGTGCGTGCATTTCAGAGCTTTTGGGTAGAGATTTTTGGAAGTAGGGGATATTTGACACTCACCTTGCCTCTAAGTCTTGATACTATTTTGCTCTCTAAGATTATCACTCTTGCCTTTTGGGCGGTAATTGGGACTTATTGTGCCTCTGTATTTTATAACTTAGAATTTTTTGTAGAAATCTTATTGAATATAGACATACAAAATGCCCTGATAATATTTTTTGATACATTGATTATAATATTATTTTATATAACACTTATACTCTTTATTACTGCTTTGCTTAACGCCCTCAAAGTGCGCACTTTTGTGTTATTTAAAGGCTTTGGCATTGCGCTTGTTATTCATCTTTTATGGATTCCATTTACACTTGTATATGTAATGCGATATGATAGTTTTTTAAGTATAGACACATTATTTCTTTCCATTGTATTTTACTTTGTTGCGCGTTATTTGATTATGTATAAACTGGAACTTGAATGAAGCTTTTTGCGAATGCTACACTTTTTAGAATCTATATCATTTTATTGTTTTTAAATACAATTATTCTCTTTGGTTCGCAGTATTTTGTTTATACGAAGCATTGGGATTTGTATTGGTTTAGTTCATTTTTTTATCGTGAATTATTGCTGTGTGTGAGCTATTTTTTGGCTTTTTGGCTTTTTTCTTTGCTCCCTCAAAGGCTTGGTAAAGTCTTATCTTGGATTATTTTTGCTCTAAGTGTGCTCTGTTTTATCATTGATATATTTTTGCTTTATACTTTTGATACAAACCTCAATTCTTATCTTGTCATTGTTGCCCTAGAGACAAATCCGCAAGAGAGTGTGGATTTTTTGCGCAATTATATCACCCTCCCACTATGTGGTATTTATGTGCTTTTTGCTCTTGCGTGTTTTATTTTATGGCGTAAAATCACACCTTTTATCCCTTCACACAAGGTAATGAATAGAATCTATATCGCACTTGGCATAAGCATAGCGATTTTAGTAACGATGATTCTCACTCATACGAAGCCACTCAATGAAGATTGGTCAGATATGCTTTATAATTACACAAAGCAAACCTACCGCGCGATTGAAAACACGCGAGGATTCATAGAAGAATACAAAAAGCTTAATGCTAAATTTGATGAACTCTCCACCACTTTAAAAGTCAAACCTACACAAAATCCTATTGATAACATAGTGCTTGTCATTGGAGAATCTACTCAAAGAGGCAAATTAAGCCTTTATGGCTATCCATTACCTACTACACCACTTTTAGAGAATCTTAAAACTTCTAAACCAAACAATCTTTTTGTCTTTAGTGATGTCATCTCTCCTCACGCCCAAACACACGAATCTCTTTCCCTCTCCCTTAGCTTTGCTAATCAAGATTCACAAGGTATCTCTACCCTTAAGCCTTCATCTAAAAAGCGCTCTGTAAAGCCTACAATCAAGCAATGGTATGAATACTTAAATATTATTGATGCTTTTAAGCTAGGAGGTTATCACACTATTGCTATTTCAAATCAAGAGCCAGTTAGTCTTTTTGGCAACGCAGCTGCTACGATTTTAAAACGCGCTGATGAAGTAAGCTTTGTCAATGTCAATGACAAAATGAGCACGACAAAATTTGATGAAAGCATTTTAGAGATTCTTAAAAACGAGCAGCTAGAGCAAGAAGAAGTAGGGCAAGAAGGTTTGCAACAAGGTGCAGATGAAAATACAGAGCAAAAATTAGAATCTAGCCTAACTCACACAAAGCCTACATTCTATGCCCTGCACTTAATGGGCAATCACGCCAAGTATTATAACCGCTATCCAACCAACTTCGCACATTTTGCGTCTAAAGATATGCTTTGTCAAGAGGATAATTCACCTCAAAAAGGTGCAAATATAGAGGAAAATATGCACTATGATAATGCCACCCTCTATGGCGATTTTGTCTTAAGTGAGATTATTAAGCGATTTGAATCCAGTGATAGCATAGTGATTTATTTTAGCGACCACGGAGAAGAAATTTATGATTTTAGAAATTTCATTGGGCATTCAGATTCTAAAATTTCGCGCTTTATGGTAGAGATTCCTTTTATTATTTATGTAAGTGATACTTTTATGCAAAAACATCCATATCTTTATAAAAGAATAAAAAGAGCCCAACATCAAAAATATATGAATGATGATTTAATGCACACACTGCTTGATATTGCAGGTATTAAGATGAAAGGCTATGAGGCAAAAAGGAGTATTTTGAGCGAGGATAAATCTTTTTTAAATGCGCGAGTGCGTATTGTGGGTGAAAAAAAGGGTGCAAGAGGTTATGATAAAGAATTAAAAACACAAGAAAGCTATATCCAGCAAGGCTTATGCCAAAAGAAAGAATAATGTAGCTTGAATGCTTTTAAAGAATCTAGAAATTATAGAGTTATTTAATTTCTATGCCCCTCTCACAATAGCGACTTTTATTTGCTAGAGTTTGTAAGTAGATATTATGATTAGATTCTAACATCGTGCGGGAGTTTTCAGGGTGATAGAGATGATAGGCAATTCCTGCAAATTTTAATCGCCTCATCTCTCCACCATTAAACAAAAATCTCGCCACAAATTCAGAATCTTCCCTCCCCCAGCCAATAAATGCTTCATTAAAGCCATTAATACTTACACAATCAGTCTTAAAAAAGCTCATATTGCACCCGCGAATGCCTTTGATAAAGTCTTTTTTGTCAAAAAATGATGAGGTAATTTTGGAAGTATTAAAAATAAATGACGAGAGTAAAACACATCGTTTTGCTTTGAATCCACCTTGTTTAAAGGCTAAGCTAAAGGCGTCTTTTGTGTTAGATTGCATAATATTTTGCGTAGTGCTTTCATTTAAAATCACACGAGAGCCTTGCAAAAATACACCTTTTTTTGCAAAGTGTAGATGTTCTTTTATAAAATGAGAATCTAAAATCATATCGCCATCAATGATAATAATATATTCTCCATTTGCCGCATTTATGGCACGATTACGAATCTCACTTAAGCGAAAGCCTTTATCCATCTGCCAAATATGCCTTAAAGGACAAGGAAAGTCTTTTGCATAAGATTCTATTAATTCTTTTGTATCCTCTGTGCTGCCATCATCGGCAATAAGCACTTCACTTGGCAAAAGCGCAAGATTTTTTACAGAATCTAGCACTAAAGCTAGTCTTTCTTTTTGATTATAAGTAGTGATGATAAGCGAACATACTCGGGGGGGGTCGTGTTTTGAAGCTCATAAAGCTTCATATATTTAAAAAAAGTGCCTAATCCATTGCAAGTAGCAATCACAAAACCTTTGTATCCATAAAAAATGCCTTTTTTGAAAAAATAATCTCTAAAAAATGTCCAAATTCCGTGCGTGATTGCTTTCAATGGACTTGATTTTTTATGTTTATTTTGCTCTGCCCAAAGGCTTGAGTATCGTTGGAGTTTTTCAAGGAGATGAGCGATATTATCATAGGCGTAATGTTTTATTCCGCTTGAGAGCTTGAGTGTATGCGCATTTTTGGGGATTATCACACTCTCGTGAACAAAATTGTCATTAAAGCGCGTGAAAGTTTTATTAAAAAGTCGCCAAACATAGTCTGGATACCACCCACACGCCTTTATCCACTCTCCATTATAGAGATTTTTACGCGGCAGGGCATAAATCGTGTGAGAATTGAGCTCTAAAGATTCTATAAGCGCAAGTGTGCTTAACTCAAGCACCTCATCAGAATCAATACTCAAAATCCAATCGTGCTTCGCATAGCTTATCGCTAAGTTTTTCAAAGCACCAAAGCCGATAAATTCACTCTCAAAAATCCGCACATTAGAGAAGTTGCGTGCTATTTCCAAAGTTTTATCAGTGCTACCATTATCAAGCAAGATAATCTCATCAAAATTTTTTAAAGACTCTAAGCATTCTTTTATGGTGTCTTGTGCATTTTTCACTAAGATTGTTACGCTTATGGGAAGTGTATCCATTCTCTCTCTTTGTGTGGATTTAGGTTTAAAGCTCATAGTGCGCTATTGTAGCACATTTTATGTTTTTTGTCATTTTGTCTATTTAAGATGATAACAAGTATAAAAACATAAAACATTTCTCAAGCCATTAAGCGATGAGGAGTATGATAGACTGCAAGGTTTATGAGTTTAGAATCTGCAAAAAGGAGCAACAAATGAGTAAGCAACTATGGGATAAAAAGGCGCAGACTTTTCCGCGCTTTAAAAAAGATACGCAGGATACTTTAGAAATTTTAGATTTTTTTCGCGCCCAAAATGTGGTATTCAAAGATAAAAATTTGCTAGATATAGGCGCAGGAAATGGGCGATTTGCCTTGCAACTTGCTTTTGAAGCAAGGCACATTTATGCCACAGATATTTCCCAAACAATGCTTTCACATCTGCAAGAAGACGCAAGAGATTTGGGATTAGATAATATCACCACATTTGTAAGCTCGTGGGAAGAGTTTGACATAAAATCTTTGGGAGAGATTGAGCTTGCCTTTGCTTCAATGACACCCGCACTCAATAATCTTGCAGGATTCAAAAAGGCTTTAGGTGCAGGTAAAGAGGGGCTGTGCTATATAGGTTGGGGCAGAGTGAGAAAAAGCGCGTTTTTAGATGAGATTTTTGCAGCACATAATATTAAGGTTGAACTTCCTGTGGGGTTGCCTCAAGTGTTAGAATGGCTCAAAGAGCTAGGATATAAAGAGCCTATATATTGCTATAAAGAGGCGGGATATACCTATAAATCAGACATACAAAAAGCTATAAACGACATAAAATGGCATATTTGCATACATCAAGGTGAGCCAGATGAAGAGAAAATCAAAGCCTATGTGGATAAAAAGCAAGTTAATGGATATGTGAGCTATGAGCAAAAACGTGAAGTAGGGATTTGCTTTATCCCACGCGTTTAAGCATATATATTAGGCGATGACTTAAATGAAGTAAGGGCAAAAATGAGAAAAAAGATATTTTTCTTTGCAGTGTATTTGCGCTTTTTGTGTGTTTGTATCATTGCTTTGAGGCTTGGGCGATTTGATATTGCATATAGCAATATGCTTGCCCTTGTGAGAGAATATTTTGAGAGTTCAAGCAAAAGTATAGATTCTATGCTTTTTGTAGAGGAGTGACTAAGATAAGGAGCATAGAAAAGGAGCTAGAAAAGCCAAGCAAGGAATACACGATGAGTGTAACGCATTGTTCTCCTTTATGTAAAATGTGATTAGTAAAGTTATGTTACTATCACAACCTAACTTTATAAAGAAGGAGAAAATAATGGGACTTTATGATAGGAATTACACTAACAACGCGCAGTTTGCAAATGAAGCAATAGCGGAGCGTGATAGTGCATTAGTGAATTTTGTGAAGACGACTTACAAATTTTTTGGTGCAAGTTTATTCTTTGCTTTCATCGGTGCGATGATTGGTTTTATGTATTTAGAATTTGTAGTAGAATATCGCCTTTTTATTTTTATTGCTGAAATTGCAGCACTTTTTGGGGTTATGTTTTCTCGTTCTAAACCGGGCTTAAATATCGCTATGCTTTTCATCTTTACTACACTTACAGGCTTAGCTATTACGCCTCTTGTGGCTATGGTAGCATTTAAAGCTGGTGCTGGTGCGGTTGCAATGGCATTTGCTATGACAACAATTATTTTTGGCGTTATGAGCATTTTTGGTATTAAAACTACAAAAGATTTAGCTAATATGGGCAAAATGCTTTTTATTGCTCTTATTGTTGTGGTTGTATGCTCAATTATAAATCTCTTTCTTGGAAGCTCTATGTTTCAAGTATTGATTTCAAGTGCAGCAGCTATACTTTTTAGTTTGTATGTAGCGTATGATACGCAAAATATTGTGCGTGGTTTATATACTAGCCCAGTAGATGCAGCTATTAACCTTTATTTGGATTTTTATAATATTTTTGTGAGCTTACTTTCGCTCATTGGCTTAGCAAATCGCGACTAAGGCTCACACAATGGAGGTTGGTAGAGTCATTGATGCTAACCTCAATCGTTTAAAAGAGGGTATCCGAGTGATTGAGGATACTCTCCGCTACTTTCATAATGATGTTTTGCTTTCTTCGTCATTAAAGAATATCTCCGACATCAAATTAAAATTTCTTCAAATATATCTTTACTTTCTTGTCGTAATGTAAATGGCGATGTGCTAAAAGGAAGTGTGCCTGATGAATTGCAACGTGAGAATCTCGCCCATTTGGTAATGGCAAATTTTAAACGTGCTCAAGAAAGTGCACGAGTTCTTGAAGAATATACTAAACTTGTTCCTACTTTTGGCAATAGTGCTGATTTTAAAAAGGTAAGATATGAGTTGTATGAGCTTGAGAAAACCTACTTTGAACGATATGGCAAAAAGGAATAATCAAAGAGTATTATTATGAATTTGCTGTATTAATTGTGCCTCTAATGCTTTTTCCTTTAAATGTGTAATTTGTGCAAATTGAGTGCGATTAAAGGTGCGCTGACGTTTGGCAAGTTGGCAAGTATGAAAAAAGATTTGCTCTTCAAGCTGTTGTAAAGTCGCAACCTTGCCTTGCAAAAAATTTACACATTCTTTTGCGCCAATAGCATTTAACGCAGGAGCTTGTGCGCCATAAGATTCTAATACATTTTGCACTTCCTCCACAATCCCTTTTTGAATCATTGCTTTTGTGCGTTTAGCAATGCGCTCTCTTAACTCATCGCGTTCGCATTCAAGGCAAAAAATCTTAATGTCATAGCCTAAAGACTCTTTTTTATGTGTGGCAAAATATATACTTGGAGGTGTATTTGTGGCTTTAAAGAGTGCAAGGGCTTTGCAGATTCTGTAAGTATCTGTGGGTGAGAGACTTTGAGCATAAGTTTTATCAATTTGTGTTAATTGTGCATATTGCATACTTATATTTCCTAGACTTTTTACCCACTCTTCGTGTTCTTCAAGGGGAGGCATAGGGCTTAAGCCCTCCATAATGCTTTTAAGAAAAAAGCTACTTCCACCTACGATAAGCAAAGGCGTGTGTGGAGAGTTATTTTTGATGTCTTCAATGCTTTGGAGCAGAAGATCTTTGAAAATCATCACATTGCTTTTTTGATGTGGCTCTAGGATATTAAGCGCATAATAACATACCTGTGATTGCTCCAAGAGTGTGGGTTTAGCAGAAGTAATATCAAGATATTTATAAATACTTAGAGAATCAAGGCTAAAAATCTTACAATTTTGCTCCATTGCTATGCGATGAGCAAGAGCACTCTTGCCGCTTCCACTTGAGCCAAGCACTGCAATGATTTTCATATATGAAGTTAGAGACCTATTTATCTAATATCTCATAATAGGCAGTAAGAAATACTTTATTCCCTGTGCCATCAAATTTCCTAAGATTTAATCGTTCTAGAGCAAGCTCTATTGCGTTTACAACCCACACACTCTCATTAAGTGCGATAAGCCCCATTTGATTAAAGCGCACAATGCTTGTTTTGAGCTTATCTTGCCCACCTGCAGCGTTTATACCAAATTCATTTTTGAGAATCTTACGCAATGGTGCGGCATTAGCCTCATCGTAAATAGTATTCATCGCAAGGGCAGGATTTTTAGGATAAATCCTAAGCCCTAAAGATTCTAAAGCTTTGTGTGTGGCAAGGCTTCGTGCTTTGGTTTTTTCATAAATGCCTTTAAAATCTCCATTTACAAGTTCAAAATACTTTGCTAGTCCTGTGATAATTGTCGTAGGCGCAGTCCAAGCAGTCGTATTTTGTGCTTGATTTTTAAGCTCTGTTTTGAGATTAAAATAAAAACCTATATCCCGCTCGTTTGCAAGTTCTATCGCATAATGAGAAAGTCCTATAATGCTTAAGCCTGGCGGGAGCATAAAAGCTTTTTGTGAGCCACCAATGAGTGCATCAATATATGTCGTATCAATTTCTTCAACACCCATAGCAGTAATGGCATCAACAACAACTACAATACGCGGATTATGCGCTTTAATTGCTTGAGCAATTTCTTCTACAGGGTGGCGCAATCCTCCTGCAGATTCGCACATTTGAATGCAAAAGCAGTCTATATCTTTTTCATTTTTAAGTATCTCAAGCACACTTTCTACACTCGCAGGAGTATTCCATTCATTTACAATTTCTTTATAGGGAATCTTGTGTGCTTTAGCAATTTTGCCAAATCGTTCACCAAATTTGCCGCTATTGATACTTAGCACTTTATTTTGAGTAAAAGTGCATACACACGCTTCCATCGCACCACTTCCACTACTTGCAAGCATAAGCACTTCGGGCATTTTTAGCATTTTTAAAAGCCCCTCTCTTGCTTTTGCAAAAATTGCTTCAAACTCTGGTGTGCGATGATGCAAAGTAGGCTCACTCATTGCATTGCGTATGGATTCTGGCACAGGTGTAGGTCCGGGCGTAAAAAGTAGCATACTCACTCCTTAAATGAATAAAAAGAAATAAAAGCACATTATACTTTAAAATCTCTTTACTTTAACTATTTGACATCACTTAATCGGAGAGGCTGTGCAGCTTTGAGTGCGACTTTGGCACTCTTGCCTAGAATCTTATGCAAATATCGTGGGTGTTCTCCGCCGCTAGGACGCACGACAGAGAGATTTTTGTGCGTGAATTTTTCACCCTTTTTAATATCTGCACTTACCCAAATGCTTCGTGCAAATTGCCGCCTTTTTTTGCGTATATCTGCGGAAATTTTAGGTTTTTTGCAACCTAATGCCAAAGCGGTATCACGCACTTGCTCTACCATAGTTTTAAATTCATCTTTATTCATACTAAAGGCGCTATCTACACCACCAAGCGAGGAGTCAAGAATAAAATGCTTCTCAATCATACTTGCTCCTAAGCTTGTGGCGATACTTGGACAAAGTGCACCAAGTGTATGGTCAGATAATCCATATTTAATATTGTATTTTTTATAGGTTTTAGCAAGTTGAGGCATAGCAAGGAGATTTGCAGATTCTAGCGGGGCAGGATATTCGCTTATGCAATGAAGTAATGTAATGTCCTTACAGCCATATTTATGGCAAATTTCTAGTGCAGTTTTGAGCTCCTTACGCGTAGCTACGCCTGTGGAAATAATGATTGGCTTTTTTGTTTTGGCAATGGCTTCTATAAGCTCATAGTGCATTGCTTCAAAACTTGCTACTTTATAAATCGGGCATTGTAGAGATTCTAAAAATGCAACACCTTTAGGTGAAAAAGGCGAGCTAAAAATAAGCAAACCTAACTTTTTTGCAAGAGAAAAAAGTTCTTTATGCCATTCCCAAGGAGTTTGGGCTTCTTTATAAAGTTCATAGAGATTGCGTTTATCCCAAAGTGTGCCACCACTAATGCAAAAATGTGGTTCATTTGATTGAAGTGTGAGGCACTCTGGCGTATAAGTTTGTAGTTTCACGCCATCAGCGCCACAAGCGGCAATCGCACGAATAGAATCTTTAGCAATTTCTAGGCTTTGGTTGTGATTTGCACTCAATTCAGCGATAATAAGAGGAGAGTTTGTCATTTGAGCTCCTTATACATTAAAATCACATCATAATATCGTCTTTGTTCATCATCTTTGCGGCACACAAAGTCGTGTAATACGCCCTCGCGCATATAACCACATTTTTCATAGAATTTTATGGCGCGTTCGTTATGGATAAGCACCTCAAGGTGTAGGGTGTGTAGGGTTAGATTACGCATAGCATAAGATTCTAAAAAGGATAGAATCTGTGCTCCCTTGCTATTTTTGTCGCATAGCGGATTTGTATAGATACCGATAAAGGCGTGTTTATGCGCGGGATTTATGCGCGTGAGTGAGCCTACACCAATGTATTCATCATTGGATTTAAAAAGCCAATACTGTTTTGAAGTATCATTAGTGAGATGAGCTAAAAATGCCTTGTGTGAAGCGGGAGTGATATACGAAGAATACATCCATTGTGCTACTTGCTTGTGATTACGCATAGAGAGGACAATTTCGCTTTCTTCTTGTGTCAAATGCGTAAAGGGTAGGGCGATAAGAGAATTTCTAGAATCCACGCTTTTATCTCGCGCATTTATGTTATGTGATATGAGATTGTGAATCTGCGTAAAAAGTGCAGATAATGAATCTAAAAGCTTCTCACTTGGGTGTAAGTCTTGAAGCGTGGTTTTAATAGATTCTAGGCTTTTTGGGGTTTGGGGCTTTGTGTGCGTATCAAAGTCGTTTGCGCTAGATTCTAAAATATCTTTATACCAAATGCGTAAGATTTCAAGTGCGTCAAGCGGGGTTTTGGCGGTGGCAATCGCGCCTTTTTGCGCCCATTTTGTGATGTGGAGATGTTGATTTGTGGCAGATTCTATAATAATGCTTGGAATCTTTAGTGTGAGGAGTTCGAGCATACTCCCGCCCCCCGCGCTTATGGCACAATCGCATTCTTGTGCCTTGGCTAAAAAATCTTTGGGGTTAAGGTTGTGATAAGTGCTAATGTAGCTTGTGAGGCGAGGCGGGATACAAAGTGTGTGCGGGTAGCCGCCGCCTAAGATGATATGAAAATGGCAAGATTCTAAGAAAATAGAATCTGCAAGAATATTAAGATTCTCAATAAGTTCTTGCGTGAGATTGCCACTATCCACGCCACCAAAGGTAACAAACACATTTATACGCGATATGTTTTTCCCGCACTTCTGCATAGAATCTTGTATAAAATCCCGCTTAAAATCTTGTGTATAATCCTGCGTTGGCATAATGGGCGGGATAATGTATTCTTCCCCGCACCATAGATAATAGTTCTTGTGCGAAAAATACTCTTGTATATGTGGAGTGGGGTTAAGGATATAGCTTTGTGGCGGATACACATCGCGCAGAGTATCATCAAGACAGATGAGCGCCTTGCTCTGGGATTTTAATCGGTAGTAAAACCACTCTTGTGCTTCATAACTATCGACAATAGCAATATCAAGCATTTGAGGCTGGGTAGAGAGCCACTCGTAATTTTTACATTCATAGGATATAGATTCTAATAATTCTTTATCGAGCAGTTGTGCTAATGACGGAGGGATAAAATCCCCTACCACGCGATTATGCAAAGTGAGGGCATTGACTTGCCTTGTTTTGGCGCATAACGCGATGAGTTTCACACAGCGATAAAAATGTCCTAAGCCATATTTCGCCCCGCTCTCGCAAAAAACATCAATCCGCATACCCTTTCCTTTAGCTTAAAAGTTTTGATTGTGTAGCAAAGTTGATTCCATAAACAATAAAAAAAGTGCAAATATAAAAAGATGATGAAAGAATGAATAAGGGTTATTTTGATGAGTTAAGGAGGTGTGATGTGGGCAGATTATGCGAATCAATGGTTTTAATCAGTGATTGAATCTCTTCATTATACATCTCTTGCGTATAGATTCGCTCTCACATTTTAACTTAATGCACTTCAGGCACTAGCTCAAAGCCCTAATACTCAAGCTTTGGGAGCTTTGCCCCTTGCAGTGAAATCTCCATTGCTCTGCGATAAAAGGCTGTGTGTTTATTAGAGCAGTGCCTATTGCATTGTTTGACAAATAGCACATCAAATACATCAAATCCCATCCACTCCCACGCGTAAGTATTGTATCTAAATATCATTTTTCCCTCACGCTTTTTAATAGCACTTATTTGCTCTTGAGTAAAGCCATTGTTTGTAAGATGATTCATACACCATTCGTGGGTTTCCTTAGTATATTCTGTATCAAGATACTCTTCAAGCAAGGCTATCCAATTATCCATATGATGTATTTCTTGCACGTTATTGCGTTTGATAAAGTCTTTAAATTGCTCTTTATCGCAAGAAGGAATCTTAATCAGCTCATAAAATGGCTCACTCAAGCACTTATTTTGCACAATTAAAGCAAGTGGTAAATCTATATAGCCCACAATATCTTTGGCATTAAGCTCACTTTCGCCTTGCTTATTTTTGTTTTGATACACACTACTTGGCTTAAGCGGATAATTTAAAAAAATAAGGCTTGAAAGCCCTATTTTAATCCCGCAGTCTTGAGAGTAAATATCTTCAGATTCTGAAAGATCCGCAATATATTGACCTAGAATCGTATAGGGAAGCAAAAGTCGCGTCAAGCAGGAGCGCAAAAATCCCAAACTATAATCTCTCTCGCAAAAAACTAAATGGAGGCAAAGGCAGAGGGAGTTTAAAGGCATTTGTATTGCCACTATGGATTGATTCTAACTCCTTGCCCTCTTGCGTGATAATCTTCTCAAAGCGCATTTTTTTCACACCATTTTCTTCATAAATCTCACCTAACTCACTTTTGCCACACGCCACCTCTATGCCAAAAGGCACGACAATCTCTTTGGCTTCTCCTACGCGAATTGTATGCTTACATATCGCACATAAACCATTTTCTAGCACCTCGGCATTGACTTGATAATTACCATCACTAATTGCGGTAAGATGATTTTGTGTGTTATTTTTTTCATAAGGGCGATGAATGATATAGCCATCAGTGAATCCGCGATTTTTAAGTGTGTTAAGCTCATTGGCATAAAATGCGCTATTTTCACTCCCGCTATAATAATCATCAATTGCTGCACGATAAGCCCTAGCAGTGATTCCTGCGTAATAATTTGACTTTGTGCGCCCTTCGATTTTGAGCGCATCTATTGCGCCAGAATCTAAAATTTCTTTCATATGTCCGCTTAGATTCAAATCTTTTGAGTTAAAAATATGTGTCCCCAGTCCCTCTTGCTCTTGTAGCCTCATCATCACGCCATTATCGGGATTTTTGACAAAAAGCTCCTTGCCATCAAACTTCACAAGCTCATCATTCTCAATATTACGCACAAAATATTCATAATCAAATCGGCAGTCATTCGCACAACTCCCGCGATTAGGCACACGCCCACTTTGCAAGGCAGAGATGAGACATCGTCCAGAAAAGGCAAAACACATACTGCCGTGAATAAAAACTTCAATCTCTAAATCGGGGAGTTGCTTTTTAATCTCTTTAATATCTTTGAGACTTATTTCTCGTGCCGCAACAATGCGCTTCACACCCATTTCATAGTAGCTCTGTGCATCAAGGATATTAAGCACATTTGCTTGAGTAGAGAGGTGGATAGGAATTTGCGGGGCGATTTTTTTAGCTAGACGCACAACACCAATAGCGGCGACAATAAAGGCATCAGGCTTAAGACTTGCCATTTTTTCAATATGAGATTCTAAAAGTTTGAGTTGGGAATTAAATGGGAATCCATTGATTGTAACAAACACTTTCTTGCCAAGTGCGTGAGCATATTTCACACCCTCTGCAAAGTCCTCATAGCTAAATTCTTTTCCTGCTCGTGTTCTTAAGGAGAAATGGCTCACGCCTCCATACACAGCATCAGCCCCATAAGCAAGGGCAATTTTAAGTTTTGTAAGGTTTCCTGCGGGGGAGAGGAGTTGGACTTTATGAGAAGTTTTAGAATGAGCCTTATTTTGCATAGGATTATGTGTGCTTAAGTTTATAGAATCTTGCATTATGTAGTCTTTAGACTTATTAGTTTAGAATCTCATCACTTTAAGACTTTGTGCCAAATGAAGCAATCATTGCTTCAATATCATCTTCATTGACCACATCTTCTTTGTCGTCTCCTGCAATAAAGACAGCGGAGCTTACGCGCTTACTATCATCAATCTTGCCTTCAAAGAGTGAATTCATATATTGTGCGAGGGCGCGCATTACATTGATTACGCGCTCAATTTTTTGACGATGAATATCTTGGTATTGCATTAAATCCATTGCCTGCATTGAAGCATCATTAATATCGTTTGCTGCATCTGTGATTTCTTTGCTATGTGACCGAGTGTTTTTGGTAGATTCTAAAGCGATTTGGAAACTTTGTATATGAGGAAAAGTCGTGCAAAGTTTGGTAAATAACTCCTCTTGCTCACATAGGTAAGATTCAATGCCCTTAGCAAGTTTAGAGATTTTATCTGCGTCATTACTCATTACTTCGAGCTGGTCGAAAATTTGTGTGCCCTTGACTTCTGTATCTTTTGTAACTTCATCAAGCTGATGAACGATTTTGTGGTCTTCTGTGGGTGGAGGTGGAGGCCATTTTTTATCTGCTTCTGCGCGGAAGTCATTTGGATCAATAGTTACTTTCTTCACTTCATCATCCTCTGGGGCAGAAACCGATGCACCATCTACCTTGCTCACATCGGGCTCACCATCCATAAGAGAATCTAGCTCTTCTTGAGTCATTACGCTTCCTCCAAAATAAAAAGCGTATTATATTACATTTATTTTAAGTATTTCATTAATTTTTACTATTCTATATCACATTTATACAATACAGGACTAAATGCCTTATCGGCTATAATGACTTGCTCTCCTATGTGGAATTGTGCGCATTCGATTGGGTCATATATGATTTTATAAATTTCATCATTGCATAGCACACTGATAACACACACTAGAGCTTCTTTGTGTATATGGATAATCTCGCCTTTGAGTTTGAGCTTCGCACTTAAGAGCTTGTGCGTAAAAATAGAATCATTGCTGCCATCACGGGTAATATGTCCATTCTGTAATACAAATGTGCGCGAGGCGAGTGCGAAAATCTCACTCATACTATGGCTTACGAGTATAGTCGTAAGTCCAAAATGCTTGTGGAGAGCCTTTAGCGTATCTTGCAATATTCTCCTCATTGCATTATCAAGTGCTGAAAAAGGCTCATCAAGTAGCAATATTTGAGGGCGTGAGATGAGTGAGCGCGCGAGGGCTACGCGTTGAGATTGTCCGCCAGAGAGTTGGGAGATTTTGCTTTTTTTAAGGGGTGTTAAGTCCATACGCGCAATGAGTTCATCGGCAAAGATTCTATCTTTTTTGTCTTTGAGCGCGAAACAAATGTTATCATAGACATTGAGATGGGGGAAAAGCGCGTGGTGCTGAAATACAAAGCCGATACATCGCTTTTGTGGTGGCAAACAAATGCCATTTTGTGAATCTAGCCATACGCTTTCACCCACGCGGATATAGCCATTTTCGACAGATTCTAATCCGCTTAAGATTCTTAAAATTGTCGTTTTCCCTGCGCCACTCTTACCAAAAAGTGCAACAAATTCACCAAATTGCAGCTGTTTATCCACTTCTAGCTTAAATGTACCCTCACTGCCAAGCAGGGTTTTGCTAAAACGCAAATGAATATCACTCATTGCTTGCCCCTTGCTAGGCGTTTATTGATATAAAAAATTGCCAAAAGCAATACGAAGCACACGCTAAAGAGCGTAAAGGCGTATTGGTGCGCTAATGTGTAGTTGAGCGATTCTACCTCATCATAGATAGCAATACTTGCCACGCGCGTTTGGTTTGGGATATTCCCACCTATCATCATTACCACGCCAAATTCCCCAATGGTGTGTGCGAAGCTCGTTACACAGCCCAACAAAAGGGCAGGTTTAATATTTGGCAAAAGCACGAAGCAGAGCGTATAAACGCGTCCTTTGCCAAGTGTGAAACTTGCTTCCTTGAGCGAGGAGGGGAGGCTCAAAAGCGCACTTTTTATGGGATTACACATAAAGGGTAGGGAGAAAATCACACTCGCTAAGATAAGCCCTTCAAAGCTAAATACAAGCTTTATGTCAAAGTATTTGAGCAAAAATGCCCCCAATATGTTCTGTGGGCTAAAAGTGATGAGGAGATAGAATCCTAACACGGAGGGCGGTAGCACGAGAGGCATCCACACGAGCACTTCGCATATGGGGCGCAGGGGATTTGTAGAATAGGCAAGAAAATTGCCGATGACTATGCCGAGTGGAAGTAAGATAAGCGTGGTGAGAAAGGCGATAAAGAAGGTAAGGCGCATTGTCTCTATAAAGTCCATTATGCAATGCCTTCAAGTATGATATGTGAGCTTAAAACGCACCAAGTGTAAATATCCCCCTCCTTTATTAAGGGTGTTTGAATAGAGGGAATAAGCGCATAGATTGGTTTATCATCTGTGTTGTATCGCGCTGTTGTGTGGGAGTTGGTGGATTGTGAATCTAAAGTATGCGGGGATTCTAAAGGCTTTGTAGAATCTTGCAAATGCGCGTTTTGAAAGGGCAGGGGCAGTAAGGCTATGCGCGTAAAAATAGAGTTTGCCTCATAGGTAATTACTTGTCCCTTAAATGCGTTGAAGCCCCATATCTGTGGCGTATTATCTGGCAGGAGAAACACATTATTTTCTTTGAATCTTAGCCATATCTCATCGCCCTTTGTATATTGTGGGCTATCTTTAGATTCTATTGTCAGTGCGTGGAATGTGCCAAAGACAGAATCCGCGCTTATTAGCGCACAATGAGAATCTAGCACAATGTGGCTAATGTGAGTTTTAATACTATTCATCTGCTTTGTCGTAACCATATTCTTGGAATATTTTTTGAGCCTTTTTATCATTGAGTATGAAATCCGCAAAGTCCTTAGCAAGTGTAGAATCCGCACCATAGTTAGGGATAATGAGTGCCTGATTTATGGGCTTATATATGCTTTCATCAATGAGCGTGTAAGTAAGGGAGGGGCTTTTGTCCTTTATTACCATTGAAAGTGCGCTAAAGCCAATCTCGCTTGAGCCTTGTAGCACATAAGTTGTCGCCTGTCCTATGCTTTCGCCGATTCTAAGTTTAGGAGAAAGTTTCTTATCAAGCTTTTGAGACTTGAGAAATTCCTGTGCGGCTTTGCCATAGGGGGCGACTTTGGGATTAGGAATCGCAATATCACGCACCTGTGGGTGTGAAAGCACATTAATATCACTCGCATTAAAATTCTTATTGATACTAAAAAGCACGAGTTTGCCTTTAGCGTAGTTTTGTGGCGCGGTGGCGGCTAGTTTTGCCTCATAAAGTTTTTGTGGATAGCTTGTATCTGCAGCGATAAAAAGATGTGTGGGTGAGCCATTGTGAATCTGCGCATATGCCTTGCCCGATGAGGCATAGCTAATTTGAATCTTATCTTTTTTATGCGTTTTTAAATACGCATTCTTAATATCTTCAAGCACATATTTGAGACTTGCTGCAGCAAGGACATTAATTTCTTCAGCCACCGCACCTACGCAGATAAAAGCACTTAGAATAGATATATTGAGAATTTTTTTAACAAATATCATAACACCTTCCATAAGATTCAAGTAGCAAAATTATATACTAACTTATATAACCAAAGCCAATTATGCGCTTCTATATCTTTGTATCTCATCATTTGTAAGGCTATATGATTTGTGTGCTAATGTGCTGTGCGGGATTCTAAAGCGGAAGTGTCAAATGTGGAATCTTGGGTTTAGATTCTAAAATTTTATCTGCAATTTTTTGGTTTGCTTTTGTGATTTAGGCGTGTAGAAACTGCCCTCCTTGTAGCCATTGAGTTTTGCAAAGATAAACCCCAAAACACTAGAATTGATTAAATCCCTGAGGGAAGTTTTTTCAAAATATGCAAGGCTTAAAGTGTCATCAAGTGCTGAAATTTCGCATAAAGCCTTTTCTTTTTCGTTGCGATTAAAAAGGCTGGAGTTTAGATAAGGTAAATAATTAAAATTTTCATCGTCTCTGTCTTTTTTTGGCTTAAGACTTCAAAGAAAAGTGTGTTTAAAGTGCTAAAGGTAGGAATTTTATGAAAATTTAAAAATTTCAAACGCTCATCGCCACCATTAAAATGCACTAAATTTGCTTCAATAAGCTGAAGAAAAAGCACACGATTAAGCCATAGAATCATCAATGAAAGTGTAGATTCAAAATTGCTTTTATGAGACTCATCTGGAAATTTGTTTTTTAAAATCTTTTGTATAGCATAAAAAATGAGTATAAAAATCTAAAGAGTGAAGCTAATGAGTTAAGGTTTTTTAAAATCTTTTAAAGCAGATTCTAAATGCGATAATTTTAAGAGAATCTCATCAAAATCTTGCGAATTATCCAAATAATCAAAAAAGATATTTTTTACTCGTTCTAATTCATTAAATGCTTGGAGTGCTTCAAAGCCAAGAGGAGTGAGCTTTGTGCCACCACCACCCTTGCCTCCATTATTTGATTGCACAAGTGGAGAGGGGGAGAGCTTATTCATAATATCTACACTATCCCACGCTGCTTTATAGCTCATACGCATTTGTTTTGCCGCTTTTGATATGGATCCAGATTCTGCTATGCGCGTGAGTAGCTCTGCGCGTCCTACCCCAATGTAGCTTTTATTATCTTTTTCAAACCAAAACCGCGCAAAAACATTCATAATCTTTCCTTAATAGAGTATCACATAGGTGCGTAATGAGCCGTGCACACCAAAGACGGTTTGAAGCTCAATATCCGCAGTGCGCGAAGGTCCAGCGATAAAAATCATATTAGTCGGCAGGATATTATTTTCGCTTTGAGCTTTGAGCGCACACACGCCGTCATAGAAGTTTTCCACAATGTTTGATTTTTTTAGCAAAACAACGCAGGTGCGCGTGATGAGTGATGAGAGACGAGGGGCATTTTTGTGTGAAGCAATGCCGATAATGCCGAGATTTGCCACGCCACAATTTGCGTGAATGATAGAAGTATCAATGTTAAAAAGCTCCTCTCTTGTCTCATCAACACTTTTTTCATAAGGAATAAGGCTCATAGAATCTGACATATCCTTATGTAATGCTTGTATATCAATCTCATCTTCAATATCAAGATTATAGAGAATCTTAAGTGCTTTTGCTTCTACAAGAACTTTATGTATATCTTGTATTAGAGTATTTGGACTAGATTCTACCACAATGGCTTTATTTGCATTTTGTAAGTTGATATATTCTTGCACTTTATCAGAATTTGTGCTTTTCATCGGATTAGCATAATGCGAGGATTCTGTATGAAGCGGATTAGCCTGAAGTGAGGCTTTGATATTGTCTAAAATAGCTTGCTTACTCATAAATTACTCCTTTCATATTTGAAACTTTTTTGTGGAGGTTGCCATTTAAAGTAGGGAAAGTGCGATAAGCCACCCAATTTTTAAGCCCGGGTATAAATCCACTAAAAAGCTTTACTAGAGGCATAAGTAGAGGCTTGTTTGGCAAATTCAATAATTCACGCCAAGCATCACCATTAGTTGCAGCATTAGCAAATTGTTTCATTGCGTATTCTTCATTTTTGTCGCGTGATGAGCCGTCATTGCTTTTAAGATTCTTGCGCCCTTGCCCTACTTTTTCACTGCGTAAATCGCGTATAAGCTCGGCTAATGGAATCTTTACAGGACATACCTCGCTACATCGCCCACAAAGTGAGCATAAACTCACCATATGCCCGAATTTTTGCATACCAAAGAGTTGAGGTGAAATCACCTCGCCAATGGGTCCGGGATAGGTGCTAAGATATGCGTGTCCGCCGATTTTGTCATATACCGGGCAGTGATTGAGGCAAGTCCCGCAGCGGATACACGAGAGTGAGCGATAGAAATGTGAATCCTTAAGCATATTCGAGCGGTTATTATCAAGCATAATAATATGCACTTCTTTGGGACCATCTAGCTCACCATTTTTGCGTGGAGAAGTAATAATGTTATTGTAACAAGTAATGGGTGCGCCCGTGGCTGAAGGCACAAGCAGCGCGTCTAAAATACTTGCATCTTCAAAGCTTTCAACAACCTTTTCAATCCCACAAATAGCGATGTGAATATCACTCGCTGTGGTGCTCATACGCCCATTGCCTTCATTTTCAATAAGCCAAATCGCGCCTTCATTTGCAATGGCAAAATTAACGCCGCTTAGTCCCATTTTAAACTCTTTAAACTCCTTGCGTAAATGCACACGAGCAATTTCGTTGAGTTTTTCTGGTTCAGATTCTAAGTTTGCACCAAGTTTTTGTTGGAATATTTCGCCGATTTGATAGCGGTTTTTATGAATAGCTGGGGCGACAATATGCACAGGTGGCTCATCAATAAGTTGAATGATAAGCTCACCCAAATCTGTTTCAATGGGATTAATACCTTTTTGCTTTAAAAAAGCATTAAGATGCGTCTCCTCGCTCGCCATAGATTTGCCTTTGAGAATCTTAGTGATATTTTTCTCTCTCATAAGATTATAAATAATCTCATTTGTTTCTTTGCTATCACGTGCCCAATGCACAATGAATCCATTTTTTGTAGCATTTTGTTCAAAACGTTCAAGGAGAGTATCAAGTTGAGAGAGAGTTTTTTGTTTAACCGCTCTTCCTTGCTCACGCAAAGCCTCCCAATCTGTGTAGCGAGAAGCGATAAGATTCTTACGATTCCCTTTAAGGGTGTCCATTACACTCTTAAGGTTAGTGCGGAGTTGTTTGTCATTGAGTTTGGTATGGACGATATTGGTATGTTCTTGATGGCTCATAATTATGCTCCTAATCCGATTCTTTGGGCTAAGAAATCATAGAGATGAATGGGTTTGACAGCGATTTTTTGCTTTTGCATTGCCCCGCTGATATTAAGTAAGCACCCTGCATCTGCTGAAATTACATATTCTACATTTCTTGAAAGAATATCCTCAATTTTCTGGCTCACCATTGCATTTGATACTTCCGGCTCTTTAATGCTAAAAGTCCCACCAAAGCCGCAGCATTCTTCTTCTCGTTCTAGTTCAATAAGCTCAACATTTTGCAATGAAGTAATGAGAGCCTTTGCGCTATCAACAACTTTAGAGGTGCGTAAAGCGTGGCAATTACTATGCCAAGTAACTTTGGTAGGCGCACCTTTATCTTCATATCGGACATTGAGTATCTTATGTAGGTATTCGCCTAAATCATATACACGTGAGCAAAATTGTTTTACCTTCTCAAGTTCGCTTCTTCCCTCAAAAAGTGCTAAATAATCCTCTCTCATCATACCTGCACAAGAGCCTGAAGGCACAATAATTGGTTCTTCTCCCTCAAAAAGTGCTATATTATGGAGAGCAACTTTGCGGCTTTCCTCATAATAGCCCGAATTATAGCTTGGTTGTGCACAACAAGTTTGGTCTTTTTTAAAAATGACTTCACACCCCTCTTTTTGTAATAATCTGATTGCATTTACGCAAGTATCAGCATATGCTAAACTTCCTAGACAAGTTGAGAAAAAAAATACTCGCATATTAACTCCTTCCTAAATTTCATAAAACAATTATGATATAAATAAGGAGCTTTAAAAATACAAAAGGTAAAAGTTTAGTTATTTTTCTTTTTATAAATGTGTAAAATTTTCTCAATTATATGTCAAATGGATTTAATGTGAAAATTTTACACATTGGCATATAAAATACATACTCATTCATCTATTTCATAAGGTTAAGTTTTTTTTGATATTTTAAAATCAATAGCAAAATGGCAGTTGCAGTTGTTATTTTGAAAAGATTCTAACCATAAAGATTAAAGGAGATTCTAAAAATGGGTGCTTGGGAACAGATTTATGATCCACTTAACAATATGTGGTTAAGTGCAGCAGTAGCTTTTATACCTATTGCGTGTTTTTTATTATGTTTGCTTGTTTTAAAGCTTAAGGGATATATAGCGGGCTTTATCACAGTGATTGTAGCGACTTTGGTGGCATTTTATGCTTACAAAATGCCTTTTTCACTCATAGGTGCTTCTTTTGTGCAAGGATTTGCACAAGGAATGTGGCCTATTGCTTGGATTATTATTGCAGCAATCTTTCTCTATAAGCTTTCGGTGAAATCTGGCTCTTTTGAAGTAATTAAACAAAGTGTAATGACTATCACGCCTGATCATAGAATCCAAGTGATTTTGATTGGATTTTGTTTTGGTTCATTTTTGGAGGGAGCCATTGGCTTTGGCGGACCTGTTGCGATTACAGCAGCACTCCTTGTGGGCTTGGGGCTTCGTCCATTATATGCAGCAGGACTTTGTTTGATTGCAAATACTGCTCCTGTGGCTTTTGGAGCAGTTGGGATTCCAATTATTGCAATGAGTAATCTTGTAGGTGTAGAGCAATATTCTGTTGCGGCAATGGTTGGGCGTATGCTTGTGCCTTTGAGTTTAACAATCCCTTTCTTTATTGTATTTTTAATGGACGGAATCAAAGGTGTGAGAGAAACTTTCCCGGCAATTTTGGTAGCAGCAGTGAGCTTTACAGCTACTCAATTTATTAGCTCAAACTATCTTGGCGCAGAGCTTCCTGATATAGTTTCTGCTGTGGTATCTTTAGTTTGTACCACAGCTTTTTTGAAGTTTTGGTCTCCCACAAATATATTTAGGCTTGATGATTTAAAAGATTTTTCAAACCACGAAAAACTTGAATTTGTTAAAGTCTTTAAAGCGTGGCTTCCGTTTATTTTGCTCATTATTTGTGTAATTATTTGGACTCAGCCTTGGTTTAAAGCAATATTTGAAGCAAAGAAAATTTTATTTGAGAATCCAGATTTATTGATAAATGGAGCTATTGCTTTACCTAAAGAGAGTTTCTTTTTTAGCATAAAGCCTATAATTGATGATGCGGGAGCAACGATAGGTTATTATCAAATTGGAGCCTTAAACTATACCCAAGTGAGTATGGCTTTCAATCCTCTTACAAGTGTCATAACTGACCCTAGCGGCAATCCTATAAAAATTGATTTGCCCATTAATCTTATTGCGCTTCAAGCAGGCACAGCGATTTTAGTAGCCGCTTTTTTAACCATCGCTTTTTTGAGAATAAAATCAAGTGTGGCTGAAGAAGCACTTGGAGATACCTTAAAAGAAATGGCGATTCCTTGTATCACAATTGGGCTTGTTGTTGCCTTTGCTTTTATCTCAAAAAATAGTGGTATGAGTGCAACTTTGGGTATTGCTTTTGCAAAAACAGGCGATTTATTTGCTTTCTTTAGTCCAGTTATTGGGTGGCTTGGCGTGTTTATCACAGGAAGCGATACAAGCTCAAATCTACTCTTTGGTCCGCTTCAACAAGTTACTGCACAAGAGCTTGGTATTAAAGAAACATTATTCCTTGCAGCAAATTCTGTAGGTGGTGTTGTAGGTAAAATGATTTCTCCACAAAGTATTGCGATTGCTTGTGCAGCGGTTGGGTTAGTTGGTAAAGAATCAGATTTATTTAAATTTACTTTAAAATATTCTCTTGCATTTATCATTCTTATTGGTATTTGGACAGCTATTATTGCTATGTTCTTATCGAGCATCATACCTGATGCGGTAGCACTTCCTAAATAATTCTTATTTAGGTTTATCCTTTTACCCTTTCGCAGGGGTAAAAGGGCTATTTCAAACAAAACTCAACAGATTCTTCGTATAAGATTCCATAGAATCCACCACGGATCTACAAAGCGCAAAAAGATTCAAATTTATATTTTGACTATGTCTCATTGATATTTTAACCTTATACAAAAGCACCCCAAGCTTTACAAGCGATTGCAAAGGGCGCAAAATACCAAATATATGAATGATGATTTAATGCACACTTTGCTTGATATTGCAGGTATTAGTTTGAATGGCTATGAGGAGGCGCGTAGTATCCTTAGTGAAGATAGCACCTTGCTTAAATCCCGTGCGCGTATGGTGGGAAATAGAGAGAGCGCAAAGGATTATGATAAGGAGTTAAGATTACAGGAAATTATCAGTAAAGAATAATTTATGTATTTTTCTTTTTGCCATATTTCATTTTATCTAGCATATTTTGATACTTAGGTCAAAGAGATTCTCAATGTTTAACTTTAAAGATGTTCCATTAAGGCACTTATCACAACAACAAAAATCTTTTGCGTGAGGTGTTTAAATAATCTTTAAAATCTCAAGCACATCATAATTATGATTCTTGCTTAACATTCCAAAAATCTTAAAGGTCTCTAGCAAAAAATCTTTATCTTTAGAATCTAAAACAAGCAAACTGCATTCTTTAGGCTCTGCTACCCTGCCTAAAAGTAGAGGTTGGCATTGTAATTCTGTGATGGGAAAGCAAACATAAAGCATTGGTTGCACCCCAACTGCTCTTTGTTTTTCTTTAATCACAATTTCTATAAGAACATCAAAATTATTAAACTTATGCACTAAAAGCGGGTAGGCTATTTGTGATTGATAAACTCTATACCTAAATATTTTTACCCACAGGGTGGCTTCGCAATATTTGCAATTCATTCCTAGAATCCAAAAATTCATATTCTTGAATGTTTTGCAAAAATCTTGTCAAACCCTCAATTTCATATTTTGTAATAATTCCCCACTGCACGAAATAATGCAAATACTCACTTAGTTCATAAAGTGCTTTTGTTTTTTTGCCATTTGCTCCTTGAAATTCTGTGTGTTGCAATGTGCTTAAAGCAAGTTTTTCTTTATCGCTTTTATCCACATCATAGCCAATTTGCCATTCTATATAGTGCTTTTGTGAAAAGGGTATTTGCCTTGTAGCAGTGGGTAATCCATACTCATAGAAGCTATTGCGAGTTTTTACTCTTGTTTTGCCACTTTGTGTAGTAAGTGGAATCTCTACAAATACTTTTTGATTTTCACATTTTTGAATTTTCATAATGCACCCCTAACAAGTCCTTAAAATATTGCAAAATCTCTGGGCTTAGAATCTTTTCTTCACTTGCCTTGACAAAGCAAGATTCTAAAGCCTTAAACTTTTTAAAATCAATCATCACATCACAATTCCCAAAATAATAAGGAATATGTGGTAAAAAAGCTTTAAATACATCAACATAGCAATAAAGACTATATTTTTCTTGTGTAACATAAATTGTGTTAGTGTTTTCTTTTTGCATAAAAGTTTTTGAACGGCTTAAAGCATTAATGTCTCGTAGGGTATAAAACATCGCTACTTTTTTAGATTCTATAACACGATTTTTATTTGGATATTTATCAATGTATTGTGATATGAAATTAAACTCATTAAGTTTAAAAGTTTTGCCCTCACAGGTTTTAAAACTAAAGTTACAAATAAACTCATAATCCATTCCCCTATCATCTCTTTAGTATAAGGCTATGATAATAGGAAAATGCCCCTTAGAATCCTTGCAAAACTCTTTTGAGCTAATAATCATAGAATCTAAAAGCCTATAAGCTTTTGTGAAATCCTTCAATGCCTTAAAATTGGTTTTTTTAATCAAATAAGAGAGCGGGTGCAATACGCAGATAAATCCGCCCTTAATCTCTCATAAGAGCGTAAAAAGCTTATGCCTATATCTCTAGCTTGAAAGGCAGAGTCTATGGGGATAGACTCTTTATTTTTAAGATTGCTTTGAACAATAGAAGTTCTATCATTATAAGGTGGATTGCCTACAATCACAAGTTTAGAAGATTATGCTATATAAAAACTCTCTCTTGAAACATTGCTTAATGCGTTTTTGTGATACAAAATAACGCTAGATTCTAGCTTGTTTCGTGTAATTTTTAGAGCCCTCTCATCAATATCAATTCCTATGGTTTTAGCAAACCCATTCACACACAAAAAAATTTCCGCTTCCACACGAACTATCAAGTAGCACATATTCTTTAAAATCCACATATTGCACCAAAAATTCATTAGTGTAAAAGCTGCCAAGATTAATTCTTTCTTTGGTGCTTAAATGCGTTGGTATTTTCACTCCTCAAACACTCGCTTAAAAATAGCATTTACATTTTTTGTATAGTAACCAAATTCAAAGCATTCTTTAATAGCCACTTCACCAATAAGCCCAACTAATTCAGTATCTGCCAATAAATACTGCAAATACAAGCTCTCTCCTTTTTCATTCACCGCGGCTTTGCCCTCTTGTAAATCCTGCCATACTTTCATCGCATTTCTTTGCACGATTTTGTAAGAATCTTCTCGGCTCACACCCTTTTTAGGCAGCTCTAATAAAATTCTTTGTGAAAACACAAGCCCACCGGTGAGATTAAGATTTTTCATCATATTTTTAGGATAGATAAGTAACTTTTCTATAAGTCCTGTAAGCCTAGCCAACATAAAATCTGTCGTGATAAAGCTATCTGGCAAAATAAATCGCTCCACGCTTGAATGGCTAATATCTCGCTCGTGCCAAAGGGCAACATTTTCCATTGCTGGAAGTGCAAAAGAGCGAATCATTCTGCAAAGCCCCGTGATATTTTCACTCAAAACTGGATTGCGCTTGTGAGGCATAGCAGAGCTACCTTTTTGCCCTTTGTCAAAATATTCCTCCGCTTCATACACTTCGGTGCGTTGCAAATGCCGAATCTCCACAGCAATTTTTTCACAACTACTCGCTAAGAGTGCTAAATCGCTCATAAGCCTAGCGTATCTATCTCTTTGAATAACTTGATTGCTAACAGGTGCGGCTTTCAATCCTAAATCTTTGCATACAATTTCTTCTAGCTCCATAGGTGTATGCGCGAGATTCCCCATTGCACCGCTAAGCTGCCCCACAGAGATGACTTCCAAAGTAGATTCTAAAGCCTTTAAATGTCTGCCTAGCTCATCATACCAAATCGCCAACACAAGCCCAAAGGTAATAGGCTCGCCGTGGATTCCGTGAGAGCGTCCCACCATAAGCGTGCCTTTGTGTTCCATTGCTTTATTTTTAATCACTTCACGCACCTGCTTTATATCCTCTAAAATAATCTTTAGAGAATCTCGCATTTGCAGTGCCACAGCGGTATCAATGCAATCACTTGAGGTTATCCCATAATGCACCCAGCGGCTCTCCTCGCCTAAAGATTCCGCCACACTTGTGGTAAAAGCTATTAAATCGTGCTTTGTAACTGCTTCTATCTCATCAATCCTTGCGATGTTAAATTTCGCATTTTTGCAAATCTTTTCACAATCGCTATCAGGGATAAGCCCTAGCTTGTTCCACCCACGCACGAGGGCTTTCTCCACCTCTAGCCACGCAGAATATTTAGCATTCATATCCCATAGTTTTTTCATTTCCTCCCGCGCATAGCGTTCTATCATAGAAACTCCTTATGTTTTAATAAAAGCAGATTTTAGCCAAATTTATTTAAAAGCTTTTTGCTTAAGACACAAATAATCTAAAATACCAAAATTTTCTTGTTTTTATAACACTATAAAGATTTTCAAATATAATTAGCAGATTCTAAATCCATAAAAAAGGATTAATAATGCTTAATAAAAAAGTTTTGGTAACCGGTGGAGCGGGATTTTTAGGCTCACATTTATGCGAAAAGCTACTAGAGAGGGGCGATGAAGTGCTTTGTGTGGATAATCTTTTCACAGGCACAAAACAAAATATTATACATTTACTCTCAAATCCCCGTTTTGAATTTATGCGCCACGATGTAACTTTTCCTCTCTATGTAGAAGTTGATGAAATTTATAATCTCGCTTGCCCTGCTTCTCCAGTGCATTATCAATTTGACCCAGTGCAAACAACTAAAACTTCTGTTATGGGAGCAATCAATATGCTAGGACTTGCAAAGAGAGTGAAAGCGAAGATTCTGCAAGCAAGCACGAGTGAAGTTTATGGCGATCCTGAAATCCACCCACAAGTAGAATCCTACAAAGGCTCAGTGAATCCTATTGGCATAAGGGCGTGTTATGATGAGGGGAAGCGATGTGCAGAAACACTTTTTTTTGATTATCAAAGGCAGCATAATTTAAATATTAAAGTAATGAGAATTTTTAATACCTATGGACCTAGAATGCACCCAAACGATGGGCGTGTAGTAAGTAATTTTATCATTCAAGCACTCAAAGGCGAAGATGTTACGATTTATGGCGAAGGCAAGCAAACTCGTAGTTTTTGCTATGTAGATGATTTGATTGAGGGTATGATAAGACTTATGGATAGTAGAGATGGATTCTATGGACCTGTAAATATAGGGAATCCACGTGAATTTAGTATGATTGAACTTGCAAATGCAGTGCTAGAGCTCACTCACTCTAAATCCAAACTTGTTTTTTCACCCTTACCTCAAGATGACCCAAAACAACGGCAACCCGATATTAGCCTTGCTCAAAATGAGCTAGGGTGGAATCCAAATGTTGAGCTTAAAGAAGGGCTAATAAAAACAATTGCGTATTTTAAGGAAATTATATGAAAAATAATTATTTTCTCTATAATCTTAAGGGAATCTCTCGTATGCTAACACCTGCAGTATTTTTGCCCAAAAATCGTGAGAAAATTTTAAAAGATGTGCTCACACGCCCTGATATTGAATATATTAAATCACGTGTAGATTATTATTGCCAATTAAATAATCCTATCACCCTTGATGATGAAGCGAAAAATCTTAGCTTTGTGCGATTTACACGCAAGAAAACCGTGTATTTTTTTGATACCTATGAATACACAAGATATTTTCCTCAAGATTTTAAAGCGCATTTTGCATTTGGCGATATTAACTTTATTTGCCCTAAACCCTCTATTACAAAATCACGTCCAATAAAGGATTATTATGAATCGCATTCTCAACAATTAACATTGGGGGGGGGGCATAACGCTCTTAAGTCTCCACCTTTTAATTATTCTACTTTGCTTAATTTAGAAAAGGTGCGACATTTTACATTTATCAATGATCCATATACCTTTGAAGATAAACAAGATAAACTTTTTTATCGTGGCGGGATTTATCAACCCCATCGCACACAATTTTTTGAAAAGTATTTTAATCATCGGCTCTGTGATTTAGGACATACCGGAAGTAAAAGAGTGCATCACTTATGGCAAAAGCCAAAAATTGGCATAGCCAAACATTTACCTTATAAATTTTTGCTCTCTTTAGAGGGGAATGATGTTGCAAGCAATCTCAAATGGGTAATGAGCTCTAATTCTCTTGCAATTATGTCAAAGCCAAAATTTGAAACTTGGTTTATGGAAGGCACACTTAAATCAAATGTGCATTATGCACAAATCCGCGATGACTATGAAGACTTGGAGGAAAGGTTAGAATATTTCATCAAACACCCAAATGAAGCTAAAGAAATTATCCATAACGCCCAAGAGTATATTAAACAATTTTTTGATACAAAACGTGAAGCTATCATTTCTCTTTTAGTGCTTGAAAAATATTTCTACTACACAGGACAAATCGATAAACTTAGAATATAAAACTAAAGCAGATTCTAAACAATGCTAATGCTCCCCTAGAGGAGCATTAGCTATTTAACCAGGGCTACCGCTTCGGGAATAATATAAGGAATAAACATAGCAATAATAGCTGTCCAAATACCAATAAGAATGATAAATGCAAGAGAATATTTTAAAGTAAATTTAAATAAATCTGATTCTTTACCAACTAACCCAACCGCTGCACAAGCAATCGCAATACTTTGTGGAGAAATCATTTTACCTACAACACCACCTACAGAATTTGCTGCAAGGAATAATGTTTCTTGACTTTTGTTTTTTTTTTTTTTGTATAATCAAATTCCAGCATTAAGGATTTAATCCAATGTGTCATTATTTCTTTAAGGAGTTTATATGAAAAAGCTAGTTTTAGCTCTAGGTTTTGGTGGTGCAGTAGCACTTTTTAGTGGTTGTGCAATAGGTAGCACCGCAGGACTTGTTTCAGGTGTGTTGTATTCTGATATGACAGGTCCTGTGGCAGCAACTTCAACAGGTGGAGATTCTAAACAAGGACAAGCAAAATGCTCAAACATTCTTGGTTTAGTTAGTGTTGGTAATTGTTCTGTTGATGCAGCAGCAAAAGCTGGTAATATCTCACAAATTAAAAGTGTAGATACTAAAATATGGAGTATTCTTGGACTTTATACAACTTCAACAACAATCGTAAAAGGCAACTAAGTCTTGCCTTTAGCCTTTTCCCTTATCTAAGGGAGGGGTTTACTTTTACTCTTCAAGCTTTCCAAAATAAAAACCTTTCTCCAAAAGCATAGGCACCACTTCTTTAATTCCTGCAAATGTATCGCTTTGAGGTTTATTGAAATGATAAATAAGAATTGAACCATTACGCGCTTTTTGTGCTTGTTTGATAATCTTTTGCTTAGAAAAAGTTGCTCCACCATCGCCCAATACATCAAATCCACCAATTTTATAACCCAAATCTTTGAGTATGGATACTGCTATTTCATCATAATATGCTGTGCCAGAGCGAAAATAATGTGGCTTTTTACCTGTGAGTTTAAAAATAAGCTCATCATTATCCATAATCTCTTTATATACTCCGCTCACAGAATCTGTGCCTTTGATATGATAAATTGATTTGCCATTTACGCTAAGAGGAAGGTGCTTTGTGCCGTGATTTTGGATAGAAAAAAGCGGATTTTGAGCGAGTTTTATAAAATCATCTGTGTGTTTATGAATCCAACGTGCATTAATAAATAAGGTGGCTTGAATATTATGAGCTATTAAATAATCAATCAATGCCTTATCATACGCCCCACCACAAGCATCAAATGTGAGATATGCAACAGGTTTGCTCTCATTAGGCAAAATCGTAGTAACACCCTCGAGATTTTCACCCCATTGCGTTGGTGCAATATTTTTATACTTATGCTCTATTTCCTCTAAGGTATAAATATGAGCTATTGGATGAATCTTTTTCACATAAATTCTATAACTAAATACTGCAATAAGACAAACAATACCTATAAGAAAAAAGCTTATAAAAAAAATATTTTTTTTCATCAATAATACTAGTGCCTATTGATTTTGCACATCTGTTACCACTTCCTCTTCTCCATCTAAGCGCGTCTTTTGCATTCGTATAATTGCATTCACAAGTTCTTTAGCAATGCTATTACTAAAGCCCACAGCATTGAGCAAAGAAGTGCTATTTTGTATGCTTAAATTCTTTTTATTTAGAAGAGATTCTATATATGCAACAAAATCTTTATCCATTTTCTTAAATACTTTTTTCTGCCCCTTGAGCTTGATGATTGCTTCTTGTGGATGAATATTTTCAAAAAGGAGGACTTCATTTATATTTCGTAAAAGCATTGCAAGATGGACTCTTAGCGTATTGTATTCACTTGAGAGAACTAAATCCTTAGAGAGACTATTTTTCTTTAAATTTGGCTGTAAAAGCTCTACATTTTTAATTGCCTCGACAATATTACGTGATGCTGAAGTAAGAAGGGCAAATTTGCGTACATATATTTTATCTTGTGTATATGCTTGTGCCTGTGTAGAAAAATCAAGTATGGCATTAAAAAGCACTTTGATTTTTTTGATATAGAAAATTTCCACATCAATATCTTCTTTTGCCCATATTTTCGCTTTAAGAACTTCGTTCATATCTTTATCGCTTTTAATATCTGCACGGGAAAAACCAAGCGTGTGCGCAATAAGCTCAAAGGCATTTTCATACAAGTGTTCAACTTCGTGATACATAGCAAGATATGCTGTATCCTGATACTGTACAATCGCGTTATTGACATATAGGGGTTTATCAATTTGTGTATCTTTATCTTGCAAGACTTTTTCTAATAAAGTAGAAATTTTTGGGATAAAAGGAAGCAAAAGCACCACTGCCACGAGATTAAAAAGTGTGTGAAACACTGCGATTCTTAGCACACTATCCTCTGCTAAACCTATAATTGATGAAATAGCAGTATTGAGCCATACAAAGTAATCAAAAGTAGCAATAACAAGAATAGCAATAGAAAAATTAAAAATACAATTCGCTGCCGCCAAACGTTTTCCGTCTATATTTGTGCTAAAAGAGACAATAACCGCAGTCATAACGCCACCTATGCTTGTGCCAAGTGTCGCTGCTAAGGCATTTTCATAGGTCATACTTCCTGTGGCAAGAGCAGAGATGATAATTGTCAAAGTTGCGTGGGAGCTTTGCACAATAGCCGTCATCAATGCCCCAAGTCCGGCAAAAAGAAGCGCACCGCGTAACCCATCCATTGAATACTGCGAAAAATCAATAATTTCCTTGTATTCCTCGAAGCCGTCTTTGATATAACCCACGCCTAAAAAGAAAAATCCAAGCCCGATAAAAATCTGCCCCACGCCTTTAGCGGTTTTGGTGCTTTGGAAATTAAAAAGCACACCGCCCACGATGAGAGGTAAGGCAAGGGCGGAAATTTTTATACCGCTCGCCCCAGCAATGAGCCACGAACCAGCACTATTCCCGAGATTTGCACCAAACATCACACCGATACCTTGCGATAGGCTAAGCAGAGAAGCCGATACAAAGGATATAGAAAGCACAGAAACCAAAGAGGAGCTTTGCATAATCGCCGTAGCCACAGCACCAAAACTTACACTTTTGATTGCGGTGTTTGTCGAAGTGGTGAGGATATTTTCTAAGAATCCCCCATTGAAAGTGCGAAATCCATTCCCAAGACTTAGCATACCAAAAAGTAAAATTGCAAGTCCAGCACTCACGCTTGTAAGTGCTGGACTTGTGGAGACAAAATATATAATAGCTAAAATACATATAGGTATAAGATACTTTTGAAACATACATTCTCCCAGTGCCGAAACTCATTTATAAACTTGCCATTGTAGCTTTTTCGCATTGATTAAGCACTTAAAAAGGCAAAAATTTTGTGCTTATTTGCATAAGTGATACATTTATGTTGTTTTTTTGTATCTTATCCCTTGATAGTTTGTGTCTATAATAAACACATAAAAAGTGCATAACCCCAAAATTTTAGAATCTAGGGCTATGCGGGTTTAGAATCTTGGCTAAGATTCTAAAAATCTTAATGTGCTACTGCCTCACTCGCGCCTATACCGCTCTCTGCACGAAAATCTTGTGCGCTAAATCCTGCCTTGTCTATCCGCGCTCTCTTTGAGCCATCAAGCTTAGAAATCACATATATAGCGATGAATGTAAGTGGCATAGTGAAAATTGCTGGGTGGTCATAGGGAAAAATTGCCGCGTCAAAACCAAAGCTTTTTACCCAAATGCTAGGACTTAAAATCACTAACGTAAGCACCACAATAAGCCCAATTAGTCCTCCCCAAAATGCACCTTTTGTGGTGAGATTTTTCCAATAAATACACAGGAGCAAGATAGGAAAATTCACACTCGCGGCAATGGCAAAGGCAAGTCCTACCGTGAAAGCCACATTTTGATTTTCAAAAATAATCCCCAAAGCGATAGCAAACACACCAATACCAAGAGTAGCGATTTTTGTTACTTTCATCTCAAGTTCTGCATCGCATTTACCATCTTTGCAGACATTCACAAATAGATCGTGGCTTATTGCACCAGCCCCAGCAATAGCCAAGCCTGATACAACAGCTAAAATCGTAGCAAAAGCAACCGCAGAGATAAAGCCTAAGAATAAATCACCACCAATAACAGAGGCAAGATTCACAGCAACCATATTTGTAATGCCATTATATGTGCCATCTGCATTTGTAAATTGTTCATTACCAAGCAAAAGCACAATCGCCCCAAAACCAATGATGAAGGTAAGGATATAAAAATACCCAATCAATCCTGTGGCGTAAAATACTGACTTACGCGCTTCTTTTGCATCTTTAACCGTGAAAAATCTCATCAAAATATGGGGCAAACCAGCCGTGCCAAACATAAGTGCAAGTCCAAGAGAGACCGCAGAAATGGGGTCGGTTAAGAATCCGCCCGGCGACATAATCGCTTCACCTTTTGGGTGATGCGAAATGGCTTGAGAGAAATAATAGCTCAAATCAAATTTTGTCAAATACAAAATCATAATCGCCATAAAAGTTGCCCCAGCCAAAAGTAATATTGCCTTAATGATTTGCACCCAAGTAGTGGCGTGCATACCACCAAAAAGCACATAGCAAATCATTAAAATGCCTACTATCACTACTGCCAAAGTATAAGGCAACCCAAAAAGCACTTGAATAAGTTGTCCTGCACCCACCATTTGTGCGATTAGATAAAAAACAATCACGCTTAATGCAGAAATTGCAGAAATTACACGAATAGGTTTTGCATCAAGGCGATAAGCGGTAATATCGGCAAAGGTAAATTTACCAAGATTCCTAAATTTTTCCGCAATAAGAAACAAAATAATAGGCCACCCAGCCAAAAACCCAATGGAGTAAATAAGTCCATCAAAGCCATTTGTAAAAACAAGCGCAGTGATGCCTAAAAAACTCGCCGCACTCATAAAATCTCCAGCGATGGCTATACCATTTTGCATACCGCTAATATTTCCACCTGCTGTATAGAATCCACTTGCTGACTGACTTTTTTTGTTTGAAAGATAAGTAATAAACAAAGTTGCTAACACAAAGGCTAAAAACATACCAATAGCCGTAGGATTAAGGTCTGATACTGCCCCACCAAAGTCGATAGATGCACCATAGAGTGGGCTTAAAAGCGTAAATAGCGCACATACAAAGCCTAGCTTAAATATATTTTTCATTGTGCTACCTCCTGTGCGTTTGAGCAATCCTTGTAACAAATCTCCCCTTTTTCGAGTGATTCTACAATCTTGTTTTCCTCTAAAGAGCGCAGAATTCCCTCTTGTTCTTTATCGAAATAAGTATTTGCCAAAAATGTGTAAAGCCCGGTGGCGATAATACATAGGGCGATAAGGAAGATTCCCAAAATAATACCAAGTGTAATAGAACTAGGTCCCAAGCGATAGCCAAGCACTTCTGGGAATAGCCCCACGCCAAGCACAAAGGCATAATACGCAATAAAAATCACTAGCGACATAATAACTGCAATTTTATTTCTAAATGAAACAAAATACCTAAAAGAAAAAAGAGCTTTTTCTTGTTCTTTAGATAGTTTCATACATTTCTCCTTTTTGTTTAAAATACTGCTATTTGCAAAAGCAATATACTGCTTAAAGTAGCAATAAATATTTTGACAATCAAGTATATGTAACAAAATTACAATATTAAGTTTTTCATATGTGGTATAAAAGTAACAAAAATGTGTAGATTATAGAGTTTTTCAGTTTATATCGTGCGCGGTTGGTATGAAAATCTTAAGTGAGAATTTTATACCTAATACAATAAAGCACGATATTGCGAGATTCTAAAACCTTGCAAATATTATAGAATCTTATACACATATCACTGCTGCTATGGCAAAGCCGCCATCGTGGCTAATACTAAGTGAGAGTTGTTTTACACCAAAATATGCCATCTTCTCATCACTCAAACACACAAGCGGAGCTTTTTTTGTGGTTTTGCGTATTTTTATATCTAAAAATCCAAGCTCTCGCCCAATCCCAACACCCAATGCCTTAGAGCAAGCCTCTTTTGCCGCCCAAAATCCAGCCACGCGTGTAATGTTTAGTGCTTGAAGTATTTTAATATGATGCAAAGATTTAGAATCTCCGCCTAGAGCGGTATTTTGAAAGTTATCAAAAGTCGTTTTAGAATCCACACGGGCAGAAGCGCGATGATTAGCTATAAAATCATTGTGAGAATTTATAGACTCAATAAGGCAAAGCACGATTTCCTCATCACTTAGAAATCGCCTCAAACCCTTTATGCCAAATTTTTCTACAAAACCGCGCATACGGGCAATGCTTATAATATCAATGCCTATCAATCTAGCTCACTACAAATTCCACGAAATACACATCGCCTACTTTGCCATCAATCAAAAATTCATTAATGCGCTTTACAATCTCATCTTTCAAGCGGTTTTTACCCTTTGTAGAAGCTACATCTTCAACAGACTTTGAGGATAGAATCTCAATAATCGTATCTTTGAGTAAAGGCAATTTCCTATCAAGCTCGATTTTTGTGGCATTTGCTTTTAGCTCGTCTTTATCAAGTTCAAACTGCATACTTGTCTTAAGGTATCTCTTGCCTGTTTGTGTCATTAAGTTGGCTGTGAAAGGGATAGGACCTTCCGCTGGATAGATGAGTCCGGGCACTAATCTATCTGTATTGCGCACATTTACCGTGCTTCCCACGATGATTTGTGCTGGTGCCATTTGTGTTTGCACTTGCGGGGTTTCTTGCTTTTGTTCTTCCTCATCGTGTCCACCCATCATTAGCATAGCTACCACAATGCCCACCAAAAGCAAGAGCACTACGACAATGCCGATGATAACAAACAAAATTGCCTTACTTTTTTTCTCTCCGCCACTTGGGGCTGCTTTTTCTTCTTCTGCCATTTTCAATCCTTTATTATGAAATAAGTTAATGTGCTTTTGCCAAACTGACGCGTTTTATACTTCTCATACTCGCCAAAAAAATGTGGCATATTATAGCCACTCCAATGTTCAAAAACAATTAAATCAACGCGACTTTGCTGTGAATGTGAGAAATTGCATATTTTGGTAATAAGTCGCTCATAAATATCTGCCATTCCTTCTCGTATGCAAAATGGCGGGTCAAGATATAAAATTATCCGTGCATTTCTCACATTTTTATCATCATTTTGAGCTATTTTTTCGATATGTGATTGTATGTCTTGGGTGAAAAAATCAGCATTAAAACTCTTGCATTGAAAATGCGGTGCTCTATCGCGCATTAGGGTAAGATTGCGCGATAAAATCTCATAGGCTTCTTTGTTAATCTCATAAAAAATAGCTGCCCTTGCCCCGCGTGAGAGGGCTTCAATCCCCATTGAGCCACAGCCCCCAAAGGCTTCGATAAACACACTATCCACAATTTCGCTTCCCAAAGTATCAAAAAACGAGCCGCGCACGATAGATTTTGTCGGGCGTGTGCTTTCATCGGGATTAAAAATAAGCTTGAGATGTTTTAAGTTGCCCGCTTGAATATGAAACTGCGCCATTTACGAAACTTTTAGAATCTAGCGTGTTTTAAGTAAGGCGATAATGTTATCCGCTAACGCCTTTGCAGATTCATCGCACAGGGTGCGAATGCGAGATTCTAAATCTGTGATATTTGCACTCTGTGAGAGCGCATTATTCATAGTGTGTAAGGAGGAAGATTCTGTGTTTTTATGGCTGTATGTGAGCTTCTCATAAAAAGCTGCTAAATCTTCGTTCAAGCTTTGAGTGTTAAAAGGCTTTCTAATGTGTGAATACGCCTCATCAAGCACAAGGCACAATGGCTTTGTATCGCGTCTATTCTCATCATCAGTGATGATAAAATCACACTCTGCTTCACTCGTAACAGAATCTTTCAAAAAATACTCCAAGCTACTTTGCACCAATGGCGACAGGCAGGATATGGCAATTTTCATTTTTACTCCTTTAGATTCAGTTTTATTATAGCGCACAAAGTCCCTATAATATGCTTAGAGGGTCGATGTCAATCTCAAATGTAGCGCGTAAGCTTTGCTCTGCCACCAAAGTATGCAGTAGCTCCAAAAGTGCGCGGGTAGAGTGTGAGCGAAGCAAAAGCACGAAGCGATGTTTATTATAAAGGCGCTTCAGCAAAGCCCTGCTTTCTCCTACAATTTCTACTTCTTTATGTAGATTCTGAATCTGTGTTAGAAATGTCCGCACTTGTGAGAGATGTAAAAGTGCTTTTTGCTCGTTTTTGTGTGCAAAATTTAGCGTGGCAAACCTTTGGTATGGCGGATAGATATGCGGTCGTGTCTTTAGCTCATAAAGTAGAAAATCCTCATAATCATTTAAAAATGGTTGCAAAAATGTGCCATTAGCACTTTGTATATACACCTGCCCGTCATATTTACGCCCACTGCGTCCGGCGATTTGGTGCAGTAGGCTTATTGTGCGCTCATTGCAACGATAATCGCTACTCTTTAACACATAGTCGATTCCTAGCACTATGGCGAGATTCACACGATGATAGTCGTGCCCTTTGCTTAACATTTGTGTGCCAACCAAAATATCAATCTCCCCTGCGTTAAATGATTTTAAGGTTTTTTTAAGCTTATTTTGCGTGGTAATATTGTCCCTATCAAAAAGCGCGATTCTTGCTTCTGGCAGTGTTTGGCTTAGGATTTTTGCGACTTGAGCTGTGCCTATGCGGAATGAGCGCAAAGTATCCTTTTGACATTGCGGACAATGTGTAGGAATAGGTTTAGAAAAGTGGCAATAATGGCATATCAGCGCATTTTTATCAAGGTGCAAGGACATATTTACCGAGCAAAAATCGCATTCGCACCCGCTCCCACACGCGCTACACACGAGCATTTTATAATCCGCACGCGTGGGAAGAAAAATAATTGCTTGCTGCTTGTTTTGGAGGCTTTGCTTAAGCGCGGCAAGTAGGGATTCATTAATAAAATATAGGGATTCGTTGAAAATATGCTGCGAATCTAACGCACCTTGCATAGAATCTTGCTCGGGTAAAGGCAAAATTTCGATATGTTTTTTTGAACTAAAATACCGCCCCTTAAGACGATAGAGATTATTATGCTTTGTCGCATAATAATAACTTATCACGCTTGGTGTTGCCGAGCCTAAAATAGTCTTAATCTCGCTTTTGTTCCCCAAATAAAGTGCTAAATCCCTCGCATTGTAGCGCGGAGAGCTTTGAGATTTATAGGCATCATCGTGCTCCTCATCGACAATCACAAGCCCAAGGTTGTGAATTGGCAAAAAAATCGCGCTCCTCGCTCCTGCTATCACGCGGATATTTCCCTCCCTTAAGCCCTCTAGAATCTGCTTTTTTGCTTTTGGAGTGATTTTAGAATGCCATATGCCCACGCAATCGCCAAATACTGCCTTAAGACGAGATTCAATTTGTGGCGTGAGGGCAATTTCGGGCATAAGGAAAAGTGCATTTTGTGCCAAAGAGAGTGTATGTGCGATGAGGTGGATATAAATCTCTGTTTTGCCACTGCCGGTATCGCCAAAAAGTAGGGGATTTTTATGGGTAAGGCAAAAGCTAAGAGCATCGCTTTGCGCTTTACTTAAAGCATTTGGAATTTCTACGCGCAAAGATTCTAAGTTTATCTCACTCACCTCCTGTGGCAAAAAAAGCCCATAGGATTCACCTAGCCCCACACAATAATATTGCGCGATAAATGAGGCTAAAATATGTTGATATGGGAGGAAAGATTCAGTTATTTTAGAGGTGATTTTGCATTTAAATGTGGGTTTTTGCGTGGGATTTAGCACTACGCCTTTATAGGATTTGTTGTTTATAGTGATAGCACAAATATCACCTGTGGCGCATTCATATTCACACGCGTAAGTGAGGGCTGGACTTTTTAAACCAAGTGGAGCGATGAGATAAAAATACAATGCAAATTCTCATCTCTCAAATTTGCTGAATCTGCACATCAGGGTGCGTGGCGGGAGTATCTATACTCTCAAGGTTTTTGTAGAGATTTTCTAGTGATTGATAGGTGAGGGCGTATTCTTGTGCTTTTGTGATATAGAGTTTAAGCAAAGTAAGCGGTTCGACTTCGTTTGCAAAAACCGCTTTAAGCTCTTCCCTGACATCATTATGCAAGGGTTTTAAAGAGACAGAATAATGTTTGCCATTAAGTGCAATCTCTAGATTCTCATCACTCATTTCAAGCCTTCATCAATTTTAGCAAAGAGATTTTCAAAACCCTTATCTTTGGAGGCAATTTCTTCATAAAGGCTTGAAATTTGACTATCTTTTGCTTCATTTTGCGCCTTGAGCGTGGAGATTTCAAGCTGCAAGGATTCTATTTCTTCCTTTTGGTATGCTATCTTTGTAAGCATTTCTTCGATTTTTTGGGAAAGCCGCTCCATTACATTATTCATCTGCAATCCTTTGGTAAAAATAAAGTATAATCTTAACACAAATAACACAAATAGCAAAGGAGTGGGCTTAAAATGTCAAATTTTATTCTTGATTCTCAATATGCCCCAGCAGGAGACCAGCCTCAAGCCATCGAGCACATTACACAATTTATTCGTAATGGTGCAAAATACAGCACACTTGTTGGTGTTACAGGGAGTGGAAAAACCTACACGATGGCAAATATCATTGCCAAGCTCAATATCCCAACGCTCATTATGACACACAATAAAACCCTAGCCGCACAGCTTTATAGCGAGTTTAAAGGCTTTTTTCCCAAAAACCATATAGAATATTTCATCTCGCACTTTGATTATTACCAGCCTGAAGCATATATCCCGCGCCGAGATTTGTTTATCGAAAAGGATTCAAGCATTAATGAAGACTTGGAGCGATTAAGATTATCCGCCACTACCTCGCTTTTGGCTTATGATGATGTAATCGTAATTGCAAGTGTGTCGGCAAACTATGGTTTAGGGAATCCTAAAGAATATCTAACAATGATAGAAAAGCTCGAGGTGGGCGCGACATATACGCAAAAAGACTTACTTTTAAAGCTTGTTGATATGGGCTATACGCGCAATGACACAATTTTTGAGCGGGGGCATTTCCGCGTAAATGGCGAAGTGATTGATATTTTTCCTGCATATAATGAAAATGAATTTATCCGTATTGAATTTTTTGGTGATGAGATTGAACGCATTGGGGTATTTGACGCATTAGAGCGCACTGCTCTTACACAATTAGAATCTTTTGTCCTCTATGCGGCAAATCAATTTATCGTAAGCGCACAAAGACTCCAAGAAGCCCTTCATAATATAGAATCCGAATTGCAAATGCGCTTAGGTGAATTTGAAAGCGCAGACAAACAAATTGAATATCAACGCTTAAAGGGGCGCACAGAGTTTGATTTAGAAATGATAAAAGAATCTGGCATTTGTAAGGGCATTGAAAACTATGCGCGGCACTTGACAGGTAAAAAAGCAGGTGAGACACCTTACTCACTTTTAGATTACTTTGAGCAAAAGAAAAAGCCTTATTTAATTATTGTCGATGAATCTCACGTGAGTTTGCCGCAATTTGGTGGTATGTATGCAGGAGATAGGAGTCGTAAAGAAGTGCTTGTAGAGTATGGTTTTAGGCTACCTAGCGCACTTGATAATCGCCCATTGCGCTTTGATGAATTTATCAATAAAGCCCCACATTTTCTTTTTGTCTCTGCGACTCCTGCTCAAAAAGAATTAGAGCTAAGTCAAAAACATATCGCAGAACAGATTATCCGCCCCACAGGATTGCTTGACCCACTCTATGAAGTGCGAGATTCTGATAAAGCCGTGCTTGATTTATATGATGAGATTAAAGCAAGAATTGCTAAAAATCAACGCGTGCTTATTACTACGCTTACAAAAAAAATGGCGGAGGAGCTTACCAAATATTATGCCGAGCTTGGCATAAAGGTGCGCTATATGCACAGCGACATTGATGCTATTGAGCGCAATCATCTTATTCGCTCTTTGCGATTAGGAGAATTTGATGTGCTTATAGGCATCAATCTCTTGCGTGAGGGGCTTGACTTACCCGAAGTGAGCCTTATTGCCATTATGGACGCAGATAAAGAGGGATTTTTACGCTCTGAAACAAGCCTTATACAAACAATGGGGAGGGCGGCGCGTAATGTCGAGGGAAAAGTAATTTTATATGCAAAAAAAATCACAGGTTCAATGCAAAGAGCATTTGATATTACAGATTATCGCCGTAAAAAGCAAGAAGAATTTAATCAACTGCATAATATTACGCCCACATCGGTGCAAAGAAATGTAGAGCAAGAGCTTAAAATAGAATCAAGCGGACTAAGCAAACTCTATGAAAAAAATGCCAAGAAGATTCCAAAAAGTGAGCGCAATGCGATTATAAAAGAGTTAAGCCTCAAAATGCACCAAGCCGCTAAAGCTTTAGAATTTGAAGAAGCCGCTAGAATCCGCGATGAAATCGCTAGAATTCGCAATATGTAGATTCTCTAGTTTGGTTTTGTAGAATCCTAGTTAATCCCTCTATGCAGAGAATCCTGCTTAAAATCTTATTCGCCCTTATGCTCCTTGTGATGATGTATCCATTGTTTAATCTTGCTAAAGCAAGTTTCAAAGAGATTTTTATATGGCTCACTCTCTACGCCAAAACTCTTTTCAAGTTGCTCTATGAGGGCTTTTTGCTCATTGTTGAGCTTTGGTGGATAAGTGATTTTTATCTGCGCGACAAACTTCCCACGATAGCTACTATTGACATCTTTTATCCCCTCATTATCAAAGACAAATTGTTCTTTATCGCGCGTATTTGGGGGAATTTTCAGCTCCAATTCTCCTCGCAAAGATGGAATCTTGAGCGTTGTGCCAAGCACGATAGAGGTAAAAAACACAGGCACTTCAATATACACATTTGTGCCATCACGCACATAGTTTTCATCCTCTCCCACACTTATAGCAATGTATAAATCTCCTCTTTTACCGCTTTTGTCAGCATTTCCACGCCCACCAATGCGGATTCTGTTTCCATCATCAATGCCCTCTGGAATGCTTACCTCAAAGCTCTCCTCACGCATTTCAAAGCCCTTGCCCTTGCATTTGGGGCATTTTTCACTAATTTTTGTTCCCTCGCCCTTGCAGGTAGGGCAGGTTTGCGCGAAAGTCATAAAGCCCTGTCGTATATAGACTTGTCCCTTGCCGCCACAATCCGCACATTGTTGCACCTTGCCACCTTTTGCACCATTTCCACCACAATCACTACAAGCGATTTTGTAGTGATTGTGGATCTCCTTTTTGCAGCCAAACACTGCTTCTTTGAAATGTAGCTCGAGGCTTATAATATCATCGAGATTGTATTTACCCTTGCTTCGTTTTTGTCCGCCGCCAAAGCCAAAATTTGCGCCAAAAGCAGATTCAAAAATGCTCCCCAAATCGCCAAAAATATCGCTAAAGTCTCTCCCGCTAAAGCCACTAAAGCCCGAGTTTTGTAAGCCCTCCTTGCCATAATTATCATAGATTTGTCGCTTTGAATCATCACTTAGTACCTCATAGGCTTCATTTATTCTTTTGAATTGCTCCTCCGCGTCCTTGTCATCTGGGTTTCTATCGGGGTGATATTTCAGTGCCATTTTGCGATAAGCTTTTTTAATCGTCTCTTTATCGCTCGTGCGCGTGATTTCTAGAATTTCATAATAGTCAAATGTATCCAAAATCTGCTCCTAATTTTTGCTCTAAATTGAATGTGGGATTGTATCTAAAATTTATAAGGTAAAGTTAAATTTTTGCGATATGATTTTACCCCAAAAGGATATAAGGTTTATATTATGAATCAATACAGAAGTAGTCTTAAGGCATTTTATGAACTCATTTATGCAATGGAAAAACTACCGAGCATTGGCAAAAAGAGTGCGCAAAAAATGGCGTATGCTTTGTGTATGGAAAATAAGCCCTTAGGTTTAAACATTGCCCACGCCATTGAAAATGCCACACTTATGGTGCGCAAATGTCAAAAATGCTTTTGTTTAAGTGAGAGTGAGATTTGCGAGATTTGCACCGAATCTTCGCGCGAAAATGGTGAGTTGTGTATCGTAGCAAGTCCGCAAGATGTGCTCACAATCGAGGATATGGGGGAGTTTGGTGGGCGTTATTTTGTTTTGGGCGGAGAGCTAGAGGAGATTGATTTTGCTTTACTTAATAGCAGAATCGTAACCGAATCTATCAAGGAAGTGATTTTTGCGCTTTCCCCTAGCCTTGCAAATGAGGCGGTTATGCTTTATGTTGAGGATAAGATTCAAAATGCAGTGCATTTTAGTAAAATTGCGCAGGGTGTGCCAACGGGCATTGGGCTAGATTCTATCGACCAGCTTTCGCTTTCACGCGCCTTAAGCGCTCGGGTAAAGGTTTAGTAGTCTTTAAAGAAGTTTTTAAGCTTTAATTTGTAGAATCTGCTTGTTGTTTTTATCTTAACAATGTAAAGGATTAGATATGAAAAAGTTGCTTATTCTTACTCTTTTGGGTTTTGCTAGTTTTGCGTTTGCTGATGCTCCAGCTCAGTTTAAGAAATGTATCGCTTGCCACGGACCTGATGCGAAAAAAGTTGCTCCCGGAAGTAAAGGCGATGTAACAATTGCTGGTATGGCAAAGGAAAATTTGCTTAAAAAGCTTAAGGGCTATAAAGCAAAAACAGAAAACAATGGTGGTTCAGCTGCTATTATGTATGGACAAATGGCAAATGTGAGTGATAGTGATATTGAGGTATTAGCAGATTATATCTCTAAATTACCTAAATAAATCAAGCTGTGGCGGGGTCTCCCGCCATACTTTCTTAAGATACTAAAATCTGCAATGGCTGAAATTACTCTTTCTTCCAATTCTTACAAACATAACTTTCATCTCATATCTTCACACATTGGTTCAAATGTAGAACTTGCGGCAGTTTTGAAAGACAATGCCTATGGGCACGGCTTAGAGCAGATAAGCACCCTTGCGCGTGAATGTGGGATAAAATCTGTGTTTGTTAAAAATTATAATGAAGCCCTGCGCGTGAGTGCATATTTTCCTCATATCACCGCATTGTATGGAATGCCAGAGGGTGATTTCCCCCCGCATATCGCCTTTGTGATAAATGCTAGAGAGCATATTGAGAGTTTGCCCAAAGGCACAAGGGTAGAGCTCAAGGTTAATGCTGGAATGAATCGCAATGGCATAGAGGCAGATGAGCTTGAAAGTTATATCGTGCAGATTTTAGAGCGAGGATTGAATCTTGTAGGGGTGTTTTCTCACAATGGCTATGGCGATGATATTGATGATGAGTTTTTACACACACAGGAGCGATTTTTAGAGATTAAGGAGCGCACAAAAGCACTCGCACAAAAATATGGCTTTGTTGTGCCCAGATTCCATTCTCTTAGCTCCTCTGGTGCTGTGCGTGTAGCGAGTGAGGGTAAAATCACCGATGATTTAGTGCGTATTGGCATCGCCCTCTATGGATATTTAGACACTGCGTTTGAGAATCCACTGAATGCGAAGCTTCAAAAAGTCGCTAGACTCTATGCCGACAGGGTTTCCACACGCATACTGAGTGCAGGTGCGCGTATAGGGTATAGTGGCTGCACAACCTTAGAAAAAGAGAGTGTGATTAGCACCTATGATATTGGCTATGGTGATGGTTTTTTCCGTGTGAGTGAGCAGCACAAAGTCCATACAGCTAAGGGCTATCAAATCTTGCCCCGCTTGTCAATGGATTGTTTTTCTTGTTTATGCGATGAGCCACGCATTTGCGTCTTTGATGATGTGAGCGAGTTAGCCAAAGCCTTTGGCACAATTAGTTATGAGATTCTTACACATTTATCCCCTAGCATTAAGCGCACGATTATTTGATGTCGCGTCTCTATCCCTTTAGCCACAGCCCGATTGAGTGCCATTTCAACCCTTCACCGCGCGATTTTGTGGTAAAAGAAATCCCCCTGTATGAGCCAAGTGGGAGCGGGGAACATTGTCTCGTGTATGTGCGAAAAAAGGGTTTGAGCACATTTGAGCTTTTGAACTTACTTTCGCAAGTGTTAGGGTGTAAGGTGCGCGATATTGGCTACGCAGGGCTTAAAGATAAATCCGCAATGACTTACCAATATATAAGTATTCATCGCTCTTTGCGTCCAAAATTAGAATCTGCCGCAGTGTTTTTGGAGCAAAAGCAAGTGAAGATTCTAAACATTGCCTATCATCACAATAAGCTTAAAGTCGGGCATTTGAAGGGTAATCACTTCTTTATGAGACTGAAAAAATGTCTCTCGCTTAGTGCGACAAAAATAGAATCTGTCCTTGCCTCCCTTTCCCAAAGTGGTTTTCCAAACTATTTTGGAGACCAGCGATTTGGTAAAGATGGCAATAATTTTCAAAGCGGTAGGGCATTAGCGCACAAAAAGGAGCATATTAAGAATAAAAAAATGAGTAATTTTCTCATCTCAAGCTATCAAAGCCATCTGTTTAATGAATGGTTGAATGCGCGTATTAATCTCTCTCAAATCTTGCATCACTTTAGCGTGAGTGAGGCACAAAAAGCATTGCAAGATTCTAAAATCCCCGCATTTAGGGCATTAGCACAAGAATGTAGCGCACAGGTGCTAGGAGATTTACAGAATCAAAAGCAACATTTTATACTTCTTAATGGTGATATTATGTGCCATTATCCCTTTGGTAAAGCTTTTATATGCGAGGAGCCAAGCAGTGAATCTACGCGCTTTATACAAAGAGATATTGCTCCCACAGGCGCACTCTGTGGCACTAAACTTACCTACGCGCAAGGTCTTTCCGCTCTATGTGAAAATCTCTATATCGACACGCAGATAAAGGCGAGCGGCTCGAGGCGGTATGCGTGGGTGTGGGCGGAGGATATACAGAGTGAATATATCGCGCAAAAGGCACATTTTGAGCTATGTTTTAGTCTGCCAAAGGGGAGTTATGCGACTATTTTTTTAGAATCTCTTCTTAATCGCCCACTCGTGCAGGAGTTGGCACAAGATTCACAAGATGAAATGAGTAATGTTTAAGATTCTATTTTTTAAGTAAGTTGAAGCCACAGCGGCACACTCACAAAGCTCAGTAAGATTCCAAAAGCGATAGCACTCACGGCGAGTTTTGCATTAAGTCCCGCACGAATCACAATCGCACCAGCACTCACTACAGGGGGCATTGCCACCTCAATAAGTGCCATACGCCACAAATCATTAAACCCACCAAAGCCTATAAACACGATAGCCAAAAGAACTAATGGCGCGATAAACATTTTGCCAAAGAGCAAAAGTGCGGTGAGTCTCCATTCCTCCTTAATGCCCCTTAGGCTCATCTGCACTCCAATGGCAAAGAGTGCGACAGGTGTGGCAGTAAGAGCTAGACTTTTGAGCGGAACAAAAAGTTCATCAGGTATTTCTAGTGGTATGAATTTCAGCACCAAGCCAGAGAGGAGGGCAAGAAAGAGCGGGCTGCGAAAGAGGCGCGATGTAATGGCTCTTGCGCTAAAAACGCCTTTTCCGCCAAGACTTAAGATTAAGGGTGCGAGAAAGGCGATAGGAATGCCTGTAACAATTTGGTCATAAATAATAACCTTGTTTGCATACTCTTCGCCGAGTGCGCCATTGACGATAGGTAGTCCGAGAAAAAGCGTATTGCCAAATGCGCCCATAAAGCTTAGAGTAAGGATAGAATGGGGGTGGAGTTTTGCAATCTTGCCGATGATAAAAAGCACTGCACCACCGCTTAGGGAGCAGAGGAAGCTTATTACACATACAAGGGCAAAGTCTGTATTTATCTCGGCGTGATAAGTGCCATTAAAAATTTGTGCGGGGAGGGCGAAATTAAGTAAGAATCCAAGCAATATTCCACTTTGCTTATTGCCAACAAGGCGCAGGAGTTTAGCGATATAGCCGATGAGGACAAAAACACATACACTATAAATCGCAAGAAGCATTAGAGTTCTCCGGTTTAGAATCTGCTACTGAAGCAGTGCCTAGGTGCTTTGGATTCTAATATAGTTCTTTAAATATTGGTGATTGAAAGGGGCAAGATTCTAAATTAAATTTTACTTGCTATAATCGCGCTTTTTTAGTCCGTGGCACATCGGCTTATGCCTTGAGCCTACACAAATAACAAAAAGGATAAGATATGGCATTGCAAGAAGAAATTACTGATATTTTGAAAAAGGTGATTTACCCTAATTTTCAAAAAGATATTGTGAGTTTTGGCTTCCTCAAAGAAGTAAGTGTGAGTGAAAATGCGGTAAATATCCGCGTGGATATACCCTCAAGCGCACCAGAGGTAAGCGAAAAGTTGAGGCAGGAGATTAGCCAAAAGCTAGATTCTGTATTGCAAAATAAGACTTTGAATCTGCTCATCAATATCCCCCAACCCGCGCCCAAAAAAGAACCAAAGGCGAAGAATCTCGCCCCACATATTAAGCATTTTGTAATGGTAAGTTCGGGCAAAGGCGGAGTGGGGAAATCCACAAGCAGTGTGAATCTCGCTATTGCCTTAGCACAGCAGGGCAAAAAGGTGGGACTACTTGATGCGGATATTTATGGTCCTAATATCCCTCGAATGCTCGGGCTTAATGCGACAAAGGCGCAGGTTGATGAGGGGCAAAAAAAGCTCCTCCCGCTTAAAGCCTTTGGTATAGAAATGATGAGTATGGGGGTGCTTTATGATGAGGGGCAGAGCCTCATTTGGCGTGGTCCTATGATTATGCGTGCGATTGAGCAAATGCTAACTGATGTGCTATGGAGCAAACTTGATGTGCTTGTGATTGATATGCCACCGGGCACGGGAGACGCACAGCTTACACTCGCCCAAAGTGTGCCTGTGAGCGCGGGGGTAATCGTTACTACACCACAAAAGGTAAGCCTTGATGATAGCGCACGAAGCCTTGATATGTTTGATAAGCTCAAAGTGCCAATTGCAGGGATTATTGAAAATATGAGTGGGTTTATCTGTCCAAACTGCGGGGAGGAGTATGATATTTTTGGCAAAGGCACGAGCGAGAGCCTAGCTCAAAGTTACAATACAGCGATCTTGGCACAAGTGCCGCTTGAACCAAAGGTGCGTGAGGGTGGGGATAATGGCAAACCAATTACTTTCTTCGAGCCAGATTCTAAGTCTGCGCAGAGTTATAGAGAAGCCGCCGAAAAACTCGTGCAGATGTTACAAAAGGTAGAAGCACAAAATCTTGCAGATAATAAAGATATTCAACCCACACAAATGAAGCGTTAAGACATAAAGCAGTTTGTAGATACTTTAAAAGTTTTGCAGTCTTAGAATCTTGTGCGAGATTCTAAGATAAGTCTTTGAGGGCTTATTGCGAGGATTCTATATATAGATAGAAACCACCGCATTCTAAAAGCCCAATCTAGTTTTTACCCTCATTAAAAAAATCACAAAGTGCCTCTTGTATCTGCTCTATTGCCTGTGTAGCAGGTTTATAATAAATCGTATCAAATACAGATTCTGCAATGGAATTTGAGGGCTCTAAATTATTGAGGATTTTTAAGCCAATCTTGTGTTTGTATTCACAGCGTGCAAGGATAGAGCTAATATCTACAACATTACCGCTTGTGCCAATAACTAGCACGCAATCCCTAAAATTTAAAGATTCAAAAATCTCATACATTGTCGCATATTGCGGTGCTTTCTCATAAAAAAACACAATGAAAGGTTTGAGCTTTTCATAGCCACAATTTGGGCAATTATGTGGCTCAAAATGAGTGTATCCTATATCAAAGATATACTCACATTTGGGGCATATAATTTTGCTTAATTGCCCGTGTAAATGAATGATATTGCTTGCTCCGGCGCGCTCTAGCAAATCATCAACATTTTGCGTGATGTGAATCACCTCTATATCTTGCTTTGCTTTGAGACTATGAGGAAGTGTGGCTAAAAACTTATGCATAGCATTAGGTTGGACTTTGCCTAGCTCCTCGCGCCGCAAATTATAGAATCTATGCACAAGTGCAAAATTTTCTAGCCAATTTTCATAATTACAGACTTCCATAGGGTCATACTGCGCCCATAATCCGCCATTATCCCTAAATATTTCTAGTCCAGATTCCGCGCTTAATCCTGCTCCACTGAATATTACAAGTTTTGGCATTGTTGTTCCTTAAGATTAATTTAATATACAGTAACTCATTGCGTAGAAAATATAAGGAGATAGGAACTCTTCCAGAAAAAGTCTAGAGTTTAGCTTTTTCAGTGAAAGAGTCCTATGAGCAAATTTGCTTCAAAGTTTTATCTCTAGCTTGGATAGTCGCCGTGGAAGATCAACTGCTAGAGATAAAACTTTTGAGGTTCACGGAAACTATCGGCTGGCATCATACTGCTATTTCTAACGAAAGTCAAGCATTATAAACATAATAAATTTTACTAAAATGTATATCGTCCCTCGATAAATGCACTGCGTCCTTGCCCGATTAAAAATCCATATCCTGCAATGCTATCACTCGCATCGCCATTGTAGTAGCTATAATAAAATGTATCAAAGACATTTCGCACGCCTCCGCTTAAAGATAAATCCCCAAATTTCGCGCTTAAGCCTATATCTGTAAGAGAATAAGCCTTAATCGTATCCCCACTTATGTCTTTTTGACTACCATAGAATGTATTCTGATTCCATAAATGCCAAATTTTACTTAATGCAACATTAAAACCAAAAGTGCCTTTATAGTTACTCACATATGGAATCCTATCTTTCACGCTCACGCTATTATTTTTAAGAATCCGTGCATCGATATAAGTAAAACTCTCGCTTAAAGATAATCTCCCATCAAAGAGATATTGTTCTGAAAAAGCCTCTATACCTGCTCTTTGTGTCCTATCATAATTACCATACTGCACACCCGAAACACTATGAGCGTTACCAATGGTATAAAATTCATTCTGTGTCAATGTATAATATGCACTTGCACTTACCATTGCCACATTACCCACAAAATCTTTGAAACCTAGCTCAAAGGTATCATAAGTTTCTTTTTTCAAATCAGTGGGAAGATAAGTCCTACTTTGTCTTCTTAAAAGTGAGTTTGGGCTTGGAGAAAAGTATCCTCTCTCATATTTTGCATACACATTACCAGAATCTCTATAATGATAATTTGGTGTAATCTCGAAGGCAAAGTTATGCTGTGTATCTTCTAGATTACCTTTTGTTCCATTTGCACTACTAATGATGGTATTTATTATAGGATTAAACACACTTCCAGTATTTGCATCATATAATCCACCTTGTGTATTATAAACAACATCAGCTTTATATGTGGCTGCTTCATATCGCACCCCACCTGTGAGTGAAAAGTCTTTTGTAAAATCATATTTTTCTAACACATAAAGTGCATTGCTCCATTTGCTCCCCTCAAATGGAATATTCATCGCGTGTCTATAAGTCATTGGATTGCCACTATTCATACTATTTACAACTCCACCGGTAGCCCATATGTATTGATTCATTACGCGTTTTCCATAATTATAAATAGATTCTAATCCCAAATAAAAATGTCCATTCTTGTGCTTTACGTCATATTTTGCTATAAGTCCAGCCTTTTGGTCATCAAATAAAGAGCCACTTTGGTCGGCATAAGTCCCACTCCAAGAAGTTCCATAGGCTATATATTGACTTAGGCGTGTTATAGAATCTATATAGCTAATTCTATTGAGGTGATAAAAGGCTTTGAGGTCAAAATTTGCATTTTCGCTCATCTTACTTTTATAGCCCACACTCACATCAAGCCGTTGTTGTTTATTGTGTAAATCCCCATTTCCTGCACTTTTTCTATCGCTTTTGCTCGGGTTTGCTCTATCCATAAAGGAGTTGTTAGGCGTTGTATCAATCAAACCTATAAAATAATCTATATCAAAGCTAAGAGAAGACCCCCCCCCCGCAAAATCTTTGATAATACCCATATTAACTTGCCCACCACTTGTTTTGTCATTTATCCTAGGACCTTCACGATTGATATATGCCACCCCAAGCGAGATATGAGTATCCTCACCTATTTTTGTGCCAAATTTCGCATCGGCATTATAACTATTGCCTGTGGAAGCAATGATATTGCTATAACTAAGCCCTGCGCTAAAAAATGGTTTAGCAAATCGCCTTTGTGTGATGATATTTACAACACCACCTCTTGTGCCATTTCCATACATCACAGCTCCTCCACCTGGCAAAATCTCAATAGATTCGATGCTTGCTGGTGAAAGAGTGTTGAGTGGCGTAACGCCGTGGGAGCTATCTAGCATATTAGAATATATACCATTTATCAACACCTGCACAGAAGTATTCGCACGATTACCTTGCCCCCTTAAATCAAGATTGCTTCCTAAACCGACATTTGCCAACCCAACAAAAGGTGTATAAGAAAAAATATCAGTAGTAGAACGATAACCTTTATCAATAATGTTTTCTTTATCAATCTCATAAACATTACGATTAAGTTCATCAAGTCTCGTGTTCATCATAGAGCCATATACGATAGATTTGCTAAGATTCACAGATTTAGAATCTGAAATTATCTCATCACCTAAAGCTATTTGAGCTATTACTCCTAACAGAGTAAAAGATAATAAACATTTTTTCATTGACTCTCCTTTGCAATCATTTTTATAATTACAAGTATATAACAAAATAAGTAAAATCAATCTTAAGAATTATTATTAATTAAATAATTACAAAACAGATTGTAAGCCTCCCTAAAGGAGACTATATGGCTATTTTCTTGGAAGCACACAAACCCCATTAAGTTTAAGAGTGGGGTAAATTTAAGAGATGTTGTTCTCCCATTGCTTGAGCAATCTCTTCATATCCTTTCAATGCGTTTTCATCACACAAAACCCATTCATTAAGTCCCTCTAAACTCATCATATGTGCAATTTTTGGGTCATTTTTAAGGGCATTTTGTGATTTCATCATTTCTACAAAGCTTCTTTTTAAGTAAGAATCAAAACTTTTTAGGGTTGTAAAATTACAATGACAATAAGCAGGGCTTGTGTAAAAATTCACCATTTGAGGATAATTTCCCTCTTGCATAACCCTCACCCAAGTAGTAGAGCCAATCGCTCCTGCATCTAGTTCTCCACTTTTTATTTTATCCAGCACATCAAATTCACTTCGCCCTGTATCGCCGTGTTTGCCCACATCGCTATTAAAGCGATAGACTTTAAGTGTATCATTGCACTTGATTGATGCAGAGAATCTAAAGGCATCTCTTTAAGTGCAAGTGAGGCTTGTTGCAAATAAAATAAAGGCATAATCGCCGCTTGAGCAGAATCTAAACTCCCTAAACCAAATTTTTTACCCTTCAAATCCTCTAAACCCTTCATTGTATCTCTTTTGGCTACAAATACACTTTTAAAGCCAATATCAGTATCGCGCATTAAAATTGCCTCTGCACCATTATTTGTGCAATGCCTAGAGCGGATAAAAGCCACATTTGTATTCCAAGCAATATCTATTTTTCCCTCTTTAAGCCACTGCACTTGCCGCTCATAGTTGCTAAATAACACATAATCTAGCCTTATATCTTTAAAATAATCATTAGCATATTCCCTAATCGTATCCCAAATAGGGACAATTTGTGGCGCATACGCCACTGCACCTACTAAAATTGACTTCATATTTACTCCTTTGGTAAAAGTGCATCAGAAAGCCACACTTGTAAAATATCAAGACTTGGCGCCATTACTTGTGAAGCGAACGCATCTCGCAAATATCGCTCTAGTGGCAAGAGCTTACTATAAGCTTTTCCTCCACCAAGTCGCATTGCAAGAGCACAAATGTCCATAACAAGCTGTGTGGCGTTAATCCTACACGCAAATATTTTGCACATTGCATCAGATTCTTTATTATCAAATGCCCTTGCAGCCTCTTTTGTCAGTGCAATTTGGCTTTGCGTTTTGGTATAGAGTTCTGCGATATGGATTCTCACTAACTCTTTATCTGCCAAAGAGGAGCCATCAGTATATTTTCTACTCTTACAATGACTAAGTGCGCATTCATAAGCAGCCTTTCCCACACCGCTATACACCCCTCCAAGCCCAACGACAAAATACATTGCTACAACTCCAGCTTGCGCTTCACCCTCTCCGTCTTTGCCTAGCAAATATTGTTTTGTATGAAGCTTCACATCATTATATTGCACAGGTTTTGAGACATTTCCGCGCATACCTAATCCATTCCACACGCCCTCTTCGTGATAAATACCCTGTGCATTATGAGGTGTAATCCAATTATTTTTACCACCATTTACCTTGCAAGAATTTGTATAAGTAAGATAATAGTTAGCTTGTTGAGCCGAAGTTACAAAGCTTTTGCGCCCTTTTAAGATTCTATACTCTCCCGCTTCTGTCTCTGTTATATCAGGCAAACCAAAGTGTGTCCCAGAGCCACTTTCACTATAAGCAAGAGCAAAAGAAATCTCCCCTTTTGCTATTTTTGGCAAAAATTCCTCTTTTTGCCCCTTTGTCCCAAAAGTTGCAATACAAGCCGTTGCAACATTGTGCATCATATAACAAAGTGCAGTAGAAGCATCAAATTGTGCTAAAGTATAACAAGTTAAAGCGTGATGAGAGCAATTTCCACCGCTTCCGCCATACTCTTTAGGCACAAGTAGCCCCATAAACCCTTGCTTTTTGAGCTCATCATAGGCTTCTTTTGGGAATCTTGCTTCTTTGTCAATAGATTCTGTATGAGGAGCAACAAATACCTTACCAAACTCCGCTGCTTTTTGTTCTAAGTTTTCCAAACTTAACATATTTTCTCCTTACATAAAATTAGGTGTATGAGCCCTGCTTAAATCAAGGGCAAGTTCCTCATCAATGCCACATTCCACAAGCCGCTTTGTGCGATTTTTCTCCATTTTTTTCTTTAATTCCTGCACCTCCTCAAATCCATTTGAAATTAACGCGCTATCCTCACCTCCTCCACGCAATAGAGCCATAGATTCTAAAAGCAGGGAGGATTCTCCACTTTGCGCATCTAAATAATTTTTACGCGCAAAAACGACTTCCTTTAAGGCAGCAATTTTGGCAGGATTTTGTGCTATTGCTTGTTTCACATTATTGATTCCATAGGCAACGTGGCGACTTTCATCTTTCCTTGCTAAAGCAAGTAAATATGCACTCGCCTCATCTCCTAATGCCCTAAAGCTCTCCTCTAAAAACTTTAATAAATCAATGAAAGTCCCTTCCCCCATAATATGCAGCAAAAAGCTAGATTTGAAATAATCTTTCTCATTCCACAGGCTAAAAAGGCTTTGTTGTGTTGTAAGTGTGGAGTATTGCACACCAAGCCCTGTAATATTTGCCCTTTTGATAAAAGATTCTATATGTCGGCTCTCATCACCGATAATAGAGGAGAGTAAAAGCGGAATAGGCGTGAAAAAGGGTGAAATCTGCCCTAAAAATCGTGCGGGGATATACAGAGCTGAAAACTCATTTTCAGTTAAATAAGTCATAATCTGTGCGATTGCAAATTGCAGGGCTGGGCTAAACTCTGGTATTTCTTGCCATTTTATATCTGTGGTGGCATTCCATTGCGACTTTTTAGAATCCTCATAAATTTGCAAAGCATTACTGCTCCAAATATTATTATTAGATTCTATACCAAAATGATAATTTGGACTTGCCAATTCCACTTGCACACCATTTGGTGCTAAACCTTGAGCCGATGGACTTATGTGAGAATGACAATCAAATTTTTGGAATCTTGTGGGGGATTTTTTGCACAAGATATATACAAAATTACCCTTAGAATCTGCATTTTGACTTATTGCACACTTTTGGACAAACTCCTCACCTTTGAAAGCACACCACATCATCAAATCATTTTCTAAATTATCTACATCACTTACAACTTCTATCAATGCGCCTTTTTCTGTTAATAAAAAAGCATTTTCAAGTCGTATAAAAAAGAGTGTGCTTGCAGGCAATGCGCCCATAAAAACACAGGATTTTGAATTTTGCATAAAATGACTTCATTAAAATTTATGAGCCTATAAGAAGACTTGTTTTCTTTCACCCTGAAAGCTTATTTGAGTGCATTAATGCTACACATAATTAACTTAAGATAAAATAATTCCTATGCTTCAAATATCAAATGCCAAACACATTGCATCTTTTGCAGACAATTCAAGGAGATTTGAGAGAGGATAAGAGTAAAGTTCCTTTAAAGAGGTAACCGACTCCTTTGAGCGTATCTACTTCTTACTTAGCTTTGTTATAAAGCATATAATATCACTTAGCACTTGTTCTTTATTTATCTCGTTTAGAATCTCGTGCCTTGCGCCCTCATAAAGTATCAACTCCATATTAAAACCGCATTGTTGGTATTGATATGCAATTTTTTCTACACCTACGCCAAAATTTCCGCAACTATCACTTTTGCCACTTATAACCAAAAGTGGCAAACCCTCACCTTTTAAATCTTGCATATCATTGACATATTTCATACCCTCAAAAAGTCCTATAAAACTTTGTAGGCTAAAGATAAACTGACACGCGCTATCTGCCTTATATGCCTCAACTACGGCTTTATCGCGACAAAGCCACGCAAAGCCACCTTTTGTATTATCCTCGTCCTTATTGCATAAAAATGGCTTATTGAAGCTCCCAAAAGATAGCCCATTTATGAGTGCCTTGCCACGAGATTCTAAACCGCATTGATGCAGGATTTGCGCGAGAAATTTGCCAAGATTCACAAGTGGATTATATGCTGGCGAACCCGAAAGAATAAGCGCATTTATTTCATATTGATAGTTTTTAATGTAAGAGCGGGCAAGAAGTGAGCCCATAGAATGCCCAAGTAGCACATAATGCGTGGGTTTAAAACGTGCCTTGATAATCGTAGTAAGTTCGTGCATATCCGCCACTGCGCGCATAAAGCCACTGAGATTCTGTGTATCTTTTTGTGGCGCATTTGATATTTTTGCATTATTTTGTAAATCATCATTTTGCATCTTGTTTAAGCTTTCTGTATCCATTGTATTTTCCGCATATCCTAAGCCCTGCGTTTTGCCTTTCATCTCACCCCACGGGTGTGTGCTATCTATGCTTTTGCCGTGTCCTCTATGGTCGTTAATGACTACAACAAAGCCTTTTTGTGCCAACTGCATACCTACCCATTCATATCTTCCCTTATGCTCGACCATTCCGTGTGCGATTTGCACCACTATGCGAGATTTTAAACTTTGAGAATCTGTGCTGGATTCTATTATTTGAGAATCCATATATACATCGTAAAATATTCGCAGATAATCTACGCTTGATTGAAAGCTTAAATCAAGCTCCTTTATGATGTTTTGCATTCATTTCCTTTAATTAGGGATTTTTAGAGCTTTGCGCATTGTTTTGAATCCATCTCTTCAAATCTGTTTCATCACCATTAAATACATTTAAATCAATGTATTTTTCTGCACCCCGATAGCCTTTTAAAATGCCCTTTGGATTGTATTGCCAAAATACCCAAGCGTCTTTGTCAAAATATACATTAAAGAGTCGCGCCCATAGAGAATCTGGCGCGAAAAAAACAGACCTTATCCATAATGGATTATCTTTATATCGCCCGCGTAAATATATATCATAAAAACTCGGCGTAGTATAAATAATAGGCTTCACTCCATAGTATTGCTCTAAGCGCAAGAGAAGATTATCAAGCTCTTTATACACAGATTGAGCGCTTGGAGGATTGCTTGCCTTTGTGCCATAAAACTCTATATCTACTACAGGCGGCAAGCTCTTAGGCAATTTAGAATCTTGCACATTGCGAATAAAATTCTCTGCCTGTGTAAGTCCGCTGCTATCAAAGCTAAAAAAATGATATGCCCCCACATATAGCCCAGAATCTCTTGCGGAGGCGAAATTATATGAAAAATGTTTATCCACCCAACTGCTACCCTCTGTGGCTTTGATAAAGGCAAAGCTAATGCCTTGCTCTTTGAGTATTTTCCATTCAATATGTCCTTGATGGGCAGAGACATCTACGCCCTTTATGGGATAAGACTTATCACTAGGCATATTAAACCACACAAGCCCATTGTTTTGCAGGATAAAAAACATCCCTCCGAGCACACAAAGAACGATAATATCAATAAAAAAGAAACCTATTTTTTTCACATTTTAAACCTCGCATTCGACTTTTCTAGCAAAAATGCGGGCTGATAGGAAAGCTTTGCCTTACGCAACCCTTCTATGCCTAAATCCTCCTCGCGATTAGCATATTGCGTGTGCGAAAAAGTATGTTTGAGTAAGGCTTGATTAATCGCCTGATATGCGCCATTAAATATGATATTTGCCTTTTCAATATGTATCAATGCGCAATCTTTATCAAGCTCCTCACCAAAGCTAAAAGCGGCGATTTCATTATCAATACGCAAAATTCCACCTTGCAAACTCAGCTCGTCAAAATATGTGAGTGAATCATTTATGCCAAGATTCTCAAAATACAATCCCTTGTCATCTTTGTTTGCATTGCTATACCATAAGTTATTTACAGCAATAACTTCATCAATGTTTGTGCTACTTATAGTTTCAAATTTTGTTTGTGGATACTGCAGATAAAAGCGGTTGAGGTGATTTTTCTTTTTGTGAAACTTGCGCCCAGTGAGCGAGATAAGCTCCTGCGTATTGTAGATATAATCAAATCTATCACGTTGCTTTTCTATCTCAAATTGTCCCGGAAAGTCGCGTGCTAGCTCATCACATTCTTCTTGTGTGAGTGAGTGAAACTCAAGTGGGAGATTCAAAGTCTTGTAATACGCAATAAGTGCCTCGATAATGGGCTTTTTATCCCCCTTTCCTAGAGGATAAAAAATAAAGGGATTTGCATTTGGGTAGCGCGTTTGAATCACACAATGCCCTTGTAGCAAGGCAAAGCTAATCTCCCGTGCGTGTCGCCACATAAACATATTTGTAAAGCTTGTATCCGCAATCCACCGTCCTTGCACGCTCACAAAAGGTTGTAAAACCGCCCTATCGCTTAATTCTAATAACTTAAAATTTATCATTTCTACTCCCGCATATCTGTGAAAACATAACTCCCAAGCCATTTTATCTCATCAGCTCGTTTATTTAGCAGTCTCTGCAATGGTGCATCTTTGTAATGTCCCTCGCAATCGATAAAAAATCCCATTCTAAAGTCGTTACTATCGCGCACAGGACGAGATTCTATGCGTGTAAGATTAATGCCTTCTTTTTCAAAATCACCGAGTAGCCGAAATAAATCCCCCACTTGGTCTTTTTCTTTAAGATTTACAAAAAGCGAGGTTTTGTCTCTTTCACTCGGTGCCATTTCAAAATCGCTTATAATGGCAAAGCGCGTTTTGTTGTTTGTAGAATCTTCAATATCCTCAAACATCAAGGGTAGTTTGTATATCTTACCAGCGATTTTTGAGCCAATCGCCGCGCTGTTTGGATTGTTTGCAGCAAGCTGCGCCGCGCGCGCGGTAGAATCTGTGGGAATCTGCTCGATGTGGTGAAGATTATGCGCGTTGAGAAAGTTACGACACTGCCCAAAAGCAATATCCTTAGAATAAATGGTTTTAATCTCGCTTAAATGTTCGCAATTACTCAAAAAGCTATGGTGAATAGGTAAAATCATATCCGCAATAATCTTGCAGTCAAACCGAGCAAGTAGGTCGATACTCTCGCCCACCATTCCATTTGTGTTGTTTTCAAGTGGCACAACGCCGTATTTTACACGTTTGGCGCATAATGCCTCAAATACCGCACTAATGGTATTAAGTGGTATATATTCGCTCATTGCGCCAAATCGTTCTTCTGCCGCCTGATGCGTGTAGCTGCCAATAGGACCTAAAAAGGCGACTTTTTGAGGAAGTTCAAGGTTGCGCGAAATTGCAAAAATCTCTTGATAAATAGCCTCAATCGCGTGTAAATTCATAAATCTGCTATTTTTTGTGCCAAGCCTTTGGATAATCTGCTTTTCACGTTCGGGACGATAAATCGCACCACCATATTTATGCTTATACTCACCCACTTGTGCCACGAGCGACATACGCTTTTCTAATGCATCAAAAATCGCATCATCGACTTTATCAATCTGTGCGCGTAGCTCTTGTAATATGTTTTCTTGCATTTTGCTGCTCTCCCTCAATCACACTTAAAATCTTTATAATTTTGTAATAACTCTGCCTCATCTCTCATTATATCATCAAGAGATTCTCTATGCTTAATGATGCGAACATCTTCTCCCATAAAAGCTACTTCGGCAGGACGCGGACGCGTATTGTAGTTACTCGCCATACTCGCTCCATATGCACCGGCATTTTTTATCATCAGCACATCTCCAGCTTTGAGTGGAGGTAAAAGCGCATTTTTTGCGAGAAAATCGCTACTCTCACATATTGGTCCCACGACATCGCATAGGCTTTTGTTTGACTCGGGTGCATTTGCCAAATTCTGTGAATCTTGTGTGATTTTAGAATTCTGCGAATCCTCTATATTTTTAGGATCCTGTGTATCTTTAGCTTCTTTTGCAAGGCATACCTCGTGCGTGGCATTATACAGCGATGGGCGCATTAAATCATTCATAGCCGCATCAACAATCACAAATCGTTTCGCTCCATTGTGTTTTTCATACAACACACTTGTAAGCAACACGCCACTTTCTCCCACCAAAAATCGCCCGGGTTCGCAAATAATTGTCAAGTCAAGCCCATACAATGCGCTTAGAATCGCCTGTGCATAGTCATATGGCTCAATCAAAGATTCATTAGTATATCGTATGCCAATGCCACCGCCCACATCAAAGAATTTCAAATCAATTTTGAGTGCAAGGAGGCTATGGGCAAGTTCTGCGATTTTTTGCGCGGATTGCCTAATTGGTTCTAGGTCTGTGAGCTGTGAGCCAATATGGAAGTGAATCCCCACTGGCTCGAGATTTTTAGCATTTTTTGCAAAAATATACATCGCCTTTGCTTGTTCAATATCCACGCCAAATTTATTCTCGTGCAAACCTGTGGAGATGTAGGGGTGGGTCTTTGGGTCAATATTTGGATTCACACGCACAGAGATACGCGCAACTTTATCGATATTTTTTGCTAAAGATTCTACGCGGGATAATTCCTCTTCGCTCTCGACATTGATAAATAAGATATCACTTTGTAAAGCCTCTAAAATCTCGCTATCGCTTTTCCCCACACCACTAAAAATAATTTTATATTTAGGAATCCCGGCTCTTAAAGCGCGTCTTACTTCACCGATAGATACACAATCCGCTCCGCTCCCAAGTTGAGCTAGGTGATGAATAATAGAGAGATTAGAATTTGCCTTTAATGCATAGCAAATAAGCGATTTTCGCGCCTTGAAAGCGTTCTTTATAGCATTAAAGGCATTTGTGATATGCGCCAAATCATACGCATAAAGGGGCGTTTTATAGGTCTTGGCAAGCTCTACATAGTCCATATCTACTCCTATTTTACCGCGCATACTTTAGCTATGCTTCAAGTAAGCAAGGCAAGATTGTGCTTAAGATTCTACAAATTTGATGTGTAAGGTTTGTTTATCGCGCAATTTTATCCACAATAGCATAATATTATGTTAAAATCATCGTTTTGCTTTAATAAAATAATATTAAGGAATGTTATGGTTTTATCACCAGATAGTGTATTTATGCTTGTAAGTATATTTTGTGTAGCGATTTTTGTGCTAGTAACTATGCTGTGGCTCTTTGGTCCAGCACCAAAAAAACTAGAATCTGAAAACGAAGAAAAAGGTATTGTAACTATCGAAGAAATTATGAAGGTTTTAGATAATCCACGAAGCACTCTTACTAAGCTCACAGAAGCCGCGGATAATTTTTTTGAAAACTATGACAAGCTCGAGCTAAGCGACTACCGCAAGAGAAGTTTTCTTTTTGCGATAACGGTTCATCATAATACTTCTACTGAACTCATCGTAAAGACAGAGGAGAAGCTACGAGAGCTCAATCCGACCCTAGCGCGAGATTTGAATAAAACGCTCAATCGCGCCCTTGACGCAAGGAGTTTATAATTTTTTGCCTTTGTTGATAGTTATAAGTCTTACCCTGCGGGATTTTAGAGTGAGATTCTAAATCAAATCTATACTAAATTCTAAGGCAAAGTTAATAAAACTCATCGCTACCCATTGTAAGGGTTGTGGAGCGTGTATCTCTCCATTTCCCTCGAAATCAAAAGTAATGATGAAAATACTTGTATAGGGTGCATTGAGCTTTGTAAGCTTAGATTCTATACTTTCACTTGTGGCAAAGGGGAGAAAGAGAAACGCGCCAAGTGCACAAACAAATTCCCCCATATCCCCATAGCTCACCTCTGTGCTAACATTGAATCTCTCGCAAAAGTGATAAAGTTCTAAGAGGAGCATATTTTCTAGCATAGCTTGTAGGTTTTTTTCAATCCTCACGCAAAGCGGGAGCGTGAAATCATAAAAATACAGCTTCTTATGCGCGTTTGTGATGTGGGGCACGAAGTGGATGATGCCTCGCTCTTGCAGTGAGCGCAGGAGTGGGTAGATTCTATCCTTTGAGATTTTATGTGATTTTTTTAGTAATGTGTAAATGTGGTGCGTGCTGAATTTTTGTGCTTGGAGTGGGAGCAGGGCGCAAAATAGGTTAAAGTCATTCCAAAGGGCAAGTTTGAGCATATCCTGTTTATACAAGACCTTTTGATATGTAGGGAGCAGGGCGACTTTAGCGAGGTTGCCCTCTTTCAAAAAAGCGTTAAAGAGGTGATGAAGCGAGAGATTTTTATTATCAAAACTCACATATTCTTCAAAGCTTAGGGCGCGAATATGTTTTGGCTTGAAGTCCTCTGGACAGAGCGTGAGAGAATCTGCGATAAGGATAATGTGATTGAGATTTGGTAAAGAAATATGAGGTGTGTAATTATCGATGATGAGAAGCTCGAGTTTGCGCTCAAGGTAGGATTTGAGAATAAAGGCATTTGCAGATTCTATATCGGTGCGACAATCCTCGCAATTAATATAGAGCGTATTTTTATGCCCCTTGCTATATAAAAGTGCTAATGCACTTTTGCCCACACCCGGTGCGCCATAGAGAAAGGTTTTGCCTACTTTTATACCATATCGGCGAGGTAGCGCACTCTGTGCGCCCTCAAGGTAGGATTTAGAAAGATCCTGCATTATACTTTATACCCTGTTGTACGAGATTCCCCAAAGTGAGTAAGCTTTTAGAATTTCGCCTGTTTTGTAGAAACTATTTAATACCGCAAAAATCCTTAATTGCCTCAACTTTATCTGTTCTCTCCCAAGTGAAGTCTGGCAACTCCCGCCCAAAATGTCCATAGGCTGCGGTTTGACGATAGATAGGGCGGAGTAAGTCTAAAGATTCTATAATACCCTTTGGTGTGAGGCGGAATACCTTTTTCACGCATTCAGTGAGTTTAGAATCTTCAACTTTTCCTGTGCCTTGCGTATCAACTAAAATTGATACAGGCTCTACCACGCCGATAGCATAGGCTACTTGCACGACTGCTTTATCACATACGCCACTAGCGACAAGATTCTTAGCGACATAGCGCGCTGCATACGCTGCGCTTCTATCTACCTTACTTGGGTCTTTTCCGCTAAAAGCACCGCCGCCGTGCGGGCAGCTTCCGCCATAGGTATCTACGATAATTTTACGCCCTGTAAGTCCCGCATCGCCTTGCGGTCCGCCGATAACAAACTTTCCGGTGGGATTCACAAAATAGCGGATATTATCGTTTAAAAATTCCTTTGGTAGCACTTTTTGCACGATTTCTTCAATCACAGAATCTTTAAGATGATTTTGTTGTGTTTCCGGGCTGTGCTGCGTTGAGATAACAATCGTATCAATACTTGCAGGTTTGCCATTTTCATAGCGCACGGTTACTTGGCTTTTGCCATCAGGGCGTAAGAAAGGCAAAGTGCCATCTTTACGCTTTGCCGCTAAACCTTCTGTGAGACGATGAGAGAGCCAAATAGGCAGTGGCATAAGTGAGGGCGTTTCTCTACACGCATAGCCAAACATTAGCCCTTGGTCGCCCGCACCAATCTCGCCATCTTCTCTATCCACGCCTTGATTAATATCTGGGCTTTGCTCACCAATGCCATTAAGCACCGCAGCAGAGCGATAATCAAAGCCATAGAGCGCATCAGTATAGCCAATCTCCTGCACTACTTTTCGCGCAATGTCCTGCATAGGGGCGTAAATGTGAGTTTTGAGCTCACCTGCAATTACGCAAAAGCCATTGCTCACGAGTGTTTCACACGCTACACGCGCCTTTTTATCACGCTCAATGATGTAGTCAAGCACCGCATCACTGATTTGGTCAGCCATTTTGTCTGGATGTCCTTCGGTTACAGATTCCGAAGTAAAAAGAAATGATTTTGACATAAACTCACCTTGTAATTTGAATTTTGTGCGGGATTCTATCACAAAAAATTAATATTACAATATGTATTTTGCATTTTTGTTTATTTTTTACACAATTCATTAATTCAAAAAAAAAGAAAATAATTCTAAGATAATTCTTAAGATATATTGTATTATAAGATAACATTGATTTTTAGAGGAGGGCTTTTATGGATTTGTTAAGATGTAAGTGGTTGTATGTTTGTGGGATATTTCTAGCACAAAGCACTTTGTATGCAGAGGAAGAAAATAAGGAGCTAAAAAGACGCATTCTTCCCACATCAGTTGTAACAGCCACATATTCTAAGGACATCTTAGATTCTCCTTTAAATGTAGATATGTATGGTAACGATACACCATTGCATTCAGGTGATGTGGCTAAATCTATGCTCTTGTTTCCGGGATTTTCAATGACGCGCAAAGGTGGTGGCGGAAGTGAAATACTTTACCGCTCACAAGGTGCTTCAAGGTTGCCGATTTTTATAAGTGGTGGGAATCTTAATGGTGCTTGTGGCGGGCGTATGGATACAACAATCACTTATATTTTTCCCGAAAATTATAATCGCATCAGTATATTAAAAGGTCCTCAAGATGTGCGATATGGCGCACTTATAAGCGGTGGTTTGTTGTTTGAACGCGACATACTCAGGCTTGAGAAGGGAAGTTTTAATGTTGATGCAAGTGCAATGTATGGGAGCTTTAATCGCTTTGATATGAATATAAATGCTTTAGCTGGGGGAAAGTATGGTTCTTTACAGGCGATAGTTTCACATTATGAATCTGCAGATTATCGCGCTGGAGATAATACAATCGTGCATTCGGCTTATAATAGAGAATCTGCAAGTGTTATAGGCACACTTACGCCTACTTCAAGCACAGCGATTGAGTTTGATATTGATGTGGGGCGAGGCTGGGCTTCTTACGCAGATAGGGCAATGGACGCGCGGACATTTGATAGAATCTCCTATAATCTTGCCTTAGAGCAGCATATTAATGATACTTTTGATAGGCTTGATGTGCGACTTTGGCATAATGCTATAGACCATATTATGGATAATTTTTCACATCGCCCACCACAAGTGCTAAATGGGAATCTTTACAATATCAGCAATCCCAAACGCACCAATACAGGCGGTAGGGTAGAGGGGAGATTCTATTTTGGTGAGAGTGTGGAGCTGTATGTAGGGAGTAATTATAACCACGATTCGCACGAGATTCGCAATGGTGGAGGGCAAACGGAATCTGTAGCAAATGCTATACTCAATCAAAAATATAATCCAAACTTTACTTTCAAAAATCTAGGGTTTTTCACACAAGGGCAATATCATTCACAATCAAACTTTGGCATAGCCTTTGGTGCAAGATATGATTATTTAACAACAGAGCGAAAACAACGAGGAACAACACAACAAGCAGCAGAGGATAAAAATAATCTCGCAAGTGCTTTTGTGCGATATGAGCATTATTTGGATAAATCCACATTCTATGCAGGATTAGGTGTAGCGCAGAGAGGAGCAGACTTTTGGGAAGTAAGTAAGACAGGAGGAATGGCTCTCAAACCTGAAACAAATGCTCAACTTGATATAGGGCTTACCTATCAAGATAATGTGCTTAAGGGTAAGATTTCAGCCTATGCTTCGCATATTGCAAATTATATCGTGCTAGATTACAATCCAAGCAATCCAAGTGCTTTTAATACAAATGCTATGCTTATGGGTGGAGAGATAGAGGCAGAAGCTATTACTTGGGAGGTTTTGCATTTTTATGCCTCTCTTGCTTATACTTATGGTTTAAATCTAAGCAGCCAACAAGGCTTACAATCTCATTCACCACTTCCACAAGTCGCTCCACTTCAGGCTCAAGTATCTAGCTTTTATGAGAATGGTAATTGGCTTTTGCGCCTTGATATGATAGCAAATGCGGCACAACATCGCTATGCCCTGAATTATGGTAATGTGATAGGGCGCGATTATGGCAATTCTAAGGGTTTTGCACTTTTGAATCTGTATGGTGGCTATAAGAGTAAATATTTTATGCTTCTTGCAGGAGTGGATAATCTCACAAATACGCTCTATGCGTATCATTTGTCTAAAAATGGCGTAAATATTGGCGCATTAAATATCGCTCCCACACAGAGAGTGTATGAGCCCGGACGCAGCTTTTGGGTGAAAGTCCGCGTGAAGTTTTAGAATCTAAGACTTACAAATTATAGAATCTAATGCCTACTTTTTAGATTCTATAATACACGCGAGTTTATCTCGCATATTCCACCGCGCGGGTTTCGCGTATCACACTTACCTTGATTTCACCCGGATATTGCAGGGTGGATTCTATATCTTTAGCTATATCTCGTGCGAGAACGATACTTTGCTCATCATTGACAAGTTCTGCGCGTGTAATCACTCGCACTTCGCGCCCTGCGTTAATGGCATAGGCTTGTTTCACACCTACTTTATCCATAGCTATGCGTTCAATATCTTGCATTCTTTTTAAGAAATTTTCCACCGCATCTCTTCGTGCGCCCGGACGAGCGGCAGATAGCGCATCAGCAGCACATACCGCGGCGCATTCTATACTTTGAATCTCCTCATAGCCGTGATGGGCTTTGATAGCGTTGATAACAACAGGGTGTTCCTTGTATCGTGTGCATACTTCAGCACCTAGCTCCACGTGATTGCCACTTAGTTCTTGTGTGAGTGCTTTGCCAATATCGTGCAAGATTCCCGCGCGTCTAGCAAGTTTTTCATCACCACCTAGCTCACCGGCGATAATAGCGGCGAGTTTCGCCACTTCGATAGAATGCCCGAGCGCATTTTGTCCAAACGATGCACGATAGCGCATTTTGCCAAGCAAGAATTTTAGCTCTGGGTGCATATAGCCAAGCTCCATATCAATCGCAATATCCTCGCCGTCTTGCTGAATCTGCTCGTTCATTTCGTTTTTCACACGCTCATACATTTCCTCGATTCGTGCGGGTTGAATCCGCCCATCCTCCACGAGTCGTTCTATGGTCTTTGTCGCAATGGCACGGCGATAGAGATTAAAACTACTCAAAATAATGCTACCGGGCGTATCATCAATAATCACATCTACGCCGCTAATAAGCTCTAGGGCTTTGATGTTTCGCCCCTCTTTACCGATAATCCGCCCTTTTAGCTCATCGCTAGGTAGATTCACTACATTGATGAGTCGTTCATTTGCAAATTCCCCTGCATAGCGCGTGGTCGCTTGAGCTAGGATATAGTTTGCCTTTCTCTTTGCCTCTTGGTGCGCCTCTCTCTCGTATTGGCGGATAAGGTGCGCTCTTTGTTCGCATAACTCCTCCTCGAGATGAGCGAGTAAAATATCTTTTGCTTCATTTTTACTCATTTGCGTATATTTTGAGAGAATTTGTAGCATCTCCTTTTTGCTCTGCATCGTTTCGTTTTTAAGCTTATCAAGTTCCGCCTGTGAGCGCAATACCTTTGTCTTTAGCTCACTGACTTCCTTGCTCTGTTTATCTAGCTCTGCTTTTTGCGCATTGAGCTGATTGATTTTTGATTGCTCGAGTTTGTCAAGTTTAGCTAACTTACAATCATACTCTCGTGCTAATTCTGCACATTCTTGCTTGTAGCTTTGCTTGAGATGAAGTTCCTCTTCTTTCATCGCTAGATGATGATTTTGGAGCATTTTTTGCGTCTCGTATTCAATCGCCTTTGCTTTTGCCTTAGCTTGTTCTACCACGACTTGAGCGTGAGAGTTGCATACCTTTCTTGTAATGATATATACACTAATCCCTACCAATAATCCAAAGATTATACTTCCTATCACATACCATATTTCCATTGTGTTTCCTTATACACAAAGCCGATGGTGTATAAAAATAGTCTCCCTGCACATCATAATCTTGTGTTATGACATCTAGTACATAGTTTGCGCTTCGTGCTACAAAAATGATTTGAATCTTATCTTTGAGAGCAGATATAAATCTATCATACATACCCCTCCCAAAACCTATTCGCCTAAAAAGTTTATCAATACCCAAAACAGGGATAATCACAACATCAACTTTGATTAAATTGAAATGAGAATTATTTGATTCATAAATACCAAAAGCATTTTTATGCAATGGTAGGCGCAATGGTATCATTTTAAAGCTAAATTCTTGTATAAAAGGAATAAAAACACGATATTTTCTCTGTCGCAAAGTAGCAATAAGAGGCATAATATCTACTTCATTGCCAAAAGGCATATATACAAGCACATTTTTGCACTTATGCCGTGCTAAATGTGCAAATAGTGCTTTGCTTAGCTTTTTGTGTGCAAACGGATTGTGGCTTTTGCAGTATTTTAATCGTGTTTTTGCGTGGATTCTAAAATCTTGTTTGGTAATTGTTAATCCTTTTTTTAGATATAATGATACCTAAACATAGCATAAATGGAGTGATTTAATGAAAGCTATTTGTGGCACTTTTGTGGGTTTTGCGAAGTTTTTTGTCATTTTTGTGCTTCTAGGCACGATATTTCAAGCGTGTAGCGATGATGGGGAGCGCGAGAAAGATGTCTTTGGCTTTGAGGGCGGCAGTAAGGACAAGATTTTAACCATTGAAGTGGTAAATACACAAAATGAATCCTTGCGTTTTAAGACAAATGAAGATCAAAGCATTTTTAAAAGCTCTGTTGCGCGTCCAACACTCCTTTTTTTTCTCTCCAAAACTTGTCAAGAGTGTCAAGATGAGCTTTTGCATATTCTTGATTTACATAATAGATACCAAGAATTTATCTCCATAATTGCCATTAGCCCAAAAGATGAATTGGTGTATTTGCAAGAGGAAATTGACAGAGTAAATCCTCGATTCAAGCTTTATGCACCCATAGACAATAAGAATCTGCTCCATTTCCTAGACAAAGATGAAAAGCATAGCTATATCTCACTCTATGACAAGCAAGGCGAAAAGGTGATTGACTATGTTGGGCTTGTGCCAGAAGAAATGGTAGAGATTGATATAAGGTATCAGATTCAAGACCAGCTTGATGCGAAGGCTCAATATGAGTTGCAAACTCTCACGCCAGAGTCGCAAGAAGTCGATGAACAAGATTTAAGTCAGGTAGATTCACAAAACGCACAATGATAGCTTCTCTTACTAAAACTTTACAAAAAACCACGCACAATATTGCGGCTCTGCTTAGCTCAAAAAATAATAAATACACCAAAGAGCAGATTGAGGAGATTCTCATAGAATGCGATGTGGAGTATGGTATTGTAGAATCTGTGCTTGATAATATCCCCTCATATGTTTCGCGTGAGGCACTAGAAAAGGAACTTTTGGCTCTGCTTGAGCTAAATTCCGAATCCGCACAGGATTTAGAGAAAACAAAACCGCTTGTAACGCTTATTGTGGGCGTGAATGGCGCGGGTAAGACAACTACCATTGCTAAACTTGCCAAACGTGCACAAGAGCAGGGCAAAAAGGTGATGTTAGCCGCAGGAGATACATTTCGAGCTGCCGCAATCGACCAGATTAAGCTATGGGGTGAGCGACTAAATATCCCTGTGATTAGCACACAGCATATGCACGACCCGGGTGCGGTGGCTTTTGATAGTATTAGTGCTGCAAAGGCGCGCGGGATTGATGAACTATATATTGATACCGCAGGGAGATTACATAATCATACTAACCTCAATAACGAGCTTGCAAAAATCGTGCGCGTAAGTAAAAAGGCATTGGGCGATATGCCTTTGCGTAGTTACCTCGTGCTTGATGGCACACAGGGGAGTTCGGCAATTAATCAAGCGCGTGTATTTTCGCAGATTTTGCCATTTAGCGGCATTATCATCACTAAGCTTGATGGTACAAGTAAGGGTGGGGCGATTTTTAGTATAGTGAGTGAGCTGAAGATTCCTGTGTGTTATATTGGTGTGGGCGAAAAGGCAGAGGATTTGAGCGAATTTAATGCGAAAGAATATGTCAAAGTCATACTCGATAGCATTTTTGAGGGATAGAATTGGCAAAAAAGCACACGATTTTTGAATGTCAATTTTGTGGGTGGCAGAGTGCAAAATGGCTTGGTAAATGCAGTAGTTGTGGGAGTTGGGACGCATTAGTCGAGCTTAAAGAAGAGCAAATTAGTGCTAAAAAACAGCCGCTTAACTCTAATATCAAAGCCACTCCTATTACGCAAGTGCATTTAGAGGAAATTACGCATTTTAGCTCCTGTGAAGAGGAGTTTGACATTGTGCTAGGTGGAGGCATTGTACCGGGTGGTTTATATCTTATCGGTGGTAGTCCGGGCGTGGGGAAATCCACACTGCTGCTAAAAATCGCGGGGAATCTCGCTACAAAGGCGCATAAACGCGTTTTATATGTGAGCGGTGAGGAGAGCGCAGGGCAGATTAAAATGCGTGCTTCTAGGCTTAATGCGATGAGCGAAGAGCTATTTTTGCTGAATGAAATTGATTTAAATATCATCACCAATGCCATAAATGAGCAGCCTTATAGCCTGTGCGTGATAGATTCTATACAGACAATTTATTCTCCGGAGATTACTTCCGCACCCGGTTCTATTTCGCAAGTGAGAGAAGTAACTTTTGCACTTATGCGTCTTGCCAAAGAGCGCAATATTAGCATTTTTATCATCGGGCATATCACAAAAGAGGGCGCGATTGCAGGACCTCGAATCCTAGAGCATATGGTGGATTGTGTGCTGTATTTTGAAGGCGACCCAAGTAAAGAGCTAAGAATGTTAAGGGGATTCAAAAATCGCTTTGGTAGCACAAGCGAAATAGGGATTTTTGAGATGAAAGAAAATGGCTTGGTGAGCGCTAAAAATGCTTCACAACTTTTTTTCACACAAAAGAGTGCGCAGGCAGGGAGCGCCATAGCAGTGGTTTTGGAGGGCTCTCGCGCATTAGTCATAGAAATTCAAGCCTTAGTGAGTGAATCAGGCTATCCTAGACGCTCTTGCACCGGCTTTGATAGTAATCGCTTAAATATGCTTCTCGCCCTGCTGGAGCGCAAACTCGAGATTCCATTGGGGCGATATGATGTGTTTGTCAATGTCGTGGGCGGGATTAGAATCAACGAGACAAGCGCAGATTTGGCAGTTATTGCAAGTATTATTTCAAGCTTCCGCAATCGTCCGCTTAATGCTAAAACTGCCTTTGTGGGCGAGGTTTCACTCGTGGGTGATATACGCGAGGTGAGTAATATCGATGTGCGTTTAAAGGAGCTTTCTAGCTATGGATTCCAAAAAGTAATCCTCGCTCAAAAACCGAGTAATCCACCCGCTGGACTGAAATGTTTTGAAGCAAATGAGGTGAGTAAAATTTTAGAATGGATGTAGGTTTTTGCTGATAATGCCGATTTATGAATATCCTTAAAATTTATACAAAGGATTCTAATGTCTCATATATCTACTTTGTTTTTCTCTCATACAAAGTCTTTTCTTTGTTGTCTATCGTCCATATATTTTGTAGGACGCAGTGCAATATACATTATGCTTTTAAGCTTTATCGTGCTTTTTATCGCTTCTTGTGCTGGGGCTTCACAATATTCACAGGGAGAATCTGCTACAAAGGAGGTTTTAGCAGAAAATGCCACAGACAATATTACGGAAGCAGACAAAAGCAATATTAAAGAGGATTTTATGTCTATTGCTCCCTATGCTAAGGAGGGCTATTATTATCAGGTTGCTGCATATAGAGGCGAAATGTCGCAGGATATTCTCGCACAGATTGAAAAGTATCCTTATATAGTCTATGTGAGTGAGCAAGACTCTAAACCAATGTATCACTATCTTATCGGTGCGTATGATACAATAGAATCTATGAGTGTAGATAAAAAAGCGATTTATACACTTACAAAAAACACGCATATCCAAAAAAATATGAAGCCTGTTGTATGTTATGTGAATAAAAATAATGAACTTGCAGGAGTGCGTCCAAATGGCACTTTAAGCTCGAGTGTGATAATGGCTACTGAAGTGAGATTTGGTAAGATTGCAAGTGCGATGCAAGAAAGTGAGATTTATAAAGATGATGAGGCGGGTGCATTAGCAAATGCAATAAATACAGATGAAATGCAAGAAGATAAGATTTTAGTCAATGCAGAAACAACAGATGAGGCTTACTTAGCTGCTCAAGCGCAGGATTCGCAGAACCTACAAGAACTACAAGAAAATGTTGCTCTTGTCCTCACGCAAGATACAAATTTTAATGATGAGAGATGTGCGAGTGTGTGTGCGGCGCAAAATAGCGAATATTATATGATAAGGGAAAAGAGAAGAAATCAAGGCAGAAGGGATAATTTTGTCTTATTGCCACCGAGTAAGTAGCTTGTTTGTAGAGAATGATTTAAAAACACCCTCTCAAGCATATGAGAGGATATGAGTGTTTTTATTACCTACTTTTCGCCGCAGTCAAATATATCAGCGTGGATTCTATGTGAAGCGAGTGAGCCTTGAATCGCATTAGAAGGTAAGCCATCATTACATTTAACTACTTTTCTAATTAGTTGTCTGTTTTCTTGCACTAAAGCATTGCATAGCACTTCTTCTTTATCAATTTTTAACATAATGCGTTTGTTTTCACCAACCACATTTCCTGCTTCATTTTTTAAATCGTTGATTGCCCCTTCACGCAAAGTTTCTCTTGTTGCTCCTTGTGTGCCTTGAGTGTCGTCTTTTCCCTCAACTTCACCTAGAGCTTTGCAATTATAAGGTGTAGATTTTGCAACCGTGATACCTTTGCCTTGTGCTTCCAATGCCTTGGGTTTAAACATCGGTAATTGTGGTTCAGGGTCAGCACAACCAAAAATGAGGAATGAAACTCCTATGCCTATTCCTAGCGATACAAGCTTTTTCATTTCTTTGCTCTTTGATTAGGATTAAGCTGTTTGCCACGATTCCCTTGATTCTGTGCGTGTTGTTGGTTTTGTCCGCTTGTGCCTTTATTTGCATTTTGCATATTTGCCGCATTATCTGCTGGTTTCATCTTTTTGTCAGCCACTTCTGCTCCTTTTTAATAAAATACTCTATTATAGTAGAGTGAAATAAGATTATAAACAAACTAAACTTAAGAAAATCTATAATGATAGAGTTTAAAGGGAGTTTGTGATACATCATTTTAGTAAAGAAGAAATTGAAAATTTCCATAGGCAAATTGCCAAGAATGTCGCACAAATACGCAAAGAAAAAGGTTTATCGCAGTTAGAGTTAAGCCTAGAGATAGGCTATAAGTCAGTTTCGCTTGTAGCTGGAGCAGAGGCTGGATATAAAAACATTCATTTTAACTTAGAGCATTTATATAAAATCGCTAAAGTCTTAGAGATTGATATAAAAGAATTATTATAAAATCCACTCACAAATCGCGGATAGCAGGATTTTGCAGATTTGCAGACAATAGCAAGAATATCAAAGAATTCTTGGTGCTTAATGAAGAAAATATTGCTATTGAAGTTATTTCTAATACACAATTTGAATCTTAAACCTGTTTCTAAAGATACGAAGAGATTTGCGAGAGTGAGCATATGTATATAAGAGAAAAGCAGGAAAACAAGGCAAGATAATTTTATCTCTTTGCGTGAGCTAGATTCTATTTTTGGGTGTGAAAGGAGATTTTTAAAATCAAGTGGTGTAAAAACACAATCAAAAACATATTGGCAATTTTGGAATCCTTTAGTTTTTTTATAAGAGGGGCGGAGGATAAAAATATGCAAGTGTGGGTTAGATTCTTACAAAATGAGCGCAAAAATATTCTCCTTTATGTCACGTAGAATATATTGCTTTACCCCTAACACTAGAGTTGCTGATGTTGCGTTGATTTTATGAGATTTCAATGCCACTTTTATTTGAGGCTCATAGAATGGGCGAATCTTTAAAATCTTGGCAGATTCTAAAGATTATTTACGGATCTACTCGTATGATAAAATAACAGAATCCATTTTTTCTTCGCCAAAAATGGGTGCAAGAGTCGCCATATACGCTTCTTTCATAAAGCCATTTTTTGTGAGGGTATCGATTTCATTATCAAGCCACGTCTTGAGTGCTTCATTTCCTTTTTTTACAGCAGGAGCAATGACATCTTCATCGCCTAGTGTAGCAATCCCTACGGCAAAGCCATCATTTTCCATAGCCCACGCGAGCACTAATGTGTTGTCGTGCGCTAACGCATCGCCTCTGCCGTCCTTTAAAGCAAGAAATGCTTCAGTATTTTGCTCATATTTTAGCAATTCAATCTCTGGATAATTTTTGCTAAAAAATGTATCAGCAGTCGTGCCCTTATTGACTATAAGTTTTTTACCCTTTAGTTCATCAACATTTGTGATATTGCCATTTGGAGATACCACGCCTAGAGCCACTTTCATATATGGCTTTGCAAAATCTACCACTGCTTCGCGTTCGGGTGTTTGTGTAAAGTTTGCCATAATGATATCAACCTTATTCGAGCGCAAAAACTCCACGCGTGAAGCTGCCTCTGTGAATACAAACTCTATTTTGTTTTCATCGCCTAATAAGTCCTGTGCTATACGTTTTGAGATAAATACATCAAAGCCGTCATTTTTGCCATTTTCATTCACAAAGCCAAAAGGGGGTTTGTCGCTAAAAACACCAATACGCACAATGCCTTTTTGCTTGATTTGTTCGAGTATATCTTGTGTGTTTGATTCTGTGCCATTATTGCTACACGCGCTAAAGAATACTATAAAAGCTAAGCCTACAAATGTCAAAAGCCATTTTTTCATTTTCGTTCTCCTTAAAAATAGTTGAACAAGCATACAAACACATAGTTATTGTTTGAGTTATGCTTGGTTATTGCCCAAAAGCTCCATATGCTATAATCTTTTGGTAACGTTTGCTGAGGTAATTATCATCTTGTGAAATTTCTTCAAGTGCTTTGAGAAAGTAAGATTCAATCATTTTTGCAGCACTTTCTTTATCTCTGTGTGCGCCAATAGATGGCTCATCAATCACATCATCGATAAGCCCATATTTTTTGAGCTCTACAGGGGTAATTTTGAGGGCTTTCGTGGCAGATTCTATTTTTGCTGGATCATTCCACAATATAGCGGCACAGCCCTCTGGTGAGATAACGCTAAATACAGAATACTGCATCATAGCAAGTCTATCAGCTACTGCGATAGCCAAAGCCCCTCCACTACCACCTTCGCCTATAACAACGGCAATCGTTGGAGTTTTAAGCTTAGCAAATTCTTGCAGATTCCTAGCAATTGCCTCACTTTGTCCGCGCTCTTCCGCACCCAACCCGGGATACGCACCCTGTGTATCGACAAGCATAAGGATAGGAATATGGAATTTTTCAGCTAGTTTCGCCGCTCGTAAAGCTTTGCGATAACCCTCTGGGCTTGGCATACCGAAATTTCTCACGAGTTTATTCTTTGTGCCTCGTCCCTTTTCCTCGCCAATGACTACCGCAGTCTGTCCACCTATTTTCCCTAAAAAGCATACAATCGCCTTATCATCTTTAAAATGCCTATCACCACTTATTTCATAAGAATCTTTACAAATAAGCTCAATATAATCCATAGCATAGGGACGGTCAGGGTGGCGTGCGAGCTGTAATTTTTGATAATCACTTATGTTGCTATACACATTGCGAACTTCTTTTTCAAGCTCTTTTTCAAGAATCAGCTTTGCATCGTCATCGCCACGCATAAGCGCAGATTCTATATCATCTTGCAGGTTTTTAATCTTTTGCTCAAAGTCTAGATAAGTAGCCATTCCCACACCTAATTTAGGCTTTGCCAAATATTACCACGCCATTCGTGCCACCGAAGCCAAACGAATTGCTCATAACCACATTGACTTTAGCCTCACGCGCGGTATTAGGGATGTAATCAAGGTCACATTCAGGATCCGGATATTCCTGATTGATGGTTGGTGGAAGTATGCTGTTTTGCATTGCCATAATGGAGATAATTGCCTCAATAGCACCAGCAGCACCCAAACAATGTCCAATCTGCCCTTTTGTAGAACTTACAGGTGGGACTTTATCTTTTCCACCAAAGGCAGCTTTAAGTGCCATTGTTTCATAAAGGTCATTGTATGCAGTGCTTGTGCCGTGCGCATTGACATAATCCACCTGAGTATTTGCCATTGAGAGAGCGGCTTTCATCGCACGTAACGCACCTTCTCCCTGTGGGGCTGGAGTAGTGATGTGATTTGCATCGCCACTCTCGCCAAAGCCTATGAGTTTAGCATAAATTTTTGCACCACGCTTTTTGGCACTCTCATAGTCTTCAAGCACCAATGCTCCGGCTCCCTCGCCCATTACAAAGCCATTGCGCTCTTTATCAAAAGGACGAGAGGCTTTGAGTGGTTCATCATTCCTATCACTTAGTGCTTTCATTGCCGCAAAGCCACCAATTCCCACAGGACAGATAGCAGATTCAGCACCAACGACTAGCATAGCATCTGCGCCACCAAGCATAATAGTCTTTGCTGCCTCGCTAATAGCGTGAGTTCCTGCTGCACACGCAGTAACACTCGCAAGATTTGGACCTTTTAGCGCGTATTGTATGGAGATAAAGCCACCTAGCATATTCACAAGCGCAGAGGGGATAAAGAATGGATTAATGCGTCTAGGACCTTTTTGTTCGCAAGTAATTGAGTTTCTCTCGATGTTGCCAAGCCCACCAATACCCGCGGCAGAACTTATGCCAAATCTATCGCCAAGCATAGAATCTGCCATACCATTTTGAAGCAAACCACTTTCATTCATTGCCTCTTGCGCCGCTTTTAGCCCAAGCTGTATAAATCTATCAGCCTTTTTGACTTCGCGTGGGTCGAGGACTTCTTCAGGGTTAAAATTTGTAATCTCACCAGCAATTTTGACGGGAAAATTCTCTACATCAAAGCAAGAAATACGTTTAATGCCGCATTTGCCTTCAATGATTGCCTTAAATGATTCTTCTTTGTTTAGTCCTAGTGCATTCACCATTCCTAAACCGGTTACTACGACTTGACGCATATACCATTCCTTTGTGTTTATGAGGTTGCGCTGAAGAATCTACCATACAAGCATATATGAGGTTCTTTGATAAATGGTAGATTCTAATTGTTATTTTGCTTTATCAATATAATCAACAACATCTTTAACGGTTTTGATTTTCTCCGCATCTTCATCAGGAATTTCGATTGAGAATTTTTCCTCCAATGCCATAACAAGCTCTACAACATCAAGTGAATCTGCATTCAAATCCTCAATAAAGCGAGATTCTAACTTCACTTCATTTGCATCAACGCTTAATTGCTCTACAACTACTGACTTTACACTTTCAAATGTGCTACTCATTGTGTTCTCCTTAGATTTAAACTTTAAAAGCCGAAATTATATCAAAAATTTGTTAAATGGCAAGTTGCTCTACTACATATATAGCCCACCATTAACTTTTAGCACTTCGCCAGTAATGTAGCTTGATTGATTTGAGAGCAAAAATGCCACAGCTTCAGCCACATCACTTGCTTCCCCAAAACGCGCTAATGGGATATTTTTCATATAGCTCTCCACAATTTCAGGTTTTAGCTCATCTGTCATATCACTTTTTATGAATCCGGGCGTGATGCAGTTAAAGCGGATATTGCGCGGTGCGCCTTCATACGCAAAAGATTTACTCATCGCAATCATTCCACCCTTACTTGCTGCATAGTTTGACTGCCCCATATTGCCGCGCTCACCAATTACTGAAGCAATATTGACTACACTACCAAATCTTTGCTTACCCATTATTTTGAGTGCTTCTCTACAACCAATGAAACAAGACTTGAGGTTTGCATCAATTACACTTTCAAAGTCTCCTATACTCATACGCAAAGCAAGTTTATCATTTGTGATACCTGCATTATTGACGAGATAGTCTAGCTTGCCATCACTTTCAATGATGACCTTTAGCGCACTTACAAACTCTTCCTCCACACTTGCGTCAAATTTAATCACAGCCGCCTTGCCACCGCTAGATTCTATTTCCTTTTGCAGATTATCTGCAAGCTCTGGCTTTGAGCGATAGTTTATCCACACCTTTAATCCATACCCTGCTAATGTCTTAGCGATTTGCGCCCCAATGCCCTTACTTGCTCCTGTAATTAGCACATTGCTTCCTTGAAATTTCATCTGCTCTCCTTAAATTTTTTGTGAATCTTAGCCTATTTTGGTAACTTAATCTTTTATATAAAAACTCACGCTATCCATACTGCCGTCCTCACCCACGATTGTGAGATGATAATCCCCCGGAGATAAGCGCGTCTTAAAGGAGGATTGTGCGGAGCTATGGACAAGCTTTTTATTAAGATACCACGAAATGGGTTGATTCTTGATATTGCTAATATTAATAATGAGCTCTTTATCGCCATCTAAGTCCTTTGCCTGCAATATTTTAAGTCCTTGCGTGGGGTAGAGAATCTGCACACTTTTTTTATGTCTTTGGATATGCTTATCAATTTGTATGTTCTGAATCTTGTAGTAGTTGAGCACACTAAGGGGAAGCTTGATGATGAGTTTTGGGGTAGATTCTAAAAAATGACTATCGTGTGAATCTACCTCCTTGTCCCCATACATAAAGGCTTTGTGGTAGAATGGCGAACGTTCTAGGGGTTTTGCGTGAATAGGGTAAAGAATACTTTTTTGTGAATCTTCTTTTTCGAGCAGATTTTTATACTCATCATCGAGCCTATATCCGCTAAATTTATCCACCTCTATATATTCTAACTCCTCCGTGGGAAGCTCGAAGTTGATATTATTGTCTGGCAAAGCGGAGAGAATCTCAAAAAGCAGAGTTCCCGCAGTTTTCACACCTAAAATATTTGGATTTGGTTTGGCATCAAAATTCCCCACCCACGCAACAATAGTATATTTCGGGCTTACACCTGCAGCCCACGCATCTTTTCTGCCATAGCTTGTTCCGCTTTTCCACGAAAATACCATTTTCTCTTTGTGAAAGTCGAGGATTCCCTCGCGCTCTAGCTCTTTTAGTGTTTGCAAGGTAAGATAAGCACTTCCTTTTGTAAGAAATCTTTGCATAGGTTTTGGCTGTGTATTTGCTAAGAATCTTAGCTCCCCAAATACGCCATAGTTACCAAGCCCACGATAAAGTCTTGCGATTTGAAGCATATTTATCTCTTTTGAGCCAAGTATAAAGGACAGGCCATATTGATGTGGATTGCTCGCTGGCAAATGCGCCATATCTTGCAAGGTAAAGAAAAATTTTTCATAGCCATATTCTTGCAAAAGCTTTACAAAAGGCACATTGAGTGATTTTTGCAGGGCATATTCTGCTGCGACTAATCCTTTGTAGGTTTTTGTCGCATTTTGTGGCTTGAAATTAGCAAAGTAGAGTGGCACATCGGTCAAAAGGCTTTGTGGCGCAATGAGTCCATTATCAATGCTAAGGGCATACAAAAAAGGTTTAAGTAGTGAGCCCGGAGAGCGCAACGCACGCACACCATCTATTTGTCCATAATTTTGTATATCTAAAAAATCCTGCGAGCCTACATAGCTTAGAATCTCGCCGCTTTGTGTATCCACAACAAGTGCGGCAATGTTTAAAATCCCCTGCGGATAGAGTTTTTTATGATATTGCTTGATGACAGATTCTGCACGTATTTGGAGATTTTTATCAATCGTAGTATGAATATTGTAAGCCTTTTGTGTGCGTGCTAAATGCACACTGAGGTGCGGCGCGATATTACGATAGGCTGTCTTTGTCTGTGGTAGTGGTTCTTTGAGAGCAAGGGAAAGTATTGTTTCATCAAAATATCCCTTTTTGTGTAATTTTAAAAGTAAGGTATCACGCTTTTGTTGTAGGATTTGTGTGTTTTTATTAAGATTGAGTAGTCCCGGTGCGTTTGGAAGCACGGCTAAAAGAGCAGATTCTGCCCAAGTGAGCGCATTAGAATCTTTATGAAAATATAAAAGTGCAGCTGAATGATAGCCCACGATATTACCACCATAGGGCGCATTATTGAGATACATATTGAGAATCTCATCTTTGCTATATGCGCTTTCGAGCGCAAGTGTTTGAAAAATCTCATTAAATTTATTTGCAAATGTACGTGGTGCGTTGGTGTAGAGCTTTACTACCTGCATACTAATCGTGCTTCCACCCATTCTTTTGTGTGAAGTGAGATTATTTTTTGCACTGCGCAAAAGCGCGAAAATATCAATCCCACAATGTTGATAAAAGCGTCTGTCTTCATAATTGAGCACAGCAACGCGAAGTTTGTGTGGTGGCGCGTGAGGCAGCTTTAAATGCCATTGTTCTTGTTTGTTTAAAAACACACTAAGGAGTGTGCCATTTCTATCAAAAACACTTTTGCTATAAACAGATTCAAATAAATCTTTTTTCAAACCCTCTTTTGTCTTAAGCGTATCATAAAAGCTTACAAACACGCCTAAGCCGTAAAAGAAAAGTAGCACAGCACCAGTCGCGCAGAGAATAAGCGGTATTTTGGCACGAGCAAAAATCGCGCTATCTCTCACGAGAGCTTACCACAACGGGCATAGAGCTTGTATTGGCAAGGAAGCTATTATCATACATCGCCTCTGCAGTAGCTGGTGGGAGGATATATTCTCCGGGTGTAATGGCATTAATTTTCACAAACATCACTTTGCTATTGCCGTGGTAGTCCATAAACCACATTATCTTATCATCTCGTATATCAGTGTAGGTAATGCCACTATTTGTTACAAATTTTGGTAAAATCACATCGTCTCTTAGCCTTGTGTTTTCTATCTCCCAGCCGCTAGGCAGATTCTGTGTAATGGCGACATTATTTACCCTTACACGCTCACTTGCATTGCTTAGGGTGAGTTTCATATAGAATGTGCTAGAAGATGGTATGTTGCTTACATCGATAGGATTGCCACTTTCATCTAAGAAGCTTCGAGCAAGTGCGATTTTTTGCGATTTTGCTTGAATATCTTTCTCTAATAAAATGCCGTCCCATACTTGATTGATATAGAGCGGGAAGGCGTTGTTTGAGCTAAGTTTGCCCTCAATCGCGTCAAATGGGATTTTTATAGAATCTGCTCCCTTATCCGCCTTGAAGTTTTTGCCATTGAAATTTACATCAATTATGTTATTGCCCTTATCCTCGCTCGCAGGCATTGTGCTAGAGAGTGCAAGGAGCGAGTAACCAAGTGTTTGTGTCGAATACCAATTATCACTTTCGAGTTTTTGGATAAGAAGTGATAGTGCCTCTTTGTGCGGTGCGCCATAAATCTCCGTGTAGGCACGCAAAATCATCGCATTATCGCGCAAAGATGAGCCATAGCTATATATGTAGTAGCTCTCATCTCGCTCTTTGGTTATTGTGGGGAGATTCTTTGTGATTTTTTCAGCGATTGATTGCATTCCTGCGAGTTTGTATGCTGCACCCAAAAGCCACTTGTTGCTTACATCTATATTAAGACTATCAAGATTTTCGTATATCGCATTTAGCAAACCAATTTGTGGCTCACCCGCGAGTGAAAGCAAGTAGAGTGCATAGATAGCCGTTTTAGGATCTTCTGTATTTTTGGCAAGGTTCTTTTGGTAGGAAATCCAATTTTTTAGCACATTGTCCGCTACATAATAGCCATTTGCCTTAGCAAGAAGTAGGAAATGCCCTGCATATGCGCTACCCCACGGATTAGAGCGTGTTTCTCCCTGCCAATATGAGAAACCGCCATCACTTGTTTGGAATCTTCCTATGCGCTCAATTCCTGCGTTAATGTTTCGCACAATTTCTTGCTTGTCGATAAAATTACTTTTGCTCAGTTTGTTTAAGAAAAGCTGCGGCATAACGCTTGAAGTCGTTTGCTCGATACAGCCATAAGGATAGCGGATAAGCCATTTGAGGCGATTATCAATGCTTAAAATCGGGCTTTGGCTCACAATCACATAACTATCGCTTGAGCCGATAATAGAATTTTTTGGATTTTCTAGTGTGAGTGAATCTTTAGGTTTAAGCGTGAATTTCTGGCTCAAAGTCGTGTAAGGGTTGTTTGGCAAAATATCAATCTCGCTTTTTTGGTTTAGCTTAAAGTCCTTGCTTGATAGACTTATATCGATGAAATCCTGCCCGATATGATTCTCACTCGCTTGTGCGTTGATATACACATTTTGGGATTTTTTGTCATCAAACTGCAAAGTAATTTGATTTTTATCAAATGCGATTTTATCGCCACTTTTGAGATTTAAAGTAACCTTGCCTACCTTTTCTTGTGTTGGCAACACTTCAATAGCAAGGGTGAATTTATCGCCATTTTTGAGGCTACGCGGTATAGTGGGTAGCATAGCCACAGGTGCGCTTACTTGCATATTTTGTGAAGCTCCGCCATAGGCTTTTTCATCAACCGCTACTGCCATAATCCGCACACTCCCCATATATGAGGGCATTGTGTAGGTAAATTTTGCCTTGCCCTTATCATCACTCATTATGGGTTTGGCATAAAATGCCACAGGTTTAAATCTTTGGGCTTGATTCAAATCTTTGCGCTTTGCACCAGCTTTAAACATCGCCTCACCGCCGACTTTTAAAACTTGATGAATCTTATCTATATTGTGCCCAATAATCATATCGTAGTTATCAAAATTCAGCAGTGAAAGGGCTAGTTTTTTGTAGAAATATACCCACGGATTTGGCGAAGAAAAATCTGTCAAATCAAGCAGCCCCTCATCAACAATCGCGAGTGTGTAAGCGACTTTTTTCTTTTCTTTGTTTGAGAGATTCACGACAAAATTATCATTGGGGCGGATTGACTTAGGCGCGTCAATATCAATAGTAATTTTAGAATCTGCATTTTCCACCATAAGCGGTATAATGCCATAAAGTCGCTGTGAGCGGTCATTATTAATACTATTATAATCTTGCAGTAGATGCACACTCACATACACATTGGGTGCATAGGCTTTTTTAAGCGGTAGCTCAAACTGCGTTTGCCCATCTTTTGTATCGACAAAGAATCGCTCAAATACCTTATCTGCACCGATAATATTCACAAGTGCTTTAGAATCTTTGATGCTTTCAAAAGTAACAACTGCCTTTTCATCGCTTAAGTAATGTGTCTTGTTTGAACTCATTTTAAGGGCTGTGATTTTTGGCTCAAGGTTTGGCTCACCATATTCACTCGCATAGAGTGAGAGCGCACTCTTTGTGCCATTTGTTAAGTCTTGCACTTCGATAAAGAGCTCCCCGCTTTGATTTGGGGTAAATGTTAAAACAACAGGTTCTGCCTTTGAAGTGAGGTTACCCTCTTGCAAAACCCTTGTGTATTTACTGCTTTTTATCGAGCGCACAAACTCATCATAGCTGCTATAATCCCACCACCACGATTGATTTGAATGATAAATTGTATATTTGAGTTTGCGATTAACTAAAGGCTTTTGCGTATCACTTGAAAGCACGATAATTGGCAAATGAATCTCTTTATCCGCACTCACATAGCGACTTTCTGGCTTTTTAATCCCAACAAAAGCATCAAAAAGCATAATATCCACAGCCTTTGCATTTTGGACTTGACGCCCACCACTTTCGATGACCTTTGCACTCAAGATAGCGCGGAGGTTTCTGCTCGCCTTTTCTATGAAATCGTCAATATCAATTTCTATATTTTTCTTGCCATTTTCATCGAGTTTGCCCTCAAAGTCATCATAAAAATCATTTAGGCTTTGATGTGAGGTAAAGACATAGTCTTTATACGCAGGTGCGTAAAAATTTACTTCTTTAACAAGCAAATCTATATTGTATTTGAGATTGCTCGCTGGCGCACCAAAGAGATATTTTGATTGCAGAGTAAAATTAAGCTCATCTACCGTGCTTATTTTGTCCGGAGATGCTATTTCTACCTTTATGCGATTTGGCACGACATTTTCTACCGAGATTTTATGCCAAAAACTGCTTCCACCAACTTTTGCTTCAAGCTCATAAATGCCACTTGGGGCGTTAGATTCTGTTGTAAATGTATATGAAAACAATCCAAAAAGCTGTTCTTTTAGGCTTAGATTCTCTATGATTTTTTTGCCCTGTGGTGAGGTAATGCTAATGTGTATTGGGTGGGTAATCGGTTTAGAATCTGCTCGTGCAAGGATATTTATATGCGCACTTTCGCCCGGGCGATACACGCCTCTATCGGTGTAGATATATGCCCTTGTGTTCCCATCAAGCACCTCTCCAGCAACATCAAAGCCCTCTGTGCTTACAGGATTCTTAAGGCGCAGAATCGTATTGTCATCATCTTTATTCGCGTCAAGATACATAATTTTAGAGGATTCATTAAATGTGGCAATGCCTTGTGAATCTGTGCTTATGCTCTGCAGGGTTTGATTTTTCCGACTAATGGCATTGATTTGCACCGAGGAGAGTGGCTTATTACTTACCATATCAAGTGCCATTACTTCGAGTTTATCATCGCCACTTTGCTGGGCGATGAGGGCGATATTTGAAAAAATCAAATGCTTTTGTATGGTTGCCTTATCAAAAAACTGACTTTTGCGCCACGATGAAGTTCCCTCTGGAAATTCATACATCATATCTTCTTCTTTAAAGCCAAGTTCGATGATGAAAATGCCCTTTTTGTCCTTAAGTGCGGATAAATCTATCTCGCTTTGAAGCCATTGATTTTGCTCGGCTTCAAGCTCAAAATCTTGCTTAAGCACTTCATCACCCAAACGCTCAAAATCCGCGTAAATACCCCTATCGCTATACTCATCATCATAGTAGTGATCATCGCGTGAGTAGTTGTTGTATTGTGTTTCGCCGATGAGATTTTGTCTGTAAAGATATGCGGTGATGTTGTTTGGGTAGATTTTGCTTATCTTTAGTCTTACTTTTTTGATATTCATACTCTTAAAAGCGATTTTGTGTGCGGCATTGCTTGGGAGGAAAATACCCTGTTGTGAAAAGGCTATTGCTGGGGTGATTTGATGAAAAAATATCGAATCTTCTTTGGCAGTTTGCATACGCGCTTTATCCACGCCTACCAAGCCTTCTTTAATGCGGATTTTGTAGTTTTTAGAGAGACTAAAAGGCGCGTCAATTCGCACGACATTGCCGCTTTGAGAGAATTTTGCCTTAATGTCTGGCTCAATGCTAATAAAATTCTCCAAATGTGTATTTTGAGCAAGATATGAAGAAAAAGCCACTTCGATATATGGTGTCTCTGTGCTTATAGCCCTTATGCCCACCACTTCTAGATTCCCCACGCTCTGTATGTATCGCGCTACCTTGTCTTCTTTGAGCCCAAAATATTTAGCCTTGATGGTTAAGGTATAGGCTTTATCCTCCTGTATAGGTAGCTCATCACTTTTAATAAAAAGTGCCTTTGGTGCGGCTTGTAGTGTGAATCCCACATCTGCGCCTTTATCATCTTGCAAAGTAATGGCTTTTGCTATCTCTTTTTTATCATTAGATTCAATAGCCTGTAAAAGTGCGCTCATATCGAATCTTTGTGAAAATTCGACACTTGTGCGGAAGCTCAAGCTTTGACTAGCATTGTATGTAGGCTCAAATGGCAAAATATCCGCCTCCGTCAAATTAGTCCGCACATCAAGGGAGAGAGAATCTTTAATAAGTGTGTTTTCAAGTTTTGCAAGATTCACATTGAATGTGTATTTTGTGTTTGGTTTGAGCGTGGCAAGAGGAAAGATGAGTATTTCATAAGTGGAGCGATATACATAAGTCGCATCAACACCTTTGCCATTAATCTTTATGATATCATCACTCGCTTTTACCTCATAAATCTTACTCGCATTAAATGTTTCTTCGCTAACGATTGGGTTTTCAAAAGTAATTCTAATATTATCATCTTGCTCGGTGGAGATATTTTGCGTATAAGAGCTGACTGATTTATTATCCGCACACGCGCTTATAAAAAATACTAAAAACACGCACAACAGCAAAGCAACACTTATTTTATTGTTTGTTCTTGTTTTTATAGTATTCATAGCTATCTCTTTCAACGGCAGGATTTGCAAAATCTAAATTTCTTGATTGTATCAAAAATTCCATAAACACAAACTTAAAAATATGCTTCAAAATGTGGCGCGAAGTCAAAATGGAGTTTGCTTGTGAAGCGATATTCTTGCTCTCTAAAACAAAAGTGCAAAGAATGTGCATTGAGGCATAAATAGGGTGCGCCGAAGTATTGCTCATACTCGGCTAGATGTTTGTTGTCTAAATACATTCTGCTATATTTCTCATCTGCCCCATATAGCGGGTCGCCTAGGATTCTATGTCCTATATAGGCGCAATGAGCGCGGATTTGGTGGGTTCTGCCTGTGAGTGGTAGGGCATTAATAAGTGTAGAATCTGTTTGTGCGTGATAAAAAATAGGGCGCACAAGTGTGCGAGATTCTTTGCCATTTTTACATATAATACTTTTGATACATAAATCCCCACCCTTATGCTTTTGCGTGGCGAGTGGCTTGTCAATGAGTATCTCCTGTGTGAGATTCCCCTCCACGATAGCATAATAACTTTTGTGAATCTGCCGCTGCTGCATTAGCATTTTGAGTTCTTTTTCGCTTACAGGATTTAGGGCGCATAGCAATAAGCCGCTAGTTTGCCTATCAAGACGATGAATGATATTTGCATTTTTGCCAAAGCGCGATTTGAGTGCGTCATTAAGTGAGTAGTGAAAATATCTGCCTTTGGGGTGGCTTAGGAGGTTGTGTGGCTTGTCATACACGCAAAAATCTGCATTGGAAAACAAAGGTTCTAAGTTAATATCACGGGCTTCAAACTCGTTTAGTTCGACTTTACCACAAATAATTTCAGCCTTTGATACTGCGCGTCCATTTTGCCTTAAATAGCCCTTGTCTATGGCTCTTTGGGCAGCTTGTATGCTGTATTGTTTGTGGCGCATAAGGAATAAAAACGCTGCTATGGGTGTGCTAATCTCGTATTCACGCGTGATAAAGGGCATTTATAATCCTTTGAAACAATAGGCGTTTTAGAATCTACTTAAAGAATCTCATAGAGAATCCGCACATTGCACTAAGGCAAAGATTCTATACACGCTTACTTTAAGGCTTCTCATTGCATTAATTTATAGGATTCTAATTTGTGCCCCTTTTTTAACAAATCCCACATTTATAGAATCCTGCATAGCATCTTTATGGCATTGTAAGCGCAGATTTTTGGTTAAGATTCTATATTTTCTCCCAAGTTGTACCCTCTGGTGTATCCATAATCTCTATACCCTCCTGCCTTAGGGCTTCTCGTATGCTATCAGCAAGGGCATAATCTTTAAACTTTTTTGCCTCATTTCGTTTTTCTATCTGTGCTTGTATATGTGTCTTTTGCTCCTCACTTAGCCCAAGTTGGAAGTAGCTTGTAGCGTCCTTGCCACCAAGTCCTAGTAAAAACTCTATACACTGCAAATTCGCACTAATGCTTTGTTTTTGTGCTTTGTCTTTTGGATTTTTATCAAGCATTTCGTTGCTGTAAGAGAGCATATCCTCGATAACGCTTAAAGCCTTTGAGATATTATAATCATCACTCAATGCTTCAAGCAAAGATTCTAAAAATTCCTTTTGTGCCTTTGTCGCTATGCTTTTTATCGCGCTTGTATTTTGCAAAGATTCTATGGTGTTTGTTAGTGTGATAGAATCTGCTGTATGTCCTTGCACACGCTTTTTGAGGCGGTAGATTTTATCAAGTCGCTTTTTGCTTTGGAGCAAATCCTCCTCGTTGAAATTGAGTATCAAGCGATAATGCACTCCTAAAAGATAATTACGCAAAATCTCGCCGTCATAGCTTTTTAAAGCGTCTTTTACAAAAAACTATTGCCTAGAGACTTACTCATTTTTTCGCCATTGATATTAACAAAACCATTATGTAGCCAATACTTAGCGATTTCTCGCCCTGTGGCACAGCGGGTTTGTGAGGCTTCATTTTCGTGGTGGGGGAAGAGCAAGTCCGCGCCCCCCGCGTGAATATCAATGGCATAGCTTTCATTTTTGTAGGCTATGTGCTTTTCAACCATTGCCGAACATTCGATATGCCACCCCGGGCGTCCCTTGCCAAATGGGCTATCGTAGGCAATGTCGTTTTCTCCTTTATAGGCTTTCCATAGGGCAAAGTCGCTGTGCTCTAACTTGTCTTGCGCGTTTTCTATGCGGCTCTGTGCGTGTGAATCTTCCACTCTGTGCGAGATTGAGCCATAATGTGAATCTTTATGAATGCTAAGATATACATCGCTATTTTCGCCCTTGTAGGCATAGCCTTTTTGCAATAAGGATTCTATCATTTCGCACATTTGAGGCAAATGCTCGGTAGCTTTTGGCTCAATATCTGCGCGTATCACGCCAAGAGAATCCATATCCCTAAGATATGAATCCATATAGCGCGTGGTAATCTCATTTACGCTTATGCCACTATCAAGTGATTTTTTGATAATTTTATCATCAATGTCGGTGAAGTTTTTGACAAAGATAACCTTGTAGCCTAAAAATACAAAGAGTCGCCGCCACAAGTCAAATGCAATCGAGCTTCGCGCGTGTCCCAAATGCGAATCATCATAGATTGTAGGACCACACACATAAATACGCACTTCATTGTCTTTTATGGGAGTGAATGGAAGCTTTTGTTTTTTTGTGCTATCAAAAAGTGTTATCATAAAATATTCCTTACAAAGAGATGAAAACTATCGACTAAGGCTTTGATATGGGGCTTTAGAAACCATAAAATGAGGAATTCTACACAGAGAATAACCACGAGTGCTAACCACGCTTTTTTATGATTTATTATATCTAAGAATCTTGCAAACCCAAAGATTCTAATTGTAAGCACAAAAAGCACGAATCCGCTTAAACTCCCAGATAGTGCCAATCCCATTGCACCAAAGGGGTGCATAAGTATAAGTGAAAAGACAATGCCACAGAGTAAAGAAATTGCCGAGATTTTTGCTGCTTTGCCCTGCATTTGATGAGAGTAAAGCCAGAGTGAAAAGATTTTACTTAGCCCAAAAGGCACTAAACCAAGCATATATGCGCTAAACACACCCGCGACAATACGCGTGTTTTCTTCGCTAAATTGCCCCCATTGATAAAGTAGGCTAATGATCTCCTCGCTCAACATTATCCCGCCACACACGCACACGCATAGCACGATGAGGAGAAACCAAAAGGACTTTTTGAGCGCGTTAAAGGCTTGTAGGGATTGATTGTTTTTAATAGCCTTTGCCACAAGTGGAAAGAGTGCGGTCGAAATGGCTATGGCAAAAATGGCAAGGGGAAATTGAAAGATTCTGTTTGCGTAATAAAGCGCACTAATGCTCCCTGTGGCGAGAAATGAAGCTAAAAGCGTATCGGTAAAAGTTGCAAGTTGGGCTGTGGAGCTCCCTAGCATTGCAGGGAAAAATTGTTTAAAAAACATCTTTATATCTGCTTTTGCGCATTCAATGCGTTTTTTGATTTTAGAATCTGGCTCTTTTGTGCGCACCCACTGCCATAGCTCTATCACACCAATACATAAGAGCTTAAAAAACCTCAAGCGATATAGTGGATAAAAATGTAATAGAATTTGTGCTACCCCGCCACAAATCACGCCATAGCTTAGCATATACACGACTTGCATAGAATCTTTATCGTGCGCTAAAAGTAGGGCAGCAATCATAGAGAGATTTAAAAGCGCGGTGTTGTAAGCATTGACCCAAAAGCAGTTTTTATACTGCAAGAGCGAGGAAAGAAAAGTTACAATAAACACAAGCTCCAAATACCAAAAATTAATCGCCACAATGGGCTTTGCGAGAGCGATAGTCTCATCATCAAAGCCATAGGCTAAGAGCTTGGTAAAGAATCCGCTAAAGCACACAACAAGGAGTGAGAGGCAGAGGATAAAAAAGGCGAAAATGAGGAAAGTTACCAGTGCAAACATACCCTTTTTGCGACTATGAATGAAATTTGGCAAAAAGCTTTGCGTGAAAGCCCCCTCGCCAAATACGCGCCGAAAGAGATTGGGGAGTTTAAATGCGGCAAAGAAAATATCGCTATATACGCTTGCCCCTAGTATTTTTGCCGTGCATAAATCCCGCACTAAACCAGCAATGCGCGAAAGTAGTATGCCGCTACTATTTGTTAAAAATGCCTTTTTTATCAAATTTTGCCCTTACTCTAAAGTGTTTTAAGCATAAAAGTGTTATTATAGCTGTAATAAACAAATCTATTTAAAGAGGTTTTATGCAACTCTTTGAGCCTATCTCTATCAAATCCTGCACAGATGTAAGCACCGAAGTCAAAAAAATATGCGAGTTGTATGCGCTTGAAGAACAAATGGTGAGCTTTGATGTATCTCATATTACTACGCTTTTTCGCGGCGAGACAAAAAAAGATTTTAGCATTCTGCCACCAGAGGATTACCCTACGATTCTAGGTGATGAGGCGAGATATAATACAAATGATTTTGATATTAAACAAGTGTATGATGTCGTGCTACGTGGGCTAAAAGAGGACGACTTAGCACCTTTTGTCAAGCTGCATTTAGATAAAGAATGCTATGAGCTGACCCTCCAGATTAAAGAGGGGCTAGAAGTGCGCGATGATGAGGCTTTTTTCACACAGCTTTATGAGCAAATCACGCGGGAGAAAGTCGCTAAAAATGTGATTGTGAGAATCTTTGGCGCAGATATTAAACAAGAAATTGCTTCTTTGAAGACATTATTTGACTCCTTGTCGATAAAAGGCAAAATAGAATCCACGCGCTATGTGTCGCTTATGAAAGCGAGTGGATTTGTGCCAAGCTTAAGTGGGGAGTTTAAATTCACTCTCAAAGAGGAATGGGATAAATCACATTCAAAGTCGGTGGAGTTTGCCTCCTACGCGGCAAAAAGTGGCGAACTCGTGGGCTTATCCACCAAATCTCAAGTGGGGGTGAGCGGACGGAATCTAAGAGGGGAGTATATCCACGCTAAAAAGCAGGATAATATGGATTTAGATATGAAAATGTCCTACAAAGAAGGCGAGTTTAGAAGTGAGGAAAAAGAAGAAGTTGTAGAATATTATGCTTCACAAGATGGCTATGTATCGCTAGGGGAGGGTGAGTTAAAGATTCTTGCAGATTTTAATTTGCCCGAAATCACTATGCGCACGAGTGGGTCATTGCTCGGTGGAGATAAAAAGGGCTTTGTGATGGAGGTAACTTGCACAGATTTTAATCAAGATGCCGTAGGCGCGGGGATTGTGCTTGAAGTGGGAGAGATAAAAATCTATGGCAGTGTGGGCGAAAATGCGGTAATAGTAGCCAATAAGGTTGAGATAAATGGACAGACTCATCAAAGCTCAATTATTAGAGCAAAAGACATCAAAATTGACACACACAAAGGCTCGGCAAAGGGTGAAAAGATTCACATCACTCGTTTGGAGCTTGGGAGTATAGATGGCGAGGAAGTATCAATTGAACAAGCAAATGGTGGCAATATTCGAGCAAAGAATATTATCGTTGAGAATCTTTACTCGCATACGAAATTGTCCTTATCACTTAGCGCACATATAAAAAATATAAGCGGCAGCGAAAATTGTTTTCTCATCTCATCACACACTTCTTTGAGGGCACAGGAGGAAGTAGCATATATTAACGCGAGTATTGCGCACAATATCCAGCTTATGAATACGCTCCTTCAGGTGTTAAACAAAGATTTAGCACTCGTGCGTAAAACAAAGCCGGTAGTGAAAAAAATTAAACTCATTATGGAGGAGAATAAGAAAAATAATAAACCGAATGAACGCAACATTACCGAATCTATGGCGCAATATGTGATTTTGCTCCACCGCACAAAATACCTCAAAGATCGTCTAGTTGCGCTTAAACAAGAGAGTAAAGAGCTGAATAAACGACTAGAAATGCTAGACTTGCAGACACAAGAGGCGTGCATTGTGAGTGATATGCCTTGGCAAGGCAGTAATGAAGTGATATATGAGAGTTTTTTCCCTGAAAGTAGGGACATAATGAAAATTGGTGAAGGTGAGAATGTAGAGATTATCATTGACAAAGAGCAGCACAGACTGCAAAAAGTAGAACATCAATGAGTATGAATCTCATCATAGGCTTAAGGGGCATAACACGTAAGATAGAGCCGATGTTTGTAGAGCTTGATGTGGGTGGTGTAATATATGGCGTGCAAATGTCGCTCAATGCCACTACTTCTTTGAAATCGCAGGTAGATTCGCAATCACATAGTGAAGTGAGAATCCTCTGCACGCATATCATACGCGAAGATGCACATTTGCTTTTTGGATTCATAGAGGATATGGAGAGGCAGACTTTTGAGCGATTAATTAAGATTAATGGTGTGGGTCCTAAAGTCGCTCTTGCGATACTCTCTACCTATACGCCTACACATTTTGCTACCATTATTGCGAATAAAGATATTGATGCACTCAAAAAAGTGCCCGGTATTGGTCCAAAGAGTGCAGGTAAGATTATGGTTGATGTGGCGGGATTCTTTGCGGAATTGTTACAGAATCAAAATATGGAGCCGCAGAATAATTTAGCTAAAGAGGCGAGTTTGGCTCTAAAATCACTTGGCTTTAAGGAGGGTGAAATTGCAAAAGCCCTTAGGGGCATTGAGGCTACAAATGTTTCAGAGCTTGTCAAAGAAGCATTAAAGAGATTATCTTAAGGAGGCGTGCGGTGTTACAGACATTTCGTTCTAAAGTGCTTTTCACATTATTTATGTTTATTGTCATTGGTTTTAGCATACTCTATGCGTTGATTGCGGCGGGATTTGAGGGTATGGCTGTAAAAGAGAGCAAGAGAAATGCCCAAATGCTTGGAGATTCTATCTTTCAAACCGTGCGTATGAGTATGAATATGGGGATTCGAGAGATGATTGACGTGGGATTGGAGGAAGCAGCTCAAATCTCGGGTGTATCTTTCCTTAAGATTCACAAAAGTCAAAGCGTGATTGACCTCTTTAGTATGAGCGATAAAGTGAGTGAAGATGAGGAGATTGTAGAGATTTTTAACAATAAACAAGCCAAAATTGCAGAGAGCAAAGAGGGCGATATTCACTATGTTACATTCCTCAAGCCTTTGGTGGCAAACGAAAGCTGTATGATGTGCCACGAGTATGATTCGGTAAAAGTTGGCGATGTGCTCGGTGTGCTGGAACTCAAAATTTCAACAGAAAGTTTTTATGAGCAAATCGAACAAAATGAGGATTATCTCTTGCTTACAATGTTTGTCGCTGGAATCTTAGCATTGATTGGACTTTATATATTTTTTGAAAGAGAACTCGTCAAACCGCTTAATCATTTGCGTGATATGGCGAAGTCGCTTACAGAGGGTGGGAGTGGCGACCTCACAAAGCGCATTGCGATTAAACGCAACGATGAAGTGGGCATTACTTCAGGCTATGTAAATAAATTTATCCAAACCATACGAGATACGATTTTAGTCGGCAAAAGAGTGAGCGATGAGAATATGCAAATTTGTGATAAGCTACTTGGTATGTCAAATACATTGTCAAAAAATTCTGATGAGCAGTTTGAGCTCGTGGATAAGGTCAATGACTTGGCGCACAAAGTGAGTAATAATCTCGATGATGCCGAGCAAATTGCTGATACAACAAAAAATGAAATTGAGCAGACCGAAAGCACACTTGATGAATTTGTAAGTAATTTGCAGGATTCAATTAATCTTATCTCCTCTTCCGCACAAGGACAGCAGGAGATATTGGGGCGCGTGGAGGAGCTCGTAGGACACGCCGAGCAGATTAAATCCGTGCTTTCTATTATTAGCGATATTGCCGACCAGACAAATCTTTTAGCCTTGAACGCCGCTATTGAAGCAGCAAGAGCAGGAGAACACGGCAGGGGCTTTGCAGTGGTAGCTGATGAGGTGAGAAAACTCGCCGAGCGCACCCAAAAATCTCTCAATGAAATCGCCGCAAATATTAATCTTGTAACGCAAAGTATTGATGATATGGGGCAAGATATTCGAGATACTGCCGAAGATATGGTACAAATTACAGGCAAGACCACGCCACTTATTAATGAGGCAGATAATACACGCACCAAGCTAAACTTAACCAAGCAAAATGCGATACATTTGAAAGATATTAGCACCTTTATTGCACAAAGCACGAAAGAGTTAGCAGAGATGATGCAAGAAATTGCAAAATCTTCCGAATCTACGCAGAGCGTGGGGCATGACATACAAAAGCTTGCAAATGCTATGGCAGATAAGGCAAAAGAGCTAAACAGCGCGATTGGCAAGTTTAAGACTTGATGAAAGTCTATGTGAGATATTTTTATGCGCATTGGTTGGAGGTGGATTCAGTCTTTGCGTGGATAGAATCTGTTATGCTGCGCGTAAAAAATGCAGATGAGATAAGTTTGGCATTTTGTGAATGTGCGAACAATATCATTGAGCATCATATTTTGCGCGTGAGTAAGAATGAGCTTTTTTCTACAAACAGCACTCATAATGCGAAAATGCAATATCCACGCAGAGATTCATACAAGATAAGACAAGGTATAAATATTCCGCGCAATTTTTATAGTTTGCAAAATAAGATTCACAATAAACTTTATAATAAAGCCAATACACCACAAATACACAAAGCCTACGCGATGAAAAAAGCTCCCATAAGCCATACATATTTTTTACACAAATTCACGCGTATCACCTGCATACTCACGCTTAAGCCAACGCGCATTTCTATCACTTTACTCTTTCCTTTTAAGCCCATTTATAAGGAGCGTAAAAGTTTTGAAACTAGGGCTTTAGGCGGTAGGGGAGGGCGCATTATCACGCTTTATGCCGCACAGATTCACACAAGGGTGCATTATAAAATTTCACTTGGCGTTACACAGCTTTGCTTCTTAAAGCATACATTGTAGTGTTGAAGTTTTGCGATATAATGCGCTATTTCTAGCAAAGGGAGACAATGGCACTTAGTGTTCAAACAATTAATGACTTGCAAATGGTGCGCAGTGTGGGTAAGCTTAAGAGTTATGAGGCATTTTTGACTTTTAAGATTGAGCTTGAGGATATTTTGCCAAAATTCCTTGGAGAACAGCATATGTTGAGAATCTATTTTGTCAGGGCATATCCCATTAGCTCCTATGTGCTAGGCTATTTGTTTAAGCTACGCAATACAGATAAGATAAAAATAGAAATTGTTGTTGATGATTTAAGGTTGTTTATGTTTTTTGAGGAAATCGACTTAGTCGATGAGTTTCAAATCAAAATTATGGAGGCATAGATTGGAGCAATATAGCGTATGGAATAGAATCTATGAGTATATAAATCCTATCGCATTTGATTTTTTTGGTATAAATGTGCATTGGTATGGCATTATGTATGTTAGTGCTATGCTCGTTGCCCTCGGTGTTGCAAAGCTTTTTGTGAAATACAACAATGCCCGTTTTCCTATTACGCAAGAGCAACTCGATAGTTTTTTTATTTGGGTAGAAATTGGTGTGATTTTAGGGGGACGCGTTGGCTATGTGTTGGTGTATTCGCCACAGAGATGGGAATATCTAATGCAGCCTTGGCAGATGTTTAATCCCTATATGAATGGAGTATTTGTCGGCATTAGTGGATTTAGTTATCACGGCGCAGTGCTTGGCTTTGTGATTGCGGCATTTTTGTTTTGCTATTTCAAAAAGCAGTCTTTTTTGACCTTTATGGATTTATCCGCGATTTCTATCCCTCTAGGTTATGTGCTTGGGCGCATTGGTAATTTCTTTAACCACGAGCTTTATGGGCGTGTGGTGGAAAGTGATAGCCAAAGTATAGGCATACTTGTCAATGGCGAGTTGCGCTATCCTAGTCAGCTCTTTGAGGCTTTCAGTGAGGGTGTGCTTGTCTTTATTGCGCTGCTTGTAGTGTTGAGATTTACAAAAAGGCGCGGGATTTTATTTGTTTCTTATGGTATTTTCTACGCCTTAGCTCGATTTTCTTGCGAATATTTCAGGGAGGCAGATTCACAAATGGGATATTACGCATTTGGCTTATCAATGGGGCAGATTCTAAGTTTTGTAATGCTTATTGTAAGTATAGTGTTTTTTGTTGTGATTATGAAAAAGCCTTTAGAAGCTAGCCTCCATTCTGGTTTGGAATCTCGCAAAACAAAGGCACAAAACAAGCAAAGGAATAGTAAATGAGTCTAAAAAAAGCGTATATGTTTTTGGTCTTTGCCATTCTTACTGAAGTTTTAGCAGTAAATTTAATGAAAGCAAGCGAGGGTGATTATTGGGGGCTTATATGTATGTATGTCTTGCTTGTGCTTTCTTATTATTTTATGGCACTTTCACTTAAGAGAATCTCCGTGGGTGTGGCGTATGCGATATGGGAAGTGCTGGGTGCTTTATGCGTGGTGTGTATTAGTGTGTTTTATTTTGGTGAGGAGCTGTCTTTGGGGCAAAAAATCGGTATCGTGTGTGCCATTAGTGGTATTGCCTTGATAAATTATGCGGAAATTAAACGCAAATGAGGAGAGCAAAATGAGTTTAGCACTAGCATATGTTGTGCTATCAGCAATATTAGATGTGATTGCAAATTTATTTCTCAAAAGGTCTAATGTTTTCACACATAGGGGTTATACAATAGGCTGTATTCTTATGGTGTGGGCAGCTTTTAGTGTGTTGGTTTTGGCACTTGAAGATATGCCTTTGTCTGTGGCGTATTCTACTTGGGGAGCGGTAGGCATTATTGGCACGATACTTGGAGGCTATATATTCTTTAAAGAAAAGCTTGATACTTTGGGGTATATAGGTGTTGTTATGGTAGTATGCGGAGTGATTTTGTTGCATTGGGAATAGAATCTTCAAAGGAGAGAAAATGCTAGAGAAAAAGTTGAGCCTAAATGCCCTAAAGGCTAAGAAAAATATAGAGAAAATTAGCGCAATTACCGCATATGACGCGCTTATGGCACATATATTTGATGGTGAGGTTGATGTGATTTTAGTAGGAGATAGCCTCAATATGAGCTTTGGTGGGCAAAATGATACGCTAAGCCTTAGTGTGGACGAAATGCTTTATCATACAAAGGCAGTTTGTAGGGGGGTTACGCGTTCATTTCTTATTGCAGATATGCCTTTTGGAAGCTACACTACAACAAAAGAAGCACTTAAAAATGCGCGTAGATTCTATAAAAATACAACAGCAGATTCTCTAAAACTTGAAGTGGGAATGGATAAACTCCCTTTGATTAAGGCATTATGTGATGAGGGCTTTGCGATAATGGCGCATATTGGTTTAAAACCTCAATTTATGCGTTTTGATGGAGGATTTAAAGTAAAAGGTAAAGATAAGGCGCAATCCCAACAACTTATAGAAACCGCTATTGCTATGCAGGAAGCCGGAGTATTTGGAATCTTAGTAGAGGGTGTGAGTAAAGAATGCGGAAGTGCTATCACAAAAGCCCTATCTGTGCCGACTATTGGTATTGGTGCGGGGGTGGATTGTGATGGGCAGATTCTTGTATGGAGTGATGCCTTTGGATTTTTTGATGAATTTAAGCCAAAATTCGTGCGCCGCTATTGTGATGGCAAGAGTATTCTTAAAGATGCTATTAGAGCGTATGCTAAAGATGTAAAATCTCAAGCATTTCCAAGTGAACAAGAGAGTTATTAATGAAAAAAATCTCACTTCAAAAAGCACAGATTCAAAGCACGGAGATTAATCGCGTGGTTGAGGTGGAAAAAATGAGTTTTGATACCACTCAAGAATCTTCTTTGCGTCCAAATGTGTGGGAAGAATATATCGGGCAAGAAAAAATTAAGAAAAATCTCAAAATTGCCATCGAAGCAAGCAAGAAGAGAGGGGAGTGCCTAGATCATATCCTTTTTTTTGGACCTCCCGGACTTGGTAAGACAACTTTAAGCCATATCATTGCTCATCAAATGGGGAGCAATATCAAGGTAAGTGCAGCACCTATGATTGAAAAAGCAGGAGATTTGGCAGCAATTTTGACAAATTTAAGTAAGGGAGATATTTTATTTATCGATGAGATTCATAGGCTTAGCCCTGCGATTGAGGAGATTCTCTATCCTGCAATGGAGGATTTTCGCCTTGATATTATTATTGGTTCTGGTCCTGCCGCACAAACTATTAAGCTTGATATTGCGCCTTTTACATTGATTGGAGCAACTACTCGAGCAGGTATGCTTTCAAATCCATTGCGTGATAGATTTGGTATGAATTTTAGACTGCAGTTTTATGAAAATGATGAATTAGCACAAATTGTCTGTATTGCGGCAAAAAAAATGAATAAAACGCTCTTGGAAAGTGGAGCAGATGAAATTGCACGCCGCTCAAGAGGCACTCCACGCATTGCTTTGCGCTTGTTGCGTAGGGTGAGGGATTTTGCTGATGTGGGGATATATGCTAAAGAGAGCGAAATAAGCCTTGAATGTGTGCGTTATGCGCTGAATGAGCTAGGTGTGAATGAGCTAGGCTTTGATGAGCTTGATTTGCGCTATTTGCAGATTCTCGCGCAGGCACAGGGCAAGCCAATAGGACTAAATACCATTGCGGCGGCGATGAGTGAAGATGAGGCAACCATTGAAGATGTGATAGAGCCTTATTTGCTTGTAAATGCTTATTTAGAGCGCACAGCAAAGGGGCGTGTGGCAACTGCTAAAACCTATGAATTATTACAGATTCCAAATGTGATGCAAAAAACACTTTTTTAATATATTATTTTTAGATAGTTTTGCGCTAGAATAGCACTCTTTTATTTTTTGAATTTTAAGGAGAATAGTATGTTAAAGTTTTATGTAGCTATATGCTTGTTGTGTGTAGGTTTGTGGGCGAGTGAGGCTTCAGGTGTCCATTGGGGTTATGATGGGGAGAATGGTCCTAAAAATTGGGGAGACTTGGATAAACAATTTGTGTTGTGCAAGACAGGTAAGGCACAAACACCAGTTGATATTATTCCATCTCAAACAAAAAAGACAAAACAAAACATTGTTTTTGCTTATGATGAAAAGACACAAAATATTACTAATAATGGACATTCTGTGCAGATTGATTTAAAAGATAGCACTTCGTCTTTGCGATTTCATAATACAACCTACGAACTTATGCAATTTCATTTCCACACACCTTCCGAAAATCATATCAATGGTGTAACTTATCCGCTTGAAGTGCATTTTGTGCATAAAAATGCCAAGGGTGAATTACTTGTTGTTGGCGTTCTTTATAAGGAAGGAGCAGAGAATAAGGTATTTGATAAAATCATTAAGAACTTGCCTAAAGATGTTAATAATTCTAAGAAATTCCAAAACTTTGACTTTTTGTCTTTATTGCCAGAAAACAAGGGATATTATGAGTTTATTGGAAGTTTGACAACGCCACCTTGTAGTGAAAATGTGCAATGGGTAGTGATGAAAACTCAACCTGAAGTTTCTTCAAAACAAATTAAATCTTTAGAATCTGTATTGCACCATAATGCAAGAGATATTCAACCACTCAATAAAAGAGTAGTAAAATCCACAGAAGAGTAAAAGGTATTTGAATCTAAAAGAATAATTTAGATTCAAATACTCTAAGACTTTAGACTATAAAGTGCTTTAAAGTCTTAGCGATTTTTAATCATCTCTGCAATAAGAAATGCCATTTCAATGGCTTGTGTAGCGTTGAGGCGTGGGTCGCATTGCGTGTTATAATTGCATACCAAGCCTTCCTCCGTAATTGCTTGTGAGCCTCCTACACATTCTGTAACATCTGCCCCTGTCATTTCTAAATGAACCCCTCCAGCATAACTTCCGCACGCTTTGTGAATCTCAAAAAAGCTTTTGACTTCACTTAACACACTATCAAATACACGCGTTTTGTAGCCATTATTTGCCTTGATTGTGTTGCCGTGCATTGGGTCGCAACTCCACACAATCTCACGTCCCTCTTGGTTGATAGATTCTAAAAGTTTGGGGAAATTTTGCTTAATCTTATCCGCACCCATACGCACAATAAGATTAAGCCTACCACTTATGTTATTAGGATTGAGTGCATCGCAAATCCCCATAATATCTGCTTTTGTGGCATTTGGTCCAATTTTTACACCCACAGGATTTTTTACACCACGCAAAAATTCAATATGCGCTTCGTCAAGCCCTCTTGTGCGCTCTCCAATCCACAGCATATGAGCCGAGCAGTCATACCAATCGCCCGTGAGTGAATCTTCCCTGCACAGAGGCTCTTCATAGTGCAATACAAGGGCTTCGTGCGAGGTGTAAAACTCTGTCTCTTTTAGACTAGGGTGCTCTGGGCTAATGCCACAGGCTTCCATAAAATTAAGTGCCTGTGTGATGCGTGACGCAAGTTCCTCATATTTGCGCCCAAAGTCATTGTTTTTCACAAAACTTAGATTCCATTTATGTACTTGATTTAAATCTGCAAAACCACCTTGAGCAAAGGCGCGCAAAAGATTAAGTGTGGCAGCACTTTGATGATAAGCTTGAAGCATTCGCTCGGGATTATGTTCTCGAGCCTCTGGCGTAAATTCCATACCATTAATCATATCTCCGCGATAGCTTGGAAGCTCACATTGTTCATTAGATTCCATATCACTTGACCTAGGTTTAGCAAACTGCCCTGCAATGCGTCCTACCTTGACTATCGGGCAAGACGCGCCAAAGGTAAGAATCGCACCCATTTGGATAATCACTTTAAATAAATCACGAATGTTAATTGCATTAAATTGAGAAAAACTTTCAGCGCAATCCCCGCCTTGGAGCAAAAAAGCTTCCCCTTTGCATACTTGAGCTAAACGCTCTTGCAAAGCCCTTGATTCACCTGCAAAAACAAGCGGTGGGTAAGATTTAAGCTGTGCTTCCACAGATTCTAAAAGTGCTTTATCCTTATAAGTTGGGTGCTGCTTGATAGGTTTATCTCGCCAACTTTGTGTAGACCATTGCATACTACTCCTTTGGTTACAACATAAAAATGAGAAAATTATTCTACCACCTTTATGAATACAATTATGTTAAATGCCCTATTTTTTGCCTTTATTTGTATTTTTATAGACATTTAATGCTGCTGGAGCTTGAGTAGTAGGCATTATTTCAAGCGTATTGATATTGATATGTTGAGGTAGTGAGGCAACCCATAGCACACTTTGGGCAATATCTTCAGGCATAAGTGGAGTTGTATCTTCATATACACTTTTTGCCTTAGCCTCATCACCTTTAAAACGCACTTGTGAAAATTCACTTCCACCGCATAGCCCGGGTTCAATATTGGTTACGCGAATGTTTTTATCATACAAATCTGCCCTTAAATTAAGGCTAAATTGCCTCACAAAAGCCTTGCTCGCGCCATATACATTGCCACCCGGATAAGGATAGTTTCCTGCGATTGAGCCAATATTGATAATATGTCCATAACCTTGCGCTACCATTTGAGGTAGAATCAAATGCGTAAGCTTAATAAGAGCTAGGATATTCACCTCTACCATTTCTTTCCAATCGCATATATCTGCTTTGTCTGCGCTACTTAATCCCAAAGCTTTTCCGGCATTATTCACAAGCACATCAATATTTTGAAATGGCGTTGGGAGATTTTGAAGTGCAGATTGTATATATTGTGTATCACTCACATCACATATTATGCTTTGGCAAGATTCTCCTAGGGTTTTTTGTAGATTCTTAATTTTATCTTGTCTCCTTGCCAAGATAATCACTCTATGGGAATGCGCCACAAAAAGCCTTGCAATCGCCTCGCCTATGCCCGAAGATGCACCAGTGATGAATGCAGTCATTTTTACTCCTTTGTTTGTATTATTTTATGCGCCTAAATATACCATTTTCTTTATCAAATGTGATTTGCCCCTCACGCACGAGCTCGTTTATGAATCTTTTAAAAAGCTTTTTGCTGATGTGGAATGTTGCAAAAATATCCTCTGGTGAGCTAGAAAAATCCAAGTGTAAGGGCATAGATTTTAAAATAAGTGATTTTATATCATCGCTGTGCGGGACAAAAAGTGTAAGGTTTAGTTTATTGTCATCGCGGTAACCCTGCGTGTAGGCATCGATATATGTGCCAATCTCCACTTTTGTGTTTTGAGGAATGGCATCTGTAAAAAGTAACCCATAGTATTTTGGGGGTGTTTGTTCGGGTAGATTCTGTAATTGTGCGCTATGCTGTGAATATTGTCTTTGAGTTGGGTTTTTGTCATTTTGTATAGAATCTACAAGTTCCACAACACAGCCAAAGCCAAGCGGTGTGCGCTCAAATACAAAGGCTTTTACTTGTGTGTGTGGCGGGATATGTGAAATTTTGTGCAAAAATGATTTGACATTTTTTGCGATGAGGCGCGATTGTTTATCGAGTGTGAGAATCACAGCGACTTCTTGATGTAGTGCGAAATGTGAGGGATTCTTAGTGGGCATAAAAATATCTTTATCGATACCAATATCCAAAAAACAACCAAACGCGTTATGTCCTACGACTTTGAGTATAGCAATATCATCGCGTTGTGCCTTTGGGTGCTGGGTGGTAGCAATAGGGCGGTCATCTGAATCTGTATAAACAAAGACTTTGAGCACATCGCCAATTATACTTTGCGATGGGAGAAATTTATTTGGCAAGAGCACTTGTGTTACAGAATCTTCATTTGTTTTTGCGTGAGATATATACTCTTTGTCAATCTGTGATTGTGCTTTGTTTTGAATAATCTCTTGTATGTGGGGTTGCGAGGGTGTGAGATATGCGCCGTGCGGACTTAGGCGCGAAATACAAAGATTCTGAATCCGCCCCATAATAATTGTATTTGGGGCATTGCTTGTTTTATTTTTAGCTTGATACATACTCGTATGCTTACTTCTTTGTTGGCGGGGCAAGGGCTTGGAGTGATTGGAGGATTTGCTCGTGGGTGGCAAGCATTTGTTCGGCGATTGCCTTTATTTCCTCGATTTGTGTGTATTGCAAAATTGCCTTTGATATGCTGACAATATGTTGCTGGTATGGGGTGAGCATAAGGACAAAATTTGTGCTGATATTTCTACCGAGGTCTAGCCCATCAAGTGTTTCAATTAAAGTTGTCTTATTGTTTATGTTTTGGTTATTAAAAAGCGTTGCTTCTTTTGGGCTATATAGTCTTTTTTGCTCCGCAATTTGTGGCAAAAGTGATGTGAGAGTGGCAATTTCATTTTTGTAGCTCTTGGTAATATTTTGTGCAATATCAAGCGTTTTTTTGTGCGTGGAGTGTTTGATAAAAAATGTAGAGGTATCTGCCGCACCTTGGAGATACACCATTAGGGTGCGGAGATAGTTTAAGTCGAGATTGTCCCCGCTGTTGAAGTTATCATCTTCTATGGATTGGAGGAGAATCTCACGCATTTGTGTGCTGTCTGGATTCTGCACGGGCATTACATTATGCGCAAAGAGCGTGCAAGTAATCATACAGGCAAATAAGCAAGATAGAATACGCATAGAATCTCCTTTTATGTGTGGCAATCATAGCTAAAAAGTTTGTCTCATCTGTAAATAATAGCTTAATTCGCTAGAGTCGTATTTATAGAATCTTGTTGCGATAGAGGATACAAAATTCTTGCGCTATGCGGGGAGAACACGAGCCTTTGAGTGTGCTAAATCGCATCGCTCTTGTTTGAATTTCATTATCAAGCTTTATGTTTAGAATCTGTGCTATTAGCTCCAAATACTCTGCGCGAGAAAAAGCATAGAATCCTATACTTAGTCCAAATCTATCACTAAGGGAGAGAATCTCATCTTGTGCGTCATTAAGATGGAGTGTATCCTGCGGGTAAGATTCACTCACTAAATGGCGATAGTTTGAAGTCGTGTATAAAAGCACATTATGCGCTTTATTTTCAAACGAGCCTTCAAGGATACTTTTTAATGACTTGTAGCTATGGTCGTTAGATTCAAAACATAAATCATCGCACACGATGACAAATTTATAGGGCAAATCACGCACACAATCCTGCACCATAGGCAAGATTCCAAGCGATTCTTTGTTTAGCTCAATGACACGCAAAATAGAATCTTCGCGCAAAAATTGAGAAAGAGTGAGCTTTAAAAGTGAGCTTTTGCCACAGCCTCTAGCACCCCAAAGCAAGGCGTGAGAGGCTTTTTTATCCTCTAAAAAAGCTCGGGTGTTGTGTGAGAGAGAGAGCATTTCTTTCTCTAAGCCTACAAGCGTGATGTTTGCCTTAAAATCATTGATTGGCTTAAAATATCCGCCAAAACCATCAAATGCGGGGCGATACACGCAGGCTAGATGCGAATCCCAGCAAAAATTAAAGAGATTTGGCAACATCTTTTTTTGCTCTTGTTTTTTGCGATTTCTCGCATAGGAGCTGAATGCGCGATTGGTTAGTGTTTGTTTTATCGTCTGCTTGGTTTGTGGCTTTAGAATCCGCCTTTGTTTCTTTGCGGAGTGTGATTTTCACATTGCCACCCTTTTTGAGCGCACCAAAGAGAATCTCATCACTCAAAGGAATTTTTATTTCATTGTCAATGATTTTTTTCATCTCGCGTGCACCCAGTGCCTTATCCATACTCTGCGAGGCAAGATAATTGAGGGCTTTAGAATCTATGGCAAGATTGATATGGCGATTTTTGAGCGAGAGGGCAAGGTCGTTAATGTATTTTTGTGCGATGAGCGTGTATTCCTTGATAGTAAGTGGATTAAAATGAATGACACTATCGATACGACTGCGTAGCTCTGGTGAGAATAGAATCTTTATCGCGCTATCATTCTTGCTTTGCATATCCGCCCTAAATCCTAGTGTATTTGCCTCTTTGCTCCCGGCATTGCTCGTCATAATAACAATAACATTTTTAAAATCCGCCTTATTGCCGGCATTGTCTGTCAAACTTGCAGAATCTAGAATCTGCAATAACACATTGTAAATATCACTATGTGCTTTTTCAATCTCATCAAGCAAAAGCACACAATGAGGATTTTTACGCACCGCATCGACAAGCAAACCACCCTGCTCAAAGCCCACATATCCAGCAGGCGCACCAATGAGGCGGGAGATAGAATGAGGCTCCATATATTCGCTCATATCAAACTTGACAAAGCCAATACCTAGAATCTTAGCCAATTCTTTGGCGAGTTCAGTTTTACCCACGCCGCTAGGTCCAGCAAAGACAAAACTACCGATTGGCTTGTTACCCTCGCTTAGTCCGGCTTTATTTTTCTTTATTACATTGCTAAGTTCCTCAATCGCCCTATCTTGTGAGAATATACGCTCTTTGAGCTTGCTTGATAGGTGCAGAAGCGACTTACTTTCATCTGTGCTAATGGAGCTTTTGGGGATATGCACGCTTTTGCTAAGGATAGATTCTATATCTTTTATGGTGATTGTGGGTGTGGAGTGTCTATCTGTGCGGTAAATTTTGCTATTTGCTCCCACTTCATCGAGCAAGTCAATCGCCTTATCAGGCAGAAACTTATCACTTATGTATCGCGCGGATAAATCCACACAGGCTTTGAGCGCACTTTTGGTGTATTTGATATGATGATAGGATTCATAAATGGGTGCTAATCCCTCTATGATTTTATAGCAATCTTCAATGCTTGGCTCTTTGACTTCAACCTTGCTAAAGCGGCGAGAGAGGGCTTTATCCTTGTCAAAATGTGTTTTAAACTCATTGAAAGTTGTTGCGCCAATACAGCGCAATGTGCCATTGGCAAGGGCGGGTTTGAGGAGATTTGACGCATCAAGACTTGAACCAGAAGTAGCCCCTGCGCCCACGATGGTGTGAATCTCATCAATAAATAATATGCTATGTGGGATTTGAGCTATTTCTTTAAGCACACCCTTAAGACGTTTTTCAAAATCGCCTCGATACTTACTCCCTGAAATCATTGCTCCCATATCAAGTGCAAAAACTTGAGCGTTATGCAATGTTTTTGGTAATCTTTTGTGATAAATTTCAAGCGCTAAACCCTCTGCTATGGCGGTTTTTCCCACACCCGGTTCGCCTACAAGGATAGGATTATTTTTCTTACGCCGACAGAGTATCTCACTCACACGCCATATTTCTTCCTCGCGTCCAATGACGGGGTCGATTTTGCCCTCTCCAGCAAAGTGAGTGAGATTCTTTGTGTATTTTGCGAGGTAGTTTTCTAGCGATTCTTTTGAATCTGGCTCTGTATCTTGAATATCTTGATTTTGCTGCGTAATTACCTCTAGCACACTTAGGCGGTCAATGCCCTGCGACTTTAGAATCTGTGTGCTAAAGCTCTGACTCTCCTCCATAATTGAAGCGAGTAAATCACCTACATCAATATTTTGTCGATTACTATTTTGGGCGTGTTTAACCATTGTTTCGATGATTCTATCAAGGGCGGGTGTTTGGACAGGATTTTCTGTAAGCTCGTGAGAGAAGGGCACGTATTTTTGTAGATATAGGCTCGTCATTCGGCGCATTTCCTTGATATTACCACCACATCGTTTGAGTATAGACCTGCCTTGTGTGTTGTTTAAAGTTGCGAGAAAAATATGTTCGGTAGTTATGATATTATGACGCATTTCCCTAGCAATATCAAATGAGTCACTGAAAATAAGCGTAAGATTCTGTCCTATCATTTGCTACTCCTAAGGCATTTCCTCGACAATAACGCGCAATGGATAGGATTGCGCTTTTGCCTTTTGACTGACAATTTGGCTTTTGAGTTCAGCAATATCATAGGTGTATATACCACACACGCCCTTACCCTCATTGTGAATCTTGAGCATAATCGTGGTGGCTTCATCGGAAGTTTTATCAAAGACCTCGATGAGAATTTGTGTAACAAAATCCATAGCAGTATAATCATCGTTCAAAAGCAATACACGATAGAGCTTTGGTTCTTCAAGCAGTAGGTCTGTATGCGTCTGGGTGTCTGTATATGCCACAAAAATCCTTTAAGATAAAATGCCCATATTTTAGCATAAATTCATAACGCATTGCTTATGTTATTGTTTCTCTCAAATCTGCTTATGAATCTGTCTGCGCTATATTGCGTGGAAAGTGAAAGTAGGGGAGTGTGGAAATAGTGGATTCACGCAACTTGATTAGATTTTTAAAGGCTTTAATCAAAGATAATGCAATGTTTTCTAAAAGTTTTGCTTAAAAGAGTTGTGTCTCTTTTAAGCTTTGCCTAAAACTAGGCTTTTTCTTGTGCGATTTTGGCGTATTTTTCGCCTAGCTCAAACGCCTTTTTATTTGCTTCTTGCACTTTAGCAGGGACTTTTTCAATCATTGTCTCAAAGACAAGGTCTCTATCTACACATTTTGTAAAAGCAGTTGTAATGGCAAGTGCCACAACCGATTGTGTTACGACATTTCCCACCTCTTCTTTTGCGATTGTGATGATAGGAATCTCATAAATTTTAAATTTTTTTCTGTCCTCATCACTTGGGCGCACGAGGTTTGGCTCGACAACAATCACGCCTCCTTCTCTCACGCCATTTTTAAACGAATCATAGCTTACCTGCGCAGTAGAGAGCATAAACTCAATTTCGCCCTCATTTGCATAAGGATAGAGAATCTCCTCATCACTAAGCAATATATCCACCTTTGTAGGACCTCCACGCACTTGGCTTGTATAAGTAGCCGCCTTTACGCCATAGCCCTTATCTTTGATTTGCGCTTCAGCGAGAATCTCTCCTGCCAAAAGCACACCTTGTCCGCCTACACCGGTAAATCGTAGTTGATGTATCATTTCGCACCCCCTGCTTTAGCTTGAGCTTTAGCAATCACGCCATCATACGCCTCTGTGTATTCGATTTTGTCAGTTTGATGTTTGAGCACACCTGTGGGGAATTTACCCACTTGTTCTTCTGGTGAGAGTGCATCAAATTTAGTTTTTGACACAAGGCGAGATTCTATCCATTTAAGCATAGAAGTTGCCTCACCCATTTTGTTTTTGCGCCCGAGATTGATATGGCAGTTACTATGAATATCAAAGAAACTAAAGCCCTTATGCGTGAATCCCTCCATAAGCACTTTTTCAAGCTTTTTGGGAGAAAGCACACTTTCCCTAGCGACAAAAGTCGCCCCCGCAGCACTTGCCATTTCGCAAGGATCAAAATTTGGGTCTATATTGCCATATTGAGCCGTAACAGTCCAAAAGTCTTTTGGCGTTGTGGGCGAGGTTTGGGAGTTTGTAAGTCCATAGATGAAGTTATTAATCATCACAAGATTCAAATCAATATTGCGGCGACAAGCGTGTATCGTGTGGTTACCACCGATTGCCATTGAATCTCCATCGCCTGAAATAACAATAACCTTCTTATCCGGATTGGCAAGCTTGATACCCGTAGCATACGCCATTGTGCGCCCGTGCGTAGTATGCACTGTGTTGCAATTTACATACGAGCTAAAGCGTCCAGAACAGCCAATACCGCTTACGATACAGACATCATTCATATTCCAACCAAGCGAATCAATAGCGCGTATAACGCTTTTTAGAATTACGCCATCACCACAGCCCCAGCACCAAAGTGTGGGCATTTTGTTTATTCGTAAATATTCTTCGTAATTAAAAGCCATCTTAGAACTCCTTGATTTTTGTGATAATTTCTGTTGGAGAGATACTGCGACCATTTGCTTTGCCAAGGAATGCAATGTCTTTTTGCATAATGTGCTCTACCTCCTGTCTGTATTGTCCCTTATTTAGCTCAATCATCAATATCTTGCTAAACTTCTTGCCTAGAGCCTTAAGCTGTTTTGCAGGGCTAGGCCAAAGTGTGATAGGGCGGAAAAGCCCGACTTTGATATTTTGCTTACGCAAAGAGTGGATAGCTTCTTTTACAGAGAGTGATACCGAACCATAAGCGATGATAACAATATCTGCATCATCAAGCATATATTCTTCGTACTCCACAATATCATCAACGCGAGATTCTATTTTGTTAAAGAGTCTATCAATGAGATCTTGCGAGAGTTTTTCGTCTTCAGTTGGGAATCCGCTCCCGCTGTGATGAAGCCCTGTAATGTGGTATTTGTAGCCCTTGAAGAATGGATTCAAAATGGCTGGTTCATCTTGTGGCACTGCATAAGGCTCATAATCTTTAGGGTCGCCTTTAAACTCTCGTCTATTGCAGATAGTTGGCTCAATATCCTTAAAATCAGGAATAAGCGTCTTGCCGTGCATATGTCCTATGGTTTCATCAAGGAGCAAAAATACAGGCGTCATATATTTTTCGGCGAGATTGAAAGCACGGATAGTCTGTGTGTAGGCTTCCTGTAAATTTCCAACTGCAATAGCAATAGAGCAAAAATCCCCGTGGCTTGGCGATTTAGCTTGATTTACATCGCCTTGTGATACACGCGTAGGAAGCCCCGTAGAAGGACCACCGCGCATTACATCAACAACCACGAGTGGAATCTCTGCCATAAAGCCATAGCCGATTTGCTCGGATTTGAGCGAAATCCCCGGACCCGAAGTAGCAGTCATCGCCTTTGTGCCGCTCATAGATGCACCCAAAGCCACAGCAATACCGCTAATTTCATCTTCCATTTGGATAAATTTCCCACCAATTTTTGGTAACTCCACGCTCATTTCGTGGGCAATTTCACTCGAAGGTGTGATAGGATACCCACCAAAAAAACGACAACCAGCCTCTCTCGCAGCCAAGGCGACAAGCTCATTTCCTCCTGTAATTAACTCACGCATACTTTCTCCTTACACTACCATAAATTTATTTTCTTTGATTTTTGCTGCTCTCTCTTGTGCTTCTTTGCTGACTTTGGCAAATTTAAACTCCTCTTTATCGGCAACAAAGATAGCAAAATCTGGACAATGCAATTCGCACTCTCTGCAGCCTATGCAACTCTCTGGATATGCCACAGAGATGATTTTGCCTAGAATCTTATGCTCATCTTTTCTCATACCCAAAACGCCACTTGGACAAAGTGATACACATACATCACACGCCTTGCAACGCGTCTCATCAACCCATACCGGCACATTTTGCGGTGCTTTTTTAATACCCATTTCCCTTCCTTTCTTTTAGTTTGAACTTAAGTGTATGGTAGATTCTCTATCCTAACAATTTGTTATTTTTAAGAATCTCAACTTGTTTTTTGATACCCTGTGCGGAGATTTTTAACATTTCCCGCTCTTGATCGTTTAACTTTAGCTCTACAATATGTTTTACTCCTTTTTTGCCAAGTTTGATAGGAAGTCCAAGATAAATGCTTTCCATATCGTATTCACCCTCTGTATATACGCTACATACGAGCACATCATCACTTGGTGAATCAATTAACTCAAGCATTCTTACCACCGCACTCGCAGGAGCAAAATACGCACTTCCTTGTTTATAGTAGCCCACAATCTTTGCCCCACCACCTTTTGTTTGCGCTATCACTTCTTTTTGCATTTGTGAATCCAGCACATCAGCCAAAGTTTTGTCATTGCATACACAATGGCGCAGTAGTGGCAGCATATCATCGCTATGCGCTCCTATCACGCAAGATTCTATATGTTTTGTAAAATCATTCAAAACAACCTTGCTTTCATAGGCAAGTCTAGCACCATCGAGTATGCCAGCCATACCTATCACGCGATGTTTTTCGAATCCACTCCATTGCTTTGCGACAAGACACATACTATCAAGCGGATTTGATACGATGATGAGTATCGCATTTGGGGCAACTCTCGCGACATTTTGTGCGATTTCTTGCACAATCTCCGCGTTTTTGAGCAATAAATCATCGCGAGTCATTTGTGGTGTGCGTGGGAATCCAGCTGTAATTACCACCACTTCACTCTCTCTCAAATCCTCATAAGATTCGCAGCCTTTTACACAAACAGGGATATTAAAAATCGCGGCAGCTTGTGAAATATCAAGCCCAACTCCCTTACAGCGAGGCAAATCAATACTAAAAAGGAGAAACTCTTTTGCCAAGCCTCTCATCGCTCCTAAAAACGCAATATGAGAGCCGACATTCCCAGAACCGCCTATGATGGCTATTTTATTAAACATCTTTGTCCTTATCAGTTGTGCCATATTTACTTTTTGCAATGTTACTACAAAGTCAAAATCTTACAAAAGTTAAACAAAAATTTTAACTTGCTAACTATGAAACAATTTAACTTAAAAGCAAATAAAATTAAAAATGACTGCGATGTTCTTCATAAGTTTTGCTAAATTTATGTGTCCCTGTGGCTCTATCTCGCACGAAATAGAGATAATCCACTTGAGCAGGTTTAAGCACTGCTTCAATGGCTTGTAGGCTCACGCTTCCGGCGGGATATGGAGGCACACCTTTGTATTTATAAGTGTTATAAGGGCTTTCATCATTTCTTATCCTCTCTGGTGTTACCTTGCTGTGTGAATATTGCCCATAATTTAGTGAGCCGTCCATTTGTAGGGGCATATTTTTCTCTAAGCGATTAAATACTACGGCTGCCACGATAGGCATTTCCTCATTGTTTGCGGCTTCTTTTTGCACCACAGAGGCGATTGCTACATTTTTAAACCATTCTTTTTCATCATATTTGCCAAGGAGTCGTTTTGCATTTTGCTCGTGTTTTTGCATTGATAGTTGATAGAGAAGATTCATTGTCTCATCTTCATTGATGCCAATAGGCAAACTATAAGTATCGGGAAAAATTACACCATCAGGGTATGGAAAATACTTATCATAAGCCTCTTGCAAGGATTCTGTTGAGAGAGAGAAAGTTTGGGCTAAAATGCGTATGAAATAATACATCGTCTCACCCGGAATAAGTGTAACATCTTTTGTAGCGGCTTTTGAGCTAACGAGTGCCTTAAAAAACGCTCCCTTAGGTAACACTTCGGCTTTAATATCTATGAATCCACTTTGGGGCTGTCCTAAAAAACGTATAAAAAGGCTATCAAGCTTATTGAGCGAAGTTCCATTATTGTCTAAGTATGTTATAATCTTGTTGAGAGAGCCTTTTGGTAGATTCAGTATGCGTTCAGTCTGCACAGGTTGGAGCAAATAAAATAGAATGGTTATGGCAATGAGAAAAATTAAGTCTAAAAGTATCGCAAGTATCGTTATTTTCTTAGGCATTATGCTTACACTCTCCATTATGGGATATAAGGTGCTTTCAAACGGCATTTACGCTCAAAGTATGAGCTTTGGTAAAATTCATATTGATGGATTCTATCTTAGATTAAATAACAAGTTGATTTTGCACATTGATACGCTCAATCTTAGTGCATTGCAAGATGATGAAGGGGTGCAAGAAGACGATGAAGGTTTAATGAGCGCAGAGGATATTTTAGGGTGGATAAAAAAATTCCTTTTTGTCATTTCGTATTTTGAAAAGCTTGATATTGAGCATATTGCCTTAAAGGACAATCTAGCGTATAGTGTGCATTATGATGGTAGTGAATACAGCATTAAGACGCCGCAGCTTTTAGCACAATTTATTGTGGAGGAGAATAGCAAGGTTACAGAGTTACGTATTTTGCAGCTCGAGATTCTCTCGCTTGGTATGCAGATACAAGGGAAACTTGCTTATCAAGGGGTAAAAAAGACGCTTGAAGCAGATATGAGTATTTCGCCAAAAGAGCCAACAGGCGATATGGAGCAGCCCACACTCTTTATACACGCAATCACTGATTTTTATAAGATTGACTTAGAGGCGTCCTCATCGCATTTGTATAATCTTAATACTTTTAAGCCCTTTATCCTTAAGCTCAAGAATAAAACACTCAATGATTGGCTTTTTAAAAATATACGCTATGATGTGCTAAAGCTCCACTCTCTTCGATTTCAAAGCACGTTTGATAAGCTTTTTTTTGCAAAATTGCAAAAAACGCTCGAACTTGATTTGGCCATAGAGGCACCTAAAGTCTATCTCGCTCCACATTTAAAGCCCATTGAAGCTACGCGCGTGATTTTGTATATGCGTGATGAAAATTTACGCTTTTTGTTTAAAGAGCCATCTTTTACAAATATTGACCTTGAAGGCTCAGAGGTTGTGATAAGCAATGTTTTTACCCAACCCCTTGGCGTGAAAGTAAGCATTGCTTCGCAAAATACACATATCAATAACGAGCTTAACGAGCTTTTGCAAGTCTATGGAGTGAATCTCCCCATAAGGAGTGCAGATTCTGCACTAAAAGTAAAGCTTGATATTGATATAAAGCCTCAAAAAGACCAAACGCAAGTGTGGCTTAATGGCAATATAAGTGCCACAAAAACGATACTCAAGTTTGGCTCTCAAAGTTTGGAAGCACAGCAGTTGCAGCTCGTTTTTTCGCATAATGACAAAAACGCGTATATGCAGATTCTTAACACAAAAGTTGATTACGCTAATAGTATTCAAGGCACGCTCAATATACTATGGAATCTGCAAGATTCAAAGTTGCAAGGGGATTTGTTAATTAATAAATTCGCGCTGACTTCACAAAGCTTTTCTCAAAATGTATCATTACCGAAGATTCCAAAAGATAGCGATGAGCTGACAAAACGTATCATTCAAGCCATACACGATGAATCTAAACGTGGCTTTAGCGAGGAGATTCTAAAAATCAATAAAAATCGTTTGCATAAAATTAGTATTTTTGGGGATTTGGGTAAGCAAAAGATGATTGTCCTACCAGATTTTGGGCTCACTATGCACTTTGGTGATGAGAGTGTGTTTGAAGTAAGTGATATTGCAAAGGTGTATCCATACTCACCGATTTTGCAGTATTTTGGCATATCAAAAGGTATGCTTAAAGTGTGGAGCAAGGATTTTGATGTGATTTATCTTAGTGGAGACATTAATGATTTGCGCTACCCGTTGTATGATAAGAATTCTAAAATCCTAAGCCATTTGAAACTAGAGGGAAAAATTGATAGTAAGGGTATTTTTATCAACTCCACAGATAAAAGATTTATGCTTACTAAAGAGGGCAATACCGTTAAGGTTATCGCAGATGGCTATGATTTGTATATTGATGAGGTATTTTCAAGCACTTTGCCTGTTTTGGCGCAAATTAATCAAAAAAATGAGAATGGAGAGAAGCTGAGCGCAAAAGAGCGTGAGGAGTTTGAGAAATTTATTAGGGCAAAAAGGGCGTATGAGCGTCAAAACAAGCTTTCACCGCATATTACCTACATTGAAGCGCGAAATATAGACTTTCATTTAGGTGGATACATTATTCCTGCGGATAATGCCTCCTTGTCTATACGCGATGGTATGATACGCGCTGATGTTACCTATGGTAATGGCGTGGCAAATGTGGATATGGCATATTCTCGTGCAATTGTGCGACTAAGCAACTTTAGTAATAAGTTTTTAAATCGCGTATGGCAAAGAGAAATCTTTAGCGGAGGGCTTTTTAGCTTTAATGGCGTTTATGATGATGGTGCGCTAAAGGGTGCAATCACAATGCAAAACACAATTTATAGGGATTTGGCAATTGTGCAAAATGTTTTGGCACTTATTGATACAATCCCGGCACTGCTTACTTTCCGCAAACCCGGGCTTGGTGCGAATGGCTATGAGATAAAAACAGGCAAGGTAGAATTTCTCATCAATGAGGATTATTTGGTGCTTGAAAATATCAATCTCATAGGAAGTTCAATTGATGTGGAGGGCGGGGGTTTGCTCACGCTTAAAAATAAAGAGCTTGATATTGTGCTTAAAGCCTCCACGCTTAAAACGCTTACTTCAATTCTAGATAAGATTCCGCTTGTGGGCTATGTGATTTTGGGTGATGATGGTAAATTCACAACAGGGATTGTGATGAAAGGCACACTTGATAATCCAAAGAGTGAAGTAAGCGTGATTGGGGACATTTTGACGAGCCCATTTGAAATGGTGGGTAGAATCCTAAAGCCGGTGGATAGTCTCCTAGGCAAGTTAGCAAATACAATTGAGGCAGGCTTAGAGCCTACGAAAGAAAGCTATACAGAGGAGATAGATTCATATCAAGATGAAGCACAAGATTCTGAATCTTTGGGGAAAGAATCGAGCGCAAAAGATAGTGCCACAGGGGATTCTACAGATTCTGTAAGAGAGCCAAATCTGCCACTGCAAGAGAAAGATTTAGAATCAAAATAGTCTCTAAAATACACACTTTGTTGATATGTGTCAATGTTTGTGGCGAGATTCTGTAATAAAAATGCAAAGCAATCTTAAATTGTGTTATTTTATTTGATATACAATCTCGCAAATTTTTTGTATATATACTTGAAACTTAGCTGATGATAGGCGCATAAAAAGGATAAAAATGACACTTTATGATTGTAGTGTGGGGCAGAAGTGTAAGATAGTCTCTAGCAGCACACAAGATGAGGCATTAAGGGATAGATTTATGTCCTTTGGTATTGTCAAAGGTAAGATGTGTCAAGTGATGAGCCACTCTATAAAGCGTATGGCGGTGGCGGTGCTTATTGATGGCACACAAGTAGCTTTGCGTGATAGCGAGGCAAAGATGATTGTCGTTGAGCCACTTTAAGGCAGTGTATTTATGGAGACTAAAACAAGATTCAAAAAATGTAAAAAAAAGGATATTTCCGTAATTAAAGCGTTGTTTTTGGAGCATTATGCAAATGCTAAAACTGAGCTTGTCTATCATAATCTTTATGAATTGCTTGTGTGTGTAATGCTCTCTGCCCAATGCACTGATAAGCGCGTCAATATCGTAACTCCCGCACTTTTTAAAGCTTTTCCAGATGTAGCGAGTTTAGCAGCAGCTGATGAGGCAGAAATTAAAGAATTGATTAAATCTGTTTCATTTTTTAACAATAAGGCAAAACATCTAAAATTAATGGCAACGCAGGTGGTGAAAGACTTTAATGGGAATATTCCTACAACACAAGAGGAGCTTAAAACACTTGCAGGTGTGGGGCAAAAGACAGCTAATGTGGTGCTGATAGAATTTTTGGAGCAAAACTATATGGCGGTGGATACGCACGTTTTCCGCGTATCTCATCGTCTGGGGTTAAGTGGTGCAAAAAGCGCAAAGCAAACCGAGCAAGAACTCACAGAGATATTTAAAACACAGCTTGACACGCTTCATCAGGCATTTGTGCTCTTTGGTCGCTATACTTGCAAGGCATTAAAACCAATGTGCGAGCAGTGCTTTGTTAGCGCATTTTGTCAAAATAAATGCAACTTCAAGCCTATTTGAACCTAAAAATGTTATATAATATGGGGTTTATTTTGCAAAATAAAGTAAAGGTGGTTTGTAATGGATATTATTCATCGTAGTTTTTTTGATATTGTTGAAAAGAGTATTAATAAAAAGCCTACAGATTCTATAATGCCATTGAAAAAAGGTTATTTGAGTAGAATTAGTATGATTGGCACACGTAATGATGTGTTTTTGCTTTTTGATAAAGTATTCTTGCGTATTTTTTGTAGGGATTTTTTGGGTGATCACTCTCCTACCGAACAAGCCTTGGAGGATATGGCGAGAGAGTTAGCAAATTTAACCGTGGGTAGGGCAAAGGTAATGGCACAGGAGCTTGGTAAGAGTTTTGATATTTCTACACCGGAGTTTTTGGGGCATAGGCTGATTAAAAATCACGACCACGGATTGCATTTTAGGCTCGATAATGGGCATTGTAGTATCTATATGAGACGCATCAATTAAAGGGAGTTGTAATGGCTGGAGAAAGTATCTTAGATAAGCAAAGAATCCATTCAGCCAAGGATATAGAGCTTGCTACATATCTTGAAGATATTATGAATAGCTATACTGGGCTTTTGGATATGGATGTTTTATTTAATGCAGAGCTTGGTAATACAAAGATTCCATTAGGCGAGATTTTGCGCTTTGAAAAAGGCTCTATCATTGATTTGGGCAAACCAGCAGGGGAGAGCATAGAGATTTTTGTCAATAAGCGCGTGATTGGTAAGGGCGAAGTAATGGTATATGAGCGCAACCTTGCTATTCGTATCAATGAAATTTTAGATTCTAATGCGATTGTATATTATCTTACACGCGAATAGCACATAGGTATGGTTTATGAAATGGCGTGTGATATTTGTGTGTCTAGCCATAGCACACATTTTGTATGCAGATGTGGAGATTAGCGACATTGAAATTAAGCAAGGTGTGGATAGGGTAGAGGTCATCTTAAATATGCGTGGCGTGTATGAGAAGTCTCCTCATCTCACTATGCAGGAGGGTTACAAGGGTGTTGTTTTCCCTCAACTTCAAGCAAATGCGCGTAATCAAAGCTTTAGCGGTTTTTTTATCAAAGAAGTGCAGGTTTTTAATGTGCAGGGAAGCCTGTATGTGATTGGCGTGGGTGATGTGAAAATTATTGATGTGCAGTTGAGTAAAGCACCCTATGCTTTTAAGATTGTTTTTATCAAAGTAGCTCCTCCTCAAAGTGAAATTGATATACTGCTACAAACTCCGCATAAGATTCCAAATATTGATATTATCACAAGTCCTCCTAGCACCGCTCCCACGCCTAAACCCATAGAGCAAAACACGCAAAGCAACGATATATTAAGCAGTGTTCTCCCATTTAAAGAGGATATGAATATCGATACTTGGCGATATATGGCTGTTCTTGGTGTTATGGCTTTTTTGGTGATTGTGCTATGGATTGTAAAGCGATATGTGGTGCGCAAAAAGCCATTTAAGAGCTATCTTGCCTCCATTTCGCAGACAAAACCAGAGCTTTTTGACCCTACAAAAATCGAGGTTGTCTCACGAAAGGACATTGATTCTAAGCATAAGATTTTGACATTAGAATCTAATGGTTATCGGTATTTGATTTTGATAGGCGCGACAAGCACGACATTGATTGACCGCTATCCTATCCCACAAAATATTACATTAGAGGAGCAGTTGCGTTTTGATGATCAGTTTGCCAAACTTTTGGAGCAAAAGCAGGAGAGACTTTCTAAGTATCTTCATACCCAATAAGCAGTAAGTGATAATGACCTCACGCACATATACAGAATCTAACTCACACTTGTGGCTATGGCTTTTTGTATCCTTTGTGATTCATCTTGTGATTTGTGTGCTGCTTTTTGTGCGTTTTGATTCAATGCAGTTTAAAAAAGGCACATCAAAAGATATGCGTATGAAAGTGGCGGGATTCCAAATTTTAAGCGGTGGTGAGCAGGGCGACTCCTCTCCCGCTCAAGCTCCTATGCTGCCTATATCGCCAAAATCCCCTAATGCCTCATCTCCTGCGCCTACCACCTCGCCACAAATACAGCAAAGCAATGCTTTTGATTTAAGCTCTCTAAGCCTTTATCAAGGTAGTAGTGCGGGTAAGGGTGGCACAGGTAGTGGTAAGAAAGCGCAAAATCACAATAGTAAGATAAAGGCTCTAGGCAAATTCCAATCAGTAGATAGAATCGCGCAGCGCGATATTGAGGAGCTTTATGGAGAGGAATTTGGCGATTATGGTTTGGCTGAACAGGAATTTTTGGTTAATAATCTAAGAGATATTGGGCGCATTACTCAACGTTATTTGCAATATCCACCAAGTGCGATAAGACTAGGACAACAGGGTATTAGCGCAGTGGAGTTTTATCTGCACCCAAATGGCGATATTAGCGGACTTAAGATTATTCTTTCATCGGAGTATATGCTACTTGACCGCAATAGTGAGCGCACAATAGAAATTGCCTATAAAGATTATCCACGCCCCACAAGCAAAACTAAAATTCGTATTTTTGTCAGCTATGGCATTTCTTATTATAGATATTAGAGATTTTAAAATTATTGTTTTAAAAAATCTGTAAGTATTTGTGCGTGAAGTATAGGCTCAAACTCAAAAATCTCATATCGTGCGAGATTATGCTGTGTAAAAGGGTCGGCTTGAGAAAAGCTTAAAGCTTCATCTTTATTTGCAAATTTACCAATAATAATGCCACCATCTCTAGGGATTCTAGCGCCTGAGGCGAGTAAAATCCCCTTATCATAACCTTTTTTAAGATAAGCACGATGAGCATCAAGCTTTTGGAGCACTTCCTCAAGTGGTTTTGTATAATGCACGAGGCAGACAAATAAATTTCCCATATAATTCTCCTTATCATTGATTTGATGCTAGAGGTTGAGTATCTTCAGATTCTCTAGCATTATGGGCTTTAAAAATATCTTGTGAGATTTTATAGCTACAGAATTTTGGACCACACATTGAGCAAAATTCAGCATCTTTAAATACTTCTTGGGGTAAGGCTTCATCGTGGTATTCACGCGCTCTATCTGGGTCAAGGGCGAGTTCAAATTGCTTATTCCAATCAAAAGCATATCGTGCATCACTCATTGCATCATCTCTATCACGCGCACCTATACGCCCACGAGCAATATCTGCAGCGTGTGCAGCAATTTTGTAAGCTAAAATACCCTCACGCACATCTTTGGCATTAGGCAGTCCTAAATGCTCTTTTGGCGTTACATAGCAGAGCATTGCCACACCTTTCCACGCCGCTACACACGCACCAATGGCACTTGCGATATGGTCATATCCTGCCGCAATGTCTGTAACCAAAGGTCCTAGCACATAAAAAGGTGCGTGGTTACAATATTGTTTTTGAAGCTCAACATTGCGCTCAATTTGGTTAAGCGGCACGTGTCCGGGACCCTCTATCATTACCTGCACATCGGCTTCCCACGCTCTTTTGGCGAGTTCTCCTAGCACTTTGAGTTCGGCAAATTGCGCCTCATCACTCGCATCAGCCAAACAGCCCGGGCGCAGTGAATCCCCCAAAGAGAGGCTTACATCATACTTTTGGCAAATTTTTAGAATCTCATCAAAATGCTCATAGAATGGATTCTCTTTGTGGTAGTGCATCATCCAACTTGCCATAAGGCTACCACCACGTGAGACAATACCCATTTTGCGCTTAGCGACAAAAGGCATATGTGAGAGCAAAAAGCCGCAGTGAATAGTAAAATAGCTCACGCCTTGCTGTGCTTGTTTTTCAAGGACGGAAAGCATTGTGTCAATATCAAGTTTTAATACATCATTTTTTACATCATAGAGAATCTGATACATAGGCACCGTTCCAATAGGCACACTTGAGGCTTGAATAACTGCAGTGCGTATTTCATCTAAATCCCCACCGGTGCTTAAGTCCATAATCGTATCCGCACCATATTTAATAGATACTTTAACTTTTTCTACTTCTTCATCAATGGAGCTTGCAAGTGAGGAGCTACCGATATTTGAGTTAATTTTGGTGCGTGTGGCTATGCCAATACCCATAGGTTTAAGATTGGTGTGATTGATATTTGCAGGGATAATGAGCCTCCCGCGCTTAATTTCTTCAAGCACGAGAGTGGGGGAGATGGATTCAATATTTGCCACATATTCCATTTCTTTTGTGATAACGCCCTTTTTGGCGTAGTGTAGCTGTGTGCGGATTGAATCATTGGCGCGTTCTTGCACCCATTGTGTTCTCATATAATATCCTTTTTGGAAGCGGATTCTTAAAAAAAATTAAGTGATTGTTATGCTATTTAATTTTACAAAATGCACACAGAAAATTTAAAATAAAGTTAAACAATATGGGAATTTAAGTAACAAATTTTAGCTTATTTTTTGTTTTCTAATGCTAGAATACTCTTTTTATTTTGATGAATTGGGATTTTGACTTTGGTTTTAGATGACATTACACTTATTATGATGGCAGCGGGAGATGCTACGAGGTTTCGCAAAGATTGCAATTGCAAAAAGCAGTGGTTACGCGTGGGCGAAGAGCCTTTGTGGCTTGTGGCTACTCACAATATTACTTCACATTTTGATTTTAAAGAAGTGCTTATTACTGCTTCGAGCACAGATTATACTTATATGAAAGATATGAGTGAATACCATATCGTGCGTGGTGGTGATACGCGTGTAAATTCTTTGCGTAATGCACTAGAGTGTGTCAATACCCCCTTTGTGTTAGTCAGTGATGTCGCGCGGTGGAATAGTGTAGCGTCTGTGATAGAAGAAATGATTGTGCAAATGAGGCAAGATTCATATACTGATTGTGTCGTGCCATTTTTGCGTGTGGTGGATACGAGCTTTTATGAGGGAGATTATCTCAAAAGAGAATCTTTAAAGCTTATTCAAACTCCGCAACTAAGCCGAGTAAGCGCATTAAAAGAAGCCTTAAGGGGAGAAAAAGACTTTAGCGATGAAAGCTCGGCAATCCACTCACACGGTGGAAAAATCGCCTTTGTAGAGGGCAGTGCGCTAATGAATAAGCTTACCTTTAGTAGTGATTTGTCCTTGCATCATCTTAATTCCCCAAGCGCGAGGACTTTTGTCGGTAGTGGCATTGATATACACGAGTTTGAAGATTCTAAAGAAATGTGGCTCTGTGGCGTGAGAATAGAATCTCCCTTTGGTTTTAAGGCTCATAGTGATGGCGATGTGGCGTTGCACGCGCTGTGTGATGCAATACTTGGCGCGATAGGTGGGGGCGATATAGGGCAGTGGTTCCCCGATACAGATGTGGCATATAAAGGCGCGGATTCTAAAATACTTCTAAAAGAGATTTATGAGTTTGCCCAAAGTGTGGGCTATGAGTTACATAATGCAGATATAAGTATTATGGCACAAGTGCCAAAGATTGCTCCATATAAGGCACAAATGCGTAAAGTTGTGGCGGAGATTCTACAAGTGCCACTCTCACGCATTAATATCAAAGCAACAACCACGGAAGGCTTGGGCTTTGTGGGACGCAAAGAGGGAGTATGCGTGCAAGCGCAAGTAAGTATGGGATTTTTTGATTGGCAAACTCATAAATATCAAAATAAGGAGGAAAAATGATTGGAATCTACAATAGGGGAGAGGTAAAATGAAAGTATTAATCATTGAAAATGAGATTTATCTAGCACAGAGTATTGCAAACAAGTTGAGCGATTTGCGCTTGGAATGTGTGATAGCACACTCTCTTAAAGAGGTGCAAAAAGACCATTATGATGTGATTTTGGCTTCATTTGGGACGATTAATGATGGCTATACGGAGTTAAGCAAGATTTATCCACAGGCGATTATCATTTTAATGATCGCTTATATCAATGATGACACAGTGATTAAGCCCTTGCGTAATGGCGTTACAGATTATATCGTAAAGCCTTTTATTGTTGATGAGCTGATACGCAAAATCACGCATTATAGGACTTATAGAGAGATGAATGAAGAGATTAGTTTTTATCGCAGTTATTTCAGCTTTATCGAGCGTGAATTAAGCACACCCGAGCCATTTTTGTATAATCCGCCTTTTGTGATTAAGACAAATTCTCAAAGGAGCGCGGATATTTATGCTATGCGATATGCACGAGAGAAGCATATACATTTTCAATTCCACTCACTCAAAGAGGAGACTTGGAAAAGTATTTTTCGTGTGCCACCTAAGAAAAATGAGATTTATTACATCACAAATTTAGAGGGGCTTAAAAAGAGTGACAGAAAGGACTTTTTAGAAGCAGCCCTAAAGTATAATGTTATCCTCTCTGTTGTTTCAAGTGAAAAAATCGCTTTTCCTCAAGTGATAGATATTTCGTGTCAGTCTAATAGCGTGGAGCTTGGCGGGGAGATTCTATCCGTGAAAGAATATGAGAAAATCATTATAGCTAAATATGAAAGTCGCTACCCTGATATAGAACTCGCTAAAAAGCTTGGTATGAGCCGCAAAAGCCTGTGGGAAAAGCGCAAGAAGTATGGTATTATCCGTAAAAACAAAAACACAACACAAGCTTAGAATCTAGAGAATGAAAAAACAAAAACTCATTAAAGACTTATTCTTAAGCCTTTTGTATAGTGGCTACTGCCCCAAAGCTCCCGGGACTGCTGGGAGTACGTTAGCCGTGATTTTGGGTGCGCCCATTGTGTATTATTCGCGTGAGACTTTATTTTTATTAAGTGTATTTATTGCACTCGTGGCGGTAAAGTATATTGACTTATACGAGGCACACACGCATACGCACGATGATAAAAGCATAGTGATTGATGAGCTTGTGGGTGTATGGATAGCGATGTCAATCATCGGCTTTGGAGTGCTGGAGCTTGTTTTGGCATTTGTGTTTTTTAGAATCTTTGACATTACCAAACCTTCATATATTGGCAAGATTGATAGAGAATGCAAGGGCGGACTTGGCGTAGTAGGCGATGACGCGCTTGCTGGGGTGATTGCTGGGCTTGTAGGGGCGTTACTCATACTAGGTGCGGAGAGATTTGGAATCTTGCAAGATATACCTGTTTGGTTTTAGGTGGTTGTAAGTGTTGGAGGATATAGACTTGGCAAAGCTTTAGCACATTCTCCCTCTATTGTCTTTAGTAGTATTAATATCTTCTTTGTTATATTTTTTATCCTAATAGGGATAGTAATGTGTGCAGGGCAAATTATCGGTGCAAGTCTTGGGCAAAATTTGCGATAAAGCACGGAGCAAAAATCATCAAACTCTTTGTAATATGTATTTGTTTTGGTATCTCTATCCAATTAATCATTAAAGAATTTTTTTAGGCGAAATACACAAAAGATATATATATTTTAGCGTTTCTTTGTGTTATTCTATGCAAAAACAGAATTTATAGGGTTTTTTGAAAGGTTTAGATTCTATAAAATATCATCTTTTTGGCTTTAAGCCTCGTGGCTTAGCACAATAGGCTAGAGCGTGTAATTGTATGGGATTTTAGAATGCAAAATAGAATCTTATTGTTCTGGCACAAGATTTAGCACACTAATTTCGCGCTCACTTCCTACGCGCATAGGTGGTCCCCAGAATCCTGCACCTTGTGATACATAGACTTTTGTCTTATGCTCGTTGTCAAATGTATGTAGTCCAGAGATGTAAGGCTGCTGCAAAAGCATAGCAAGAGAAAAGGGAAAAATTTGTCCGCCGTGCGTGTGTCCGCTCACTACTATATCCACTTTATTATAAAAATCTTCAAGGAAATATACCGCCTTTGGCTGATGATTGAGGAGGATTGTAGGCAGTGTAGTATCGATATGGGCGAAAGTCTGCTCAAAATCTGGCTCTAAATAGCCCACTCGCCACCCCATAAAATCCGCCATTCCCGCAATATTTACCACGCCATTTAGCACATAGTTTTCATTGATAAGAATTTTAAAACCTAAAGACTTGAGTTTGTCAAGGATATTATATACATCGTGGAAGTATTCGTGATTACCCAACACATAGAATACACCATCTTTCGCGCTAAGATTTTTAAGTAAATCCACGACTGATTCTACATTTTGTAGCCTCGCATCGACCAAATCACCAGTGATGAAAATCACATTAGCTTCGAGGGCATTTGTCATCTCCACAATTTGTTGAATCTTGCTATGCTCCATTAGCCCACCGATATGCACATCACTAAGCACCGCCGCCTTTATGGGCTTATTTAAGCCTTTGATAGGAATTGTATGTTCGATAATATCAGGCTTCCTCACGCCATTATAAGTGCCAAAGGCGAGCATAACAAGGCTTAAGGCAAAAATAGCGACTTTTGTCCTATGTCGCCAACGCGAACGCGCACTTTTTGTGCGTAAAGCCATAATGATGAGTGAGAAGCATTGATACAAAAAAGCCGCCATAGCAAAGACAAAGGCAATACCAAGACAGAGTGAGAGCAAAAAATAAAAGCTTTGAGGGACATTCGCACTATCGCGCAAAAAGAGGTAAGCGATACAATGCAGGGCGTTAAGAATGGTAAAAATTTTCCACACAAGGCGCACAAATGCTTTGGTAGAGAGTGATTTAAGCAAGGCTTTATAGATATAGATATGAAGTGCAATAAAAAGAAGTGAGCCCATAAAAGGAAAAATCGCGCTCTGCATTTGGGCAAATTGTGGTATATCTTGCATAGGGCTTCCTTGTGTAGAGATGTAATCTAAATGAGACTTTATAGAATCTAGATAGCTTGAAAAGCTTACAATTCCTTTGAGATTCTATAAAATCTACCAAGTGTCTTTGACGTATTTTGTTTGAATCCGCATAATTAGTCATAGCATAATACATAAAAGACGAGCAACACACGCTCATTGTAATGCAAAGATATGAAATACAATGTAAAAACCGCGTAAAAGATCATACCTCACGCGATTTTTACAGATTCTAATACGCTCGTGGTGTAATCCATACGCTAGGGCGCATTTCACACACCGAGTATGGGCTTTAAATCAAAGATTTTAAAGCACAAAAGCTATTTAATCTTATCTTTCACACTTGCGACAATAGCATTAAATGCGTTTATATCATTCATCGCCATATCAGCAAGGATTTTTCTATCAAGCTCGATATTCGCGCATTTGAGGGCATACATAAAGCGAGAATAGTTTATGCCATTCATTTTACACGCCGCATTGATACGCGTAATCCATAGCTGTCTAAAATTGCGCTTCTTTTGCTTCCTATCGCGGAAAGCATAGCACATACTGCGCTCTAACTGCTCTTTTGCCTTTCTAAAATGTTTGCGGCGTCCGCTATAAAAGCCTCGCGCAAGTTTTAGAATCTTTTTGTGTCTTCGTCTTCGGACAACGCCTGTTTTTACTCTCATTTTTTCTCCTTTACCTTTCTAGGTGTAAGCTACGCTTCTCTTTCCCATTTTTGCTTAAAGCAACTATGGGGAGCTAGATTCTTAAGCCATACAAAGTAGGCTTTTTACAGAATCAACATTAGTGCTGTGAACATATTTTGGTGCATTAAGATTAGCAATGCGTCTAGGTTTTTTCTTGGTTAAGATATGATTCTTAAACGCAGAGCCACGTTTGATTGCATTTTTTTTAAGCTTAAAACGTTTAGCTGCGCCACGATTTGTTTTCATCTTTGGCATTATCACTCTCCTTTCATAAGATTAATGTTTGTCTTTTTTCTTTGGGACATAAAGCACATTGAGATATTTTCCCTCAAGCTTTGGTTCTTTCTCAGCCACCGCAATATCCTCTATCATTGCCGCAACCTTGCGCAAGGTATCCATTCCAGCATCGGGGATGCTCATCTCGCGCTGTTTTAGGAATACCTTAAATTTCACGTGTTTGCCGGATTCTAAAAACTCAATTGCGTGCTTGACTTTGTAGTTAATATCATTTTGCGCGATTTGGGTTGAGAGCTTAATCTCTTTAATCTCAATTTGTTTTTGTTTTTTGCGTGCTTCTTTTTGCTTTTTTTCGGCTTGGTAGCGGAATTTGCCATAATCCATAACCTTACACACAGGCGGTTTGGCAGTGGGTGAGATAAGCACCAAGTCAAGCCCAGCTTTTTGTGCTATGGCTAATGCTTCGCTTGAAGGAATAATACCATACACCTCGCCATTATCACTGACACAACGCACTTCTTTGAAATCTATCTCCTCATTGAGTAACACTTCTTCTTTGCTCAAAAGCTAACCTCTCCTATTTTGGTTTTTAGCGCAGTGATGAAGTCATCTTCTGCGAGTTCATATTGTGATTTTTCCCGCCTATCACGGATTGCTAAAATCTTGCTTTCTACTTCTTTTTCGCCAATTACCACAATGAGCGGGACTTTTTGCTTTTCTGCAATTCTTATTTTTTTGCTTAAACTCTCATTTTTATCAAGCACTTCAGCATAAGCACCAATATTTAGAATCTTAGCTCGTAAAGTCTTTGTATATTCAAGCTGTGCTTCACCAATGGGAATTAAAATCACTTGTGTGGGTGCGATAAATAGCGGAAACTCTCCAGCAAAATGCTCTGTCAAAATTGCCACAAATCGTTCAAAAGAGCCTAAAAGTGCGCGGTGAATCATTACAGGTTGCACCTGCTCGTTGTACTCATCGGTATAGCTAAGACTAAATCTTTCGGGCAGATTCATATCGACTTGAATTGTCCCGCATTGCCACTTTCTGCCAATAGCATCAGTGATTTTAATATCAATCTTTGGTCCATAAAATGCCCCGCCACCCTCATCTATGCGGTAGTTGATATGATTTTGCTCTAGTGCCTCTTTGAGCGCAGCAGTCGCGCTTTTCCATACTTTCTCATCGCCTATGGACTTCTCTGGGCGGGTGGAGAGCTCCATTTCATAGCTAAAGTTAAAGGCATTCATCACGCTTTTGCAAAAATCGATAATATCATTCACTTCTGCGCCAATCTGCTCGGCTTTGCAAAAAATATGTGCATCATCTTGTGTAAATTCCCTCACGCGCAATAAGCCGTGCAACACGCCGCTTTTCTCGTGTCTATGCACCACGCCATATTCATAAAAACGCAAAGGCAAATCACGATAGCTTCTTGGCGAACTTTGATAGACTTTGATATGCCCCACGCAATTCATCGGTTTAATACCATATTCTACTTCATCAATGGTTGTAAAATACATATTTTCGCCATAGTTTGCATAATGCCCACTCGTTTTCCACACATCACTTTTGAGAATCTCCGGTCCTCTCACCGGCTCATAGCCTCGTTCTATGAGCGCTTGAGTAAGAAGATTCTCAATATTTCTACGCAATCTTGCCCCTTTGGGTAGCCATATAGGTAATCCTGCGCCAACTTCTTCATCAAAGGTAAAAAGCCCCATTTCTTGCCCAAGTTTGCGATGGTCGCGTTTTTTTGCTTCTTCAAGCTGGTAGAGGTAGTTTTTGAGTGATTGTCTATCTGCAAAGGCAATGCCATAGATTCTAGTTAGCATTTGTGCCTTTTCATCACCACCCAAATATGCCCCTGCAATCTTTGTGAGTTTAAAATGCTCTAAAAGTGCAGTATGTGGGAGATGAGGTCCTCTACATAAATCCTCGAAATCGCCTTGTGAGTAGATACTTAGCGTATCACTTTGAATACGACTCATCACTGCTGCTTTAAGCTCATCAGCCTTAAATCTTGCTTCTACCTCCGCGCGTGGTAGGGTAATCTTTGTGATAGGGTAGGCTTTTTTAGCTATCTCACGCATAGCAGATTCTATACGAGGCAAATCTTCCTCGCCAATTTTGCTATTGACTTTAAAATCATAATAGAATCCCTCATCTACCACAGGTCCTACGAAAAATTGTGCTTCGGGATAAAGGGATTTAATCGCTTGAGCCATAAGATGCGCACACGAGTGGCGGATAATATTTAAAGATTCAAAAGAATTATCAAAAGCTATCTCTTCCCCGCTAATACCTTGCTCTTTGGCGGTAATAAGGTCATAAATATCTTTATTTGCTTTAATGCCTATAACTTCACTCATTCCCTATACCTTCATTATCTCTTCTTCTTTATGCTTTACCATTTCATCGCATTTTTTGACATATTCATCGGTGTATTTTTGAATCTCATCAAGTGCCTTTTTATTCTCATCTTCGGTAATGCCCTTATCTTTTTCAAGTTTTTTGATATGATTATTTGCATCTTGGCGAATATTGCGGATAGCGACTTTTGCCTTTTCACCCATAGATTTAGCATTTTTGGCAATTTCTTTTCTCTGCTCTTGAGACATAGGAGGAAAAAAGAGCTTAATGCACTCACTATCGCTATTTGGATTCACTCCAATATTTGCTTCTTGAATGGCTTTTTCAATATCTTTGAGTAATGGCTTTTCCCACGGCGTGATGATGATAGTTGTCGCATCTTGTGCGATAACTGAACCTACTTGATTAAGTGGTGTAGGTGTGCCATAATAATCTATGCGAATATTATCGAGGATACTCACACTTACCTTACCGCTGCGGAGAGTGGCAAAATCCCTACGCAAAGATTCTATTGACTTATCCATATGGGATTTAGCATCTTTATATATTTCGCTAAGCATAAGATTCCTTTAGTTATCGTTATTTTGTATAGGCTCTGTTTGAAGCAGAGGAGCAGACGGAGCAGCATTTTCATCAACGATAAACGCATTTGCTCCATCTGTTTCAGCAGGGGAGGCGGATAAAACATCGCTTGGCAGAGCGTCAAACACGCTTTTTTGGCTCTGTTTGTTGTAGGCATAGCTTAGTGCAATGGTATTAATGATAAAAAGCAGCCCCAAAAACATCGTAAATTTTGATAAGAATCCAGCAGGACCTTTTGCTCCAAATACAGATTCATTGCTCCCGCTATAAGCACCAAGCCCAATACTCGAGCTTTTTTGCAAAAGCACGATGATAGTGATAAATACTGCTAAGACAATTTGCACAACAAAAAGGGTGGTTGCCATTTATTACTCCAAATCATAAAAATGAAATCATTAAAAATTAAGCACACGATTGTAGCAAAAAATCCTTATAACAAGCTTGTGATTGGCTTTATTTTGTGAAATTACAGAATCTATATTGATATGTAGTGCCATAAATATAATACAACAATAATACATAGCACAAACCCCGCAGCGTAAAATCTATGCGAAACTTTGTAAAATTGAAAATCCTAAGCTATAATCACACATCGCTTTGTAATTTAAAGTCATAATAAGGCACAAAAATGCAGCAAAATAATCATCTTTCCTCACATAATGTATCGGGGGGGGGCATTTCTTAGCCCAAATACAAATCTAAATACATTAGATTCTATATTATACTCCGCCAAAATCGCCATTATCATTCCGTGCTACAATGAATAGCTTACAATCGGGCGCGTGATTGATGAAATTTTTGAAATTCTCCCCCAAAGCTTCGTGTATGTGTTTGATAATAATTCAAGCGATTCTTCATATAAGATTGTAGAAACTAAAATCGCTTCAATGTACGATAAATCACTCTATCTCTATAAAGTATCCACACAAGGCAAGGGTGCAGTTATGAGAGAGGCATTTGCGCTTATTCAAGCAGATTGTTATGTGATGATTGATGCGGATACTCAATATGATGTTTCAGCCTTGCCCTCCGCGCTCAATATGTTTTTCACGCAAAAGCTTGATATGCTCAACATCGCACGAGAGAGTGAATCTCACATCTATCGTCCGCTTCATAGCTTTGGAAATAGACTTTTTTCTAAAAGCGCACAAATACTCTTTGGCACGAAAATAAGCGATATGTTAAGTGGATATAGAATCTTTTCTTATGCTTTTGTGAAAAGCTTTCCTGCTCATAGCAATGGCTTTGAAATAGAGACAGAACTTACTATTTTTGCCTTGCAACAAAGACTTCGCACAGCTGCAGTGAAAGCTCCTTGTAAAGCACGACCACAAGGGAGCTTCTCTAAACTCTCTACTTTCAAGGACGGATTCAAAATTTCCCTTATGATTCTTAATCTGCTTTTTACAGAGCGTCCATTATTTGTATTTGGTATTTTAAGTGCGTTGTGCTTGATTGTGGGAATTGCCTTTAGTGTGCCTGTTGTTATGGAATTTTTAGAGACTTCTAAAGTAGCAAGATTCCCTACTTTGTTTGTATGTGTCGGGCTTGGCATAGTGAGTGTAGTGCTTCTTATTACGGGGCTTTTGGCTTATCTCATAACGTGCAGTATTAGAGAGGGCAGATATTTAGCCTATCTCAATGCGTCTAGATTCTTTACAACAAGATGTGATGAAAACTAAAACAGCACATCAAGCCTTATTATATCTCATTATCGGGGGCGCAGTAAGCATTGGTGAGTGGGTAGGATTTTATATCTTGCATTATATATATCATCTGCACTATGTCTTAGCCTCGCTTATAATGTTTGTGTGTGCGAGTGCGTGTGGTATCGTGCTGTATAGAAAATTTGTCTTTGGCGCATCTACTTTGCATATTGGCGCGGAAGTTGTGGCAATTTATGCGATAAATCTTATTGGTATTGGACTAAACACTTTGATTTTGTGGATATGCGTGGATTTTTGCGGTATTGAAGCAATGATAGCAAAGATTTTAGCTTCTGGCATTGTGGCATTTTATGGATTCTTTGCGCGTAAAGTATTGATTTATAAACAAGGATACAAGGAATGTTAAAGAGTTTTCAAAGATTAAGTCGTGGGGTGAAAATCGCACTAATGCTTTGGGTTGCACTATTTGTGATTATATGCATTAGCTTTGGTGTGCTTAAGGTAATGAGTAAGGATAGAATCTATACTGCCACGATGATAGTGCATTCTAATGTCGTGCTTGAATGCAAGGAACGATGTTTGGCTGATAAAGAATGTGAAAATGCTTGTATCAAAGATTCTAAGCAATCTGCATATACTTATAGCGTGAAACTGAAGTTTGATAATCCTATATTTCGCGCTCATACACAATTTGCAACAATCTCACTCCTTGATATGCAGTGGAGCAAAGATATAGGATTAGTAGGAGATGTGCGTCAAAGCTGGAATTATATTGATATTGACACAAATAAAGAGCTGCAAATAGGCAAAAATATAGGCACTTTGAGCTATGTTACACATTTTGAATCTTATTTGTTGTATCACTCTTTGAGTATATTGATTTATGTGCTTATATGCGGGTTTGTTTATGTGTATGCAAGAGATTCTATGAAATTAAATACAACTTATCCTAAGAAAACATTGCTTCACACACTTACTTTAAACAAAAAAGATAAGATATTTCTTGGCATAAGCGGCTTACTCATCGCTTTGCTTTTTGCATTTCAATTTTGGCTAGGATTCCCCGGATTCCATATCATTGGCGATACATATAGTTCTATATTATTGACGAAGGATAACGGACACCCGGTATTTATATCTTATGTTTTAGAATTCCTCTACGCGCTTTTTGGCAAACATCTTTATTATCTTTATCTTTTTAATCTCGTGCCTTTTTATGCTGGGCTTTTCTTTCTTGTGTGGGGATTCTATTTGCGCTTTAAGAGTGTGTTTGCAATTTCGTTACTCTTTCCTTTATTAGTAGGCAATATTTATTTTCAAAATTTTATTCAGTATCATAGCTTTGCGCTGCCAATGCTACTTTTCTGCGGGTATTCTATGGTGTTTTTTATAATCCTTGTGCCGTTGCAAAAGAGATATATAAGCATAGGTTTATGGTGTAGCGTAGGCATAGTGTTTTTTTGCGCGATTTTATGGCGACATAATGCGATTTTTAGCGTATTTCCTGTGAGTTTTGTGCTTGTGTATATGTGGCTATGCGATAGGGGATTAGATAAGAAAGTCTTTACTTGGCACTATGTAAAGGGCGTAGTGAGTGCTGCGCTCGTGTGTCTTTGTATTGTTATTTTTGTTCCAAAGATTCTTAAAACTTCAACTGCTTATCCTGCCAATCACCTATTTTTGCTTCAGCTTGCGGCAATGTGTGTGCCTGCTAATGATTCAAGCTGCTTCAAAGAAGAGTGGTATTATCCACATAAAAATTGGGAAGATATAAAGGCATTGTATAAAAAATATCCGCTTAATGCCGACCCATTCAATGTGTCTTGGGGATATGATGATGAGCGTCCTATTCCTTATGGCAAGATAGATGGATTGCACCAACAATGGATAAAGGCAATATGTAAATACCCGCATTACTTTGTCGCACACGAGCTAAGATTTATTCAAGCAATGTGGATTCAGCAACCACAATGGATTTTTAATGCAACAGCTTTAGAGCAAAAAGCGCAGCATCCATATCATTTGCAAGTTGTAAGTGGTTTTTCTCAAAATGAAAGAAGTATAGTGTTTAGTCCGATACAAAGGGAAATTTATGATTTTTTATATACACATCGCATTGTTTTTAATCATCTATGGGGCGTGCTACTCAATGCTTCTGTAATGCTCCTTGCGGGATTCTTGCTTGTCAAATATATAAGGTGTAAAGAAATTGATAAGATAGCACAAACATCAGTTAAACTTCTCATACTGAGTTTTAGCATAGGATTTGCTGGATTCTTTAGCGCATTTTTTATCGCTGCTTTTACGCCTGTGGCAGAAAGCCGCTATATGTCGCCTATATTACCACTAGGGATTATGGCAGTTGTGAGTTTTGTGGCATTTATGCTCTCAAACTCAAAAAAGTATGAATGATTTAGTGTAGAATCTGCACTTCGCATTCTAAGTCAATACCATTTGCTTCAAAAACCCGTTTTTTAGCGAGTGCAATAAGAGAGAGGGCGTCATCAAAAGTAGCCTTGCCTTTGTTGATAAGAAAATTGGCGTGTTTCTCGCTCAATGCCGCATCGTTAATGCAAAAGCCTTTTAAGCCCACAAATTCTAAAAGTCTTCCTGCAAAGTCTCCTTTAGGATTTTTAAAGCAGCTACCACAGCTTGGCTCGTGCGGGTGGGATTTACGCAAGGCTACGCACTCTTCCCAAATAGCCATATCAAAGCCCACTTTTTTATAGAATCTTGCCGCAAGGATAATGCCGCTAATGCCACTATGGCGGTAATTCATCGAGATAGATTCTATACTTTGCCACTGCCCATTGATATTCACTGAGTGCAAAATATTTTTAATTTCATAGCTTTTCATTCCCGCATTCATTTTGATAAGTCCGCCAAGGCTGCCGGGCAGGGCATTAAGAAACTCTAGCCCATTAAGATTATGTGATTTGAAATAACTAAAAATCCGCCCAGAGCTATATGCTCCGCCAATTTCTATAAGATTATCTTGCTCGGTAAGATAGGCAAAATTTTTACCCAGCACGGCAAGATTTTGAGCATTTGGGGAAACAAGGAGATTGTTTGCTTTGCCAATAATGCGGAGATTTTTGCTTAAAGCCTCTTGCAAGTCTTGAGGGCTTTCTATCACAAAAACTTCAAGCGGGACACCGATTTTGAGGCTTGAATACGCGGAGAAGTCAATAACTTTGCTTTGCATTTATGGCTAAAAATTGATATTAGAAATCATCGTAAAGAGCATACGCGCGTATTCTGTAATCATATTCATCATCCAAGGCATAGCAAATATGATGACGACAACCACGGCTAGAATCTTAGGCACAAAAGTGAGTGTCATTTCATTGATTTGCGTAGTAGCTTGAAAAATACTCACGAGTAGCCCCACGATAAGTCCAGCTAAAAGCATAGGGAGCGAGAGAATGAGTGTGAGCTTGTAGGTTTGAACTGCGAGTGCCATAAGTTGTTCTTCCATAAGAAATCCTTAAGTTAAGAATCTAATGCTCAAGTTGGCAGGAAGGCGAGAGAATCGAACTCCCCAGAGACTAGACACCTAGCCTCTCAATGGGTTTGAAGCCCACGATACCCACCAGAGATATTTGCCCTCCATTACTAGAACTCATCTAATAAAATCTGCATTTTATACTTTAGATTCAAAAAAATCAAGTGAATGGGAGTAAATTATGGTTAGATTCCATAAACAATATGATAAATTCACGCTCGGGTTGTAATTTTGTGCGAGTTTTGGCAATCCACCCACCAATGTGGGCTTAAGATTCCAAAGATTCCAATAACGCACACAATCGCAAAATGAAGCTATTTTGGTTTTTGGGCTACTTGAATAGAATCTAGACATTTATGTAGATTCTAAAAATTAGTGCGAACAGCCACAGCCTCCACCGCTATGTCCTCCGCCACCGCAGCAGCCTCCACCGCCTCCGCCACTTCCACAGCCACAGCCGCCACCTACGCCACCTTGCAAAATTTCCATTTCGGTGGCTTCGCGCACATCAATTACTTTTACATCAAATTGCAAAGTTTTTCCTGCTAGAGGGTGGTTGTAGTCGATAATCACAACATTATCGTTAAAGTCTTTCACGCTTACTTGCACGGTTTGTCCGTCTTCACCTTGACCAAAAAGCGTCATACCAGCTTTTAGCTCAATGCCCTCAAATTGTTCCCTTGGCACTTCTTGCACGAAGTCGCTTTGATATGTGCCATAAGCATCTTCGGGAGCGATAGTAGCCTTGATATTATCGCCTATGCTTGCACCCATAAGGGCATTTTCAAGCCCACTTATGATTTGCCCAGAGCCTACTAGAAATTCAAGTGGTGCACCGCCCTTATTAGAATCAAGCAAGGCATTGTCTGCTTGATTAAACACTTCGTATTCAATACTTACGATTTTATTTTGAGTAATCATTTTTTGTCCTTATTTTTAGATTTTAAATTTTTGGCACTTTGAGCCTCTTTGCTCGAAGGATAGTTGCTTATCAAAGTATCCAAGAACCTATTATAGTTTTTTGTATCTTTGATAGCGTTGAAAGATTGCGCAGTATGAAGCAGAAGTGTAGGCATATATGAAGCCTTGTCATTTGCTATTGCACTCTCTTTGTAAAGCTTAATTGCCTCGTTGTGGCTTTTGTTTGCAAAGGCAATTTCAGCAAGATAGAAAGAGCTATGTGCCTTTTTGTAGTTTATCTCGATGAGCCATTCAAAGCGCACTTTGGCAGATTCATACTCTTTTTTGTTAAAAAGATTTTGGGCTTGGGTAAAAATATCCGCCCTTTTTGCCTTGTCTTTTGTGAAAGTTGGGGCTTTTGAATCTGCTTGTTTATTTGTTGCTGTATTCTTTTGATTTGTGCTTGTAGTCTGTATGGGATTATTGCTTAGCTCCTTTAGCTCGCTAAGAATTGTTTGACTAAGCGTTGTGAGTGTCGCATTAATCTCTTTCATTTGAGCCTTGATAGTTGCAATGTCCTTTGAGTTTGTATCCAGCTGTGCTTTTATCTCCTCAATGTCTTTTGCATTTTGCACACCCTGTGAGACTTGCTGGTGTAGTTTGCTGCTTTGAGATTCATAAAGGCTGGAGATACCCTCTTGGGCTTGTCCTATACTATCTACTTTCTGCTGAAGTTTGCTGACGAGATTCTGTAAGGTTTTTATATCGTTTTTGGTAACGCCACTCTGCTTTTCAAAAGCAGATGGCTCACCATTGAGGCTAAAGACTAGAAAAAGAGGTGCGAGAAAAACACAATGCTTCAGCAAATTCTAGCCTCCAACTTGAAGTTATTTTGATAGCTTAAACTCAACGCGTCTATTCGCCTGATTACAATCAGGAGTATCGACTGAACAAGTGGGTTTGCTTTCGCCATAACTCACGGTTTTAATTTGAGAGGCATTTACACCACGAGCAGTAAGTGCATTTTTTACTGCATTTGCTCTCTTTGTGCCAAGTGCATAGTTATACGCATCTGACCCATAAGAGTCTGTGTGTCCTTCAAGCACGACATTTGCTCCTGTATTTTTAAGGGCGGTAGCACTGTTATTTACTTTTTCTTCCATATCTTGACGAATATCATATTTATCAAAGTCAAACAATACTTGCGCATATCCTTCAGCAGCATCTGTGAGTTTCACAAAATTATCGCTACCGCTAGCAGAAGTTCCACTTCCTCCATCAGCAGCCTCTGGCTCTGAACAACCAACTGAAATAAGTGCTACCAAAGCACCTATAGCTAAATACTTTTTCATACTAACTCCTTGTGATATTTAAGATACCAATTATTCTAAGCTACAAAAGTAAATATATATAAATTTACCAATCAAATGCCTGAATTTTCATCTTTGTGAGTGGGAAAAAATAATTTGTATTATAATCTACACGAATGATGCCTAACGCACTTTGCGCCTTGTAATGCTTAACATACATAATGCTTCCACCATCACTTGAGTATTTGGGCATTTGATTCTTGCCATTTGCGGTGAGGCGGCGGATATAGTTTGAGCCAGGCGCAAGTGAAATAAGATAGAGATTGAAAGTGTTGCTTCCAAACTCATTATTTGTCTCTCTGCTTGTATAAACCGCATACTTGCCATTTGAAGTTACTGCGCTATTGTTGCGTCCGTGTAAAACAACCTGTTCTGTGCCACCCCCATCAATTCTCATCATAAAAATATTTGGGTAGCCAAGTCTGTCGGATACAAAGATGATTTCTTTATCATCATTTACAAACTTACCATCTACATCAATACCCGAATAATTCGTTAAGCGGCGTAGATTCTTGCTTCTCACATTGTAGATATACAAATCCGAAAGGGTATTGGGCGATAGGCTAAGAATAAGATTCTCTCCATTTTTACTCACATCAGAGACCATAGCCGCGCCTTCGCTTCCTACGAGCTGTTCAATTTGTCCTGTGGCGAGATTATGCCTTACAATAGTGGGCACTTCAAGGTATTTTGTATAATAAATGCTCTCTTGTTTTGAATCTGCCCACTTAGGGAAAATATTGAGCCCACCTTTGACAACTACTTTTTGATAAGTCAAGGTGTAATCTGCGATGAGAATCTCACTATTGCCGGAATTGGTGTATTGAGAGAGCACTACGAGGCGTTTCATCCATTGAATGCTGGGTGCGCGTATGTAGCCATTGACATCAATAGCCATATTGTGTGCAATAAACGGGAATCGTTTAAGGTCGTTTTCTGTATAGTCTTTAGTGTAAATATGCTTTGAGGTATTTATATCATAGAGTGAAATTGTGCCAACGAGATTATTTGAAGACTTGCTTACTTTAATCTGCGCTAATAGGTCAATTTTTTTATCTGCATATTCTTTGTATGCGATAGAAGAAGGCTTCTTTATACCCCCGTCATTTGCTTGAAAATGTCCGCTTACTTTCAAGTCAGCTATGAGCATTTTTAGAATCTTATTGCCAAATTCTGTATTGTCAGAATCTAGTCGTTCGACAACAATATATGGAATCTTGTTTGTATTTTTTACAATCTCTATTGTCGCATCAATAGCGAAAAGATTTAGGGTAAGTAGCAAAATCAAAGTAAAAATTCTCATAGGACTCCTTTGTGCGTAAATCAATTTTTAAATGTTATGGCAATTTCCCTTTTGCCCTTAGGGTGGGGTGGGAAGTGAATCTTGATACATTCCTCAAGCATCGCCTTAAGCGAATCATCAAATGCCACATTGCCCGCGTATTTTACAACTTTATAGCTAAAATTACCATTGCTTGTGATGACAATATGCACCAAAGCCTGTAATTTTTCCTCTACATAAAATGTTTGCTGCCATTGTTGAAACATCATTTTTTCAATTTGTGCATACCACTCATCATATTCTCCATCACTTTGATTGGTGTTTGCGCTTATGGTGAGATTGCTTAAGGTATTCAGCTGTTTTTGCAAAGATTCTGCACTCGCTTGTAAATCTTTAAGCTTTTGCTCCTTGCTATTTTGCTCGACTTTTTCTCTATTGTCGCCTATTTCTGCATTTTGTGCTGGTATATCACTATCAATCTTGCTAAACATATCCTTAATACCAGAACCAGCAAGAGGGCTATTGAGGGCTGGTTGGCTACTTTTGCTAGGGGTGGGTTTATCATCTATAATAGCCTCTATGCTTATAGCATGTAGCGATAGGGCAGATTCATTAAGTGCGGCGTAATGCGTGGGATTTGAACGAAAAAGTGTAAAAACAAGCGCAATAATAAGTAGGGAATATATGCAAAATGAGATAATACCACTCGTGATAAATAAAAGAGCATTATTCATAGTTCTAGCTACTAGTGATGAGGGATACTTTGAGAAAACCAGCTTCTTTAGCGGTTTTGAGGATATAAATCACATCTTCATATTTAAGATTCTTATCAGCCCTTATAAAAACGCTGATGTTTTTATCGAAGCTTTTGCTAAAAAGCACAAAGCTATCTGCGAAGTTTTTAAACTCATACACATTGTCGCGGATATAAATCTTTCTATCCGCGCTCACACGAATTTCAATCATAGAATCTTGCGCCATTTTCTTTGATTTTGAGCCTTTTGGGAGAGTAATATCCTCTTGGTAAGTAATAGTAGGGGTACTCACCATAAGTATCGCCAAAAGCACGAGCATAATATCAACAAGCGGTGTTATGTTGAGCTCGGGTTTTTCTTCCCAGTCAAATTCATCATTTTGCATAGAATCCTACTTGTTTGAAAGTGTAAGGTCAATTTGCATTTGAATGTATGTGATGATGTGGTAGGCTTTACGCTTGAGTAGCAGGGCAAATGTGTATGCAGGGATGGCTACTAAAATACCAGCAGCGGTTGCCACGAGGGCTTTTGATATGACAGGGGCTATCACATCAAAAGAGACATTACCATCTCCTAGCACACTAAAGGTTTCTAGAATCTCAACTACCGTGCCAAATAGTCCAATAAAAGGTGCAGTAGAGGCAATGATATTTAAAAAAACGAGTGAAGAAGTGGCTTTTTGAGTGGCTTTGAGCTTCCATACTTGCAAAATCTCTCGCGAAACGCGCCCTTCGCTTTTTTCGAGCAGGGCATTTATGAAAGTGTTTTTTGGTATGAGGATACTCTTAGCCACAAGCATATCAAGATAATGCTTCTCCGTTGCCAACCAATCACTAAGCGTGAAGCTTTTGTAAATATATATCCAAAGAGTAGCGAGAAAATAGAGTGAGAGCCACAAAAGCACAATAATAGTTGTTATTGTGCTTTCTGCAAAGAAAGTTTTGAAGATATCCATCACTAGATTCTGTTTTTTGCAATAGTCTCAACGCGAGAAACCACCGTGCCGATAAGAGAAGTATCGTTGGAGGCTCCTTCTAGTAATGCTCTAGCTTCTTGAATAGCAGTTGCGACTCCTGACTCTGTATTGCCCATAATGGCTACCGCACCATCGGCAATAATCTTTACATCTGTTTTTGTGCCGGTTTGGGAGATTTGCGCGTGTCCCCAATTAATCGCTATGAATCCCTTATCGCCATCTAAAGTCTCAAATTCAATAATGCCAATCTTAAGCAGAGAGAGCAAGTCGCAGTGTCCGGGAAAAACACCAAACTCCCCCTCGCTTCCGGGCACAATGACATACTTCACTTCACCATCAAAGATGCTTCCGTATGGAGTTGCGATACTTAGTGTGATTTTTTCCATTCCATCCCCTATGCACTTTTGATTTTTTGTGCTTTTTCTAGTACCTCTTGGATATTGCCGACCATATAGAAAGCATTTTCGGGTATATTGTCATATTTACCTTCCAAAATGCCTTTGAATCCTTCAAGTGTTTCTTCAAGCGTTACATACTTGCCCGGACTCCCTGTGAAAATCTCTGCTACAAAGAATGGTTGTGAAAGGAATTTCTCAATCTTTCTTGCTCTATCAACAATTTGCTTATCTTCTTCGGAAAGCTCGTCCATACCCAAAATAGCGATGATGTCTTGCAAGTCTTTATATTTTTGGAGCACTTGTTGAATCCCTGTCGCAACTGCATAATGCTCTTCACCAACAACTTGCGGACTAAGGATTCTAGAAGTAGAATCGAGTGGATCCACCGCTGGATAAATGCCCTTTTCTGATATCTTTCTGTTGAGCACTGTTGTTGCATCAAGGTGTGAGAACACAGATGCAGGAGCAGGGTCAGTCAAGTCGTCCGCAGGGACATATACCGCCTGAACAGAGGTAATAGAACCCTTCTTGGTTGATGTAATACGTTCTTGAAGCTTGCCCATTTCACCAGCGAGTGTAGGTTGATACCCCACAGCTGAAGGAATGCGTCCAAGGAGTGCTGACATCTCAGAACCAGATTGTGCATAGCGGAAAATATTGTCGATAAACATAAGCACATCAAGCCCTTTTTCATCGCGGAAATACTCTGCCATTGTCAAACCTGTAAAGGCGATGCGGTTTCTTGCGCCCGGTGGCTCATTCATTTGTCCGTAGCATAGAGCAACTTTATCTAAAACGCCACCTTCTTTCATTTCATTATAGAGGTCATTTCCCTCTCTTGTGCGCTCACCCACACCGGCAAATACTGAATATCCGCTATGCTTATAAGCAACATTGTGGATAAGCTCCATAATCACAACGGTTTTGCCCACACCAGCACCACCAAAGAGTCCCACTTTTCCACCCTTTGAATAAGGAGCCAATAAATCAACAACCTTAATACCTGTTTCAAACATTTCTGTTCTTGTGCTTTGTTGCTCAAAGGTTGGAGCTTCTCTATGAATACCCCATTTGAGTTGGTCGCTACTAAGAGGCTCACCACCATCGATAATATCACCTGTTACATTAAAGATTCTGCCAAGCACAGCTTCACCCACTGGCACTTCAATCATTTTACCACGAGCCTTGACTTCCTGCCCACGGGTAAGTCCCTCTGTCATATCCATCGCAATTGTTCGCACACGATTATCGCCAAGATGTGCAGCAACTTCTAAGACAAGCCTATGCTCTTGCCCTTCAATTTGAAAAGTAACATCAATTGCTTCGTTAATCATTGGTAGATAAGAGCTAAACTCAACATCTACCACCGGACCCATCACTTGTGTAATTTTACCTTGCATTCTTTCTCCTTTGTATATTTATTTAATCGCCTCGACACCGGCATTAATCTCAACAAGCTCTGTTGTGATTGCTTCTTGTCGCGCTTTATTTAGAGCGATTGTGAGGCTTCTCACTAAATCACCCGCATTGTTTGTAGCTGCATCCATTGCTTGGATTCTAGCACTATGCTCAGCTGCTAGAGAATCTACTAGTGCGTAATACATATTGTATTGAATATATTTTCTCGCAAGCGTATCAAGCACCTCATCCTCTCCATCTTCGGGCTCAACATTAAGCGTAGAGACTTGCTCTGCTTCGTTGATATTAATAGTAAGTGGCAACACCGCCTGAACTTCAAGTTCTTGAGAAATCATATTCTTGAAGCCATTATGCACAATAATCACTTCATCTGTTGCACCATTTAAGAAATCATTAACAACATTGTTGATAAAGTTTTCAGCTTTCTCAAAAGTAGGCATAGAGCTTAAACCCACCGCTTTGTCAAGCACCTCTATGTCATTGAAAGCAAAAAACGAAATACCCTTTTTGCCAATGCCCCTTAAGCGCACCTTTATACCCTGTGATTTATAAGATTCCATAAGCCGTACTACTTCTTTGATCGTAGCAGTATTGAATCCACCGCACAAGCCTTTATCGGCTGTGATAAAAACAATATCAAGCTTTTTGATTTCGCGGTCTTTTGACTTTGCAAAATAGGCACTATTGATACTGTCTAATCCACGCAAGCGCACTCTTGCCACGACATCATTAAACATCGCGCTGAGTTGTTTCGCATAGACTCTAGAGCGCCTTGCTAATTCCTCAGCTTTTTTGAGCTTAGAGCTAGAAACGAGTTTCATCGCTCGAGTAGTCTTTTGCGTGTTTTTGACACTCGTTATTTTCTTTCTTATTTCTTTAAGGTTGCCCCCCATTGCAGCTCCTTTTTATGCTCCAAAGTTTATTTTGAATTCTTCAAGTGCTTTGTTTAGCTCTGCCTCAATATCTTTATCAAGTGCTTTCTTTGCGCTGATATTTTCAAGAATTTTGGGATATTTCGCTTCAAGGAATGGATAAAGATCCGCTTCAAATGCTACCACCTTATTAGCAGGGATATCATCAAGTAAACCATTTGCGCCAGCATAAATAATAATTACTTGCTTTTCAATAGCAAGAGGCGAGTATGGGGGCTGCTTTAGAATCTCAACCATTCTTTGTCCTCTTTCAAGCTGTTTGCGACTTGTCTCATCAAGGTCAGAGGCAAATTGCGAGAATGCTTGAAGCTCTCTGTATTGAGCTAGGTCAAGTCGCAATGTTCCTGCTACTTGTTTTGTAGCTTTAATCTGCGCCGCACCACCCACACGAGAAACAGAAAGACCAACATTAATCGCAGGGCGGATACCTGAGTTAAACAAGTCAGTTTCGAGGAATATTTGTCCATCAGTAATAGAGATTACATTTGTAGGAATGTATGCAGCCACATCGCCTGCTTGTGTTTCAATGATAGGCAACGCGGTAAGAGAACCAGCACCTAACTCATCGCTTAACTTTGCAGCTCTTTCAAGAAGTCTTGAGTGTAGATAGAATACATCTCCGGGAAAAGCTTCACGTCCAGGTGGGCGTCTTAAGATAAGCGACATTTCGCGATATGCCACAGCGTGTTTGCTCAAGTCATCATAGATGATAAGCGCGTGTCTTGCGTTATCTCTAAAATATTCGCCAATTGTAACGCCTGTGTAAGGTGCTAAAAATTGCATTGCCGCAGAGAATGAAGCAGGGGCATTTACCACGACTGTGTAATCCATTGCCCCGTATTCTTCGAGACTACGCACCACGTGTGCAACCGTAGATTCTTTTTGTCCCACAGCAACATAGATACATATAACATCTTGTCCTTTCTGGTTAATGATTGTATCAACTGCAACTGTTGTTTTACCAGTTTGTCTATCGCCGATGATAAGCTCTCTTTGTCCTCTACCGATTGGCACAAGCGCGTCAATTGCTTTAAGTCCTGTTTGTAATGGCTGATGCACTGACTTACGTGCCATAATGCCCGGTGCTTTTTCCTCAATAAAGCGGAATTCACTTGCTTCAATCGCACCCTTGCCATCAAGTGGCTCACCGAGTGTATTGATAACGCGCCCTACAACTGCATCACCCACAGGCACTTTCATAAGTTTTTTAAGACGTTTTACAGAAGTTCCTTCTTTAATCGTGCGACCAGAACCAAGCACCACGACACCAACACTACTTTCTTCGAGGTTGAATGCAATACCTGTATCACCTGTGTCAAATTCTACCATTTCGTAATACATTACATTGTTGAGACCATACACTTTTGCCACACCATCAGCATAAGCGATAACCTTGCCAGTTTCGCTAATATCAATATTGATATTGAAGCTATCAATACGCTCTTTGATGATTGAACTAATCTCTTCTGACTTGATTTTTGTTGTCACTTTTCTCTCCTTGTGTTAAATTAAAGTGCTTTTAGAATGTGATATTTGAGATCACTACTAAAACGTTCTTTGGAAAAAGATACCTCAATGCCCAAATCCTCAACGCTCAACTTAATGCCCTCTGCCCCACTTAACTCCTGCATGATGCTAAGCTTTACGCCAAGCTTCTTAGCTAAAGCAGATTGAATCTTGTCCAACGTAGCGCTGTCTAATTCTTCCTTTGTTACAAGCGTGGCTGCATATTCCTTCCTGCGTGCAAGCAGGCACTTCTCTAATTCACTAGCTATGTATGGTATCAACAAGATTCTATCTGCTTCCGCCAAAAGACGGAAAAAGTTTTCTAACTTTGTATCTACCTTACCAACCTTGCTTACACTTTCCAGTAAAAACTGCTCCTTTTGGGACTTGCTCAAAAATGGCGAGGCGATAATGTCTGCATTTTTCTTTTCCCTAAGGACATTAGAAAATCCCTTCAAAATATGGAGCACTTCGTCCAAATCACTTACAGAATCCATAAGGGCTTGTGTGTATTTTTTTGCAACGATATGAAGCATTATGAAATCCTTTTGGTAATGATGTTTACATATTCCTCTTTATTAAGATGAATATCATTGCTCTTAATGAGTGTATTAAGGAGTTTATTGACACTTTCCTGCACCACTTTTCTTCGCTCAAATTCAATATTTGACTCTAAAGCATATTTTAACGCCTCTACATCTTTCTTGATTTGTCCGTTGTATCTCTGCTCTACCAAGTATGCCTCTTGTTTCGCCGCATTAACGATAGATTTGCCCCTTTCTTTACTCTCTTCTAAGCGTTTTTGTGCTTCTTCTTTTTCTTGTTTAGCCTTGTGGAGGTTACTTTGCGCTTCTTGAAGACGAGCAGCTATGGCATTTTTTCTATTGACAAACAAACCTTTGATCGGATCGAAAGCAAAATACCATAAAATTGCTACGAAAATTACAAAGTTTATAATACGTTCCACAAAGTCGCTTCCTTCTATTCCAGCAGAAGCGAGAAGAAAGGACGGGAAAAATAAAAGTAATGCCACACATAGAATCTTTTTCATTATACCCCCTTATATTTGCTCGAGTTTTGCATTAAGTGCATTTTTAAAAACAGGAAGTTGCTCAAGCAGCTCTGCATAAAGCTGCGATTTTTGCTCCTCTAGCTCTTGCTTGGCTTGTGCGAGTTTGCTCTCATTCTCTACTTTCTTTGCATTAATTTTTTCTTCATAGTTAGTTTTTGCCTCTTTTGTAGCACTTTCTAGAATCTGTGCCGCCTCTTTGCGCGCCAAAGACAGAGTTCGTGCAATTTCTTTTTCAATTTCATCTATTTCACCTCTGTAACCCTGTGTATTTGTAATTTCTTGGTCAATAAAGCTATCTCTATTACTCATAAAAGCAAGCATAGGTTTGAAAAGCCATTGATTTAGCAAGAAAATAAGAAGCATAAAGGTAACAAAAACAAGTAGCATTAAGTAAGGATTGAGGGTAATGCTCATTCTATTCTCCTTTGTGAATATTTTGTGAAAACTTGGGATATTCTAACAAGTTAAAATATATTAAACCTTAAAGTGCGTATCATTTTGATATTTTTTTTATCAAGGTTGCAATTTCGGCATCATTTTGGAAACAAATGGTAATTTTTGATGAGCTTGTTTGGCTTTGTATGCCAAGCAATTTGAGTTCATCTTGAAGCTCTGTAAGCAGCTTATTATTGATATTTCGCATATATTCTTTGGGAGATTTTTTAGTCTTATTTGGCTCTTCTTTTATTTTTTTTATGAGTGTTTCGGTATCACGCACATTTAACTTTTGCCCTATGATAGAGTCTGCTACGAGCTTTTGTTTATCTGCATTTAGTGTAACAAGCATCTTTGCGTGTCCTTGCGAGATTTTATCCTCATTCAGCATTTGCTTGACTTCATCACTAAGTTGTAAAAGGCGTAAAGTGTTTGTAATTTGTGTGCGTGATTTATTGATACGTTTAGATAGTTCCTCGTGGGTAATACCATACTCCTTGAGAAGCTCCTCGTATGAGAGTGCCAACTCGATAGGATTAAGCTCCTCACGTTGAATATTTTCAATGATGGCAAGTTCTCTTAAGCGTTTAAAATCAATCTCTGCCACAATGGCTTTGATATTACTCAATCCCGCAAGCTTTGAGGCGCGGAGTCTGCGCTCACCAGCGATTAGAATATAATCTCCATCGCCATTATCATATACAACGACAGGTTGCAATAAGCCATGTTCAAGTATAGATTCAGAAAGTTCTTGCAGGGCTTGAGTATTAAAAGTTTTTCTCGGTTGGTAGGGATTTGGCTTAATAATATCAATATCGAGTTCAAGCACGGGCGAGGAATTATCGCTGAGACTTTGCTCGTAAGCCTCTGCTGTTTCAGAAAGTATCGCGCCTAGCCCCCTGCCGATTGCTAACTTTTTTTTACTCATTGTGTTTATGCCCCTTGTAATATTGTGCGTGCGAGATTCTCATACGCCACACTACCATTTGAGCGATTATCATACAGCATTATGGGTTTGCCAAAGCTAGGAGATTCGGCGAGCTTCACACTACGTGGAACAATGATGTAGTCATCTTCATATTTAAACAACTCTTTACTAAAATGCTCTTTAAGCTCATCAAAGACTTGCCTTGATAGATTGTGTTGTCCAGAATACATAGTAGGCAAGAATCCTTTAATTTTCAATCGTGGATTAATTGTATCCTTAAGGAGCTTGATTGTATTGAGTAGCTGTGCCAAACCCTCAAGCGCGAAAAATTCGCATTGTATAGGCACGATAACAAAATCAGACGCAGCAAGGGCATTAACCGTGAGAGAGCCGAGCGCAGGCGGAGAATCAATAACAATATAATCGTATTCCTCTTTAACCTCATCGATTTTCTTACTAAGGAGGAGTTCGCGCCCTTTCATATTATTCTTATTATAAAATTCTTTTTCGATACCTGCTAGACCAATATTTGAGGGTGCAAGATAGAGGTTTTGAATATCAGTTTTGAGAATAATTTGAGACAGCTTCTTTGAGCCCGTAAGCACGTGATACATATCAGATTCTATTTTATTGCGGCGGATACCAAAGTTTGTAGTTGCGTTTGCTTGAGGATCATAATCAATCACAAGCACCTTTTTATTAGCAGAGGCTAGGGAGGCTGCAAGATTTACAGCTGTGGTTGTTTTGCCAACCCCGCCTTTTTGGTTCGCTATAGCTATTATTTCACACATAATTTCTCCTTATCGTAAGCTATAAATTTTATTTCCATCAATACTTAAAGAGCCATCTTCATTAAGAATAGCGTCCTTTAAACACATCCTCTCTTTACCTAAGTGAAAGAAAAAGGAGCTATTCTTGTAAAATTCTAGCTTATAAATACTAAAAATCTGCTTCCACGATACAAAATTTTCAAAGCTTTTGAAAAAATCTTCCAAAAAGCGCACAGGCTCGATATTTGCGCTTATAGTTTCTTCTAAAGTCGCATATTGCGTGTTTTGTTCGGTATTTGCAGAGTAGAGATTGATGCCTATTCCGCACACAATGTTGCCTTTCACCTTTTGAGTGAGAATCCCGCCAATTTTAGAATCTGTTCTGTATAAATCATTTGGATATTTGAGCCACACCTGTGAGCCAAGGGAGCGCAAATATTCGCGCATAATTACACCAAAAAAATCGAACTCGATTCTAAACGCAAGTCTTGTGGCAGACTTTTTAAGGGCAGGGCAAAGGAGAAAAGTAAAGACTTTGGCACACTATCCCATTGGTTGCCCCTGCTCCCTATGGCATTGCTTTGTGTTTTTGCACTAATGCAAAATGGCACATTGAGCTTGTCTTCTTTAATCATCTCTATGGCGTAAGTCTGTGTGGATTCTAATGTATCAAAGTGATAAATGCGCGAATTAAGAAGCGCGATAAATGCGCTATCAAAGCCTGTAAGGTGAGAATCTAGCATAACACATCGCCTATTTTTAGGTGCTTACCGCGCAGATAGAGTGCTGCTTCAAGTCTGTTTTTACCCTCCTGCTGCAAAGAGTCAATATTTAAGCTCCCGCTTCTGCAGCCCACAACGATACTTGAATCCCCGATTTTTAGAATCTCACCCGCATTGTGAGATTCATTAGATTCTATAAGGCTCACATCAAAGAGCTTGAGCGTGTAGCCTTTCACGCTTTGGATAAAGATATGGGGCCACTCGCAATAGGCAAGGTAGCTTTTATACACATTTTGTGCAGATTCTAAACACATAAAACCATCGCTTTTTTTGATTTTTGTGCAATAGCTTGAATCCGCGTCAATTTGCCTTAAGGGCTCGATTTTTTCAAAGTTTTTCAATACAAATGTCGCGAGTTTTGCTCCAGATTCAGCAAGTTGTGAGGAAAGCTCCGTAATATTTTGCTGTGTATTTGCAACATAAGATATGCCTAGAATATCGCCATTATCGAGTTCTTCACCCATTCTCATCGCACTTATGCCAAAGTATGGGCTTTGAGAGAGAATCATCTGCTGCAAAGGACTTGCCCCACGCCACAAAGGCAAGATAGAAGCGTGGATATTGATACAAGGCGCAATGTCTAAAAAAGCTTTGGGTAGAATCTTCCCATACGCTACAACAAGTATCATATCGGGTTTTAGAATCTGCATATTTTCAATAAAATCTTGCGTAATACTGCTAGGCTGAAAAATATGTGGCATAGATTCAGAATCTTGCTTTAGGTTTGTCTTTATTTTTTGCAGGAGCATTGCCTTTGTGTGTGGAGGTTTTAGCTCGGCTTTTCTCCCAAAGGGTTTATCAGGCTGACAAATAAGCGCAACAATTTCAAAAAAATCATCGTCTAATAGCGGGGCAAAAATTTCCCACGCAAACGCAGGAGTCCCGGCGAGGATAAGTCTCATAGAATCCACTCCTTAATATCACTTGAGCAAAAAAGTGTGCCAGAAGTATGCTTTTTATGCAGGAGAAAATCGCGTAAAATATCGAGTTTGCGCCCATTGCTTAAAAACATCATTCTGTTATGTTTGAGTAAAAAATCAGCCGCTAGAAGTTTGGTTACAATACCCCCTGTGGCAAAGCTCTCATTTGGCGTGTGGTTTTCTTGCAAGGCACTTGGTGCAATACTATGCACGATTGGTAGAATCTTGGCATCAGGGAATTGATGAGGATTCTTATCAAAATAGCCATCAATATCGCTTAAAATCACAAGCAGTTTTGCGCCAAAATAATGCGCCACATACGCGCCTAACCTGTCGTTATCGCCAAATACAATTTCATCTGTGGCGATTGTATCGTTTTCGTTGATGATTGGTAGCACATTATGCGATAAAAGCGTGTCTATGGTGTTTTTGGCAAAATCTGTGTGTCGTCTTGAATCAAAATCGCGCCATACGAGCAATAGTTGGGCGATTGTGATATTGTGCTGCAAAAAGGCATTGCGATAAGATTCCATAAGCAAGGGTTGCCCGATGCTTGCTAGGGCTTGTTTATTTTGTAAGATATTTCTATCAATAGTAAGCTCTGTGTGTCCGCTTGCCACCGCACCAGAGCTTACCAAAATGACATCATATTGCGTCTTTAGCTCACTAATGATATTTGCAAGGGCTTGAATCTGCGTTTTGTCAATGATTTTGCCATTGCAGAGGTTTGATGAGCCTACCTTTAAAACAATGCGTGGCTTTTGCATTTATAGAATCTCCTTTTGTTTGTTAAGATAATGCCTATACACACTTTCTATACCCTCTCTAAGAGAGATTTTTGCCTGCCAACCGAGCTTGTTTAGTCTGCTTGTGTCCATAAGTTTTTGTGGCGTGCCATTTGGCTTAGTGCTATCAAAGACGAGTTTGCCATTAAATCCCACAATATCCTTTACCAATGTCGCAAGTTCGTATATGCTTACATCATCGCCATAGCCGACATTGAGGTGGGTATTGCGAATCTGCGGCGCACAAGTGGTGGCGAGGTCTTTAAAAGATATGCGCTCCATTACAAATACACAGGCTTCTGCCATATCTCGCACGTGGAGAAATTCCCTACGAGGTGTGCCATCGCCCCAAATACTCACTTGTGAATCCTCTATGCCAAATCGCGCTAAATACTCCTGTAAGTCTGTGCCATTTAGCCCTGTATCGCGCTCTAAGCCTTGTATATGCTTTTGCTCTAAGAGTTTTGCAAGGTGCATTTTACGCAAGAGTGCAGGGAGGACGTGGGAGGTTTCTAAATCAAAATTATCATTATTGCCATAGAGATTTGTAGGCATTACAGAGACAAAGTCGCAACCATACTGCAAGGCGAAGCTTTCACACATTTTGATTCCTGCGATTTTAGCAATCGCATAAGGCTCATTTGTGTATTCTAGCTCACTTGTAAGTAGCACATCTTCGCCCATAGGTTGAGGAGCATTTTTTGGGTAAATGCACGAGCTACCAAGGAAAAGGAGCTTTTTAACACCATATTTATAAGCATTGTAGATAATGTGATTTTGTATAGCGAGATTCTCATAGATAAAATCTGCGCGGTAAGTGTTATTTGCTAGAATCCCACCCACTTTTGCAGCAGCTAAAAAGACATATTCGGGGCGATAGGTGCTAAAAAAATCTTCCACCGCGCTAGAAGAGAGCAAGTTAAGCTCATTGCGCGTTTTGGCAATAAGTTGCGTATAGCCCTGCTGCTTGAGATATTCAAGTATGCTTGAGCCTACAAGTCCCCTATGTCCAGCAACAAAGATTTTAGAATCTTTTTGCATTGCAATCCCCTTATGTTTTAAAATATATTTTAAAGGGCGTATTATATCCAACATCACTCTTAAGTCGCTTAAGTTTCTTGCGCATTATGCAAAGGATATGTAGCAAATGTGAGAATCTAGCTTGATTCTAAAATATCAGCAAAAATAGAGCGGTAAGTAGATTTTAAAAGCAAGTTTTGTAAGTTTTAGGGCATTGCTTAGAATCTTCCTTATATTTTATATCGCAATTGCAGCGCATAACTTGCCCCAGCTACACGATAGAAGTCATAGTAGCGATTGTTTGTGATATTAGCAAAACTTGCTGATAAGTCAATGCCATTTTTGAAGTTGTAGCCACATTTTGCATTAAGCGTGAATTGCGCCTCATAATTCCCATAGGTGTTTTTAAGCGCGGGAGTATTCATATCATCTGCGAAAAATGCCGGTGCATAATATGCCCAAATTGAGCCATAGAATCCATATTGTGGAAAGTAATTTAGCGCAATATTTGCCATATGCTTTGGCGTAGCGGCGAGTTGTTTGCCCTCTGTATTAGGCTTTGCGTCATTTTTTAGAATCTTAGTAAGTGTAAGCGTGTAGTTGCCCTCTATAAATACATCGCGCATAATCGGCACTTGCGCGCTTAGCTCCGCGCCGTGAATCCTCCCCCGCCCTGCATTAATATTTTTATATGGATTATTTTGATTTCCCGCGCCAGAGCGGTAAATCATATCCCATAACTCGGTATCGTAGTAGTAGAGTTTGCCCTCAAAGCTTTTGTTGTAGTATTCTGCGCCTATATCAAAGCTTAGCGCACTCTCTTGTTTTAAGTCGGGGTTAATCTCCCAAAAAGTGTTGCCGTGTGTGAATTGATACATATCCCTCATAGTTGGCATTCTAAAGCCCGAGCCAAGCGAAGTTTTAAAGATGAGTCCTTGTGTAGATTCTGGTGTGTAGTTGAGCGAGAGTTTCGGGCTAAGGATAGAGGCGATTGCACCTTGATTGTGGCGATTTGTAGTGGGATTAAGCGTATTGGTGAGATACCCTGCGTAATTACGCCAATAGTCATAGCGGATTCCAAGTGAGCTAGAGAGTGATTGTGAAAGACTAGAATGAAGATTCATAAATGCCGATGCTACGAAAGCCTTGCCGCCATAGCTTCTATAAGTATCTGTGCGTGTGCTGGAGACTTTCCAATTTGTCATATTGCGATTATGCTGCACGAAGTCATAGTAGCGAAATTGCGCGGCACTAATGAGTGTGTGGCGACTGCCAAGATTCATAGTATAGATAATATCTATATAGTTGCTTGTAGAATCTATATCCTGCGTCCCTCCTGCTCCGCCATATCTATTGCCCTCGTCCTGTGTTGCGTCTTGCCAAAGGCTAAAGAGATTCATTGATGAAAAAGAGAGTTTGAGCGAGGAGCTGTCAAAATCGTGCTCATAGGTGAGATTCCCAAGTAGATGAGAATAATTGCCTATACCGCCAATCCCCGAGCCTACAAAATAATCTTTGCCATCTACAAGGTTTGTGCTTTGCCCCGCATTATCGGTGATGTAGCTTGTGAAATGTTTGAATTTATAGCTGTGATTAGAGAAGCTAAGCATAGCGGAGAGCATATGAGAATCGTTTATGCCATATTCTGCTTTCAAGCGCACATCATAAATGTGATAGTTTCGCTTGCCTCCATCACCAATGATGAGATTTCCTGCCTTGTCTGTTGTAATACCGCTTATGTCATTGGGGGCTTGAATGCCACTTGGCAGTGTGGTGGGAAAGCTTGGGTAACCCTCGCTTTGTGTGTATCCCGCACTAAGCTTGAGCCTTAGCTTTTTATCGAAAAACACATCGCCTACATTCGCATAGGCGCGGATAAGATTCTTATCCGCGGTATCTTTGACAAACTCATCACCATAGCTTATGATGATTTGAGATGAAAATTCGCTTGGCATTGCGGTGATGAAATTTACTACACCACCAATCGCACCTGCACCATAGAGGCTAGAGAATGTCCCGCGCGCCACCTCCACGCGTTCTACATCATAGAGTGAAATTTGATTTAAGATTCTGCTCTCTCCTTCCAAATCGCTCAAAATCACTCCATCAAGCATAAGCAGTGTGCCATAATTGATACCGCGAATCTTTATTTTTGGGCGAGGATTGAAACTTGTATCATTATCCACGCGCACACCAGCAAGTTTTTTAAGCGTATCGGTGATTTTGGTATTTGGCATATTTTGAATCTGCCTCGCATTTAGCACACTTGCGTTGCCCGGGATTTTTTCCACATCGGTGGCAAGCGCACTCTCTTTGACGATAGATGGACTGAATGTATAGGACTCTATACCATAGGCATTGACGCAACGTGTGAGGACAAACAAGCTTAAAAATGACAAGGAGGCAACAAAGCGAGGGAGATAAAACATAGTATTGCCTTATGTAATAAGATATAATACATATTTTATTATAGCACAACTTAAATATTACTTATACTTATTTTTTATTATTTTGAATATGATATACTACTGCTTTTTGGGTTTTATAAATCTTGCAAAAGCTTAGAATCTTAAGGATAAATATGCGCGTAATCATCGTATTTTTTATGTATATAGGCGTGGTATGGGGAAAAAATACCCTCATTGTAGCGGTGTCGGAGAATATCGGTGCGCTAAATCCTCAAGGTTATCAGGGTAATGCAATGTTTGCGCAAAATGCGGTGTATGAAGGGTTGGTGCGTGTGGATAAGCGAGGCAAGATTGTGCCAAGTCTTGCTACTATGTGGGAGATTAGCACAGATGCTTTGCAGTATGATTTTACCCTGCGTGAGGGGGTGAGATTCTCAAATGGTGAGGAGTTTAACGCTGACGCGGTGGTGAAAAACTTTGAATCTGTGTTAAAAAATCGAGCAAGACATTCGTGGAGTGGGCTTGCTGTAGCTTTAGAATCCGCACAAAAACTCGCGCCCCACAAAGTGCGCTTGATTCTTAAAAAGCCTTATAGCCCGACATTAGATGAACTCGCAGTGGCGCGTCCTTTTAGATTCTTAGCACCAAGTGCTATGCCTAAAGATTTAGACTTGATAAAGCACAATCCACAACCCATTGGCACGGGCGCGTATATGTTGGCTAAAAGTGTGTATGGTGTGAGTGATACATTGGTGAAAAATCCTCACTATTGGGATAAGGACGCCTATAATGGCATCTATTATGATGAGGTAATTTTGAAAGTGATTTATGACCCGAGCTCAAAAATTGCCGCACTAAAGAGTGGGCAGATTGATATGATCTATGGGAACGACCAGATTCCGTTAGAAATTTTTAAGAGTATGCAAAGGGGCGCGCAGTTTCATACTTATCTAAGTCCGCCCATTTATACAACTAATCTTGTGATTAATTCCGCCTCACCCGCTTTCAAGCTCGGTAATACGGAATTAGAGCGCACCTTGCGTAAGGCTCTAGGCTATGGCATAGATAAGCAAAGGTTGATAAAAGCGGTGTATAGTGGCTTACAGGATACAACAGATTGTATGTTTCAGCCAAGCAAGGCTTGTGAAGAGGCGCATAGTATAAGCGCGAGTGAGCAAGAGGAGGCATTGGCATTTTTGCGAAAACATTTTGCAGATTCAAGGCAAAGGGGTATAGAAATCCTCTATATAGGTGATAATCCGGCGCAAAAGATGATGGCTGAAATTATCCAAAGCGATTTGAAAGCATTTGGCGTGAAAGTGCATATAAGCGCGAGTGAGTATAGTATCTATATGAATAGACTACTCAATGGGGCATTTGACATAGCTTTTAGGGATACTTGGGGTGCGCCCTATGATCCTTTGACTATCTTGCACTCTATGCTTATACCTAGCCACATCGACTATGCCGCGCAGCAGGGGCTACCAACAAAGCCTCTCATTGATGAGGAGATAAGAAAGCTCATCGCGCTTAATCCTCATATTAAGGCTTTTAAAGACACATTAGAGCGCATTATCTTTATGCTAGAGGATAGCGGTGTGTATATGCCCCTTAGCAATCAAAGAAATAAAGCTATAGCACACAAAAAGATTAAAGGCATTGATATGGGTGTTTCTAGCTATGAAGTGCCATTTTGGGAGTTTTATGAGGATTCTAAAAAATAGGGTAAGGCTTTTTACAAATGTTTTTCAAAAAGAAGTGCGGATTCTAAAAATGGATTCCAAGATAAGAATAGACTTTTAAAGTAAAAAGCAAGAATTTTTAAGATTCTAAAACTTAAACGAGGTGTGTATGAAAAAATTTGTGCTGTATAGGATAACGTGGATAGTGCCTATCGTGTTATTTGTATCTTTTGGGGTATTTGTGCTTTTGCGGCTTGGCGGGAGCGACCCTGTGATGAGCTATCTTATAGCTTCAAATCTCCCCGCCACGCCCGAACTTGTGGAGGAACTTCGAGCAAGTTTTGGACTTGATAAACCAATTTTGACACAATATTTCCTATGGCTTCAAGACGCTATAAAGCTTGATTTTGGCACATCGTATATGACCGGACGGAGTGTGAGCGAGGATTTTTTACATTTTTTACCAAACACACTTTTGCTTGTGTTGTGCGGATTCATTTTGACTTTCATCTTTGCCCTGCCTTTAGGAATATTAGGAATGTATTATCACAATCGATTCATAGATTTTGTAATTAGAATCTTTTGCTTTGTTGGTGTGAGTATGCCAAATTTTTGGTTTGCCTTTTTGCTTATGCTCTTTTTTAGTGTGTATCTTGGGTGGCTTCCTGCGGTGGGAATTGAGGGTGCGCAAAGCTTTATTATGCCAAGCCTTAGTATCGCGCTTATGTCTATTTGTGTCTTAGCGCGTCTCATTCGGGCAAATATGCTTCAAGTGCAGGAGGAGAGGCATATTGTATATGCGAGAATGCGTGGAATAAAGGGATTGAGGCTTTATATCACGCATATTTTTTATAACGCATTCTTGCCAATTCTTACCGCAATGGGTATGCATATAGGTGAGCTTATAGGCGGTGCGCTTGTGATTGAAAGCGTGTTTGGACTGCCCGGCATTGGGCTATATAGTATTCAGGGCATAGCAAATCACGATTTTCCGGTGATTGAGTGCTTTATTGTTGTGCTGGGTGCAACCTTTGTGCTGTGTAATGTGCTTGTTGATATACTCTATGCGCTTTTTGACCCGCGTATGCGTAGGCAAAATTACGCACTTGATGCAAAGGGCGAGATATGAGGGCGATGAGCTGGTGGGGCAAATGCGCTCTTGTGGGTATGGGTATCATCGCGCTTTTAGCATTTTTTGCACCTTTTGTTGCGCCTTATGCGCCTGATATGCAGGATTTGGATAATATTCTTGCTCCTGCGAGTGCGGCGCATTGGTGCGGGAGCGACTATTTGGGTAGGGATATTTTCTCTCGTATTCTCTATGGAGCAAGACTCTCATTAGGCTGTGCTGCGGTGATTTTGGCTTTTATTGTGATTTTGGGTATTAGTGTGGGAGGATTGTCTGGCTTTGTTGGTGGGAGGATTGACGCGCTGTGTATGCGTATATGCGATATTTTTATGAGTGTGCCAACTATCGCACTTTCTCTCTTTTTGGTCGGTGTGCTTGGGAGTGGGCTAGAAAATGTGATGATTGCGATTATTCTCACACATTGGGCGTGGTATGCGCGGATTGTGCGTAGTATCGTCTTTAGTCTCAAAAATAAAGAATATGTCCTGCTCTCTTTTACCTTTGGGGCGGGGAGTTTGCAGAGATTCAAAAGGCATTTGATGCTCCCTATCATCAGTCAATGCGCTGTTTTGGCAAGTATGGATATAGGGCACATTATGCTTCATATTGCTGGATTATCTTTTTTGGGGCTTGGTGTGCAGTCACCCACTGCTGAATGGGGCATTATGTTGAGCGAGGCAAAAGATTATCTATGGGATTATCCTATGTTGATTGTGTATCCGGGCTTGGCACTTTTTGTTTGTGTGGCTTTGGCAAATATGATAGGGGAGAGTCTGCGAGATAGCTTTGGTTTTGTGCATAAGCTTGAAGACTTTGTGTCAAAAAATACGCAAATTATAGAATCTGTGCAGATTCAAAGCGCAAAAAGCTTAGAATTAGAACATTTGCGCATCAAATCTTATGAAAATGAGCTTGTTAGTGTGGATTCTGTGCGAATTTATAGGGGAGAGTGTAGCGCACTGCTTGGCAAAAGTGGTAGTGGTAAGTCTCTTAGCGCATTTGCCTTGCAGGGCTTTATCTCTCCTAACCTTACACAGCAAGATGGGAGCGTTAGGCTCGATGATAAACTCATAAATCCTGCCTTGTATCGAGGCGTGATTTTTGCGTGTATTATGCAGAATCCGCGCACTTGCTTCAATCCGCTTTTGAGTATCAATTATCATTTTAAAGAGACTTGCAAGGCACTATATAAGCCCTATGATAGTGATTTTATTAGACAATGTTTATTGAATGCGGGGCTAGATTCTAATATTTTATCTGCTTATCCATTTGAGCTAAGCGGGGGAATGCTCCAGCGCGTGATGATAGCTCTTGCTTTGCTTACACAAGCACCATTTATTATAGCCGATGAGCCTACAAGCGACTTAGACAAGCCCATAGCCTATGAGATTTTGCGCACATTGCGAGACTTGAAAGATTCACATAATCTTGGTATTTTGCTTATCACGCACGATTTGGCGGCGGTAGCGGATAATGCAACATATGTCTATGTAATGGAGCAGGGGAGGATTATAGAATCTGCGCAGATTCTGCAGGGCAAAATAATGAAAGAGGGCGCACAAACACCTACAATGAGGCATTTAGCGCAAATATGCGCACAAAGGAGTGAAAATGCTCGAGCTTAAAAATGTGTCCTATTCCTACACCTCTTATCGTCTCTTTGGCACACGCACAAAGCAGGTGTTAAGGCATATTAACTTGCGTATGCAATCTCATCAAAGCCTAGCGATTATGGGGCAGAGTGGTTGTGGTAAGAGCACATTGGCTAAAATCGCGTGTGGGCTTTTGCACCCAAGTAAAGATGAAAATGGTGCGCGTGGTGTCGTGGAGTATAATTCTGCTTTATTGAAACTTAAAAACATAGAGACAAGAAGGGATTTTTATAGGCAAGTGCAGATTCTATTTCAAGACTGCATAGGCTCACTGAATCCTTATTATTCCTGCCTTGAAAATTGCCTCGAGTCGCTTCAATACCTCTCGCATTTAAGCAAGGAGGAGAGTATAGCGCGACTAAAGGCTTTGGCGCGAGACTTGGCATTGCCAGAGGATATATTTTCTAGGCAGGTTGGAAGTATCTCGGGTGGAGAGGCACAGCGAATATGCCTTATTCGTGCCCTCTGTGTCGAGCCAAAATTACTTATCCTTGATGAAAACACTTCCGGACTTGACTATGAGCTATCTTTGGCGGTGGTGGAATATTTAAAGCAGTGGCAAAAGCGCACAGGAGCGAGTATTTTGCTTATCACACACGATGAGGAAGTGGCGCGTAGATTATGTGATGATGTGCGCGTGATGAGCGCACAAGGTGAGTTAGAATCTTAAGCACAATCTCCTTGCCTTATATAATAAATTTCATCAAATCCTGCCAATAGCTTAAGGCACTTCAAAAATATAATCTCTAAGTGGTAGCCTAAAGAGATTTTGATTGCCAAGCGTAACATCTTTTAATGTTTGCGAGTTAGCAAAAAATGCTTTAAGCAGTGGCTTTATGGCGATGTAGGGAATCCCAAATGCGCTGCTTGTGTAGATAAGGCGATATTGTTGGGCTAGATTCTCTATATATTCCGTATTTGCATTATAAATTGTGCTGCTATTAAGGATAATTAAATCCCCGCTTTGTGGCGTAGTGATAGCATCGCTATTATACGCACTTATTGTTGAATATGGGTCATAGCCCCATAAGCGCATTTTTTCCCATAATGTCGGGGAATTTTCATCTTTGATTTTTATATCAACATTATGTGTATGATATATTATTTCTAAATATTTTGCGAAATATCCCCAATACCAAGTGGCGTAATTTTCGCCGCGCCCGTTGCCCTCAAAATAAATGTTAAGCGTTTGATGAGATTCTGCTCTCTTTTTTGCTTTATCTGCGACAAAGGCTAGGGCATTGTGAAATTTTACTCCTTCACTTTTGAGAGAGATATAGCTGTAAATACCAGCGGGTAGGGTGTTTATGCAAATGAGAATTACACAGACTATGCTTAGAATCTTAAATATTTTAAATCGTATATAATGAAGCTGATAGAGAAAATAAAGCATTCCAACAAGGCTTACAAAATAAATAGGTATGAGATAGTAGGATTCAAAAAGTTTAAGCTTGATAAAGGCACACGCATATAAGAATCCTCCCAAAAGCAAACTATCCCAAAAGATATGATATCTATCACTTTTCACAATAAACCTATAAATTCTATACAAAAGCAAACTCGGCAATAAAAGTAGTAAAAGGCTGTCATTAAGCATAAAGTTAAAAAGCCCTTTGAGTGTATGGAGCAATTCCTCGTGCGCACTAAGAAATATCCCACGCGCATAAGTTTTTTCTATATTTGGCATAATAAGTAGGGCATACAACACAAGAAACAAAAGCGCACTTGCGAGTAATGCACCATAATAGGCATAGGCTTTTGTGCCTTTTTTGTGCTTAAGAGAATCTATGAGCATAAGCAATCCAACACTACCAATCATTAAAAAGGTAGGCTCTTTGTAATATAAGGCGAGATTCGCACTTATGAATCCAATAATGGCACTAGGAATGTTTGTATTTTGATAGAATCTTATACTAGATAGGACAAAGAGGCTTAGAAAAAGCACTTGCAAACGCTCGGGGTAACAGATACCAAGCATTATTGTAATAAAGCCCGGGTGTAAAAATATACAAAGTAAAAGCACCACACGCAAAGTATAGTGCCTCTCCTGTAACACAAGGGCAAATAAAATCCATAGCAAAAGCCCCACGGCAAAGACGATAAGCGCATTAAAGGCAAAAAACATATAAGGATTGTGTGAAAATATCGCAATGAGATTTAAATCCAAAGAAGCCAGAGGAAAAAACCGCCCGCTACTAGGTGTGTAGCCATTAAATATGGGTTGAGATTCATAAATTTTAAGCCACATCCAAATATCATCGAGATTGTAAGTATAGCGCGAGTAGCAAACAATGCCTATGCAATAAAGAGAAAGAAAGGCAAAAAAGAAAAAAGTGTATTTATGGGAGTGCGGGGTAAATGTATGAGAGAGAAGATACTTTATCCCCCCCCCCGCTAGCTTATAAGTATTAGGGGTTTGTATATTTCTTTCCATTTTTATCCTTTGAAGTTGGTATAGGGCGCACAGATTGGGCGTAAAATAAAGGGCTAGTTTTGCATCACTCAAAATAGCTTAGAATCTTATAGCCACCATCTTTGAGGTATTTATCCTTTTGCATAAGTTTCAAATCACTTTGCACCATATCTTTGATGAGTGCATTTAAATCATATTCTGGAATCCACCCGAGTTTCTCTCGTGCCTTACTCGCATCGCCAATAAGCAAATCCACTTCAGTAGGGCGGAAATATCGTTCATCTACGCTCACCACTTCTTTGCCAATTTCTAGCTGAAAGTCCCCATTGCATTTTTTGATATAGCCTTTTTCATTGACGCCCTCACCTCTAAACTCTACTTCAATGCCAAGCTCACTAAACGCCATTTTGACAAAATCACGCACTTCTGTGGTAACGCCTGTAGCAATCACCCAATCTTCGGGCTTTTGAGCTTGTAAAATAAGCCACATCATACGCACATAGTCTTTAGCGTGTCCCCAATCGCGTTTAGCAGAGAGATTCCCAAGATAGAGATTATCTTGCAATCCTAGTGCAATTTTTGCCACGGCTCGTGTGATTTTGCGCGTTACGAAAGTTTCGCCTCGTATGGGGCTTTCGTGGTTAAATAAGATTCCATTACAGGCAAACATATCATACGCCTCGCGGTAATTTATCGTTATCCAATAGGCATAGAGTTTCGCACACGCATAAGGGCTACGTGGATAAAAGGGCGTTTTTTCACTTTGTGGAATCTCCTGCACCAAGCCATAAAGCTCACTTGTGGAGGCTTGATAGATTTTGCTTTTTTGTGTTAATCCTAAAAGTCGCACGGCTTCTAAGATTCTAAGTGTGCCTATTCCATCGGCATTTGCAGTATATTCTGGCGTCTCAAAACTCACGGCTACGTGGCTCATCGCGGCGAGATTGTAGATTTCATCAGGTTGTGTATCTGCAATAATGCGTGTGAGATTCATAGAATCGGTTAAATCCCCATAATGTAGGAAAAAATTGCGATTATCAATGTGCGGGTCTTGATAGAGATGGTCGATTCTATCGGTGTTAAAAAGAGAACTCCTGCGCTTTACCCCGTGCACTTCATAGCCTTTTTTAAGGAGAAATTCTGCTAGATATGCGCCATCTTGCCCAGTAATTCCTGTGATAAGAGCCTTTTTCATTTTTATCCTTTGTAAAAATAGCGTATTGTAGGGTAAATTTGCTTAAGCGAAGTTATTGCCTTAAGGGGAGACTTTTAAATCTACAAAGGATTAAGAATCTAGTTTTTTAAGATGATTTGAAAGCTCATTAAATGAATAAGTGCTTTGCCACATCTTTAAAGGTATCCGTAGGTGAGTGGTATATTGACAAATGATAAAAAATAAGGAGCGTCCTAACTCATACGCGAGAAGTGTTCGATAGCTTTTGCTAATTCACCCAAAGTCTTATCAATATCGCTTCCCTCATCGCATATGTTATCACGCACACAATGATTGATATGTCCTTCAAGCACGATTTGTCCTACCTTGTGTATTGCGCTTTTTGCCGCGTTGAGTTGGATAAGCACATCTGGGCAGGACGCATTCTCGCTGATCATTTTATCAATGCCATTGATCTGGGCAGGACGCATTCTCGCTGATCATTTTATCAATGCCATTGAGTTGTCCTATAATGCGTTGCAATCTTTTGTGAATGTTTTGTGCGTTTTGTTCATACATAATAGCTCCTTATGAGATTCTGCGGTAGCTTAATGCCTCGAGAATATGCGATTTGGATATATATTTTTCATTGGCTAAATCTGCAATGGTGCGTGCCACTTTTTTAATCTTATTTTGTGCGCGATATGAAAGTGAAAATCGCTCACTTGCCTGTTTGAGTAGAGATTCGCATTCATTATCAAGTGCGCAAAAAAGTGCAATATCCTTTTCTTCAAGCTTGCCATTAAAGACTTTTTGTCCTCGCTCCTTTTGCAAGGCAAATGCGTTAAAAACCATTTTTTGCATACTTTGTGAATCTAGCTCCTTGTTGCTTTGTGATGTGTTTTCATCGTATTCGCTCATCTGCACAAATAAATCAATCCTATCAAGGAGTGGTTCGGAAAGTCTCGTGCGATAGGCGCTAATCTCCCTGTCTTGACAGCGACATTCCTTGCTTTTACTGAGTAGATTCCCACAGGGGCAGGGATTAAGCGCACATACAAAAAGAAAATTTGTATCATACTCAAGTTTGGAATGCACACGCGAGATAACAAGCTTATTGTTTTCAAGCGGCTCACGCAAAGATTCTAAAATATCCCTCTTAAAATGTGGCAATTCATCAAAAAATAAAATGCCATTGTGCGCAAGGGCAATCTCGCCGGGCTTGCTCTCAAACTGCGTAGCCGAGCCTAAAATACTTGACTTGCTGGCACTTTGGTGGGGGTTTCTAAAGGGGCGCAGGGGCGTATAGCCTGTATTTTGCTTATTTAGTGCTTGGTGCTTGACATTTTCTATCATCTCCTGCAAGGAGCTAGGGGGCAATATATATAAAAGTCTCTTTGCAATCATACTTTTTCCGCAGCCGGGTGAGCCCTCCATCATAAAGTTATGGAATCCCGCAGCAGCTACGAGTGCGGCGCGTTTAGCAACCTGCTGACCCTTGACCTCCGCAAAATCGTGCATAAAGCTATCATCATAAAAATATTGCTCCCCTGCAATCTCTATATTCTTAAAGCCAAATGTGGGTGCATTAGAATCTTGTGCTTTCGCTATAAAGGCTACTTCTGGTTGGTTTAGAATCTCAATAGCTTCTTTCAAATGCGAGACAAAACACAGAGTGAGATTGGGTATAGGGCTAAGTAAATCTCTCGCACAGGAGGGGACAAAAACCCTTGCTTGTGGATACAAAAGCGCAATATCAAGTAGAAGTGGATAGATAGATTCAAGATATTTGATACTGCCATCAAGTCCAAGCTCTCCAAAGGCAAAATAAGGCTCACTCTCCTGTGTGTTTTTCTGCAGGGCAAGGGCGATGGGTAGATCAAAATGCCCTCCACTCTTTGGCAAATCCGAGGGAGAGAGATTGATATTGACTTTAAGTGGAGGGAGCGTGATACCGCTATTTGCAAGGGCTGATAGGACGCGCTGTTTAGATTCTAAAATGGAGCTATGGGCGAGTCCTGTGATGTTAAATTGCGGTAAGCCCTTGGTAAAAGCCGCCTCTACTTCCACCACTTTCGCGCTTGTGCCAAAACTTGTAGCGGTAAGAATCGTATATGTCATTTATAATCTTTATTCTTTAGAGTTTTTACACTTTTTGAGTTCTTTTTCAAATTTTTTGCGCCTTAAGATTGGGAGCTTATCGACAAAAAGCACACCATTGAGATGATCAATCTCGTGCTGAATTGCCACGGCTAAAAAGCCCTCTGCCTTTAGAATCTTATCATTTCCATATCTGTCTTTATAAGCAATAGAAACTTTATTGAATCTTTTTATGCTCTCATAAAAATTTGGCACAGAAAGGCAACCTTCGTCCCATTCTATACTATCTTCTTGCATCAAAAATGTGGGGTTAATAATCTCGAGTAAATCTTCCTTGTACTGGTTATTGTCCTCACGTGGAATGTTGATAACGAGAATCTGCTTCGCCTCACCCACTTGGATAGCTGCTAGTCCCACGCCATTACGCTCTATCATCGTATCGTACATATCATCAAGGAAACAATGAAGATTTTCATCAAAGCACTCCACCGGCTTGGACTTCTCCCTAAGCCTTTTTGTGTCCTCAGGATAAGTCAAAATCGTCAAAACTGCCAAAGCCATCTCCCGGTAATTCAAAGCTATCTGCGTCATCATCATCACTTGCCAAGCTATTATTGTCTTGCACCTTGGCTTGCGAGAATTTGAGGCTCTCACCCTCTTTTTGCGCGAGCTGTAACTGCTCTTTTGCCTCTTGTATCATTTGCTCTGGTGCTTTATTCACATCAAAGACTATGCCGCCCATAGTAATATTTAAAGACAGCTCCGTGCCATCAATGAAAATATGAGTCGTTTTACATTTGTGTATTACATCTTTGCATAAAGCTATTGCATCATCAATTTGCACATTTTTAAGTAGCATACCGAATCTTCCGCCTCCTAAATATGAGACAATGTCCTTCGTGCCGATGTTTTTTGACACAATCCGCGCAATATTTTTAAAGATAATCACAAGCTGATTTTGCTCATTTATTTGTGATGTGAGCTCTTTTACAGGGGCTAAAACCACCACCGCACAAGCCCTTGGAAAGTCCTTTCCATTTTTGCATTCAAGTTCAAGCGTATGGACGAAAAACGAGCGCGTATAAATGCCAAGGGTCGTATCATACATCGCGCCAGACTTGACATTGGAGGATTGCGCATACATCTCACGATATGAGCGCGTGATAAAATCCGCTTGCACCACAAATTGCTTATGGAACCCTCTCATCTCATTCATCAGCACCTTTATGGCATTTTGTGCACCGAGCGGATTTGTAATTGCAGTAATTTCGGCTAGTCGCTTTTGTGTGTTGCTTTCCATTACAGACATTTGTTTGCAGAGAGTAAGTAAATGCTCAAGTATGGTTCGCAGGGTCGCAAAATTATCATTAAAAACCTTTTCAAGCGCAATAAGGCGCGTATCGTGGTGAGAACTCTCAACAATCGCCTTGATTTTCTCGCGCACATCTTCATCTTGCTCTTGTGAAAGCGTTTTCTCAAAATATGCTTCAAAGTTTTCAGGCAAGGGTAGAATATCATCTTTTTCAAGAGCTTCTAGGGCTTGTTTAGATATGGAGCTTAGCTTCTGTGTTGTCTCGGTGGGAGTAGGCGCTACCTCTTTTTGGAGTTTTTTCTTTTTTTTCTCCTCTAGCCCAGCATCGTCAAGATTCCCAAAAAAGTCATTGTTGCCAATATCATCCAAGTTCAAATCGTCCAAATCCATACCATACCTCCTAAGAATCTATACAATCGCCTACTTCAAGCTTTTTGTAAGCACCTCATCAATTAGCCCGTATTTTTTTGCTTCCTCCCCACTCATAAAATAATCGCGCTCGGTATCACGGCTAATCTTTTCTATGCTTTGCCCAGTATTTTGTGCCATTATTTCATTGAGTGATTTTTTCAAACGTAAAATTTCTTTTGCCTGAATCTCAATATCGGTAGCCTGTCCCTGTGCGCCACCTAAAGGTTGATGAATCATAATGCGTGAATTTGGCAAAGAGAACCGCTTTCCTTTCGTGCCAGAGCTTAATAAAAAGGCACCAGCGGAAGCAGCTTGTCCAATACAAATCGTGCTAATATCCGAGCGGATATAATTCATCGTATCATAAATGCTAAATGCACTCGTAATCACGCCACCGGGAGAATTGATATAAAAATTAATATCTTTTTCTGGGTCTTCTGCCTCTAAAAAAAGTAGCTGCGCCACAATAGAGGAGGCAACATAGTCATTAATTTCGCCACTAAGTAAGATAATGCGATCTTTTAAGAGGCGCGAGTAAATATCATAGCTACGCTCACCGCGACCTGTGCGCTCAATCACATAAGGTATATAACTACTCATTTGCTTCCCCGCTTCCCCCATCTGCTTTGCTTACTTTTGCATTCTTGCTCGTAGATTTTGTAGATTCAAACTTTGTATCAAGCAAATGGTGCAATACTCTATCCTCAATCATTGTCATCTTAATCGCAGGAAGAATATTGTTCTTTTGGTAATATTCGATTGTTGCGCGTGGGTCTTGCCCCATCATCATCGCTTCATAATAAATCGTCTGCATTACTTCGTTATCACTTACCACAATGTTGTATTGTTTCGCAAGGGCGTCCATAATGAATGTAATCTGCACACTTTTTCGCGCCTCATCGCGCTTTTCCTCGCGCTGTTTTCGCGCCTCATCTTTATTATTTTTTAGATTTTCAAACTCCTCTGGCTTAAGCTGTGAGAGTGAATTTCTAAATAAAATATCCATTTCCTGCTCGACAATCAATTCTGGCAAATCAAATGTGATGCTTTTAAGCAGAGATTCTATAAGTGCGGTTTTTAGCTCTTTATTGTAAAGCTCATTTTTTTGCTCTATTTCAAGCTGCTCTTTTATCATATCCTTAAATGTTGTGAGAGTAGCTTCCTCACCCACTACGCTTTTTGCAAAGGCATCATTGATTTTTGTTTCGTCTTTTTGCAAAATTTTATGCAAGGTTACATCAAATCTCGCCTCTTTTCCGGCTAAATGCGCGGCTTGATAATCTGCGGGAAAAGTAACCTTAATGCCCCTTTTTTCGCCCTTTTTCATACCGATGAGCGCGTCCTCAAAGCCGGGTATAAATTGATTCGAACCAATAAGGAGGTTAAAGTTTTCTCCCTTGCCTCCCTCAAACGCCTTATCATCGATAAATCCCTCAAAATCGATATTTGCGGTATCATCTTTTTGTAATGCTCTGTCTTCTGCTACCTCACTTAGCGGAGCGCGATTTTTGGCAATTTCTGCTATGCGTTCATCAATTTGTGCTTGTGTAATGGCTTTGAGTTTGACTTCAGGCACATAATCCTGCACTTTTTCAAGCGAGAAAGTAGGCGTAATACTTACTTTGATTTCAAGCTCGATTTTAGAATCTTGTTTGTCAAATTTCGCAATCACAGGACTACCGATAAGCTCATTAGGCGCGATACCAAGCTCTTTGAGTGCAGAATCTAATAAATCCTGTATTGCTTCTTGTTGTGCATCTTGTTCGACTTGCTCCTTGTAGCGCGTCTTAATCACTTGTGAGGGAACTTTACCCTTTCTAAACCCATCAATCTTAGCACTTTTAGCGATTTTTTTGATAACTTTATCAAACTTCTCCTCAAGTGTTTTTAATGTGATACTACCATTAATGGTAGCATTTGCGTTATTTGTGCGTTTTGTAGTGAAATTCATAGGCTTCCTTAATAAAATAAAAAAGTATAATTTGGTATTCTAACAAAAAAATCTTAAAAGTAGGTTTTTATTATGTCTTTGTCTCAAATCAAGCAAAAGCTTAAAAGCAATATTAATCTTTCTCCAAACTACGGACATCTTGTAAAAGTAATGCAAAATATGCTTGTAGCCAATGGTGTAAAGCCTTCAGTAGGCGATATAGTGAAAATTTTGCCTTATTCTCGTATTCCCCAAAGTGTGGAGCAAGATTCAGTGCTTGCCGAAAATGATTTTATGGACGATACGCATGATTTGGGTATGGTAATAGGTATCGAGGAAGAGCGATTTTTTATTAGCCCATTTTCTTTTGTGGAGGGACATAAAAGCGGCGATAGAGTGGAGATTCTTAATCACGGCTTGTATATTCCAGTAGGCGAGGAGCTTTTGGGACGCGTGATAAATCCACTCGGCGAACCTATTGATGATAAAGGCAGTCTCAACGCCTCTACCAGCATTGCGCTTATGCGCCCACCTATAAGCGCACTTAAACGAGGATTAATTGATGAAGTCTTTGAAGTGGGCGTAAAATCCATTGATGGAATCCTCACTTGTGGCAAAGGGCAAAAAATGGGTATTTTTGCTGGTTCAGGCGTGGGAAAATCTACTCTTATGGGAATGATTGTGCGTGGCTCAAATGCACCAATCAAAGTCATTGCTCTTATTGGAGAAAGGGGGAGAGAAGTCCCAGAGTTTATACATAAAAATCTCAATGATGATTTAACAAATACTATTCTTGTGGTGGCTACAAGCGATGATTCACCGCTTATGCGTAAATATGGTGCATTTAGTGCAATGGCTATTGCGGAATATTTCAAATCTCTTGGCAATGATGTGCTTTTTATTATGGATTCTGTTACGCGTTTTGCTATGGCGCAAAGAGAAATTGGTTTAGCGCTTGGTGAGCCACCTACAAGCAAAGGTTATCCACCCTCTGTGCTTACCCTTTTGCCCCAATTAATGGAGCGCGCGGGGAAAGAGAATGGTATAGGCTCGATTACTGCATTTTTTACCGTGCTTGTTGAAGGGGACGATTTGAGCGATCCTATCGCCGACCAAAGCCGCTCTATCCTTGATGGACATATCGTTCTTAATCGCGATTTGACCGATATGGGCATTTACCCGCCCATAAATATCCTTAACTCCGCTTCGCGGCTCATCAATGATATTATTAGCTCGGAACATTTAGCGGCTGTGCGCAAGTTTAGGCGGCTATACTCGCTCATTAAAGAAAATGAAATGATTATCCGCATTGGCGCGTATCAAAAAGGCACAGACCCAGAACTTGATGAGGCGATTAATAAACAAAAGCTTATGGAGGTTTTTTTGAAGCAAGATGTTGATGAGAAATGGAGTTTTGAATCTTCACTGCAAGAGTTATCCCGCATTATGAATGATTAGAATCTAGTGTGGATAAAGCCATATCTCTTAACTACACTCGTTACAAAGAAATTCAAAGAAAAAATTTCTATTTGAGATTTAATGCGACAACAAAAAATGTAACTTTTTGGAATCTTGAATTATTGTGTCAAACCTCTATAAGAAACATTGATGCTTTGTTGGATTCTGTGCTAATGCCCCATATTTCCCCTGTTAAAACTATTTTTTACCGCACATATCATCAATTAATCATAAAATGCTAGAATCTACGCGCTTTTTTAAGTAGGTTAAAAGAAATTTTACTTTTTGAATGATTTAACATAATAAGGTTAGGAGTTAAAAGATGAAAAAAGTCTATTTAGACAACAATGCCACAACAATGCTAGACCCGAGTATTAAGCCGCTTATGGAGCCTTATTTTTGCGAAAAGTTTGGGAATCCAAATAGTCTCCATAAATATGGCACGCAAACCCACGCAGCCATTGCAGATGCTATTGAAAAACTCTACAATGGTATTAATGCCGATGATGCTGATGATATTATTATCACTTCTTGCGCGACCGAATCTAACAACTGGGTGATTAAAGGCGTGTATTTTGATGAGATACTTAAAAAAGGCAAGAAACATATTATTACCACAGAGGTGGAACACCCCGCTGTGCGTGCTACTTGCGCGTTTTTGGAGACACTTGGCGTGGAGGTTACCTACCTGCCTATCAATCAGCAAGGCACGATTACTGCCCAGCAGGTGCGTGAAGCCCTAAGAGATGATACAGCACTTGTAAGCATAATGTGGGCGAATAACGAAACCGGGCTGATTTTTCCTATTGAGGAAATAGGCGCACTTTGCAAAGAACGCAATGTGCTTTTCCACACGGATGCGGTACAGGCTATTGGTAAGATTCCCGTTGATGTGCAAAAGGCGCAGGTGGATTTTCTAAGCTTTAGTGCGCATAAGTTTCACGGACCAAAGGGCATTGGTGGATTATATATCCGCAAAGGTGTGGAGCTTACTCCGCTTTTTCACGGAGGAGAGCATATGCGTGGGCGGCGTAGCGGCACACTTAATGTGCCTTATATTGTCGCAATGGGCGAGGCGATGAAACTTGCGACCGACTTTTTAGATTTTGAACTTACGCAAGTAAGACGCTTACGCGATAGGCTTGAAGATTCACTCTTGCAAATCCCCGATGTATTTGTGGTTGGCACAAGAGAAAATCGTGTGCCAAATACGACACTCATTAGTGTAAGAGGCATTGAGGGCGAGGCTATGCTATGGGATTTAAATAAAGCCGGAATTGCCGCTTCCACAGGGAGTGCGTGTGCAAGTGAGGATTTGGAAGCAAATCCCGTAATGGTGGCAATCGGTGCAGATAAAGAACTCGCCCATACAGCGATTAGAATCTCGCTTAGCAGATTCAATACAAGTGAAGAAATTGATTACACAATTAATGTATTCAAGCAAGCTGTTGAAAGACTACGAGCGATTTCTAGCTCATACAATGCATAAAAAACAACAAAAGGAAAGAAAATGGCAAAGAATGACTTAATCGGTGGTGCGTTATGGGACGCATATTCAAATAAAGTAAGTGAAAGAATGGATAATCCTACGCATTTAGGTGTTTTGACACAAAAAGATGCTGATGAGAGAGGAGCAAAACTTATTGTAGCAGATTATGGTGCAGAATCTTGTGGTGATGCGGTGAGATTATATTGGCTCGTGGATAAAGACGATAGAATTATTGATGCGAAATTTAAAAGCTTTGGCTGCGGGACAGCGATTGCAAGTAGCGATATGATGGTGGAGCTTTGTCTTGGCAAAAAGGTGCAAGAAGCTGTCAAAATTACAAATCTTGATGTGGAGCACGCCTTGCGTGATGACCCAGATACTCCCGCAGTGCCCGGGCAAAAAATGCACTGCTCTGTTATGGCGTATGATGTGATTAAAAAAGCAGCAGGAATGTATCTAGGTAAAAATGCAGAAGATTTTGAAGATGAGATTATCGTATGTGAATGCGCAAGAGTAAGTCTTTCTACAATCAAAGAAGTTATTAAGCTTAATGACTTAAAAAGCGTAGAGGAGATTACAAATTATACCAAAGCTGGAGCGTTTTGCAAAAGCTGCGTCAAAGCAGGCGGACACGAAAAGAGAGAGTATTATCTTGAAGATATTTTGCGTGATGTGCGTGCTGAAATGGATAGAGAATCTGTCAAAAATGCGGCGCAAAAAAGTGCAAGTGGGAACTTTAGAGAAATGACAATGGTGCAAAAAGTCAAAGCCATTGACAAAGTAATTGATGAGAATATCCGTCCGATGTTGATGATGGACGGAGGCGATATGGAGATTTTGGATATTAAAGATTCAAGCGATGGCTTTATTGATGTGTATATCCGCTATCTTGGGGCGTGTAGCGGGTGTGCGAGTGGGGCGACAGGCACACTTTATGCCATAGAATCTGTTTTGCAAGGACAGCTTGATTCTCAAATCCGCGTGTTACCGATATAAGAGACATTTTATAAGCATAGTTTTTGTGCCTCTCATATCTTAAAGTTTATTGTAACTAAGCTATCATCAAGCATTTTGACACTAAAAAAGAGGGGGATAGTCAAATGAAAATCTTAGGCTTTGATATAGGCACTACAAGCATTGGTTGGGCGTATGTAGAGGATAATGAGCTTAAAGATTGCAGGTGCAAAAATGATTAAAATACGACTTTCTACATCTAAAAGAGGCAAAGAAATATTTTGCGCAATACAAAAAGATTTTATCAACCAAAGATTCCACAATTTTTAAAGGCTTATTATGGTATTGCAACAAATCTACCCCCTCTACAATCAAGACTACCAAACCCATTTTAAATTTGGACTTGATTATAGAATCTTTAGCAAGAATGCTAAGGTGATAGAGATAAAACATAATAATTGTGTTAATTTGAAATTAGGGGTTTTGTAATGGTGCTGCTTTATATGTGGCTCAAGCAGGGAATATCTGATTTTGATAATTTAGTTTTAGCCATTACTTGGATTTTTTATTTTATCATTATGCCTTTTATTATCAGTATGTTGAATAAAACAGAGTTTTTCAATGCTATATTTTATGCTATGGATTATTACGATTTTATTAGGCACAACTTGTGCGATTTTATATTTTGGGTGGGATTGGCTTTTGTTGCTAAATATTGCAGCCACAGGGATAACAACAATTACTCTAACTTTACTCCCTGTTTTAAACACAGATTCTAAGCATAAAATGAATATTCTAGAATCTCTTTTTGTATTTCTTATATTCTGTATTATATTTGTAGATAATGTAATTGCTAGTCCATTTTTTATTTTATTTTATGGCACTTCATTAATTGGTCTTGGGGGTAGATAATGCAAACTACCATCAAACAATCAGCGCAACAAAACAAATACTACATCATCAATCAAAATTACCAAGACTACCAAAATTACAAGAAAACCTTTAACAAAGGCTTAAACTTTAGAGTTTTTTCTAAGGATAAAACAAATGATAAAATTCATAAAGGATTCTATATTCTAAAAGTGCCTGAAGATAAGGCTACACAAACATATTTTAAGGTGGAAATATGATTTGGTTGATATTAACGCCATCATTTTGGTTTATAATAACTATTCTTGCTTATATAGCTTACACTGTTAAAAATAAGGAATTTTTAGCTTTTACTTTAACTCCTGCTTTTTGGAAAAGTTTTTTCTTGGGATTTTTTGTAGGATTTTTTTTGGGTGGAATTTTGTCTTTTGAGTTACCACTTTTCATACTTTCTATTGTATTTTCTATTGTATTTTCTATACTCAAGGCTATTTTTCGTTCACAAAAAATAGTTATTTTAGACACAAAGAAGAAACATCAACGAATAAATTTTGCTTTTATGTGTGGTATGGGTATTCCATTTGTATCTTCAATTATTTTTTCCTTTCCTATTGCGTTCATTCTTTATTTCCTTGACAATAATAAACATGTATTCTTTTGACTACTATAAAACCTTTAACAAAGGCTTAAACTTTAGAGTCTTCTCAAAAGATAAAACAAATGATAAGATTCATAAAGGATTCTATGTGCTGAAAGTGCCTGAAGATAAGAATACACAAGAATATTTTAAGATGGAGTTGTGAATGCTTACCGCGATAATAATACTACTTTGCATTTTATGTGTATTCCTAATCCTAAAAATTAGAAAATGCTTCTTGAAACTTCTAAAAGATAATGACTTTTTGTATTTTATCAAGAGTAGATGTATTTATTTAAGTTCTTTTATTGGAAGCTTTATGTTTCCCATTATACAAGCTGTGTGGATAATGATAATGATGAATGGAGATAAACAAGGCTATATTATTGCATTATACTTTCATACATTGTTTTCAATCGTTGTTTTCATATTTTTTCTGCTTTATTTTTTGAAAAAAAGACGTTTATTATGTGGATTTACAAAAAAGAGATTAAGATATTTTTTTGTGAATACCCTATTAGTATTTGCCTCATATATTGTTTTGCTCCCCATATTTTGGTTTATTTTTGGTTTATTTTCAGTGTTTTACTACGCTTGGCGTTAGGCTTTAAATGAAAATTAATCAAATCTACCCTCTCTACATACATTGTTTCTTTCAAATCTGGTGTAATGCCTAACTGCAATGTTACTAAAGATATAACACCACCAATCCACATAATTACATTTATTAAATGAAAAGTTTTTAATATTTTCATACCTTTATTGCCTAACTTCATAATCGTAACCTCCACATTTAAAATTCAATTGATTTTAGCGCAAAAGACAGAAAAACGCTCACTTCACCAAAAATTACAATAAAATATATTAAAATTATTTGTAATTTTTGGCACTTCATATCTCAAACTTTCGCCAAAGGAGTTCATATGAGCCAACATCTTAACGATGAAGCAAAGTATAAGATTCTATGTAATGCAAAGACCATAGTCATCGTGGGCTTAAGCCCTAATGAGTATAAGCCAAGCTATGAAGTAGCACAATATCTTATTGAAAATGGCTATAATATTATCCCTATTTATCCACGAGGTGGGGAGATTCTAGGCTGTAAAGTCTATACCTCACTGCCCCAAGCTCTACAATCCCTCGCACACGATAATCAAAAATGCGACATCATCAATATTTTTAGAAAAAGCGAGGCACTGCCTGTAGTGCTAGATGAGGTTTGTGCGCTCAAACATAACAACGCTTATGACACGATTTTTTCGTCTAGTCTTTGTGTATGGGTGCAGCTAGGACTCACAAGCCAAGAAGCGAGGCAAAAGGCGCAAGAATGCAATATTTTATATGAGGAAGATAGCTGTATTAAGCTCGAACATCAAAGGCTTTTTGCGCTTAAATAGTGCTAGATTTAAAAAATATCAAGTGAATTAGTTTAGTTAAGCAGTTGCGAGGATAAAATTCGTGTCGTGTTATAAAATACAACACAAAATCAATAGAATCTAGTAGAACTTGTGCTTTTTTAATGTGCCAAAAGCTAGTGGCAGGTTGCCACAACCCTACCACAAACCACAGACTCTATCGTGTTTTTAGAATTTAAAAGGAGATTCAACAACCTTTTTTCTATCCACGATATAGGGGATAAGTGCCATATGTCTTGCGCGTTTAATCGCCACCTCTACGCGCTCTTGCCAACGTTTTGTATTGCCTGTAAGACGTCTTGGCATAATCTTGTATCGCTCTGATAGAGAATGCTTGAGCATATCTATATCCTTGTAGTCGATAAATTCAAGCTTCGCCTCTGTGTATCGGCAGTATCGTTTTGAGTATTTTTTCTTTTCCATAATTGCTCCTTAGTATGATATGAGAAGATTAGAAAGGTATTTCATCTTCATCGATATTGATTTCAGGGATATTTTGCGTGTAGTTTCCTGCTGCCGCATTACCACCGCCATAATTCCCACCATTGTTATAGCCACCACTATTATAACTAGTGCCATAATTTTGTGCCTGATTGTTGTTGCCATATGAAGCATTGCCACCATATTCACCCTGCGTGAAGTTTGCGCTATCTCCTGTTGGTTTGCTATCAAGCATTTGCATAGTTTCTGCTGTAATGGTGTGTTTGCTCCTTTTCGCACCGCTTTGGTCGCTCCAAGTTTCATAAGTCAAACGCCCTTCAATAAGCACCTTACTGCCTTTACGCAAATATTGATTTGCTATTTCAGCACTCCTGCCAAAAAGCTTCACATCGACAAAGCATACTTCCTCGCCTTGAGAGCCGTCTTGCTTTTTGAATCTGCGATTACTTGCTAAACCGATAGTCGCTAGAGCACTTCCACTAGGCAAATATCTTAGTTCCACATCACGCGTGAGATTTCCTAGCATAATTACCTTATTATACATTTGGCGTCCTTTGCTAGATTATTGAGAATCCTCTTGTGTGGCTTGTGCCGAGACTTCCTCTTTTGCAGCTTTTTGAGCTTTTGGCTTGTCTGTCTTACCATTTGCCTTATTGACGAGGCTTTGCCACGCTTTTTGTTCTTTTTTATTTTCGTATTTAATGACGATAAAGCGCAAAACATTTTCATTGATGCGATAATTGCGCTCAATCTCCTTAATCAACTGCGGTTGTGCTTTGAAATAAATCACATAGTAATATCCGCGCTTATTCTTTTTGATTTCATAAGCGAGGTTACGCATACCCATATCAAGGCAAGTTTCAATCTCGCCACCATTTTTGCTAATCACATCTTTAAAAAATGTAATCTGTGTCTTTATCTCTTCTTCTACAAGCGTAGGCTTCAAGATAAACATCGTTTCGTAGAATTTCATTTAAGCTCCTTTTGGTGTAACCGCCCTTTCTCGCGCTGCAAGACAGCATAGAAAGAGCAAGGTGTGAGGGCGGATTCTATCTTATCATTTCTTGAATTTTGATTAAAGTATTCATAGATTGCCTTTGCTTACCTTTGCTTACCTCATATCGCCACGATGAGAGAAGCTCAAAAATCGCGATATATTCTATTTCCCTAAGGCGAATGCAATAACGTGTCAAGCGTGTAGCAGTGTCCAGAGGTGGCGGATATCCTAGAATCTCCTTTGCGTTTGGAGTGCCCTTAATACGAATAAAGGCATAAAACAAAAAGAGCTGATAAAAAAATCTTTGAATCTCACTAATCATTGCTATTTCATTAATGCCCTCATCATAAATACTTTGCAGGATTTCTATAAAAGGTTTTTTATCCATAATCGCATAGCACAGCTCACTTACGCTAAAACTCGCTATGCCATCACAGAGCAGATTCACATCATTTGGTTCAAGCGGTTTGTCTTTATAGACAATAAATTTTTCTAATTCACTAAGCGCAAGGGCAATATCGCTATTTTGCAAAAGTAGGATTTGGTTTAGAATCTTATCATTTGCTTTTAATCCCAGCTCTTTGCTCCTTTGACGCATAAACTCCATACACTCGCCAATAGTTGGCTCAAAAAATCGCACTTCTACAAGGCTATCTTTAGGAATCTTTGGGTGTTTGAAATGCCCCGCACATACCTTGCAATCTCTTGCATAATCGGTTTGAGATTTATTTGGGGCTTGGTAATACTCTATGATGAGCGCATTTTGGGTATTGTGGCAAAGAGATTCGAGAAACAGCCCCACATCAGCCTTGTTGAGTTTATGATTAATTTTTAGCACTACAAGTGAGCTAGAGCCAAAAAGTGAGCCTTGTGAAAGCAAAGCATTGATATTATTTGTATTATATTCATCAAAGTAAAAAGTTATCTTTTCCTCACTTTTTAAACAATGAGCAATTTTTCTACTATAATAGCCCACTAAAAAGCTATTACCATATAAAAAACTCACGCGTGGAGCGGATTGTTTTAAGAGCGTATCAAGTTTATCTTTATACATTTATGTCCTTTAAGTTTTTAGAATCTGTGCGGTGTGGTAGATTTTCGCGGTAGATTCTGTGAGTTTTAAACCTTAACTTAGCTTGAGATTCTAGCATATTTCACGCCTTTATATTACCCTCGCATAAATGCTTCCTTTTGCTAAATCCACATCTACAATTTCAATATTCACTCTGCTAAATCGTTTCAAGGAACAATCAAGCGTGATTTTAGCCTGTGGGAGCTTTTCTAGCGCAATGCAGTGAGATAGCTCATCAATCACAATGCCTTGGGTAATAATGCGCCCCTTTGCCAAAAGCTCCTCGCACAAACGGCACATTTTGAGCATAAAAAATTTATGCTCGATGTGTGTGAAATGCTTTTCTTGTGCATTTAGCATAGTGCTTATGATCTCTAAATCGCGTGTGAGGAAATCTATATTTTTTTGCTTATGCAATATAGCCTTTAAGATTCTATGCACGATAATATCGCTATATCGGCGAATGGGCGAGGTAAAATGCGTATAGCATTCAAAACCCAAACCAAAATGTCCAATATTATGCGTATTATAGGTGGCTTTTGATAGAGACTTAATAAGCAGTGAATCAAGCGTCTCTCGTAAAGATTCATCACATTCTGCTTGTAGAGTGGAAATAATCTCGTGAAGCTGTTTTGTCGGCGGGAGTGTGAATCCTAAATCCTCTAACTCGCACAAAAGTGCCTTAGTGCGTTTTGGCTGTGGGTGGATTCTAAAAAGTGCCTTAGGTGCGTTAGATTCTAACATCTTTGCACTCTCTTTGTTGGCTAAAAGCATTGATTCTTCAATGATACTATGGGCGAGTGTGTGCTTCAATACGCGCACATCGCGCACTTGCCCCATATCATCAAGCTCAAGGGTAATATCTTTTGTGTGAAATTCATAGCCCTTTTGTAGTCTTTGTGCCTTGAGCTTTTGCGCATAGGGCATATATGCAAGAAGCCATTTTTGAATCTCCTTTGGTAAGGCTGATTTTTGCTTTGTCTTGCGTGATGTGCGAGCGGTGGTGGAGAGTGCGGATTCTAAAGAATGTTGAGAATCTGCGTAGGATTGTGTAAAAATATTATTTTCGTGCAAAAATACCTCTACACATCCATAGCTGACATTTGCTTTAGCACTGATGAGTGCCTCAAAAAGGTTAGATTCACATATTTGCGCGTTTTTGTCGAGCTTTATTTGCCACACCATTGCAAGGCGGAGACAATCTTGCTTTAACGAGCAAATTCCACTGCTTAAGTCAAAAGGCAGCATAGGTAGCACTTTATGCGGGAAATAGAGGCTAAATCCTCGCTCCCGAGCCTCTTTGTCTAGACTGCTTTCTATGCTAACATACTCACTCACATCGGCGATTGCAACATAGAGTGTGCGAGTCTTGCCATCAAAATAAATCGCATCATCGTGGTCGCGTGCATTCTCTGGGTCTATCACACAAAAAGGCAAATGGCTTAGATTCACACGATGTGGATACATATTCGCGCATACTTCATCGCCAAAAGCCCCAGCAGTTTGCAAAGATTCTGCACTAAAATTTGTGCTTTTTGCGGTATCTAGCGCGATATACTCGTCAATTCTCGCATCATTGAGGACGCCAAAAACCTCCACAATATCGCCGCTTGCTTTTTCTACTTTTACTACACATTGAGGTGGCAGGGCGCGGAGGGATTTTTGAGAGACTTTGAGCGGGATACAAGCTTGTGTATGAAGCTCATAGGCTTGTATCTTGCCTCCCTTTTCCGTAAGTGTGGCTATGGCAAAGGGTTTCGCACGATAGAGGACACTAATAAATCGCGCCTTGCCTTTTTTTGTGATTTTAGCAAGGACAATATCATTTTTTGCAAGAGCTAGGGGTGGTTGAATATCCTTTTTCTTTTTCACACCTTTTTTTGCCCTGCTTATGCGTTTATTTTGCTCTATGAGGAAATCTTCGCTATGCGTGTTGTTGAGGCTTTTGAGGAAGTATCGATGGGTTGGAGAAACATCAATAACACCTATGAGTAGATTGGGTTTTAAGGAGATAATGTTGTCACGCTCTTCTAGTATGCCAAGCTCTCTACAATGCTCTAGTGCGCTCGTAAAGGATTTTGGAATACGACAAAGGCGCGTGGAATTTGCAATAAGTGCGTAAAAATAAATCATCTTAGATGTGAATCTTATATCGCCATAATTTTAGAATCTCACTTAGTCGCTTTGGTGCAAAGCCTAGCTGTTCGCAGCTCACATTGAAACAAAAGGAATGTTCGCACTGGCGCGAGTGGATATGCCCGTGAATATTGAGAGAACAATCAGCGAGTTTAAAAAGTCTATCGAGTATGTCGCGAGATTCACTAAAGCGGTCGTTTGTCTTGCGATTAAACACCGGAAAATGCGAAAACATAATGCGCTCACCAGCAATGTCTTGCACGATAGCATTTACATATATATCATCTTTAAGTCTTGCTTTGCCAAATTCGCTTTGAAGTGTGTATAAAACCCGATCTTTTTGTGCGATATTGAGCCTCAAGCCCTTTTGTACATACCAACTCTTAAAGTCCTTAAGTTTTTGAAATGTTTTAATGTCGTTATTACCTATAACGAGCGTTTTTGTGCCTTTTAGGTCTTTGAGATAGGGTAGTCCTCCATCAAAATACAAATCTCCCAAATGGAGCACATTATCCTTTTTGCCCACCGCCTTATTCCATAAATCCCTATGCAGCGCATAAAAATCATCATATTTACAAGCCTTTGCATATTGCAAACGCGATGGTTCGCGTTTTAGCACAGCTTTATGTCCAAAATGACTATCGGAGATGAGAAAAATATCCTCTGTAATATTAAAATTCATATTTTACCTCTCATTTGTGTTTTCAAGCGGAGATAGGAGATGTCTAGCGACATAGCCACTGATTTCGCGTGTGCCATTGTCGCTATGAAAGATATAGTGAATCTTAGCCCATTTTTTGTCTGCGCTTAAATCAACAATACGCATTTGCCGACCAAGCGGGGCTTTCGCTACTACTGCACCTGTCATTGATGGGGCATTGCGCACGAGTGCAATACTTACCTTTACTTTTGCATTCGGGGTTTGTTTTATCTCATTGCTAGATTCTGTAAGTTTAGCATCTTGCGAGGTTACATTTTTAGAATCTATAGGTTTTGAATCTTTGATGTGTTTTGCGCTTGATAGGGCGACTTCTTGCGTTTTAGATGTTGTAGTTTGTGGCTCTGTCTGTGTGAGTGCGCTCGTAATGATATAACCCTCTTTATTGTGTATGCTATGATATGTAAATGAAACCTTACTCCACTTGCCGCCCTCTATAAGATTCACACGCGTCCCTTGTGGGAGCTTGACAATGATTTGTGCGTTTGTATTGCCTTGTGTGCGCACATTTACGCCTTTTTCGCTTTTGACAAAATATATAGAATCCTGCGCGTTTTTGCTTAAAGATTCTTTACTCACAATTTCTTTGGTGTTGTCTTTGGTGGCAATGCTTTGCGTGGTTTCTTTGCTTGTGATTTTATGCTCTGGCTTGTTTAGATACTCTTTGGCTGTGCTTTGGGCTTTGGTATCTCGTGTGATTGTGTTTTGTGCTATAACTTGAGAGACTTTTACAGAATCCTTTTGAGTGGTCGCGGGGGTGTAGTGTATGGCGACAAAGGTGGGCTGTGCTTTGGGTTTTGGTGTATCAAAAGAAAATGTAATCATACCGCTAAAGGCTTCCCCGCGATAAAATTCTGCGCGAAAGGTTTTTGCGGTGGTATCAAGGCTGTATTTAGGAAGCAAGTCTTTTTTATAGATTTTCACATTGCTTTCATTGGGCGCATTGCTGCTTTGGTTTGGTAGGACGAAGCCAATCACATTTACGCGATAATCTCCTAAAGATTCAAATTCTATGTTTTCATTCTCATCAAGGTAGATAAGCGATCCTATGGGGACTACGCGCCTTTCCCCGTTGATTTTTATACCAATTTCTTTAAGACTACTATCAAAGCTACGATACTCTGGTATCAAAGTGCTAAGTGTGTGTGAGCCGTGTTTGAGGGCAACTTGAGTTTGCGCTTGATTGAGTGAAAGTAAGCCAAGCAAATGGCTCTCACTCTGTAAATTAATATGTTTGAGTGAGGTGTTTTTTGGGAGTGGAAAATAGGTGATGTGTGGGCGCAAAGATTCTAATGGCAGGGTGATGAGATTATTAATTTGCGCCTCCAAACCTTTGGGCGAGACAAGCGGTTTTATAGAATCTACATCAAGCGTAAAGTCGCGCATAAAGCTAATGCCTAGCTGCCCTAGCAAAGATTCGATAGAATGCAGATGATAATACACGCGTGTGGGTAAATCAAGCTCTTTGCTCGCCTCATTTGTAAGGGCAGGTTTGCCAAGTGAGAGGGAATAGAAAGTGAGGGCTTTGAGTTGTTCTGTATCGTTTTTTGCCTCTGTGTGCGTATTATGTAGGTGGTAGCGATGAATGGGAGCTAAAATATGCTCGTTAATATCTGCTACCATTTGAGACACATAGGATTTCAGATTCCCATATTTTGCGCCCTCTAGTGTTGCTTGGTCGATTACGGAGCAATTCCCCCAACGCAAGGGATTAAGCAAGGAACTAATATAAGTAGGACGCCAATACCCGCTCCCATCGTGCAAATGCAAGGAAATATCGATTTCTGGGCTATGGAGTAGCTCCTTAATTTTTTGTATATTTTTATAATCAGGGTCAGTTGGAGCGAGTGCGGCAAACTTGCGATTCATATCACCATACAAACCACGCACATTTGCAAACATACTATGAGGATTAACAACAGGCACAACCCACACACTACCCTTTGTGATTTTGTAATGACGCATAAAAACATCGGTGGCATAATATGCACCCGGCTCATTGCCGTGAATTCCACCCATTAAAAGCAGGGTAGGGGCTCTTTTGTCGCCTTCATTGATCTTATAGAGTGCAAAATCACGCACGAGATTTTCTGCGTGGAGCGCAGCACAAAAGAAACAAAAGACAATGATGATATTTTTAAGAAAAATGCGCATCATGCTCCCTTAGCTTTCTCTAGCTTTTGATTTCTTTCTTCTTCCATTTCTTTATATAGCAAGGCACAGGCTTTAGCAAGCTCGCGTATTTGCAAAATATAATCTTGTCTTTGTGCGACAGAGATAACGCCTCTTGCGTCAAGGACATTAAAGCTATGACTTGCAAACATCGTATAATCATACGCAACAAGCGGGATTCTCGCTTGTAGGCAGTTTTGTGCTTCCTTTGCATATTGATTAAAGAGTGAAAAAAGCATTTGTGTATCGGCAATTTCAAAATGATATTTAGAAAACTCATATTCACCTTGTAAATGTACATCAGCATATGACATAGGTGCAGCATTTTCAAAGTCATTCCACCTTATATCAAAGATGTTTTCTACTCCTTGAATATACATTGCTAATCGTTCCACACCATAGGTAATTTCTACCGCCACAGGTGAGCAGGGTATCCCACCTACTTGTTGAAAATATGTGAATTGCGTTACTTCCATACCATCAAGCCATACTTCCCAGCCAAGCCCCCACGCGCCTAGTGTTGGGGATTCCCAATTATCCTCTACAAAGCGCACATCGTGAGCGCGTAAATCTAATCCCAAGGATTCAAGACTCTGCAAATATAGCTCCTGAATCTTATCCGGGCTTGGCTTGATAAGCACTTGAAATTGATAATAACTTCCTAAGCGATTTGGATTCTCTCCGTAGCGTCCGTCTGTGGGGCGGCGTGAGGGCGCGACATAGGCTACACTCCACGGCTTAGAATCTAAGCTCCTTAATAAAGTTGCCGGGTGAAATGTCCCCGCTCCTGCGGGAATATCATAGGGTTGCACGATGAGGCAACCTTGATTTTTCCAAAATTCTTGTAGCTTTAATAAAATATTTGAAAAGCTTAGCATACTACTCCTTTGTTGTGCGATTGTGGATAAACATCATTCTGCCTTTTTCCACATCGCAGTATTGCGCCACCACATCGCATTTGACTTTAAAAAGCAAGAAAAGACGTTCATCTTTTTGGGTATTGAGACATTCAAAATTCCCCATTCCCTTTGCTAAAATTACATCGGCATTATCATAAATACCCCGTGTTTGCGCGTTTGCTCCCGCATAGACAAAGCCCGGGCTTCTTACGCCACTATCAAGCAAAGTGCAATATTTTTGTATGTTTTGTGCTAAAGGGTGAGCTAAATCTGTAATAGTCAAGTCATTGATAATAGGTTCTCCGCGCGTGGCATAGAAAATCTGTAAATGTGGATAAATGCTTTTAAGTGATTGAAGTAGCACCTCATCAAAGAGATTTTCCCCCGCATTATCAGCGATATAAAGGAGAGTTTGCGCGCTATTGAGCCTAGAGATAAACAGCTCTAAATCAAAACGCGCAAAATTAATAGTATGAAAGCTAAAGTCGCCTTGCGCGAAATCAAAGCTATGCTGTGAGCCATAATCAATCACATTGCCTAAAATCGCCACGCGCACCGCCCAATTAAGTCTTTTAAAAATAGAATCTGCGCTGAAGTTTGTGGTAGATTCTGTGGGAGATTCTAAGGTGAAGCTTTCACACGCAGATTTGACAATACAATTTGCTTTCTGTTGGGATTCTAAATTCTGTTTAGAATCTACATCTTTACCTATCTCTAAAATCGGCGCAGGATAGGTGCTAAGGAGGCTTTGCACGATTTTAGTAGCTTGAGCTATACTCTCTTTTTTTATCTCTGCAAATGGGTCGCTTAAATGTGTGCTATGTCGAAAGGATTCATACACATCAATAGCGATTTGAGGTGGCATAAGCCCTCGCCCCTTAGCATTTTCAAGCACACTATCTATGTTTTGTCGAATAGTTTTGCTATCCATTTGCAACATAGCGCAGAGATTATCTACTTGGGATTGCAAACAGCTAAAACACGCATTAGTCGCTATCATTTTGTCTCGGTCATATTAGCGACTTTACCCCACATTAGGCGATATTTTCGCTTCATAAATTCTATTTCCTCACGCGCTTTTTCAAGTTCTAAACGTAGGGTTTCCATTGTTTTTTTATCATCATCATAGACTTCTTGCATAGAAATAAGCGCATCCTTGAGGAAGCTATTTTCATTTTTAAAAGCACTTATGGTTTCATCTTTTGCCGAGATGACTTTATCGTGTAGCCCTAAAATCGTAGAGATTGTTTTTTCAACAAAAACAGGGTCTAGCTCCTTGCCACTCATATCAGCAGAGACGAGATTAGATTCTACTTTTTTCACGAGCGCACCCACGCCAGAAGTCGCATCGACAAAGGTTTTTTCTCCGTCTTTTTTGCTTTTGATGCTTCCTTCGCTAATGAGTTCCGTGATTTTGGCTTCATCTAAGCCAGAGAGTTTTACAAACTCTTCTAACTCAACCCAAGTCGTTGCATTCTCCATTAGCCCCTCCTCACCTCAATTTCAGCAGAATCTAACTCGACTTTTTTTGCTTTCATCACGCGGTCTTCTATAAGTTTTCCCGCAAGCTCATCATTTTTAAGGCTTAAGATTTGCATAGCTAAATGCGCTGCGTTTATCGCTCCGGCTTTACCAATACTTACCGTTGCTACAGGCATAGAGCTAGGCATTTGCACGGTGGATAAAAGTGCATCAAGCCCATCAAGCGCACCACCACTTAAGGGCACACCTATAACAGGTTTGCAAGTTTGTGAGGCAATCGCTCCTGCTAAATGTGCTGCCATACCCGCTGCCCCAATAAAAACTTGCGCCCCGCGAGATTGTGCGTCTTTGATGTAGGATTTTGTGCGCTCGGGTGAGCGATGAGCTGAACTAATGATGACTTCATAGGCGACATCAAATTTTTTAAAAACCTCTATGCACTCACTCATTACATTCCAATCGCTTTTGCTTCCCATAATGACACTTACAAAATCCATCTTTGCTCCTTAGATAATATAGCCTAGCTTAAATCGTTGATTCTATCATATTTGTTTTAAATTTTCAGTTTTTATCTCTAAGCCACTGCATAATGCAAGATTCTATCTCTGTGGGAGAAATCACATCATTTTGCACTTCCTCCTTATCAAAAAGTAAGCCAATTTGTGGAGGGATACTCACTTGTGTATGCCCACAAATACCCTCCAATGCTTCTTTATCATTTTTGCATATTCCTTGCACGATATGAGCCTTAGCTAGAGCTTCCCACACACTCGGGGCAAATTTACTCCATTCTGCTGTGGAGAGAAAAATGGTTTTAGTAATAGCACCTTCTTCTTGTAGTTTTTTTGCTCCATAATATGCTATTGCGCTATGTGGGTCAAGCACAAAGCCTTTTTTGAATCCTTGCGCTATACTTTGAAGACATTGTGTATCATCACAAAATAAGGCGAGGAAATCCTCTTGCAAAAGGGCTAATTCATCTTTATTAAGCGCGTAAGTTCCTGTTGTATTGAGTGATTGCATACATTCTTTTGTGCGTTTTGCCCCAAAGAGTGTATATAGCACACGCTCGACATTTGAGCTTTTGAGAATATCCATAGCAGGAGATTTGGATTTGAGGAGAGTGCGTTGAGAAATGTCATACACGCCTGTATTGATAAAATCACTTAAGATATTATTGACATTTGATGCAACGACAAGTTTATCTATGGGCAAACCCATTTTTTTTGCAAAAAATGCTCCCAAAATATTGCCAAAATTACCGCTTGGCACGACAATGGAGATTTTTTCACCAAGTGTGAGTTTGTTATTTTTTAAAAGACTCATATACGCCCAAAAATGATAAACGATTTGAAAAACAATGCGTCCTATATTGACAGAATTTGCCGCAGAAAGAGCAATGTTTTGCTTATGGAGAGATTCTATAAAATGTGTGTTGTTTAGTAGGGATTTGAGTGCATTTTGTGCGTCATCAAAATCCCCATAAATGCCTATCACTTTACAATTACTTGCTTCTTGTGTTGTCATTTGTAGTCTTTGCACATCGCTTGTGCCACCACTTGGGTAAAGACAAACAGCCTTGATAAAGGGCTTATTGGCAAAGCTTTGTAAGGTTGCAGGTCCTGTATCACCGCTTGTGGCGGCAAGAATCATATAAGTTTGCTCTTTTTGTGCGGCAAAGTGCGAAAGCAATGCCCCAAAAGGTTGTAATGCCATATCTTTAAATGCGCGAGTAGGACCAGAGTAGAGATTAAGCATAAAGAGATTTTCATCAAAGCTCATAATTGGGGCAGGATTATTTGGATTATCAAAGCTTTTATAGCATTGTAATATATCTTTTAAAAGCACCTCATCAAGCCCCAAATTAAGAGTTTTAAAAAGCTTGATACACAGCTCTTCATAGCTTAAACTACCTAGAGAGTTGATATCTTGTGTGCTAAGTTCTGGCAGAGTATCAAAAGTGTAGAGTCCTCCCTGTGGTGCGGAGGGATTGAGAATAGCATCTTTGAAATTTTTTGCAAGAGCGGGGTTAGAATCTCTTGTGGAGATAAAAGTGCGGATATTCATAGTATTCCTTGTGAGTGGATTATTACGCAAATTTGCAAGTATTCTACCATACTCAATTAATAACACGGCTAAAAGAAATAAGAAGCAAACTAGGGAGTGTGAGATTCCCTAGCAGAATATTTCTAAGAGATAGAGTTCGACAAAATCTTAGAAAGTGTAGTTGTATCCAATTTGCACGATATAAGTGCGAAGTGTAGCTGTCCCATTTGCCATAGGTAGCATCATAGGATTAGTATCTGATTCGTAATCATAGGCTACTAATGGAATCTTTGCTCCAAGGAGGATTTGACTTGCATCATTGAAGTTATAGGTAAGCCCTACATTTAAAGGCACAGCAAGTCCGCCTTTAGCACCAGCTGAAATACTCATCATTGCTGTTTTCCAAGTAGGGTCATATTGTTGATAGCCTACACCGATACCGATATACGCGCCAAAAGAGCGAGTAAAATTCAACCAATAATCTACATTTGCAGTGATAAGATGTTGATTAATATCAGCATCTACATTGCCAATTGGTGTAGAATTATCTTTAGAGCCTTTGCTTTGATTGTAGTTATAGCTGATATAGTATTTTAAACCATAATTTTCGCTCAAAGCTTGTTTATAGCCTACATCTAGCCCTACTGCCCAACCAAAGCCACTTGTAGGGAAGTTATCTTTTAATCCTGTGAATCCTGTATATGAGGGCGTAGTAATAGGCACACCTGCATTTACCCCGACAAACAAACCGTTACTTTGTGCATTTGCCGCTACGCAGAGGAGACCCGCTAATACTATTGAGATTTTTTTCATATCTTATCCTTTCATATCCTTAAAATTTGCCCCATCAAATTTGAGACAATGGATTTTCTATTGTATTCCAACGACAAAAAAAAAAAAATAAACTTTTCCATTTCCTATAAGAAATATGAAGCTTGTTACATAAAGTGCCAAGTTACGATAATTTTGCTGTATTTGAATCCTAAAATTTTATGCTTTATCTCATTAATTAGTCTATGCTGTATCCTCGTGCTTGAAGCCATTCTGTGCTTTTTGCCCTTACATTTTTATCAAGAGCGCAAATAGATTCTAAACTTCGCAGAGTGCTGAAATCAGTGTCTGCAAAAGATTCTATCATCGCAAGGACAAGCGCACTAATTTCGCCAAAAGGTATGTGCCTAGATAAGAAATGTGCCACGGCGACTTCATTGCTTGCATTAAGCACTACACCTTTTTGCGGTGTGTGTAAAAGTGTATCTTTTAGAGTCCACAAAGGATAGCGCGTAGATTCAATAGGCTTAAAGCTAAGAGAGAGCGAGTAGGGCGAGAGAGGCGAGATAAAACCCTGCTCCATTGCAAGGGCAGGATTTATCGCATAGGCAATAGGGAGTTTCATATCTGGGTGGCTGATGTGCGCGGTTGTGCTGCCGTCTTTGAACTCGATGAGTGCGTGAATGCTTGAGCTAGATTCAATAAGCGCGTCTATATGTGAGGTATCAAAGAGCCACCGCGCTTCGAGCAATTCAAAGAGTTTGTTTGCCATTGTCGCTGAATCTATGGTGATTTTCTGCCCCATTTGCCAATTTGGGTGCTTGAGGGCTTCTTGTGGTGTGGCGAGTGGAATCTTATCAAGCGGATAATCCCTAAACGCCCCACCACTCGCTGTAATATAGAGTTTATGTAAAGGGCGATTGCCGAGCAAATACCATAGCCCAAAATGTTCGCTATCAATGGGCGTGATATGCGAATCTTGCAAGAGCCAACCAGCATTGACAAGGCTTTCTTTGTTTGCGAGGGCGCATTTTTTGCCACATTGTAGAATCTTAAAGCTAGGGGCAAGTCCAACAAAACCCACGAGTGCGTTGATGACAAGCATAGATTGGGAGGATTCTATCATTTCTAAAATTCCGCTATTACCACAAAAGAAGCGGTAATTCCCGGAGATGAGTTTATGCGAATCTGCTTTATCCGCGATACACACATTTTTGGGCTTATGGGCGGCTATTTGCTGATTGAGGAGTGCAATATTTTTTCCCGCACTTAAGGATTCTATGGGAATACCAAAGCGTGTAGCGACTTCAAGGGCGTTTGTGCCAATGCTCCCTGTGCTGCCAAGTATAACCACGAAAAAGCTCTAAAGCATAATATCAAGGTTATTGTATCCGGGCAAAAAGAAAAGTAAAAAGTGCATAACAACCGCACCAAAAAGTATGGCGTCAAATCTATCAAGCACACCGCCGTGCCCGGGTAGCAAAGTGCCACTATCTTTTACATCTGCTTCGCGCTTGAGGTAGCTTTCAAATAAATCGCCAAACACGGAGCTAATCGCCACGACAATGGTAATAATGAGTGAGTAAAAAAAGCCCCCACAAGGACCTATGCCCACAAGTGAGCCAACTATCACGCCACAAGCCACACCGCATATCACACCTTCGATTGTTTTCTTTGGACTGGTGGGGCAAAAGGGTGTTTTGCCAAAGGCTTTTCCCCCAAAATACGCACCTGTATCGGTAAAAGCAACGATAACAATAAGCCATATAAGCACCCATATCCCCGCACCCCCGGCGTCTTTATACAGGGCGTAAATGCTTAAAAATGGCAAGAGTGGATAAAGAAATGGAAGTAGGGTTTTGGGACTAATTTTTTTGCTGTAAGCAAGATAGGAGGCGTAAGCAACCAAAATAAAAAGAGCAGATTCTATCACGCGGTCATTAAAGTAGGCACATACCCACGCCAATGTGGTAGCAATGTAGTAGTGTAGGGCGGATTGTAAGCCATAGAGTTTGAGGGATTCTTGTATGCCAACAAGGCAAAATGCGCACAGAACTACGCAAATAAGCAGCGGAGAATTAATGCTTAGCACAATAGTAAGTGCGGCGATAAGCACAATAGCGGTGATAAAACGCGACTTGTCAGCACTAAAACGCGCGGCTATGTTGCTTGTGATGCTTTGTGATGTGCTCACTTCCTCTATCACTTCGTAATCTTTAATGTTGTGCGCCGATGTAGTATTAGAGTGGCTATCGCTAGAGATATGACTTGCATCTTTTTGCTTAGAATCTACAGATTTCTTAGTATTTTTGCGCGATGTGCGCTTTGAATCTGTATTTTCTATACTTGCTTTATCTTTGGTATTTTTGCTAGGATTTTTCATTTTTATCCTTTATATTTGTGTAGCGTTGATGCAACATTGTATCATTAAAGTTTTTTAGATTCAATAACGCAGTTTTGCGAAGTGGATTGAGTAGCAAAAAATGTCGTAGGAGCGAGTAGTATCCTATGAATGATAAAATAAAGGGAGCGATTTGCGTGTGGCACTAAAGCCACAAACCTCATATCTGTATATTCACTCCCTAATAAGAATCATAGATTCAAATATTAGAAACTAGCTGTATTTTACTATTACTGCTCTTTGGAAAAATCAAAACAACAAAAGGAAGTTAAAGTAAGATAGATAAGGTATGATTATAGGGGTTGAAAAACACATAAAAAATGCTATTTTTGCTTGTTGCTCTCAATTTGTGAAGAATGGATATAACCTAATATAGCGTCCTTACCACTTTTGGCTGAAGGTGAGAAGTAAAAGACTCTTAGCCATTTACCAATACTTCGTCCCCATATATAATAAACAAAAGCATTTTTATTTTTTAAATCTTCCACTTGGATTTGCGCGATAATCTCTCCTGCCTTTTTGCCATCATTTTTTGGCTCACCTCTTAAATTAATATAACTATCCTTTGTTTTAGGGAATTGTTGTAAATGCGGTGCGATGCCAATCTCATAATAATGCTTGGATATTGGAGAAAGTGCTTTAAATTTTTTTATATGCCCTACCTTTATAGGAAAATCTTTTGTTCTATCAAATCCATAATACTTCAATACCACCTGTGCCCTCACTGCGACTGCACCAAAAATTATCTCTTTTGCCTGTAAATCATAAGGGAGGATTTTATATACTTCATCAATCCCTACAAGGATACCCAAATCAATCTTTTTATTAAAAGAAGCGTTCTTATAGTCCCATTTCTTGAGTTGCTTATCATAAACTCCTTGTTTATATGGGTCAAACGAAAAAGGAAGCTCAAGGTTGCTATCAGGGTAAAATACCCAATTCCAAGCACCTTGGTTAAATTCATAAGCCATTTCAAACACACCGGTAAGCCCTACTTCGCCATCAAAATCCACCCAATACCTCCCATCTGCCATTTTAGGCGAGAGTGTATTAGAAAACATCGTCCCATTATTACTTAAAAGTGAAGTATTGTATAATTGTGGAGGTTCATATCCAAGTAATAATGAAGTGAAGCTATCCCTAGCAATATAAATTTTACTTTTTGTAAAAACATTTGCGCTTCTCCCCTTCAAATCTATGAAACAAAAAGCAATTTGGCTTTCTCTAACCCTATTCCTCAATATAATTTTTAAGCTTTCTACCTACTTTTGGGTGCTTGAGTTTTTTAATCGCACTTGATTCTATTTGTCGCACTCTCTCACGCGTAACATTAAGCTCCTTGCCAATTTCCTCTAGAGTCCTATCACTCTCGTCATTGAGTAGTCCAAAGCGCATACGAATCACAGCCTGTTCCCTGTCGTTAAGCTGTTCGAGCACTTCATCAATTTGCACTTTCAAGTCTTCTTTAAGGATAAAGTCCATAGGACCAACTAAGCTTTTATCCTCTACAAAATCTCCAAATTTACCATCATCATCGCTTCCAATAGGTGCATCAAGACTCACGGGTTCTTTTGTGATTTTAATCACATTTTTTACTTTATCAATAGGCAGCCCGACTTCTTTAGCGATAAAATCAATATCTGGTTCTTTGCCTGTTTCCTGCACGTGCTTACGCATAATCTTGTGGATTCTATTAATCGTCTCTATCATATGGATAGGAATACGAATTGTGCGTGCTTGGTCGGCAATCGCACGCGAAATTGCTTGTCTAATCCACCAAGTCGCATAGGTGGAAAATTTAAAACCCTTTTGATATTCAAACTTATCCACGGCTTTCATTAGCCCGATGTTACCCTCTTGAATCAAATCTAAAAAGGGCAAACCACGATTTGTATAACGTTTGGCTATGCTCACTACTAAGCGTAGATTAGATTTTGCCATTTTTGCTTTTGCCTTATCCGAAATAGACTTTCCACGTTTGATTTGCTCTAAAATCTCTTTTAGTTTTTCAGGCTCGAGGTTGAATCCCCCTTCGCTCGCCTCTTTGGTTTGGAAGATTTTTTTAAGCTCCACATACACGCTTACCATAGTCGTTTCTGGCACCATTGCAGCGATTTCATCGCGACTCATATTTGTGATATTTGCAAGGATTTTTTTATGATTTTCCACGAGGGTTTCATTGAAAAGTGGGAGCTTATATTCAAGTCGTTTTAGTTCGCGCTCGAAGCCATCGCCGCTTTTTATGGTGTTTTCCATAGCTTTTACAAGCTCGTTGATAAGCTTACTTGTAGGACCTAAGTCTAAAAGCTTTGTTTTTAGAATATGCTTTTTGTATGAGAGAAGCAAAATATGACTAATCTCGTCCTCTCCCTCTAAAATTGGGCTTTCAAGCACCTTGAGCCATTCTTTTTTTGCCTTATCGAGTGCCTTAAAGCTTTCCATAACCTTTTCTACGCGTTTTTGGTCTTTTTTTGAATTTATTTTTTGCACACCCTCATCATCTTCTAAATCAAATTCTTCCTCTTCTTTATTTTCTTCATCTTCATCATCAAAATTCTTAAAAAGCTCTTTTACGCGCCTTTCACGCTTAATTAGCGCGTCTTTATAATCATAGATAAAATCAATTAAATATGGCACGGAGCAAATCGCGTCAAGTATTGTGTTTTCGCCTAATTCAATTTGCTTGCTTAAGCTAATCTCTTCCTCTTTTGTCAAAAGCGGAATCTGCCCCATTTCGCGCAAATACATACGCACAGGGCTGTCGCTCCTGCTCCATTCGAGTAGCTCTTTGTCTTTCATAAAATCAAACTCATCTTCGAGTTCCTCATCAAGCATTTTTTTCTTATCAGCTTGACGTTTAATCTGCTCTTGAGTATTGAGCATTTTAGCCACTTCTGAGGAACTAAGAAGTTGTTTTTTGTATTTTTTGCTTAAATCTTTGATTTTCTTTACCTGTGTGCTCGTGGGGGCTTTTGTCATAATTTGAGCGATTTTTTCGTAGGTAATGTAATCATTATCAGCTTTTTTAAACAGATTCTCTAATTCAGCATTGATTTCTTTTGATTTTTTGCCTGTTTTATCGGATTTTTCTTGCATATTTCAATCCTCACGGTAAAATTAGTATGGGTGTGTAGAATCGGCGATTGTATATCTTTTTGAATAATAAATAATTAATGCCCCCTAAAAATTTAAGGGAGCTATGTGGGGGGGGGGGCTATTTTGGATTGATTTCCTCTCTGCGTTGGAGATATTCCCAACGTGCCTCTACATCTTTTTGGAATTGCTTGATAATATGCTCATTTTCAGGTTTGAAGAGATGTTTAAATCTGCCTTGTGCGCCCAAATAATCACGCACGGGAATAACATTGCGTGGGCGGTAGGTAATGTGAAGCTCCGTGCCATTAATGATTTCAAACAATGGAAATACAAGAGAATCCACGGCTAAATCGCTAATCTCAACGGTTTTATTAGATTCAAACCGCCATTCTGTGGTGCAGGCACTCATTGCGTTGATAAATGTAGGTCCCTCTGTATCAATAGCGCGCTTAATTTTCTTATTCATATCTTTCCATTTATTTGGAGCGACCTGTGCAACATATGGCGCGTGATGAGCTGCCATAATAAAAAGTATGTCTTTCTTGCGTTCCTTTTTACCATAACTTGCGCTTCCTGCAGGAGTAGTTGAAGTGCTAGAACCAAAAGGCGTAGAGCTACTTCGTTGCCCACCTGTGTTTGCATAGACTTCATTATCAAGGCAGATGTAAGTCATATCGTGTCCGCGTTCAAAGCAGCCACTAATCCATTGGAATCCAATATCATAAGTCGCGCCATCACCACCAAATGCAACAAATTTAGGCTTTTCACCTGTATATCTGCCTTTGCGTGCAAGAGCTTTATACATAGCCTCTGCACCAGCTACTGCTGTAGAACCATTCTCAAAGCCTATGTGAATCCAAGGCACATCCCAGCTTGTATGCGGATACACAGCACTTGAAACTTCAAGGCAACCTGTAGAGTTGCCTAAAACAATGGGTCCATCAACAGCGTTTAACACTTCTCGAACAATCATTCCGTGAGCGCATCCCGGACAAAGCAAATGCGCACCTTCAAATTTCTTTGATGATTTTTGAAACTCTTTGAGATTTTTAACTTCTTTTACCATATCTATTCTCCTTAAAAAAAGCTCATCTTAGGTCCGCGAAGTCCTAACATTTGTTGAAGTGGATGTGTGAGCTTACCAGCTTGTGCATTTGAGTTAAGCTCGACAAAAATACTTTCCAAGTGTGATTGCATTAAATCGCGACCACCAAGCCCATAAATGTAGTTTGACATTACAGGATGTGCATTTGCAGCGAGTGCAGCGGCTGAAAACTCATTGAAAAGCATACCCATAGCACCTGCTGGGAGGCTTCTATCAAGACAAGCAATTGCCTTAAGGTTCTTAATAGTCTCTCCAATGCGCTTAAGCGGGAATGGGCGCAAAGTGCGGATAGAAAGCACACCCGCTTTAATGCCCTTTTCCTTTCGCACTTTTTTTGCTGCCACACGAGCAGATTCTACACTTGTGCCAAGTGCCACAATCGCTACTTCTGCATCATCTAAATCGTAAGTCTCTACAAGATTATATTTGCGCCCTGAAAGCTTTGCAAAAGATTCAAACACTTCCTCTATTATCGCGGCTGAATCCATAATGCCCTTATGTAGCTGCGCCTTATGCTCGAAGTGCCAATCTTCCTCTGTTTGCGCACCATAAGTTACAGGATTTGAAAAATTAAGCATAGGATTATGAGGGATATAATCCCCAATAAACTTGTATGCGACCTCATCGGTAAATGGACGCACTGATTGAGCTGTATGAGAACAAATAAAACCATCTTGATTCACAATTACTGGCACTCTTACGCGTTTATCCTCGGCAATTTTAAATGCCATAAGGTTGAAGTCATAAGCTTCTTGGGGGTTATAGGTGCAGAGATTTATCCAGCCTGTATCACGGCTAAGATACATATCAGAATGGTCTCCATTGACATTAAGCGGTGCGGCGAGTGCGCGATTAACAAGATTCAAAACGATAGGCAAACGCATACCAGAGGCTTGATAGAGCACTTCCACCATAAGTGCAAAACCTTGAGAGCTTGTAGCTGTTGCCACGCGCCCACCTGCTGCCGCTGCCCCCACACACGCACTCATCGCGGCGTGTTCGGATTCTACCATTACAAATTCGCCATCAACATAGCCATTACTCACAAAGCTTCCATAGTTTTGCACAATGGGTGTTGAGGGTGTGATAGGATATGCAGCTACAACATCAATTTGTGCTTGACGAAGTGCTTGAGAAGCCGCAGTATTGCCATCCCATACTTCAATATCTCTTAATTCCATTACTTTAGCCATTATCTCCTCCTCTGCATTACTTTTTAGAATCTTTGCTCGGCCATTCTTTGAGCGCTTCTTCATTGTCTTTGTGGTCGCTAAACATCAAAAGTGACTTAGGATTTGTAGGGCAGACATCTACGCACACACCACAACCCTTACAATGCACATAATCCACACCAGCTAGTTTTTCATCTTGTGTAAGAATAGCCGCATCTGGGCAAAACACCCAGCAGTTAAAGCAATTAATACATATTTCACTATTATGCACCGGCTTTTCTACACGCCAATGCGCTACACTATCGCTAAATGAGCTATCGCCGCTATAAGTTCGCACACTCTTATAAATCTCCCTTGCGCCATCTACGCCTTTTTTAAAGGGGAAAAGCACGGAGCCTATTTCAAATTGGTCCCAATCTTTTAATTTATCCATAATCTCTCCTTGTGAGCGTTACTTTACTTCATCATAGGCTCGTCTAATAGCCACTTTGTTTGCATCAATAATTTTTTGAGGAAGTTTTTTGCCAAGCACTTTAGAGAAAGATTCTAGGAAGAAGTCAATCTCAAGCATACCCGAAACTTTCATCAATGCTCCTAGCATTGGTGCATTTGGCACGGATTTACCTATTGCGTCAATGGAGATTTGAATGCAGTCAAGTGTATAAATCTCCTTGCTTGCGAGCTCTGGCTTTTTGGTAATAAGCTCATCTTTGCTTAAGCGCGTAGTGATGATATACTTTGTTGAGGGTTTGTCATAAAGACAAATGTTTGTGATAAAAACAAGCCCGGGGTCGATAACTAAAATATAATCTGGATTCATAAACTTTTCGTGATTTAAAATAGGTTCTGAATCTATCCTGTTGTAAGCCGTCATTGACGCACCGCGTTTTGCCGAACCATAAAATGCGAAAGCCTGAACTTCTTTGCCCGTTCCCGCAATCACATCTGCTAGACCTTTTGCGCCTGTTACCGCGCCTTGCCCAGCACGAGAATGCCATCGTATCTCAAGCATACTATCTCCTTACCTTGAATTTTCGGTTAAGATTCTAATGAATTTTTGCTTATACTCGTATCATTTTGAAACAATCTTGATAAAGACATTTGAATCTAAAGGTAAATTTTACACATTCTTGCAAAAAGTCGCTCATTGCAAAAAGTTTTGTCTTAAATCATTAATCTTTTGGCGTAGATTATTGGTTTTCGGCAGTAAATGACGTTCTTTGAAAGATTATGATGCTTATAAACCAATGTGCAAATGGATTATAAAGTGTGGCAAAATTCTTTGCACCTGATGAATAGAGTTTGTAGGAGCGCAGATTTAAGTATATAGAATCTTTACGCACTCTTATTTATTATCATCGCTTATATTCCCAAAGATACTATAAAATTCAATAGCCTCACCATTCTTTGCAGTCTTATATTGCAAAAAAAGCTCCTCTACCCGTTTTTTGAGAAATGTAAGTTTTGCGCCATTTGCAATAACGCTCCACATCGTGCCGCCCCCATTACTCTCATAAATGTGTGCGCGGTGCTGACGCAGATATGTCTCATAGCTATCGCGGAGATTGAGCCACGCCCTTTGCTCCTCTAGCAGAGTATCTTGCCCTTTTCCTTGATTTTGCTTTTTGTATTCAGCACGATAGAGATTGTAATACTTATTTAAAAGCTTGTCATACTCCTCGTAGCCATAAGAAAGTGTCTCTATCATTCCTTGCGTGCTACTTAGCACACTAGCACTAAGCATAGCTATTTCGCATTCTAGGCGGGTTATCTCAAACTTATAGGTTTGCTCGTGCGGTGGGGATTGGCGGACTTGCGCCTTTGCCTTTGCCGCATCTTTGGTGCATTCTGTTCCAACATACTCTAGCTTTGCAGGTTCAATACCCACGTTTTTTGCAAGTTGTCGCAAACTCTCACTATCTGCAAAGGCAGTATGACACATCACGCTAAATGCAAACGCCACATTTATGTATTTCACTCTTATTTGCAATCCTTTTTGCTCTTTCTTGCCTGTTAGATTCTATGATTTTATAATGAGAATATTAATATAATTCATATCAAATCATAAGGAAAGTATTTATAGTCTTTAAATTCGTCTTTATTTTAATTATAAAACAAGGAAGGATTTATGGATAAAATGATATATCAATAGGTTCTAATGTGTCAGGCGGAAAATTTAAATGCAATAAATGTAATTATGTTATCACAATGCTTTCTGCTTCTTCTCTGCCACCTTGCCCAAATTGCAAGAGTAACAATACTTGGAAAAACTTATCAGGAAAAGGCGATGCACCAAGCCACCCATACCCCAACGAAAAATAAAATATAAATTAGCGAAAGACCTCATTTCTTAATTTAACCACATTGTCAGTGAATCTTGCAATCAAACTTACGCGAGAGGGAAGAGGGAGATGAAGTCTTATTTTATTACTCATAATGCAAAGATAAGCAAATTTTTGCTATGATTATGAAAACCTAAACATGAGATTTGTGCTTAGTAAGCAAGTAGCATACTCACAAAAGATAAGGGAGATAAAATGACAGCACAAGTAAATGTATTAGCAACGAATAATTATCCAGAAGCCCATAGCCTAGAAGAATCTTTGGCAATTTTAGAATCTTATAGGAACAATCTCACAGAGACACAATATAAAAGCATTCGCTCCAATATTTGCAATTTTGCTATTGAGGATATGTTTGCAAATCAACAAGATATTATTGAGCTTATTCAAATAGAAAAAGGTGAAAAAACCGCTGATGAAATTATAGCCCAGCATAAGAGCCAATGGGGGCTACTTTAAAACAATGTGGGATAGCGATGAGCATCTTAATGATTTTGATAGATTTTTGCTTGAAACTAATCTTGTAGGTGCGACTTCGCTTGATGAACTACGCCATAGAGAAAGATTACTTACACTAAAACGCACGCAAACACTCAAAACTACATATATTAAACGCGACTTTAGCTACAAACACCTAAAAGCTATTCATAAACATATATTCCAAGATGTCTATACTTGGGCGGGACAAGATAGGTATGAAATGGGTTTATATGGATTTATGAGTAAGGGGGATTCTACCTTTTGTAAAGGGAGTTTTCTCCCCAAACAATCTAAAAATATTTTTGAGAATCTAAAGCAATGTAGCTTACACGAAAAACAAAAAGATGTGGATACTCTTGCACAGAATTTAACCACCTTTATGACTGATTTAAATGCTTTGCACCCTTTTAGAGAGGGGAATGGAAGAGTTCAGAGAATCTTTATCAATGAATTAGCTCATAATGCAGGATTTGCGCTAGATTTAAACCTCATACCTAAAAATGATATGATAGAAGCCTCCATACAGGCAATGCAAGGAGATAATACAGAGCTTTTAAAGCTTATCAAAACTAACCTATACAGCAACACCCAAGCCGAACTACAAAGACGACTAGATATTAATCTCAACAACTATGGAAAAGTAAATGATGAAAAACAAAAACAAGAATTTTTAGAAAGAGCAAACGCTATCAAAGAACAAACTAAGAAGTTTAATATCACTTTAGATTCCAAGTCTTTACAGAGATTAGAGAGGATAAATCAAGAGCAAAACAAAGAACGCGGTAGGGGGAGATGAATCGCGAGAATCATCACTAAAGCCTTTCTTTCCCCTTTTTAAAAGTCTCATTTTTAGCTTACTAGGGCAAAACAACGCCTCGCTTTTGTTTTGAGATATTGTTTGTGCGTGGCACTTCTTATTCCATAGCTCCGAAGTGTTTGAGTTTGCTTACGCAAATCTCCACTTCTCTAGCCATAGGCTTTTATTTGCTAATTGATTTTACAGAATATAAAATCAAAGCACCAAATACAAAAATAGTGAAAATTGCTAAAGCTAAACCCATTATTCTAACTCCTCTAGCTCATCAAGATTTTTTTTGAGATACTTTATCAAGAAAAAGAATATTATCACAATGATAACAATACCAATGATACACGCTATTGCCTGAAAAATATTTATTGTGTCAATATTAATAACAATATACGCAAAAATCCCAAACAAAGCAGTGAGCAATGCAAACACTCCACTTTTGATAAAATCTATCGTTGTCTTTACTCTTTCTTTTCTACTCATCTACCCATTCCTTTAGCCCTATCATACTCAAATTCTTTATAAAGTTGCTTAAAATTTTCAAATGTATTAGCTTGTATTTTCTCTTTTAGTTTTGCTTCATAGAAGCTTTTATTGCGTATATCTTGTTTTTTACAATACCAATCTATAAACTCATCAATATCAAGGCGAGAATCTGCAATCATTTTTGTTCTTTCTATTTTGGCAGATGAAATTTTTTCTTGAGTAGATTCAAAAGTATAAGGCGTGTTTAAGAATTGACTTAAAGCCTTAAGCTCATTCTCTTTAAACTTGCTTCTTTCCCCTTTTAAAAGATTATTTTGCTTCTCTTTACAGAGATTTATTACAAAATCTTTATTTTTACTTAGCTTATGGGCATAAGCTTGAATCTTATCGTTTAAATCCAAACTTATATCTATACGATTAATCGCATTGAGATGATATTCTAAGTCTTTTGCCATATTAATAAGTGTAAAGGCATTTGATTTTTTATTGAGTGAATTTGAAAGCAGTAAATCAAGCTCTAAATTCTCTTTAAAGTGCTTCTCTAACTTTGCTTCATTAACAAACAAATCATTTTTAATTTGGGAGATGAGATACACATCATTTTTTGAATAATTTTTGTTAGTAACATTAGATTCTAAGAATTTTAAGTAAGCTTGTTTTTTAGCAAGTGTAGCATAGTCATTTTTATAGCTCAATCGCTCATAGTTTAATTCTTTTTCTATGGCTCTAAGAGCTTTTATCTTAGTTTTATAATCTTGCAATGATTGCTTAAGCTCACTAATCTCACTATTATGGCTTTTAACAAGCTTTAATTTTTTATAATAGAGTTTATTGCCACTTGTCATAAGTTCTTTAGCTTCATTGACAAAGAGAATTTTTGTTGCAACCTTTTGCCTTATTGCTTCATTAATAGTTTGAATTTTACTCTCATAAAGCGAAATTTTATTGACAATGGAGTGCATACTTTTTGAAATCTCGTTATTAATATTAAGCGGTATTTCAAGTGAAGCTCTAGCGTGTTGTTTTAATAAATCGCGCTCAAATTTATACTTATTCTCATAGTTCAAGTTTGGATTATGAAAGTTAAGAGAGTTTTTAAAATCTTCACGCAAGAGATTCCAAAAATCCTTTATATCTTGCTTACTCTTGAAATGTAGTTTCTTACGAGAAAATATATTGTTTTTGTTTAAGATAATGTGGATGTGTGGTTTATTTTGATGAGAGTGAATAACACTTACAAACTTGTATTCAAAGAAATTCTTTTTCATTACTTCACTCACAGAGATTTTTAATGCTTCAAGGCTATGTTTATCCACAGCCTCATCAAGCGAAAATGTGAAGTGCCACGCTTCTTTTGCGTTCTCTTTTGATGAAAAATCTTTTTGCCAATCATTCATAATGTCCTCTAAGCTCACGAGTTCATTGTCTTGATTGAGTGCAAATGTAGATTCAGAATTGCGTATAACATAATTAAGCGCATTCTTAACACCTTTTACAGAAAGATTTGATAAAAGCTTTATCATTACTTGCTTAGCAAATTTTCTTTCTTGAATTGTAGAAAAGAGCCGAGAAGAAAAAAGCTCAAGTCTTTTTTTCGGCGCAACTTCATCTTTGATTTTTTTTCTTTTTTCTTCTTCATAATCAAAAAAAATATTTTTCAAACGAGCAAACTTTTTCATAAAAATATTATAGCGTGTATTTTTGAAACATATCATAAATACTTACTCAATTTAAAATCAAACTTTTGTTAGCAGGATAACCCTAAAGTATATCCTTTTTCACTATCAATCCCCATAAACTAGGGCTTTTTTAGTGAGATTTTCTCATTTTGTAAAAATGAGAAAATATTTTGAGAGAGACATCATTTTTTTATGAAAACTATCAAAACAAAAGTTTTTATATTAAAGGGATAAATTGCGAAAAAAATTTTAACAAAAATTTTGTATATCCTCGCAAAATAGGGAAATAGAGAAGCAGAGAAAAGTAAATATACAAGCAAAAAGAATCACACAAGCAAAATTTTAGATTATACACGCAGAAACACACAATACACGAGCAAAAGCGACTTATACATACAAAAAAAGTATTCGCAATTTATCCCTTTAATAATTTCTATATTCTACGCAAAAATTTTGCAATCAAACTTTGGGGAAGGACACAAACACAATGAAAAAGATACTTGCAAAAATCACATTCTTTTTGATTATGGCTCAAGTTTATCTCTATGGAGCATTTGGAGAAAAACTCAAAAATTCAATAGCAACAGAAGTGAATAGCACAGGAGATATTGTTATGGGTGTAATTCATATTCTAGTAGGCGTATTTGGTGGTTTAATGATTTGTTTTCTTGCTATTGCTGCAAAGTTTAAACCAGAGCTTCTAAAAGACAATATGAAAACAATTATTTGGATAGCAATTATCACAGGTGTGCTATGGGGTGTAACTAATAATGGTGTAAGCGTGTTTCAATGATTGAGATTGATAATTTTAGAGAAATCACAAAAAAAGACAAGGTGTATTTGCCACGCACAAACATAGGCTTAAGCAGAACTTCTTTGCTTATTGCCCTGCTAGGTGGCGGTGTATTGTGGCTCATACTTGTATGGTGGGCAATACCCTTATTTGTTTTGATTCTCGCTACGCTATCTATTTTTGAATATTTTGATGAAGATATTTACGACATTCTCATCATACGCTCAAAGATGAAATCAAAAAATATTTTTTACGCATAAGGAATACAATGCAATTTGCAAAAAAGATTATTCAAAATTTACGCAAACACAAAAATATTGATACTCTCAATGAAGCTTTTAACAAAACAATGAAAGAAGCCGAAGGCATACTTACACTCCAAGAACCAACAATCTATGCGATGAATGAAGAATCTAATATCGCTTCAAAATTTAGTGATAAATACATAGCAACACAAGATGGTAACTTATGTGCGGGATTCAGAATTGAAGGCATAAGCTATTCAGCAATTACACTTAATCAAGAAATAGAGCTTGTTAATACACGCAATAGATTTTGGAGTAAGCTTGATACGAATGTGGAAGTAAATATCTTTGCTAAAAAAGAAAAAATTCATTTAGAATTTGATTCAAGCTCCCCAAATCATTTTGCCGAAGAGATAATAAAAAAATGGGAGAGTGGAATCGTAACATATAAAATCAATTACTACCTCATTGTCTCCACAAAATCAAAACAAGTCGCAGGTTATTTTGAAGCAAAAAAAGAAAAAATGACGACAGAACAAATTGCAGATAATCTAAGCCCAGAGAACAATACTACGAGGTTTGAATTTAAGGCAAAAAAACTTGATGAAGTATGTGAAGAAATAAAAAGTGCATTGGGAGACTTTAAACCTATTCAACTTGACTCTGATAGTATTATCAACTTCTATGCTACCTACTCTAATATGCAATTCACAAATTTACGCTATGGATATGAAAGTATAACAGATTCTTATATCACTTCAAATGTTGAGTTTAAAAAAGATTTCATCATTTTTACTCGCAACGATGGTAAGGAAATCTATGGGAGATTCTTAAGTGTTAAGGCATATGAAACAGAAAATATTTCAAGTATATTACCAACGACCATTCTAAGAGAGAATACAGATTATTTTCTTATTTTTCACTGCGAAGCTCTTGATAGAAACACTTCTCTTAATAAAGTGAAAAATGCTAAGCTCTATGCTGTTGAGCTTATTCAAAATGCCCTTGAAACCTTATTGCAAGAGATTCAAACGGATAGAGAAAAACTCTTGAAGTTTTCTCTTAGCATTCTTGTTTTGTCAGAGTATGGAATGAAAGACCTTGATTCTAAAACAAACTCACTTATAGCCATACTTAAAGCTCAAAATTTAAGTGTTGCAAGGGAGACACTTAATCTTAAACCATTATTTTTTAGCTTTTTCCCATCTCGTGGCAATATTAACGCAAGAATCCGCACACAAACAAGCTCGGTAATAAGCACACTATGCACCTTTGAGAATGATATTTTAGGATTTAAGAACTCGCGATGGGGGAATCGACCCATAACGATTCTAAAACACCTAAGTGGAAGCCCCTACTTTTTTAACTTTCACGACAGCCCTAACGAAGATGCTTCAGGGCATACGCTAGTTATAGGTGGAACAGGCTATGGCAAAACAACGCTTATGCAGTTTTTTATGACAAATCTCTTTAAGTATGATATTAACATCTTTGCAATGGATAAATTGCGCGGTATGCACAATTTTACAAACTATGTTGCAGGAGAATACCACGATTTAGAACTTGATGGTTTTAAGCTTAATCCCTTCTCTCTTGGTGATACAACAGAAAACAATAACTTTTTAAAGTCTTGGTTGTGTGAAATGGGCGAAATAGGTAATGGGGAACACGAACTAAGAAATATCGTAGGAGACACAATAAGGCAAATACGAGAAACACAAGCACAAGATGATAGCCATATTTTTACACTCAAGGATTTTTACGACAGCTTACACTTTCCAAACTCACAAGATGATTTAAAAATAAGATATAGGGATTATCTTGAAGGATTGTTTGACAACAAAGAAGACGCACTTAATTTTAGCAAACAACTTTCAGTGCTTAATATGGACGCCATACTCAAGGATCAAAAGAACTCGGCGTTATGCGCCTTGTATCTTTTTCATAAAATAAAAAATATCTCAAAGAATACAAACAAGGGCTTTTTTATATGGATTGATGAGCTTAGAGATTACCTCAATAATCCAAATATGTGCAATGCAATCATTGAATCCATTATGGAAGTGAGAAAGATAAATGGTGTGATGGCAATGGGAGTGCAAAATCTTGATTTTTTTAAGAATGTGGCAAATGCGGAAGCCTTCATAGAAAATATGGCAAACATTATCATATTTCCAACTACAGACGTGCGAACACTTGAAAGACTTCAAGACCAACTTTCCTTAACAGGAAGCGAAATTAACTTCTTGCAAAATACAAGCAAGGCTTCAAGGCAAATTCTTTTAAAGAGAAAAGATGAATCTGCAATTCTTGATATTAATTTTTCAAGACTAGGCGAACATTTAAAAGTATTCAGCTCTGAATCTAAAAATGTAAATGCGCTCATAGAGTGTAAAAAATACCACCCACAAGAATGGAGAGCAATGTATCTTAAAAATCAAAAATCAATTCTACAAAAGGAGAACCTATGAAGAAATTTTTAACACTCACTATGCTCGGCTTTTTAGCTATAACAATCTTAGGTTGTGGTAGTAGCAAAACTAAGATTCCCTCAAAAAGCCCTTGTGCTTGTTATGACATTATCATTGATATGGATAAACAAGGATAAAAATGACTTTTGAGGATAATGAATACAAAAAGGACGCAAACTTTCTATTTAAGTTAGAAAGGCACATTAAACAATATATGTTTTTTTGGATTATTGCAGAATCTGCGATAATTGCATTATTAATTATTACCATAATGGTAATGCTACCACTCAAGCAAAATGTGCCTTATCTTGTGTTTTTCTCAAATGCAGAGAGTAATTTTGTAAGGGTAGAGCAAGGAAACTTAAATATTAGAAGTGAAGAAGCACTTCTTAAATCTATCCTCGCAAGTTATGTGCAAAAGAGAGAAACAATTAATCGCATTGATGATGAGTTACGATACGAAGACATAAGAGAACAAAGCTCTAATAAGGTATGGGATACTTTTAGAAGAATCGTAACACAAGAAAACTCTATCTATCAAAATAAGGAGATATATAGAAAAATACATATCATCAACCTAAGCGTATTGTCAAAGAGCGTAGCCAATGTAGATTTTATCTCTATCACTCAAAATACTAAAGACAAAGAGCTCAAGCGTTACCGAGCCACACTCAAATATGATTTTATAGAGCAAGGCATTAGTTTTGAATCTGTGCCACGAAATCCCACAGGATTCATAGTTGAAGATTATGCGCTTACTGAAGTTTTTATTAACGACCAATCACAAAAACAGGAGAACAAATAATGAAAAAAATAATCCTTACATTTCCCCTTTTAACCTCTTTTGCTTTAGCCGAACAACCCTCACTAGAAGAACTAACCAATCAAAGAGTGCTAGAAGGGCAAGAACAAATGTTAGAAATGGTAACAAAAATCCAAGACTTGCAAGACCAAAGAGAACAAGATAAAGAAAAAGCCAAAAATAGCCCTATGTTAGATTCTACAAGTAGAGATTTTAGTTCAAGCTCAATTCCTATTCAAATGCAATCACAAACTCAAGAACCACCGACAGAACAAGAAATATTACTTAGAAAACAAGCGGTAAGAAGCCAAAATCTCAATGCAATTCAAGGACAATTCTTTGCCAAGAATTACAAAGGCACAGAAAACACCATAACAATAGATTACGAAAATAATAATACCTATAAAATACGCACAAGAATCGCGATGACAAGCACAATGATTTTTCCACAAAAGATAAAAAATTTTATTTTGGGAGACAATGTAGGCTTTGAAGTGCTAGAAGTGCCTAATTCTCAAAACACCATAGCAATACGACCTAAACTCATAGGTGTAGATACAAGCTTGGCAGTTTTTACAGAAGATGGGAAGCTTTATTCTTTCTATATTTTCTCTACTGATTTTAAATCGTGGAAGAATCCTCATCTCGTTGTGTTTGTAAAAGATAAACGCACCACCATAGAGAAGAGCAAAGACCCATTTTTTGATGAGTATTTTTATGTAGAAGAAGGTATTAATAAGCTAAGAGTGAAAAAGAAAGAGGTATATAAGAGATACAAGATAAAAGCAAAAAAACAAAACACTTGGCTTATGCCTGAAGAAGTCTTTAGCGATAACAACTATACTTTTTTCAAATACGACAAAACACGCTATCCTCAAATTCCTAGCGTATATGTTGTAGTAGATAAACAAGATTCTCCAATAGAAACTAGAGTTATAGGAGATTTTGTTATTGCTGAAACCGTAGCAGATAAATTTACCATACGAATCGGTGAAGCCTATGTTTGCATAGAGCGAGAGAAAGCACAAAAAGGCAAATAATGGTTTATAAGGGAATAGGAATTTTTGCACTTTTAGGTATGGGTATTACCTATGCAAGCGTAAAGGAGAATTTAGATTATCTCTTTGAAAGTAAGTTTCCTATAAGTGATTATGTGTGGCAACAAAAAGGCACACATCAGGGCGACCTTTCAAAAAGTAATATCTTTAATCAATCTCATATACAACCTAATCTCACTATGCTTACCGATGAGTTGGGTAATCCCATACTTGATGAAAATGGAGACCCTATTTATATTGATAAAGAAGGCAATATGTATTCAGGAGAAGGCAAAAAAATTCTTGATAAAAAAATATTGCTTGATAAAACAGGAAAACCAATCCTTGATAAAAATGGAAACCATATCTTTATAGATAAAAATGGCAATCTCAAAGATAAAAACGATAATCCTATTTTAGATTCTAATGGCAACCCTATCAATATCAACAATAAAGAAGCCCTTAATGAGTTTCTTAATAAAAATACACAAAACTCCCCTGAAGAGCAGCTTAGAAGACAGCAAGAACTCTTAGCAGAAGCACAAAGACAAGCAGAACTTCAAGAGCAAATGCGTAAAAAGCTTGAAGAAGAAGCAAGAAAGAAAGCTGAAGAAGAAATGAAGAAACTAGCAGACCCAACTTATCAAGCCTTACTTGCTAAGCAAGAAGAAGAAAGAGCAAGACGAATCGCCCTTGCAAAAGAAAGAGAATTATATAAAAGTGCATTATTAGGTGAAAGAGCAGGGGGAGATTCTCAAATCTTTGCACAACAAAGCTCACGCTATGGAGATGATGGATTCTCCAATCAAAAAAGCATAGATATAGCGACAAACGAACATCGCCTATATCGTATGATACGAGCAGGGAGGCTTATTCCTGCTGTTTTAATGACACCCATTGTAAGCAATATTGAAGGCATAATCACCGCTCAAGTAGAGCAAGATGTTTATGCCGCTCAAGGAAGAGTAGTGCTTATCCCAAGAGGCACAAAGGTAATGGGCTTTTACAAAAATGATAACAAAATAGGGCAATCAAGACTAAGTATAGTATGGAGAGAAATGATAACGCCTCAAGGAGTAAATATCCTTCTTACCAATGCAGTAAGCGCAGATTCAAGAGGGATTAATGGCATTGAAGGCTATTTAGATAATAAATTTGAGCAAAGATATGGCTTAGGATTGTTTTTAAATACTTTAAGCAATGGCTTAATGATAACCATATCAAATGCCACACAAAAAAGTGGCACAGGAGCAAATCCCTATACCACACAACTTTTTTCAAACGCACAAGGAGATTTAAACAATATTTTCAAACAACTTATTTCAGAACAAGCAAAGATTAAACCAACAATAGAGATACGAGCAGGAAGCAGAATCTACATTACACCTACAACACATATGTGGTTTCCCATTCCAAAAAATGGGGAAGTAATGGCTAAGTATTTTAATGATGAATACAATTAAGGAGTAAATATGAATAAAGACGATAGGGCAAATAACAATATTCAAAAAGAAATAGATTTACTAGAAAAAGACATCAAACATCTTAAAAATATCGTAGAAGTAATGGAGCAAAAGATTACAAAACTAAAAGAGCTTGTATGGGAAAGAGAATCTAAAAAAGAAAGTAGCAAAATGTTTAAGGTGCTAGAGAATGAAAAGCCTAGCACCATTGTAAGAAGTAATGTGGGTAATGTAATAGTTGATAAAGAATTTATGGACAAGGAGATTAGCAAACATCTTGATGATACCGCTCTTAGAGGAATGGTAACCACAGAAGAAATGTTAAGCTTTCCTAGAGTGGCTAGGAATGTGGAGGCTAAATATAATGAAGAGATAAATGACTATACTTGGAAAGTAAGGGCTAACGATGAAAGTATCTTAGCTTATGGTAGTAGAGAGTATGTTAAAGAAAACAAGGAGATCAATAGGCTTTTAACAGCACATAGTAAAACAGATGTTGGAGAGAGAAAGCAGAGTCAAGCAGACAGGGTCAGCTCTGCTACCTATTTTAACGACCCCGATTTTCGTGGCTCTGCTACTGAAAGTATAACACAAAAACAAGCCGAATTGCAAAGACGACTAGATATTAATCTTAATAATCATAGGAGAGTAAGCGATGAAAAGCAAAAGCAAGAATACTTAGAAAGAGCAAATGCCATTAAAGAACAAGCTAAAAAACAACATATTGCCTTAGATTCTAAATCTCTAAAAGCACTTGCGAAAGCCTGAACTTCTTTGCCCGTTCCCGCAATCACATCTGCTAGACCTTTTGCGCCCGTTACAGCGCCTTGCCCAGCACGAGAATGCCATCGTATCTCAAGCATTGTATCTCCTTTCTTTCAATAGATTTAAATGTGATTTTAACGAGAATTTGCTTAAATTAGTATCATTTTGAAACAATCTTGATAAAGATACCTTAACACAAAATTATCTTTCCTTGTTTTATCATTCTAGCACGATTAATAAGCGCATAGAGGGCTGTATCCTCATCACTAAATACTTCTTCAAAAGTTTCACTATATCTATCTCCCTCAAACTCAATACTCCTCCACTCTATCACTTCTGCTTTAGAATCTGTGATAAAAAAATATATTTATCTCTTTGTTTATCGTGCTTAATACCCGCACATAAGGGCTTCAAAGCCTCATTGTCCCAAATGACTTGCAAACGTTCCTCTTTGATGACTTGTAAAGCGAGTTCTTTTCTATCATCACCGCTCAAGTCTATTTCATTATCATAATATTTACGCCAATAATTCATTTGCAGCATTTTATCGATTGCTTCTCTTTCATAATCAAAGGCATATTCACGCTCGACACAGCCTCGTTCTCCAATGTAAAGCACCTCGAATTTATTACTTTTAGAATCAAACCACATAGTAAGATGAAATTCTCCTACGTGCTTATAAGAAGGATACCAATCTGTATAAATTAACTGCTCCTCTTTGATGATTAGCTCCGCTTGTTCTCTTGTCATTGTTTTTCCTTTGACTGGGCATTTTCTTGCACAAAAACTATTTCAAAGCTCTTGCAATACAAAGTAATGGATTCCAAATCTTCATCAAAATATAGGCTAAGGAGCATTTCATCATCTTTTTCAATATAGCCTGTCATATTGTCCCAATTCGTCCTTACTAAATCTATAAAATGAGCTTGACATTTCCCTAAATCCTCACAATACGCGCATAAGTGTAATAACTCACAATCCCAAAAAGTCATTTTTACATCGCATATATTTGTTTTATTTGATTTGAAAAACAGCTCCAAAGTCTTTGCGCTGTTTGTGATTTTATACAAGCAAAAATCATTGCGCAAGTCAATGTTTGCACCCTCTAACTCAAACTCTCTTTGAAAGGGGATTCCGTGTTTTATATTCTTAAACTTCATTTTCTTTCTCCTTTTAGAGGATTCCCAAAAGCCCCGTGATTTATTTGCCTTTTGCCTTGGATTCCACAAAGCTTTGCAAATCTTGCCTTAATTCCTCGTCATTAAGATAATTCAAAATCTGCTCATCAGTCCTTGCCATATAAAAAGTATTGCAATCGTAGTCTAAATACATCTTTTTGGCTTGAGATACTATATAATATTATTCTCCAAAGAATAAATCAAAATATCAAATATTTCTACTTCCCCATTATCATATTCTATAGAAATCTTACGTTCTTCATTAGTTCTTGGGTCATTTTTTAAAATCTTAAGTGCTTGTTCTTTTTGATTTAACTCTATAAGAAGTAAAATTTGCATTAGGGTTCTATCTTTCCAAAACACATCTTTATTATTTTCATATTTATAAATAAAATCATAAAGTCCTTGTATCGTGCTAGATGTGTCGATTTTAAAGGCTTCCAAAAGAGATTCTATGCTCTCCTTGTAAGCACTCAAAAAATTATGATAAGAATTACTAGGCATATCATCTAAAGCAAATTCTTGCAATTCTTGCATATTAGAAAATTCCATACTTTTAAAAGAATAAGGAAAAGATCTAACACCATATTCATTTAAGATTTTAAAGTCCAAATCAGGCTCATCAAGCTCTAGGCTAGAGCATAGAATCTCATCACTTTTTACGGATTTCACCCTAAAAGAAACATCAAGACTTATGCAATCTTCCTCTTGTTCTAAATAATGTTCAAAAGTAAAAAGTAAATTATCAAAAACACCAAAAGTTATAAATTCCTCTGTTTTTAAGCCATATTGTGCTGAAAATTTGTCTAGCTTTTTGCAAAAATTTATAACAATTTCATCTAAGAATTCTTGTTGAGACATTTAAAGTGTTTTACTCCCATTATTAAATCTAAAATTATTAATAAAGACTACCCTCTCTGTGTTCATTAAGGTGAAAAATCACAACTTCATCATTACCCAAAACCTCGCCGAAATTACTTTCCTCACCCTGCATTAAAATGTCTATATCATCTTCTACATCTTGTGATGAACGCACCTGAAGCCTTGAAAAAGCCTCCGGATTATTCAAATAATATCTGCCATTATTTATTTTATTTTTAATATGTGTTGAGAGCTTTTCCCCTATATCTAAAATCGCATAGCCCTCTGCCTGACCAAGTAATTCTATTGCACTCTCCCCAAGCAAGATTTGATTACTTCCTTGTCCAAGTTCTATATTCCGCGCCTTAAGCAAGTTCATATTTATCCTGTATTCTTCTGCGTCTTGTCGTTCTACAGTTGGATTTTCGCCACCATCTTTTTCTAACGAATTTAAACCGTCTATCAACATTGATGTATAATAAACAGCGCGTTCCATAGGGCTATATCCCTTTTCTTTAAATGTCGCGTCCTCCATTCGCATAATACTAAATGCTAAATCCATTATACTATGCACTTTATAATTATACCCGCCCCATTGATTGTAAATCCCGCATAAAATTTCGCCATCTTCTATGACGACAACGCTTAATCTTTGTCCCATTTTTTACCCTTCCTTTTTTAATTTAGCATCTTTCATCTGCATATTGTATCATTTTTTTTTTTTTTGTAAAGCAAGGTTAGACATTGAATCTAAAGTGCATTACATCACCATCTCCAAGCTCGCACTTCTTTGACACCTGCAGTAAAATAACTTATAAGCCCAAGTCGTGCAAATCCCTCTCCAATAATCTGCGTTATAATCCACTCTGCTTTGCTCCAAGACTTACTAAACTCTGCTTCCTCATCATCTTCTAGTTCAAAGTTTTCCCAAGGTTCTTCAAAGAGTATCGTATCAGTATCTTCACTTAAAGTGAAATTTACCATTAAACCTTCGGGTGTTTCATAGAGTTTGGGTATAGATTCAAATGCTTCTTCCCAACGCTTTTGTAATTTTGCTAAATCTTCCATTGTGCTTCCTTTTAAAATTTATTTTTAAGCCTTAATGCAACAGATAAGATTCTATATCAAATCATAGGGAAAGTATTTGTAGTCTTTAAATTCATCTTTATCTAAATTCATTATTTTTACCACAGCGGCACCTTGAAGATTCCAAGTATTTATAGGCTCTCTTAATCTCGTGTGTTTTTTCATATATTGATGCAAAAAGTTAATGTCCTTGAGCGCTACAAACTCTTTAATCAGTTCGTGTTCTTTGGCAAAAGAAGCACATTTTCGCTCTAAATTGAGATTTTTACCCTTTGTGCCTATAAAATGCAAAAACCAATCTCTATTGTAAATATCCCTTCTCTTTGCCTCATCTTCCTCTATAAGCTTTAGCAAACAAGAAGTATCCATATCTAACAATATCCTTACACAAAATTCCTCAATATTTTTTCCATACAAAGTAATATCAAATCCCGTTTCTAGGCGGTGTTCTTGCAGCCCTAGCACTGCGATTTCTAGCTCTTTTTTAACCTCCGCTATATCATCTCCACGCGCATATTTTGCTAAAGCTTTTTCTAATCTATCTCCATCTAAAGAAAAATACACTAAATCTTTATTTACATTTTGTTTTGATGAGAGCAACTCTATAGCCTTTTTGATTTCTTCCTCAAATTCCCTTATATGCTCGTCTAATTCTTCTTTACTTCTTTTGGGATCTCTTAGCATTGTGTCCCCTTTAGTGTTGATGTATAATGCCTTAAAGAGCGTAAATCACTTTGCCATTTTAAATATTTTGCCTTATCTCGTGTTTTTAAATGATTGGGTTTATAAAATACCAGAGAGCAACCCCCTAGTATATAAACTTTTTGAAATTCTTTGATATGAAGCTTCACATCACTAAAATTAAGAGTTACCTTAGCCATTACTTAGCCTTTTGCTTGCTCATCATCTCAGCAATTCCTTGATTGACGAGTTTATTTATTTCTTCGCGTTGTTCGTCTGTTAATTTATCCAACGCCGCGTGATAAGCCTCTTTATCTGGTTCATCAAGATCCACTCCAAATGCCAAATGTGCCTCCTTTTCAATCTTGCGAAAACTCCTAGCACTCTTAGCCCCTGCGTCTTTGAGAAGCTTTTTATTTCTAGCTCCTTGTGCGTCATCTAAGGGAGTGTAAGCTCCGGTATAATAATTCACATTTGCCCCAAGCTCTATTAGAATCTGAGTAGCTTTGTAGTTTGAAGATTCTTCTACCGAATGAAACAAAGGTGTTTCTCCCAATTTATCTAACACATCTACATTTGCTCCTGCTTTGGTAACCGCAATTTCAATTGATTTATAATCATTACGCCTAGCCCACCAATGCATACAAGTCCAGCCATAACCATCATCTCCTCTTTTCTCACAAGTTAAGCCCTTATCTAAAAGATATTTGATGACTACTTCATCCTCGCCACCTTTTTCAATGTATGATGTCAAGGCATTCCTTCCATATCCATTGTGGTGGTAATCAATCCTTAAGCCCCATTCTTGTAAAAACTCTATCATTGCAGGGTCTTTATATTTCTCATACGCCATTGCTGCTTTGGCAAGGACATATTCTACTTGAAATAAAAAAAGCTTGTATGTGCCGTCTTTAATATTTGCCTCATAAAAACTCTCTTGTAAGGGATATTCTTGTAAAAATGCCTTTACCCTTTCTATATCATTTGTTTCAATGAGTGCATATAACTCGTCTACAAGAGCATTTCTTTGCTTTCTATCCATAGCCTTAATTTCCTCTAGTGTTTTCATTGTGTCTCCTTTTTTGTAAGATTAATCTTGAAGCCTTAATTCTCTCAAGGCTCACTCCCAGCTTAGCTCTAGTTCTAAACCTAGCTCTTTGCCTAGCACTTCAAAGTATGTTAGAGGCTTATGATTTCTCAGCCAAGTATGCAGTGCCTCCTCATCATCTAAATCACCCTCATAGCCAAACTCATCAGCTTCTTTGTAAGCTTCATACCACCAGTCATCGTGTGTATCTTGCAACATTTCTTTTGTGAATTCTAATGCCTCATTGCAGGGATTTAAATCCCTCATCGCATAGACAATCTTAAAGCTTTCCTCACATTCTTCTTTCAAAGATTCCTCACTCAAATCCTCATCATCAAGTGCTATGCAATCTAAAATTTTGCCAACCGCCATAGCATAATGACTTGCACCCTCTTCACACAAATATTGCTCCCTTGCAAGTTCGCTCTCCGCTTGTTTTGCACTTACTACACCATTTGCGTCTGCTCCATTAGCGATTGCCTCCTCAAACAAATCAAAATCTGAAAGCATAATTGCCTTAAAAAGCATATCATAAGCACCCTCTCTGTCTGTGCTATCTACCTCTTTATTACCCATTTGTCTTTTTGCTTTGCCTCTTTTGTGTAGTATTTGAGAATCTACCCTATTTTTTAGAGAATCTTCATATTTTAAAATATCTTCATAAAAGAGTGTTTGCTCTCCAGATTGTAGAGATTTTTTAAGTTGTTCTATGGTTGCATTATAGGCTTCTTTATAGTTTTGCTGATTTTGCACCCTCTCATAAGAAAGTAATTGCCAATCATAATTGGTAGCTTCCCCACCTATGAAAAGTTCCTCATATTGTTCTTTTGGTTCTAATAAATTTACACCATAAAGCGATTCCGCATAGATTTCCTCCTCTTCTCCTAGTGTATCAAGCAGGGCTAGATAAGGGTCAGTAAAAAAATTATTATCAACATCTACTCCATTAGAATCGTATTCATCGCTAAAAAACAGCACTTGTAGCTTTTTGCCATTATCTTTGACTAGCGCACTAAAGGGTGCATTAAAGCTAGTCATATTGACAAAAGCCAACATATCATCATCAAAATACTCACTTAAAGCCCTTAATGCCTTTTGTGCTTGTTCCTTATTGTATTCATATTCGCTACTATCAATGCCACTTGATACGCCTCGCTCTATATAGCCAAAGATATTTTGCTCCCTTTTATCTTTAAGCCTTTCTCTTATATCAAGTGAGCTAATACTACCCATATGAAAGTATATATCCCCACTATATCGCGTGATAAAGTTATCATACAAAAGCAGACAACTCTTACCACTTAAGTTTTTTGCCTGTGGATAAGGGTTAGCGTTTTCAAAGAGATTCCAGATTTCAAGACTTAAATCATATATATCATTTATCGTTTCATTAGCAAGAATGACATCAATAAGCTCTCCGCTTTCTTTTTCTAGCACAATCAACCCATAATCAGCCTTTGCTTGTGTGATAAATGCAAAGCTTCTTTTAAAATTCTCATTTATATTTTCATCATAAAAACTGATATTAAACGCGTCCAAAACAGCTTTAATGTCTTTTTTCTTAATTTTACAATCCAAGCCAAAGAAAAGAGCGATATTTGGGATTCTCCCGCTCTTTTTGCTTTGCATAAAAAGAAAATCAAGCAAAGTTCTTTTGTTGTGGATTATTGTGTGGTAAATAGAGTTTGGGTCGCTCACTACTTGCTTTAAGTTTAATGTATCCTTCACTAAGCTTTCTTGCTCTTGTTCCTCTGGAAATGTTATCTCAATAGACTCATCACTCCTATCTTGTGCCTCTATCTTTATGGCTTTTTCTTTTGCTCTTTTCGTTGTATGCGCCTCTTTGTTAGATTCTTTATTCTTTTGATTTACTTTGGCTTTTATCATCATAGGAAAGACAAATTTTGCGCAAATCAGCCCCAAAATAAAAATGATAAGCGCAATACTTGTATGGCTTAACTCAAATACATTGACAATCAAAAAGAAACTTGCACAAGCAAGCACAAGAAGCACGGCTGTCAAAACAATAGATTCTAATCGCAAACTTTCTCCTTTTACACCTTTTGAAACTCTTTGATATGAAAGCGCACTTCTGCAAAATTTGTGTTTTCATTTAACATTGTATAAAATTCGTTAGGGATTTACAAGGTTCAATGCAATTTTTAGAATCTTTTGTCTGCAGATTCAACGCCTGGACTTGATTACAAAAAAACAATATAATGTAGCACGCAAGAATGATTCAAGGGAGAAAAAATGAAACAACTTAAAGACATCAAAGCAGTTTGCGATTTTATAAAAGAAGGACCCAGCTCAGAGAAGTTTGGCTCTTATGTAGAGCATTTGCAACAAGCGTTGGGGGACTTAAAGCAAATCCTTGAAAGCAAGAAAAATAAGAAAATCAGCGATAAAGATTTAGCTAGAGTGCTTAAATGTATAAACAATACAAAATACTTTGTGGAGATAAAAGAAAAAACCACCAAAACAAAGTATGCGCTTGAATGTGCGCCTTTAGAGCTTATAGAATTTATTATCCAAAACGCACAGGATAAAGAATTTTTGCTTTCGCAAAAGGGTGGCAAAAAAAGCCGTGATTTTTTAGCAAGTGCCTTAAGATGGTGGCAGGGTAGATATTGCAGAACTTCTTATCAAAAATGGCGTGGAATTTAAGCAAGATTATTTAAAGGAGCTAAGATATGCTTGGTGTGATATACTTGAGCTTGAGGCGCAAACGAAAGAATTTGAGTGTTTAGGGATAAAAAAGGGAGAGACTTTAAAAAAGATATGGGATTTGCTAAGCCCTTTTAGTATTGGTGAAATTTACACCGAGGCGTTTTCTTATTACCATTCGGTGCATAATTACAGAAAAACTTTTACAGGAGCGCAGCAAGTTTTTATCTACGCACTTAAAAACAAGCTTTTTAGCGAGGAAGTGCTAGATAATAGCTTCTTTGCTTTGCCAAAAGCGGGGCTAAGTTTGTTTTTAAACGCAAAAGACCTTAAAGGGCTTAGCAACGATGATGTATATACCAAGCCAGAGGGAGAAATCGTGCCTTTTGTCTTTGCGATGTTTGAGGATAAAACCTTAGAAGTGCTAGAATACGCACTCTTTCTTGGGCTTCACAAGGGCAGAAAAAACGCGCAGGGCAAGGACTTTGAGAGTTTTTTGCAAGGCAAGATTGAGGAGTATAAAATCCTCACCACAAAGGGAAACAAGTATGGCACGATATTTGAAGAGGACGAGTGGGATTTGGCTTATTTTCTTTCTTTGCAAAAATTTATGCAAGGTTTAGAAAGCCTTGAAAAAGGTGAAGCGGTTGTGGTAGATGATGAGACTTCCAAGATGTTTGCGAGGATTGAGGAAATCCCGCGAAATCTCTTAGTATAAGATTGTAAGGCTTTAATCAAAGGGCATTCTCCATTTTCGCCTTTAATGTTTATCTCATAGCAAGATATTTGCGCAGGATAATCTTTTAAAATATCCTTTAGCTTTGCCAAGTCGTTTTGGTCTATTGAAACTAGATTTTCTCGCTTCTCCTTTTACTCAAAGTTATTTAACTTAATATCGAAGTAAAATATATAAGTGATATAAGCTAAAATTGATACAATACTGCTTTTGGAACTTAATTTCTATAAACTTTATTTTAAGGAATAGTATGTCTCACACTTCAAGCAAAAAGCGCGTTTTTTCAGGCATTCAACCCACAGGCAATATTCATTTAGGCAATTATTTAGGTGCGGTGCGGCATTGGGTAGATTCACAAGAGCAATATGAAAATATCTTTTGTGTAGTCAATTCTCACGCCATTACGATACGACAAGACCCACAAGAATTACAAAACAAAACCTATGAACTTGCAGGCATTCTCCTTGCTTGTGGGATTGATACGAAAAAATCACATCTTTTTATTCAAAGTCAAATTGACGAGCACGCCGCATTAGCGTGGATTTTAGACTGCAATATTCCTATGGGCGATATGAGTCGTATGACGCAGTTTAAAGACAAATCAAATAAGAATCCAAAAAATATTAATGTCGGCTTATTTAATTATCCTGCACTTATGGCGGCAGATATTTTGCTCTATCAAGCCGATTTTGTGCCTGTGGGTGAAGACCAAAAGCAGCATTTAGAGCTTACACGCGATGTTGCAATGCGATTTAATCGCGATTATGGAGAGTGCTTCAATATCCCAGAACCAACGATACCTCAAGTTGGTGCGCGTGTAATGGGACTAGATAATCCACAAAGCAAAATGAGTAAATCTGCTCAAGGTGAAAATCACGCAATATTTTTACTTGATAGCCCCGATATCATCACGCGCAAATGCAAGAAGGCAGTTACAGATTCTCAAAGCAATATTGTCTTTGATGAATCTCGCGCAGGGCTATATAATTTGCTTTGCATTTATGAGATTTTCACACAAAAAAGCCGCAAAAGCATTGAGGCAGAATTTGAAGGCAAAGGCTATGGGCATTTAAAAATGGCTCTTGCGGAAGTCATTATAGAATCTTTGCGTCCTATTCAGCAATCCTATGCCAAAATCAGCCAAGACAAAGCATATATCCAATCTGTGCTTGCAAAAAGTGCAGATTCTATCCGCCCTATAGCAAAAAATACTTATGAAAATGCTAAAAGATTAGTAGGGCTTGTATGAGGATTTTTGTTTATTTCCTCTGCTCCCTATGCTTCATAAGCTGTTCGCAAGAAAACAAAGAGGATTTAAAGCAACATTCCATAACAACCATAATAGATAGAGATTCCGCCCAAAATCTAACACAAAAGCCCTTGCAATCAACAAGCAATCTGCAATTAGAAAAAGCTTTTTTTGCCGCCATTACGCAATCAAAAAATTTGCAGGAACTCAAAGCAATAATAAAGCAGGGGGTAAATCTCCACGCATTAGATTCATCAAATATATGTGCTGTGGGAAAGGCAGCGTGGGCTGGGAGTGAGGAGATTTTAACCTATTTGCTTTCACTTGGACTAAGCCCCGATGGCGAGGAGGGGCAGTCGTGGTCTCCACTTCTTATTGCTAAAGATTTTGATATTGCAAAAATCCTCATAGAATCTGGTGCAGATATTAATCAAAGTAATGGAGATTTAACGCCTATTGAGCGGTATTTTGAGCATTTGCCCTATATGCTTTCAAAAGGAGCAGATATTCATCTTATGGGTGAGAGCAAAGCTCTTTTTCTTGCTGCAAATAATGAGCAAACTTTTACCCTTGTGAAAAAGCTTTTGCCTATTGATAGTTACCAAGAAGCCTATAATGACGCACTTTTTTTAACCTTACGAGCAGGAGAAGAATATCCTTATAATCTTAGCTTTCAGCTCTCACTGCCTATCGATAATAATGATGAAGAAGCTAAAAAGGCAAGAATATCTTTGATACAAAACCAAGAAACTAAAATACACAGACTTAAAAATGCAGGAGCGACAATAACACCGCTTTTAGAGCAATTTGCAAATCAATATGATGCTGCCCAAGCAAATATTGAGATATTAGACTTTAATATTAGAGATGATTCAGATGCAAATAAAAGAGATTTTAATGCAAATTGTGATTTTAAAACGCAAAACTTTAGTAAAGAAGATATTGCGCAATTTTTTAATAATGCTAGTGTGCAAAATTCAGGAGGAAATTATCAATTATTATTTGGTGGCTTTTCTTGTGAGATAAAAGGCACACTCAAAGCTTATGGGGAAGTATGGGATTTTGACTTGTATCCCGATGGCAGGGGAATTTGGTATAGTCCTAAAGGCAAAAGGGTTAATGATGGCATATTTAAAACATATTTTTTCTGCGATAAACCCAAATGTAAGCCCTGTATCATAGACCAACACGATGAATACTCATCTTTTAGTGATGAAGAGTTACGAGTTCTTGCTAAAACAACAAGTTGTAGAGCAAGAGATGAGCTAGAATTTCGCAAAACAAATTCAAAATAGCACAAAAATATAGAATCTGTAAAATCAAAATGAAATTGCATTGAAAAACTTTTGTTTGTTGAAGCGGTATTACTTATGCTATAATCCACGCATTTGAGATTCTATCAAGGCATTTTAAGGAGCATTTATGAGTAGAGTAAGTATAGACAAACAAGCAGTGGCGGAATTTTTTAGATTCTGCGATGAAAATGAAGTGGAATTTATTGACTTTCGTTTTAGTGATATTAAAGGCGTGTGGCATCACTTGAGCTTTTCACGCAGTGCGATTAATGAAGAAAGTTTTGAGGGCATACCTTTTGATGGTAGCTCTATCCCTGCGTGGCAGCCTGTGGATAAATCCGATATGATGCTTATCCCCGAACCTGTGCGGTATTTCATTGACCCATTTACTGCGGATACAACTGCGGTGGTATTTTGTGATATTTGGGATATTTATAAAAATGAGCCTTATGAGAAATGTCCGCGTAGTATTGTCAAACGCGCAATGAAATATCTTAAAGAAAGCGGCATTGGCGATGTGGCGTATTATGGACCAGAGAATGAGTTTTTTGTATTTGATTCTATTAAGATTAAAGATTCTGTGAATTGTCAATATTATGAGATAGATTCCGAAGAGGGTGAATGGAATCGTGCGCGTGAATTTGAAGGTGGCGTGAATATGGGACATCGCCCCGGCACAAAAGGCGGGTATTTTCCTGTGCCACCTGTGGATTCTATGGTGGATTTACGCGCTGAAATTGTCAAGGTGCTAAACCAAGTAGGATTAGAAACTTTTGTGCTTCACCACGAAGTCGCACAAGGGCAAAATGAAATTGGCGTAAAGTTTGGCGATATGCTTGAAGCGGCGGATAATGTGCAAAAGCTTAAATATGTTGTCAAAATGGTCGCCCACCTCAATGGCAAAACTGCAACCTTTATGCCAAAGCCACTCTATGGCGATAATGGCAGCGGAATGCACGTGCATATCAGCATTTGGAAAGACGGACATAATCTCTTTGCAGGAGAGGCATATCAAGGCTTAAGCGAAATGGCATTGCATTTCTTAGGCGGTGTATTGAAACACGCTAGGGCTTTGGCGGCTTTTACAAATCCTAGCACAAATTCATATAAACGCCTTATACCGGGATTTGAAGCACCAAGTATCCTCACTTATTCCGCACAAAACCGCTCTGCAAGTATCAGAATCCCATATAATAGCGGTGAGAAAGCAAAACGAATGGAATTTAGATTCCCAGATAGCTCTGCAAATCCTTATCTTGCATTTGCAAGCCTCTTACTCGCAGGAATTGATGGGATAAAAAACAAAATTGACCCGGGCGCGCCTATGGAAATCAATCTTTTTGAACTTACTTTAGATGAAATTCGCGAAAAAGGCATTAAACAACTACCACACACTTTGCGCCACGCTATTGAGGAAATGCTTGTTGATAAAGCATATCTTAAAGAAGGCGGTGTATTTAGTGAAGAATTTATCCAAACTTATAAAGCATATAAGTTTGAAACAGAGATTTGGCCTTGGGAGGCACGCCCTCACCCATTTGAGTTCCTTACTACTTATAGTTGCTAGATTCTAGTGTAGGCAATGCTACTTAAGAACAGCATTGCCCCGTGCTTAGAGTATATAGAATCTTGTTTGTAAATCTTGCGCTTAGAATCTACCTTGTTTTAGTTTGCGCGTTGCAATTCGCGTGAATAGCAAGATTTACAATATATAAATACCTTAAGATTAATTTTTTATCACATTTTCTTTGTCTTTACAATATTTTTCTTGATAGGAAAGCAGTCGGCGACTCTTTTTGTTGAGCTGATAGTCTTTGTCATATTTTTTACGCACGATTTCTTCAATAATCGCAAGTTCGTGTTCTGATTTATCCTCAAATAAATCAAGCACAAGTGCGTAGAGCTGGATATTTATAGAGATACACTCTAGTGCCTTATGACGTTCTTGTAGAAAAAGTTGTTCGTCTTTGTCATATTTTTTGAGCTTAATCACAATATGACTAAAAACGCGCTGGATAAGGTGGGGCTTGAGATAGAGTGCTAAAATCTTTGGTAAATCATCAAGCAGAGTATCGAGCCGTTCTTTTTGCATAAAGAGTATAACGGGCAAGATCATAATAATATACTCTGTGTTTTTGTCTGCCGAGCGAGATTCTAGCTTGAGCCATAACTTCTCTAAAAAGCTGTATTGATATGAATCTAAAGTCATTTTTGCCCTGCCTCATTAATGTGTATCATCGTAAATCTGTGTGCCAATACCCTGCGATGTGAAAAGCTCTAAAAGCAAAGAATGCTCCACGCGTCCGTCTATGATATGTGCCTTTTCCACACCATTTTTCACGCAATCCACACAAGCTTCGAGTTTTGGAATCATTCCACCGCTTATTACTCCCTCTTTTTCAAGTGCCCTAATGCTTTTTGGTGTGAGTGTAGAAATCAATTCTTTGTTTGCATCAAGCACCCCGGCAATATCGCTTAGAAAAATTACCTTTTCTGCTTTCAAAGCTTTTGCGATATGGCACGCGGCAAGATCGGCATTGATATTATAGCCCAAATGCCCCGCACCTTCGCCTGTTGCAATAGGTGCAATCACGGGCACAAAACTATTGTCAATAACTTGCAGTAAAAACTCGGGATTGACTTGTGTAATGTCGCCTGTGTAGCCAAGCGCACCATCATCTTTCGCCACCGCTTGGAGTAAATGAGCGTCTTTGCCACTTATACCCACCGCCTTTGCTCCGTGGAAGTTTAAAAACGCGGTCAATTCTTTATTGATCTCGCCACTTAGCACCATTTCCACTACACGCATAGAATCCGCGCAAGTTACACGATAGCCGTCTTTAAACGAGCTTTGTATCCCCATAGTATCAAGCACTTCATTAATGCGTTTGCCCCCGCCGTGGATAATCACAGGCTTAAGCCCGAGCATATACATAATGACAATATCTAAAGCAAATTTTTCTTTGAGTTCTGGGCTGCTTTGGGCTGCGCCGCCATATTTAATTACGATAATCTTGCCACGAAAGATTCTAATAAATGGGAGAGAATCTAGCAATATTTTCACAACCCTAGTATTTTTTTGCATAAAATAACCCCTATTGAAAAAGTGAGATGCTATTATATCTCAAATTTTATTCAAAGGACTAAGATATGAAAATTGTTATACTTGATGCAGATACTCTAGGTGAATGCAACTTAGGTGCGATTAACGCTCTAGGAGAGGTTACAAGCTATGGTTTTAGCGCACCAAATGAAGTCTTAAATCGTTGCAAAGGCGCGGAGGTGGTGCTTACAAATAAAGTCGTGCTTGATGAGACGATTTTATCGCAACTTAGTGATTTGAAGCTCATTTGTATTACCGCCACAGGTATGAATAATGTTGATTTGGACTTTGCGGCAAAAAAGGGCATTATCGTTAAAAATGTCGCCGGATACTCGACAGATTCAGTAGCGCAGCATACCTTGAGTATTGCGCTGTCTCTTTTGGCGCGACTTAATTACTATGATGAGTATTGTAAAAGTGGTGCGTGGAGCAAAAGCCCCATTTTCGTGCATATCAATGGCGGATTAAGGGAGATTAAGGATCTAAAATGGGGAATTATTGGTTTTGGTAGTATAGGGCAGCGCGTGGCGCATTTGGCACGAGCCTTTGACGCGCAGGTGAGTTATTACTCTACAAGTGGGAAAAATACACAGAGTGATTATGAGCGTAAAAGTTTAGAATCTTTGCTTTCAGGTAGCGATATTATCTCTATCCACGCCCCGCTTAATCCTCAAACAAAAAATCTCTTAAACCGCACAAATTTACATCTCCTTAAAGATGGCGCATTACTCATTAATGTTGGGCGAGGCGGGATTGTGAATGAGGAGGACATAGCCGAGATTCTAAAAAGTAAAGATATGTATTTTGGCGCAGATGTGCTAGAGACTGAACCAATGAGGGTAAATCACCCATTTTTGAATCCTAGCATTACTCATAAGCTCCTCCTTACGCCACATACCGCGTGGGCGTATGATAAGGCAAGGGAGCGTTTAATCGCACTTACAGCAAAAAATATACAAGATTATGTAGAGCAAAAAAACCTTTAGTTTTGTGGCTTCTGGGTGTTTTGATTGAGCTTATGTTTTTGTGGCAACAAAAAAATCAAGCCTGTGTTTTACTTTATAGAATCTAAGATATAGATTCTATAATTTATATCTAGGATTTTAGAATCTGTGGCGGGGATAAATGTGCAGGGTAGCAAGTATTGCAGGGCAAGGGCAAATCATCAATAAGGGGTGCAAAATTGCAGGGCAAAAAACTTTTTTTTATCTTTATATTACTTTTTATCGCGGTGCTTTGTGCTTTTGTGCTGACTTTTAAGCCAGAGAGGATTAGCCAAGAGGTGCTTGATTTGTTTCCGCAAAATGAAAGCAAAACTCTCATTGAGGCGCATAGGTATTTTGCAAGTTCAAAATATGTGCCACTCGCCATTAAAGGCTTTGATGAAAATGCACTCACAGAGCTAAAGGAGATTGAAAAATACCTTTTAGCCTTGCCTAATGTCGCTTCTATTGTTGCCTATGATGTGGGGGCTAAGGCGCAACTCTATGATTTTTTGACGCATAATGAAAAGTATTTGCTTTCATTCAAGCAAGATTCTAAAGCTGTAAGCACAGATGCTAATAATATTTTTGCACCACTTTTGCACCACTTTGCTAATCCCTCAAGCAATTCTTACAATCAACACACTCTGCAAGATACAGCAAAAAATATAGAATCTAGCCAAGATATACCAAAGCATTTAGAGGCTAAGGACTATGGGCTAATGCTTTTTGTAGAGCTAGAGAGTCTCGAGGATAGCGCATTGCAAGGCACATTAGAAGCATTCAAGAATCTTGCAAAGACTTATCCCACTTTGGTGTATTTTTCGCCAGATTTTATGCGTGTAGAGAATTTGCATTTGATTTTGCAGGAGGTCAATTTCCTCTTGAGCTTTGCCTCGCTCGTTTTTATTGTGCTATATTTTGTGATTATTCGCATACCTTTTCTTACATTTTGCACCATTTTGACACTGATTTTTTCAAATACAATAGCGATTTTGCTCACACTTTGTGTGTATCCTAAGGTTACAATTATGGCACTAAGCTTTGGTATGGGGATTTCAAACATTGCCATTGACTATATGATGCACCACCATTTTTTTGGTGCTTACACACATTCATCAAGTTTTGCAAATGCCTCACTGCCACGCCCAAGATTCAATAAAGCAGTATTTTATGGCTATCTCACCACAATGGTGGGCTTTGGCGTGTGCCTCTTTGTGCCTTTTCCGCTTTTGGCGCAACTTGCCCTTTATGCGATGATTTCACTTAGTGTTGCTTATGTGAGTTTTGCATTTATTTATCCACGCGTAGGCTTTAAAGAGCCTAGAATCTTTGCAAGTGTGGCGAAGATTCATAAGGGCATTGTGCCTAGCTTTGTGTTCCTAGTAATTTCACTTGCAGGGTTTATTTTTGTTTTTAACGCGCTTAAGCTTGATTTTGACTTATCAAAGCTTGATTATCAAAATACTACAATGCTAGAGCAAAAGGCATTTTTTGAATCTTTGGCAGATAAAAATCAAAAGCAAGTGCTTCTTTTTGCACAAGAAAAAGAGGGGCTTATGCTCTTTGTGTGCGGACTTTTGCAACATATAGGTGAGATAAAGTTTCATATCAATGAGGGCAACTCACAGCTTTCACAATATTATTATCTCGCCTCATTTTCACACACCCAGCTTGAGGCAATGCGCTCATTGCTTGATGATATTACGCACGGAGAATCTCCGGCATATCTATGGAATACACAAGAATTAGAATCTATCACAAAAGCTCATATTGCGTTTGATTCTCGCTCCTTGCAAGAGATTATGGACGGCTTAGCAGATGATATTTATAAGCCAATGCTAATTGTGCTGCTTAGCGCGTTTTGTATTATGCTTGTAAGTCTTGCTTTTAGCACGGGTAGGGCTTTTCTCCACGCGTGGGCTTTTGTGCTATTTCCACTGAGTATGGCTTTATGTGTTGTGGCAAGCCATAGCGGATTCAATATGATGCACCTTTTTGCATTACTTATTCTTGTTGTTGTGAGTGTGGATTATGGGATTTATGCAATAAAAGAGGGGGAAAATCCCCGATCTACTCACGCGATTTTATTCTCCGCACTCACTACCGGTATAAGCTTTGGGATACTTATTACTTCACAGACAAAGGCACTCAACTCCTTTGGCGAGGTGATTTTTACCGGTATGTGCTGTATGCTCATCCTCCTTATCACTGCGCGTTTAAGCCAAAAAGGCAAGGAGTAATGTTAGAATCCGCGCCTTATCTCACTACATAAAGGAAAAGAATGAAACAGAAAAAATCTCTAGGAAGAAAGATTTTGCGAGAGATATTGCGCCTTCTATACAAGCTTTGCTCTAGATTATGGACTTATGCAAAGGGTGGTAAGCCAATGAGTAAGGCGGAAATCGCACAAGATAAGGCAGACTACACGCGACTTAATGCAGATGAGCGTTTCAAGCTTGATAATGCGTGGGATTATCTTTGTTTAGAAGACAAATATGCCCAAAATGGCACATCTATTGATAAGCAATATTTTATACAAGATATATGGGGTGCGCAAAAGGTGCTAGAGTATAAGCCGAGTGTGCATTATGATGTGGGCTCTAGTGTAAATGGTTTTATCGCTCATCTCCTCGCACAAAAACAAAAGGTTGTTTTGTTTGATATTCGTCCTATGGATAATCAATTTGACACTCGCTTCTTAAAAGCGGGGGGGGGGGGGTAACCTATATCCAAGAAAATGCCACGCTTTTAGCGGGTATTGCGGATAATTCTATAGAATCTCTCTCGGCTTTATGTAGTGTGGAGCATTTTGGGCTTGGGAGATATGGAGACCCTATAGAGCCTGACGCGTGGGAGAAAGCACTCAAGTCATTTCAAAGAGTGTTAAAGTCTAAGGGTAGGTTATTTTTCAGTGTGCCAGTGGCGAGTGAAGATAGACTATGTTTTAATGCGCATAGAATCTACAAGCCACAAAGTATTATAGATGTGCTTGATGAAATGCAAATTATAGAAATGGGCTATATCCCCGATACACTTGATGTTGTAGAATGTATGAAGTGGGAAAATGAGAGTTTGCAAATAAACCAAAATGCAATAGCTTCTCTTCCTGCACCGCATAAGAGAAGCTATTGCACCGGGCTATTTGCCTTTGAAAAGAAGTAGTTATCTATCTTTTAGCTTAAGCTCTGTAATGAGCTTGGCATAGCGATCATATTGCGTTTTTTTAAGATAGCCAAGAAGTGATTTTCTCTGTCCTACGAGCTTCAAAAGTCCTAAGCGACTTGAGTGGTCCTTAGGATTTGCTTTCAAATGCTCTGTCAAATCCGCAATTCTTTGTGAGAGTAGCGCAATTTGCACTTCACTTGAGCCTGTATCTTTGCTGTCTCGTGCAAACTTCGCGATAATCTCTTTCTTTTTCGCCATATCTAAAGCCATTTGACCTCCTTGATTGGTATAAATTAAAGGACGCATTCTATCCTAAAAACCTAAAAAACGCATAAAATAAGCCCCATATCTACAAAGATTCACTATTTATTTAAGTGAAAGTCCTCACTTATGAATCTAGCCATTAAAAAGTATGGCGTATATAGAAAAATGCGTGAGAGCGGTCATCTTTACGATTGTTAGTAAGCACTGCTGGTCTATTTGCTTGATCTACATAAGAACCTCCAAGAGGACTATATCCTGCTTTAGTTGTATCACTAAACCATTCTAATTTTCCACCTATAGAAATATCCTCACGGATTTGATAATTAAGGATAAATGCCACGCTTTGTTCTGCACTTCTTGGGCTATTTGTGCCGCGTCCTAAAATTTTCCAATCAAAATTTCCATAATTTGCACCTAAAAAGCCATAACCTGTAACTGCATTTCTCCCTATAATGTCATTAAGAGCCTGCCCTATATCATACGCACTTCCTGTCCAAATATCAAGTGATAGAGGATTCCCCCAACGCCCTATAAGTTCACTTGCATTACCAAAGTTTTGATAATACCCTGCACCAAAGAAAAACATATTTATTTCAAATTTTTGCTCAATATGAAGTGTATAAGAGTATTTTTCCACCTCACCCCATCTAGCATCTGCATATCCTATCCTACTTGAATCAGCCACAGGAGCAAGAAATCGAATTTTAGTTAAAGATTTGAATCCCTGTGCTTCTTTGCTCGGATTACTATCAAAAGTGATACTTGCCCCAGGTGCGGTATATACACCCGGAGTATAGTAAGAAAATGCAGAGAGTGTAAGCCCACTACTGCTAAAATCAAGTCCTGCTGCATAAATATTACGCGTAGCCCCACCTGCATATGTGCCAAGCACACGATAGAAATCATTAAACCATTGGTCATATGCAAAGGCACGGCGATTTGATAAAAAGCCCCAAAGTTTTACACCACCTGCTTGAAAATAACCTTCTGCCCCTTGAGTGTAGCCGCTAAACCATTCCCCAACCTTTCCAGATTCATAACGACCTGCTTTAAGATACACATTCTCTCCATAGCTATATTCTAAAAAAGCATTTTGCACCATATAGTTTTGCACCCTCTCTTTATCCCACGCAGTTCCAAAATATGCTGTAACAACAGGCGAACCAATATTAGAGACTAATGAGTCATTGCGAGTAGAATCAAAAGCTAATCCACCAATAGCCCCGCCAAGTCCAGCTTTGAATCCTGCTCCTAAATCTGCATTGAGATTAAGCTGTGCGAATAATGTTGTAAAACTCTCTGTTGGTGCTTGATTGTTTGCTTTATCAAACTTTTGGTTGTTAAAACCCCACTTTGTGAAACTCTCTGCTGAACCACTTACTTTATAATCAAAAGCATTGAGACTAGAAGTAAGCAACCCCCCCCCTAAAGCTATATACGCTAAAGTTTTTTTCATTTTCTTTCCTTTGTGTTGTAGAAATTAAAATATTCTTAAAAAATATTGTAAATATTTACATATTTTTAAGAATACAATATGTATTTTAACATTTTATACTTAATTTTTACTTAATACATTACAATAAAACAAGAAACAAAAAAGGCGAAGATAGGCGACTTAAGCACAAATACAAAACTCTAGCACTGCCATACGCACACATACACCATTGGTTACTTGCTCCAAAACCTTGCAACGAGGATCTTTAAGAACCTCATCATCAATATCAATATTACGATGCACAGGTCCGGGGTGCAAAACAATCACATCTCTATCGCCTAAAATTTCTGGTGTAATGCAATATTGTGAAGCATAGTCTTTGAGTGAGCCATAAATTTGCTTATCGTGCCTTTCAGTTTGCGTGCGTAAGCTCATAAATACATCAACTTCCTTGGCAATTTCACGCAAATATGTTGTTGTGTAGAGATTTGTAGGTGGAAGAAAATGTGGTGGAGCAACCAAAATCACCTCCATACCAAAACGTGTAAGCAATTCTATATTACTATTTGCCACGCGTGAATTTTTAATATCACCCACAATGGCAATTTTTTTGCCTTTAAGATTCTCCACATCATTACCAAAATGCTCCTTTAAAGTAAGTAAATCAAGCAAGGCTTGTGTAGGGTGTGCGTGTGCGCCATCACCACCATTAATAATAGAACAACTCACTTGAGATTTGAGATAATACCCAGCTCCAGCGTTTTTATGCCGAATAATGATTGCATTAGGTTTCATAGCGTTAAGATTAGCTGCAGTATCAGACATACTCTCGCCCTTAGCAGTAGAGCTTTTACTCACATCAAGTCGCACTACATCAGCGCTTAAGCGTTTAGCAGCGATTTCAAAGCTAGAGAGTGTGCGTGTGGAGTTTTCAAAAAAAATTGTAATGATTGTCTTGTTTTTTAGGCTTTCCCTATGGCGCATATCTTTATAGATTTGGGCTGATGAGAGGATAGATTCAATTTGTTCTGTGCTTAGGTCGCTTGTGCGAAGGAGATGTTTGGGTGGTTGCATAAAATAGAATCCTTTATGTGAAATCTTGCGCTATTGTATCAAAGTTTGTGATAAAATTACATTGCTTTCTTGCAATATTCATAGAATCTAAGCAAAGTTACGGATATGTTATTTACTAGAATTTTTATCATCATAATGTGTGTGCTGTGTGTGGGTTGTAGTGATTTTCATCGTAAAGATTTCGTGCATATCCCTTCAGCTCATAATAGCACGCAAAAGACACAAAAAGAAAATGCCATTCAGGCGATGCGCAAGGGGCAGATTCTAGATAATAATCGCACACGCGTGTTGATGATTGTGCGCTATATGAATGAAGTGAGCAAAGATTTTGTGAGTGGCAGTGATGAGGTGTTTTTAGTAGAAATGTATGCACGAGATGAAAAAATAGCGCAAAATAGACTTTCTTTCACATTAAAAAATACATACAAAAGCATTGAGGCATATGAAGTGCTTATACAAGACAAGCGAGATTTGGGGCAGTTCGCGCCTGATATTGTGTATAATGACATTTACAAAGTCTCATTTAGTAGCATTGGATTTAGAGGGAGAGATAGCCTAAAGCTCATTGCACATATAAAGGGGATTGGCGATATTAGCTTTGACTTTGGTTATATAAAACTAAAAGGTAATCTCGCAAGGTAATGCAACGATTAGACAATTACTGCTCTAAGATTCTATCCTCACGCACAAAGGCACAAGAGGCTATTGCACTAGGTTGCGTGAGTGTCAATGGTAAAAAAGTTTATAGAAATGCCACATTGTTAGAATCCAGCGATGAGATTCATATTGATACGCAGGGTTTGCTCGTTGGCAGGGCAGGATACAAGCTAAGAAGCTTTGTTAAGAGACTTGAGGAGGCGCATTTGTGGGAGCAAAATCATCTCCACAATAAGCGAGTATGCGATATTGGCTCTAGCACCGGAGGCTTCGCGCAAGTGCTTTTAGAATGCGGTGTGCGTGAGGTGGTGTGTGTCGATGTGGGGACAAATCAGCTTCACGCGAGTGTAAGGGAAGATTCTAGAGTGCGAGTTTTTGAGCAATGTGATGCGAGGGATTTTAATGATGAAATAGGCTTTGACCTGCTTTTGTGCGATGTGAGCTTCATCTCGCTTTATAAGCTTGTAGAGAGTTTCAAGCGCATTTCTAGTAAGGAATATATTTGGCTTTTTAAGCCACAATTTGAAGTTGGTAAGCATATCGAAAGAGACAAAAAGGGTGTGATTAAGGATAAAAATATAGGATTCAAGGCTTTAGAAAAATTTTGTTTTGATGTGCGCGAAGATTTTAACATTATTCACACCGCGCAAAGCGATATAGCAGGAAAGGAGGGGAATATTGAGTTTTTTATCTATGCCGCAAGACGCACAGATTCAGGGTTTGGCACTGGGAAAATTTGATGGTATGCACCTTGCCCATAGGGCGTTAATCACGCATTTACCACCTCAAAGCACCTTGCTCTGCATAGAGAGCAAGGGCGAGACGCTTACACCAAATAAAGCTCTGTATAGCCCTTATCCCGTTATTTCGGTGTGCTTTGAGGAGATTATGGGCTGGAGTGGCGCATACTTTATGGAAATTATCAATGACAAATTTCCCTCTTTGGTTCAATTAGTCGTGGGCTATGATTTTGCTTTTGGCAAAAATCGCGCGTATGGCGTGAATGAGCTTATAGAATTTTTTGGTAAAAAGGTGCTAGTTATGCCTGAATTTCGCGTCAATGGTGTGAGTGTGCATTCAAGCCTCATTAAAGCATCTATCCGCGCGGGTGATATGCAAAAGGCGGCAAAAATGCTTGGTAGATTCTATTATATAGAGGGTGGTATCATACCCGGACAGAATCTTGGTTCAAAGGTGCTTTATGCAACTATCAATATTCGCGCACAGGATTATGTGTTGCCACAAAATGGTGTGTATGCGACTTTCACGCAGCTTGGAGAGGAATTGCTACCGAGCGTGAGTTTCATAGGAAATCGCCTAAGCACCGACAATGCTTTTAGTATAGAGACGCATATACTCGAACGTGAGATTCATATTTTGCCTAACGATAGAGCAGGGATATTTTTCGTGCAAAAAATACGAGACAATCAGCAGTTTTTGAATCTGCAGTGCTTGAAAGAAGCGATTACACAAGATGTGCAAGAGGCTGGGGAGATTTTGCATAATGCGGATAAAAATTTAGCATTGTAGTTGTGGGTGCAACACATTTTGTGAAGTAAAGATTCTAAAATTTTCAAATAAAGAAAGCCTTACAAAATACTTTTTCTCTACATTTTTTAGAATCTTTGCTTTTTGTAGCCTCATTTTGTCGCAATGTTATACATTTTCAATATTTTTGTTTTATTTTATTTATTTAAACTTTGTTTATTAATACAGATTTCGGTAAAAGAGGTCTAAGTCGTTGGAGGATTTATTTAAAAAAGGAAGATTTGAATGGGTGGAGAGAAAATTGTTAGCGGTTTTTTGGTATCAAAAACTGACCCAAAGGGCAAAATAACTTATTGCAATCAAGCATTTATTGATATTTCTGGTTTTACCGAGCAAGAGCTTTTGGGCAAACCTCATAATATCGTGCGGCACGCTGATATGCCACGAAGTATTTTTGCATATTTGTGGAAAAAAATCCAAAATAGAGAAGAAGTCAATGTATATGTAAAAAACCTCTCTAAAGACGGAAGCTATTATTGGGTTTTTGCGAATGTAACACCATCTTTTGATATGAATGACAATATTATTGGATACTATTCTGTGCGGAGAAAACCAAATGCAAAAGGGATAAAAATCGCTACTGAACTCTATGCTAAAATAAAAGAAGCAGAAAAAAATGGTGGTATAGAATCTGGCTTGGCACTTTTTCACAAACATTTTCAAGAGCTGGGTGAAAGCTATGAGGATTTCATTTTGCATACGCAAGTAGAGCAATAAAAGGAGGTGGGAAATGATTATTGCAATTTTAGGCGTTTTATGTGTTCTTTTAATTGGATATATTTTTTATCTCACAGCAAAAATAAAACAAGACAGACAAGCGGTAAAGAAAGTTAAATATTTAATTGATGAGACATTAAAGGGTAATTTTGAGCCAAGAATAACAAATATCGGTAATACCGAAGTTTGCCATATTGCGCGAGGTTTGAATGAATTGCTTAATAATTTGGAAACTTTTATTCGGGAAAATAATATTGTCATTCGTAAATCTTTGGAAATGGGGAGTTTTAGACCATTTTTGACTGATGGGATATTACCAAATTTACAAGCAGTAGGCACATATGTTAATAATAATATCAATGCAAGTAGGGAAGTGGCAAAAATGAGTGCAAAGAGAGAACTTAATTTTGCCCTAAAAAATATCAATAAGAATCCACAACAACAAAAAATCATACAAAATGATTTTTATAAAATTTTGGCAACTCTTAGTGATGTTTTGCAAAAAATATCACTAATGGCAACCTATTCTCAAGAAAATTGTGCCAAGATTTTAGATTCTATGCGTATGCTTGAGCAAGCACGAGAGCTTGTTGTGGTTAATAGTGATTCGGTGAGTGGATTGAGCGAACGTTCTGGTGAGATTAATTCAATTGTTGATGTGATTAATGATGTAGCAGACCAAACAAATCTTTTGGCCCTCAATGCTGCCATTGAAGCAGCAAGAGCAGGAGAACACGGACGGGGCTTTGCAGTGGTAGCCGATGAAGTGAGGAAGCTTGCTGAAAAAACGCAGCATTCTACAAAAGATATTTGGACACAAATTAATCTCTTCCAACAGGCTACAAGTGAGATTTATGAAAACTCTCAGAAGATGACTGAGCAAATGAATGATTTTGGCAATACAATGAATGGATTTGGATCAACTTTTGAAGAAATTAACTCTTATTCATCAGAAATTAAAACTTCCATAATGACTATCAATGCACGTTTGTATAGTAGTATTTTAATGACAGATTATCTCATTTTTAAGAGTGATGTGTATGATGATGTTCTTAAAGAAGTCAATGATGAAAATCTTACAAATAATATTATGTTAGTTTTTGATAATTGGTTGCAAAAACGTGGCAATGTGCATTATGCTGGGACAAAGGTATTAGAAAAAATTGTTGATACTCATAAGAGTATTGTAGAATCTGCCAAAAATGGTCTAAATGATGCGCTTTCTTGTAATGAGAATATGTGTCATCCACACGTCCTTGAATCATTCAAAATAATGGAAGAAACTACCGACACTCTCTTTAAAGAATTTGAAAAACTTGCTGATATGTGGAAAGAAAAAGATAAGTCACAAGAGCAGAGTGCTTGAGCCCTTGAAAACTTATAGGATTCTATGCGGATTTTATTACATAAGGTTTTGTGGGTTTATTCATAGGAGTTTGATATAAATCTTATTCAAACATTTATAAAAGTAGATGAGAGATGTAGGTTTAGAATCTAGGGATATAAGAGTGCGTAGAAGATAACAATGTCTGAATATTATGAATATGGATTACTCGCACTTTTTGCTATTTGTTTTGTGGCAAGCACACTTTATCCACTTGGTTCTGAAGCTTTTGTAGTGGGATTTGTGGGCTTTGGGTTTGAGCCTTTGGCTGTGTGGATTGTTGCGAGTGCAGGAAATATTTTAGGAAGCCTGAGCACCTATTATCTTGCCTATTATGGTGGATACGCGTTTATAGAGCGATTTTTTCCAAAAGCAAAAGATAAAATTAATGCCTTTGCACCAAAAATCAAGCGATTTGGTTTTATCTATGCGTTTTTTGTTTTTGCTCCATTTGTGGGCGATATTTTTGCTTTAACACTTGGTATTGTTCGTTACAATCAAATACTAAGCATTGTAGGTATTGCACTTGGTAAAATGCTACGATATGCTTTAATCCTCGTGCCATTTATGGGGTAAAGCGTAAAATTTTAGAGTATGTTTTGTATCTATATTTGGCAAAAACTAGGTTTAAATTTGTATAATGTTATGCAAAAAAGTGAATATTTGAAAGAGTAAAGATTCACAAAATTATGCAAGGAGTTTTTATGCCATTACTTGATAGTTTTAAGGTTGATCATACAAGAATGCCAGCCCCAGCAGTGCGTCTTGCAAAGACTATGCAAACACCAAAAGGTGATGTGATTAGCGTGTTTGATTTGCGTTTTTCCCGCCCAAATTGCGAGATTCTAAGCGAGAAAGGTATCCATACAATGGAACACTTGATTGCAGGCTTTATGCGAGAGCATTTAAATAATACGCGTGTGGAGATTATTGATATTTCGCCAATGGGTTGTCGCACAGGATTTTATATGAGCGTGATAGGTGCGCCAAATGAATATGATGTAAAAGAAGCGTGGGAGGCAAGTATGCGCGATGTGTTAAGAATCCGCGATGAGAAAGCGATTCCCGAGCTTAATATTTATCAATGTGGCACTGCTAAAATGCACTCTCTTAAAGAGGCGCAAGATATTGCTCAAGTAGTGCTTGATAAAGGCGTAAGTGTAATGAATACACAAGAGTTGCTTTTAAAAGATTTTGCATAATTTTAAGCACAAGGTAATAAGGAACAATCCTCATACTTGCTTATAAGATTCTAAAATATTTAAGGTGTAAATTATTACATATATTTTGGAATCTCGCATATTAGGTTTATTTAGATTTACTTAAAATGCCGATAGGAGATTTTACTTTATATAGTTCATTTTGATTTCACAAACAAGGCTTATGATTGCATATTGCAAAAAAAAAAAAAAAACGATACAATCGCTCAATTTCATAAATAGAAAGGAATTTTAATGCGTTTTTATAATATCATTTTTGGAAGTATAGCTTTTAGCCTTATGTTAGGCTTTATGGCTTGTTCAGATTCTGATAAGCAAGGTAAAGAAATCCCAAGTCTTAAAGTGGAAACTTTAAATATTGCTCATCAAAATGTAAGCTTGAGTTTTGAATATGCTGCAAGATTAAAAAGTATCCAAAGTGTAGGTGTATATGCACGAGTGCAAGGTGTGCTGCTTTCAAAGAATTTTAAAGAAGGTGATATTGTTCAAGAGGGGCAATTACTCTTTAAGATTGACCCTGCACGTTATATTGCAAAAGTGAATCAGGCTAAAGCACAATGGCAATCTGCAGAGGCAAATTTTATCAAGGCAAATCGCGATTGGAAACGTGTGGAAAAACTTTATAAACAGGGTGTTTATACGATTGACCAATATGATACTTCGCGCTCAAACTTTCTTTCTGCTCAAGCAAATGTGGCAAGCACACAAGCTGCACTTGATGATGTAAAAATTGATTTAGGCTATACTGATGTAGTGGCGACTATTAGCGGTAGAATTGGTATGCGTAGCTATGATGTAGGGAATCTTGTAGGTGCAAATGGACAAGAAGTGCTTACGACCATTACGCAATTAAGCCCAATTTACGCAGAGTTTGCCATTCCTAATACAGATTATTATTTGATGCGTGGATTAGAAAATGCGCGTATTCAGGTTGAATTTGTGCTTGGTAATGGCAAAGTATATGACAAATTAGGCAAACTTGATTTTGTTGATAGTGTGCTTGATGCCCAGACTTCCACAGTTAAAGCGCGTTCAATTGTAGATAATGAAGAACATAAACTCCTACCTAATGAATTTGTGAGAGTGCGCTTAAAGGGTTTTGAAGCTCAAAATGCTATCACTATTCCTCAAAGTGCGCTTTTACAAGATTCTCAAGGCAGCTATGTCTATATTATTAAAGAAGGCAAGGCGAAAATTGCACGTGTTATTCTCGGACAGAATCTGCGAAATAATCAAGTGCTTATTGCAAGCGGATTGTCAAATGGTGATACTCTTGTATTAAACCAACTTTCAAAAATTCGTGAAGGCGTGCCACTTAGCCCAATAGGAGCAGATTCCAAAAAAGCCACAAATGTTCAAGGGGGTGCGCAAGAAAATCAAAACAAGATGCAAGATAAAAAACAAGAGCAAAAATAAGGAGAAGCTATGTCAAGATTCTGTATTAATCGTCCTATTTTTGCAATGGTGCTCTCAATCGTCATTACACTTGTGGGTTGTATTTCAATGTTTGTTTTACCCATAGAGGAATATCCACAAGTAGTGCCAAATGAAATTATGGTGCAGGCTACTTATAGTGGTGCAAGTGCAGAAGTGATGGCAAATACGGTAGCAAGTATTATAGAAGATAGTATTAATGGGGTAGAGGGTATGCTCTATATGAAATCTTCTTCAACTTCAAGTGGTGTAATGAATCTGAGTGTATTTTTTAGTAATGATACAAATGCAGATATGGCATTAGTCAATGTAAGTAATCGCGTTCAAGCAGCTCTTGCCCAATTACCAACAGAAGTGCAAAGAGTGGGGATTACTACGCGTAAAAGATCTTCTACTATGCTTGGAGTATATGCGATGTATTCAGATAATCCTGCCTATACTGCAACTTTTGTAGCAAACTATGGTATTTTAAATGTTATTAATGAGCTTAAACGTGTGCCCGGAGTAGGTGATGTAACTCCTTTTGGAACAAGAGATTACTCAATGAGAATCTGGCTTGATATTGATAAACTCTCACAAAATAATCTCACGCCTTCAGAAGTGGCAAAAGTCATTGCCGAACAAAACTCACAATTTGCAGTAGGCTCATTTGGTAAAGAACCAGTGCGCAGTGATATTGCCTTTACTTATTCTGTAACAACACAAGGGCGATTTGTAAGCGCAGAGGAGTTTGGAAATATCATTATCCGCTCAAATAATGATGGTTCAGCTTTGCGTCTTAAAGATGTGGCAAAAATAGAGCTTGGAGCAAAAGATTATAGCGTAAGCCCATTATTTAATGGCAAAGATGCCGCAGCATTTGGTATTGCCCTGCAACCCGGAGCAAATGCACTTGATGTCGCAGATAATGTAGAGAAAAAAATGAAAGAGCTCTCACAAAATTTTCCCGAAGGGCTACATTATAAAAATGTTTATAATACAACTGATTTTGTGAAAATTTCTATTAAAGAGGTAAGAAAAACTTTTATTGAAGCTATCGTGCTTGTAGTCATTATTATGTATTTTTTCTTGCAAAATTTCCGCGCAACTATTATCCCTGTAATTGCTATTCCCGTATCAATTATTGGCACATTTGCAGGAATGTATGCGCTTGGATTTTCAATTAATCTCCTCACACTTTTTGGGCTTATTTTAGCTATTGGGATTGTTGTTGATGATGCGATTATTGTGATAGAAAATGTAGAGAGAATCTTGCATACTGAAAAAAAGGCAAATGGCGAAAAATATTCGGTAAAAGAAGCTACCCTTAAAGCTATGGGTGAAATTCAAGGACCGGTAGTGGCTATCGTGCTTGTGCTTTGCTCGGTGTTTATTCCTGTGGCGTTTATTGGTGGCTTTAGTGGGGCTATTTATAAGCAGTTTGCCATTACTATTGTTATTTCAGTTGTCATTTCTGGCTTTGTAGCCCTAACACTTACTCCCGCACTCTGTGTATCTATCCTTAAGGCAAAAGAACCAAAACCATTTTATATTGTAAAGAGATTCAATGATTTTTTTGATTGGCTTACGCATAAATTTGGTATGCAAATAGGAAGAGCATTAAGGCGAGGCTCAGCTCTTTTACTTTGTTTTGTGGCAATTATTGTGGTTACTTGGGGGCTATTTTCACGATTGCCGAGTTCTCTTGTGCCAAGTGAAGATAAAGGAAGTATGATAAGTTTTATTCAGCTGCCACCCGCAGCTTCACTTTCTCGCACCACTACAGAGGGTAAAAAAGCTTTGGCTATTTTAGAGCAAAATCCAAATGTGGATTATAGTTTTTTAATTTCAGGCTTTGATATGCTTGCAAGTGCAGCACGCTCTTCAGGGGCAGTGATTTTTGTAACGCTTAAAAATTGGAGTGAGCGAAATGAGAGTTCTTTTGAGATGTCTAAAAAGATGATGGGTGTATTTAATGCTAGTCTTGATGCCTTTTCCCTTGTAACTACACCACCAGCGATTATGGGCTTATCCACGGTGGGCGGCTTTGAGATTTATATACAAGATAGAAATGGTGGAAGTATTAAAGACTTAGAAAAATACGCAAATCTTCTTGTGATGGAAGCTAATAAGCGTAAAGAGCTTGTTGGCGTGCGAAGTCTTTTTAGTGCAAATATCCCACAATATCATCTTACCCTTGATAGGGAGCGTGCAAAGGCAAGTAATGTCAATATTGATGATGTATTTACCACTATGCAAAGCACTTTTGGGCAGTATTATGTTAATGATTTTAATCTCTATGGCAAAACTTATCAAGTAAATGTTCAGGCACAAAGTGAGTTTAGAGAATCTCCAGAAGATTTAAGTCGCATTTTTGTGAAATCAGGCAATGGCGATTTAATCCCTATTAGTGCGCTTGTGCATTTTGAGCGCGTTATTGGACCAGATATTGTAGATAGATTTAATCTCTTTACAAGTGCAAAAATTGTTGGCAATCCTAATGAGAGTGAGGGGTATTCAAGTGGTGATGCGTTGCGTGTGATTGAGCAATTAGTAAAAGAAGTGTTGCCAGAAGGTTATACTATTGCTTATTCAGGCACAAGTTATCAAGAGAAAAATGCGAGTGGCACAGGCGAGATTGCATTTATATTTGGGCTTATCTTTGTATTTTTGATTCTTTGTGCCCAATATGAGCGATGGCTTATGCCGCTCTCCGTGTTAAGTGCTGTGCCATTTGCTGTTTTTGGTGCAGTAGTAGCGACAACATTGCGCGGACTTGATAATGATATATATTTTAATATTGGATTAGTTATGCTGATTGCCTTAAGTGCTAAAAATGCAATTTTAATCGTTGAGTTTGCCCAGCATTTACACGAAAAAGAGGGTAAGGGCATTATGGAATCTGCCATAGGTGCTGCAAAATTAAGATTCCGTCCTATCATTATGACTTCACTTGCTTTTAGCATAGGTGTGCTTCCTTTAGTTTTAAGCACAGGAGCGGGAAGTGCAGCAAGACACGCTATTGGCACAGGCGTTATTGGCGGAATGATGGCGGCAACATTTATAGCAATATTTTTTATTCCGCTCTTTTGGAGCTATGTCGCCCGATTATCGCAGTGGATTCAGTCAAAAAAGGGCAATCAATAATATTGCGTGAGGCAGCAAAATATTTAGGGTTCATAAGCTTTATTGCGATTTTTGAATCTTATGCTATGTGTTAAAAAGATGATGAAGTTCGCTTGAAATACTACTCATAAAAAGCGGCGCATAGGGGGTGTTTTGTGCTAGGGCGGTACAAAAATATTTCATATCTTTTTGCGAAGTGAGGCATTCCGCACACATTTTTAGAATCTGTGGCGCGTTATCTTTTGGGATATGCTTTGGCGCGTGGCTTGGGCTTGTGAAGTGCTTGTGGATTCTATGCACGAGCATTTTATTTGTAATCTCCATAATCATCGAATCTATGGGGAGTTTAAAAAACATCAAGTTATCGTGTGGATTGAGCGAGAGATAAGTCGTATCTACGCCAAAAATTTTTGTGCTATATGAATCAAACAAATACAGGCTTTTGTTGTAATTATCCTCAAAACTCTCTATCATCAGCTCAAGCACAGCTAATCGTTCCCTGATGGTGTAAATATTGCCAATGGGTGAGAATGCAAAGCGTAGCAAGGATTCGATACTATACCACTCTATGCTTTCAAAGGAATGTTCGAGCATAAGCTCATATCGTTTTTGTCGCAAATGTGCTGCACGGGGAGAATGTCCAAATTTGTATGGAAAAGTAACAATTTTATCGCGATAGGCAGGTGAGGGGAATCGAGGGTGAATGACAAATCGCTGCTTAGATTCTTTGTCTAAGATGTATTCTAAACCACCCTCATAGCCCTTGTCAATGATACGAATCTCACTTTTTGGAATCTGTGTAAGTAGAGTAAAAAACTCATCATCACTACAATCTTTATCCCAAATGCGTTCCGAATAGCGAAAGTAGTGTGTAATTGCTTCAAGGACTTCATTTGAAGGCTCTTTAGTAACACTTTTATCAATCCACGAGGTAAGTGTGCGTCTATCCTTGCCAATAATCTGTGCAAACCTCGACACGCTAAGATTTGAGCGCTTATAAACAACGAGCAATCGTTCTAAAATGCTGAGTGCCACAGCCATACCTTTATGTAATTTTTATTTAAATATTTTATAGATTCTGTCAAAAGGGTTAGTTTATACGCATTGTTTTATTAGCGCAATGCTTCAAAATTGCACAATTTTTGTGTATAAATAGTGTTTTATGTGTAAAAGTTGCAATAAAATGTCAAAAGTTGTGCAAAACAAACAAAGATATTCAATGTAGAATAGTTCAATCTTAAAAAGCAAGATGAGGTTTGAACTTCTATAGAGTTGGGGCTTCAAATGCGGTAGGAGTGCTTATGGATATACATCAATTATACAAGCAAAAGCTTATGAGTACAGAAGACGCGGTGAGGGTGGTGAAGTCTGGAGATTGGGTGGATTATGGCTGGGCAGTTACTGCACCGGTGGCACTTGATCTCGCTCTAAGTAAGCGCATACAAGAGCTAGATGATATAAAGCTTCGCGGTGGAATCCTCGTGCAAATCCCTGAAGTGTTTAAGGTCGATACGCAAGGCAAACACGTTTCGTGGCATACTTGGCACGCAAGCGGCATAGGGCGGAAGTTCATTGAGCAGGGCTTAGGATTCTATATTCCTATGCGATATTCCGAATTGCCGAGGTATTATAGAGAGACAAAGGCTAAGCCAAATGTGGCAATGCTCCAAGTTGCGCCTATGGATAGCCACGGGTATTTTAATTTCGGTCCTAGTGCTTCGCATTTGAGTGCGTGCATAGAAATGGCTGATGTCGTGATTGTGGAAGTCAATGAGAATATGCCTCGCTGTTTGGGTGGTTTTGGCACAGATGTGCATATCTCACAAGTGGATATGGTGGTTGAGGGGGATAATCCGCCTTTGGTAGAGGTGGGCTCACCAGAAATCACAGATGTGGATAAGGCGGTGGCAAAGCTCATTGTTGAGGAGATACGAGATGGCGCGTGCATACAGCTAGGCATTGGCGGTATGCCAAATGCGGTTGGTTCTTTCATCTCGCAATCGGATTTGAAAGATTTGGGCGTACATACAGAAATTTATGTCGATGCGTTTGTGGATATAAGCAGGGCAGGTAAGATTACCGGTAGGAAAAAAAATATAGACAAGGGGCGACAAACTTATTCTTTTGCAATGGGGAGTAAAAAACTCTATGATTTTTTGCATAATAATCCTGAATGTATGAGTGCACCGGTGGATTATACGAATGACATACGCACGATTGCTGCACTTGATAATTTTGTATCGATTAATAACGCGGTAGATGTAGATATTTTTGGGCAGGTTAATTCTGAATCTTCGGGCACAAGGCATATTAGTGGTGCAGGAGGACAGCTTGATTTCGTGCTTGGGGCATATTTGGCAAAAAATGGTAAAAGCTTTATTTGTTGTTCTTCTACGATGAAGGCAAAAGATGGCACATTAAAAAGTAGAATCTTGCCAACATTGCACGAGGGCAGCATAATCACGGCTACGAGGGCAAATGTGCATTATCTTGTAACTGAATATGGCAAGGCAAATCTCAAGGGTTTGAGCACTTGGGAGAAATGTGAGGCGATTATCTCTCTTGCACATCCAGATTTTAGAGAATCTCTTATTAAGAAGGCAGAAGAGATGAAAATTTGGCGTGCAAGTAACAAAATTCGCCCTTAAACCACACAATAAGGAGGATAAAATTTTTCACAACTTTATTCAATTCACCAAAAAAGGAACACAATGAAAACACAAGGACAAAAATTAAGGGAAGCGATAGGGCAATATAAGCCTTTGCAAATTATAGGTGTGATTAACGCCTATTCTGCAATTCAGGCGCAAAAAAGTGGTGCGAAGGCATTGTATCTAAGCGGCGGTGCATTGGCGGCGATGAGTTTAGGTGTGCCGGATTTAGGTATTAGCTCATTAGAAGATGTGTGCATTGATGTGCGCAGAATCACCGCTGCGAGTGATTTGCCATTGCTTGTTGATGCAGACACAGGCTGGGGCGGGGCGTTTAACATTGCACGCACGATTAAGGATTTGACAAGAAGCGGTGCGGCAGGTTGCCACATTGAGGATCAAGTCGCACAAAAAAGATGTGGACATCGCCCAAACAAAGAGCTTGTAAGCAAAGAGGAGATGAGCGATAGAATCAAAGCCGCAATGGACGCAAAGATAGATTCTAGCTTTGTGGTAATGGCACGCACAGACGCCCACGCAAGCGAGGGGCAACAAGCCGCCATTGATAGAGCATTGGCGTATGTGGAAGCCGGAGCCGATATGATATTTGCCGAGGCAATCCATACGCTAGAGGAATATAAGCAATTCACACAAGTCATCAAAGTGCCTGTGTTGGCTAATATCACAGAGTTTGGCAAGACACCTTATTTCACGCGCGATGAGTTAGGAAGCGTTGGCATTTCTATGGTGCTTTACCCGCTTTCAGCAGCACGCGCGATGAATAAGGCGGCATTGGCAGTGTTTGATGATATTTTGCGCAATGGCTCACAGAAAAAGAGCATTGATTCTATGCAAACACGCGAGGAACTCTATGAAATGCTAGGCTACCACGAGTATGAGCAGAAGCTTGATAAGCTTTTTCAAAGCAAAAAATAATTTTAGATAAGGAGGACACAATGGCAGCACCAACAAAAAAGGTTGGCGGATTAGCAGGTATAAGTGCGGGTGAATCAGCGATTTGCACCTGCGGCACAGGACACGGGCTAAATTATAGAGGCTATGACATTTATGATTTGGCAAGGGAATGTGAGTTTGAGGAAGTAGCGTATTTGCTTTTAAGAGAAAAGCTCCCAAATAAAGCTGAATTAGAATCTTTTAAAAAGGAGCTTATTGCGGCACGAAGTTTGCCAAATGAGTTAAAGCAAACGCTTAAACTCCTACCTAAAAATGCGCACCCTATGGATATTATGCGCACGACTTGCTCAGTTTTGGGTTGTATTGAGCCAGAGGTTTATGATGTGCTTAAACTCTCTTTTCCTAATCAGCAAAAGGTTGCTACGCGCCTACTTGGAATCTTCCCTTCCGCGCTTACCTTTTGGCATCATTACCACGCAAGTGGCAAGGAGATAAGCACAGATTCTAAGCAGGATTCTATTGGTGGGTATTTCTTGGAGCTTTTACACCAAAAAGCTCCCAAAGACTTGTGGGTAAAGGCAATGCACGTAAGCCTTATTTTGTATGCAGAACACGAGTTCAATGCTTCAACTTTTACTGCACGTGTGATTAGTGCGACATTATCAGATTGCTATTCAGCAGTTGGCGGTGCGATTGGTGCTTTGAGAGGACCACTGCACGGCGGGGCAAATGAGGCGGCTATGGAGCTTATCGCAGAGTTTAGCTCTCCAGAATCTGCCACACAGGGCATTAAGGATAAGCTTGCAAGAAAAGATAAGATTATGGGCTTTGGACATCGGGTCTATGTGGAAAAAGATCCACGCAATGTGGTGATTAAAGAATGGAGCAAGAAGCTAGGCGATGATGTGGGCGATACAAAGGGGCTTTATCCTATTAGCGAGGCGATTGAAAAGGTGATGTGGAATGAGAAAAAGCTTTTCCCAAATCTTGATTTTTATAGTGCGTCTGCTTATCATTTTATGGGAATTCCAACGGCATATTTTACGCCTATTTTCATCTTTTCACGCACGGCAGGGTGGATGGCGCATATTTTTGAGCAGAGGGCAAATAACAAGCTAATTCGTCCAAGCTCGGAATATACAGGACCGGACAATAAGGAGTTTGTGCCAATGCAAAATCGCTAGGTGCATCAATAATTTTTTCATTTCAAAGGAGCCACAATGAGCCACGATATGGGTATTTTAGAGACAAAAAGACCAGAATTTGATGAGTTGCTAACAAAGATAGCAAAATACGCGCTTGAGTTTGATATTAAATCGCCTCTTGCCTATGAAACTGCACGATATTGCCTTATGGATACGATTGGTTGCGGACTTTTAGCATTGAATTTTCCCGCTTGCACCAAGCTTTTGGGACCGGTTGTTGAGGGTGCGGAGTTTCGTCCTTTGGGTGCGAAGATTCCCGGGACAAGCTATCAGCTAGAGCCAGAACGAGCGGCGTTTAATGTTGGTGCAATGGTGCGATGGCTTGATTTCAATGACACTTGGCTTGCGGCAGAATGGGGACACCCAAGCGATAATTTAGGCGCGATTTGGGCGGTGGCGGATTATCTAAGCCGCAAGAATATAAGTAAGGGCAAAGAGCCTTTGAAAGTCAAAGATGTGCTAACAGCGATGATAAAAGCACACGAGATTCAAGGCGTTATAGCCCTTGATAATAGCTTTAACAAAGTGGGCTTAGACCACGTGCTGCTTGTGAGAATTGCTTCTACTGCGGTAGCTTGTGTTATGCTTGGCGGAAATTTTGAAGAAGTGCGTAATGCTGTAAGCCACGCTTTTATTGATGGTGGGGCTTTAAGAACTTATCGCCACGCACCAAATACAGGCTCACGCAAAAGTTGGGCTGCAGGTGATGCGAGCAGTAGAGGTGTAAATCTTGCATTAAAAGCATTAAGTGGAGAAATGGGCTATCCAAGTGCGTTAAGCGCGAGTTTTTGGGGATTTGAAGATGTGAAAATGAAAGGGCAAAAGCTCACTATCCCACAAGAATTTGGCAGCTATGTAATGGAAAATGTGCTGTTTAAGATTAGCTTCCCGGCAGAATTCCACGCTCAAACTGCGGTAGAATGCGCGCTTAAATTGCATAATGAAGTCAAAGACAGGCTAGATTCTATTGAAAAAATTGTGATTACTACTCAAGAATCCGGACATAGAATCATCAATAAAGTAGGCAAACTTGACAATCCAGCAGACAGAGACCACTGCATTCAGTATATGGTGGCAGTGCCGCTTGTGTTTGGGCGACTTACAGCTGATGACTATGAGGATAGTGTAGCAAAAGATTCGCGCATTGACGCGTTGCGTGATAAAATGGTGGTAGAGGTAGATGAGCGATATACACGCGAGTATTTAGAATCTGATAAACGCTCCATTGCTAATGCGGTACAGATTTTCTACAAAGATGGTAGCAAGAGCGAGAAAGTGGAAGTGGAATATCCTATCGGGCATAAAAGACGCCGAGATGAGGGGATTCCGGTGCTTGTAGCGAAGTTTAAACGCAATATCGCACTTAAACTTAGCCCGAAAAAATGCGCTGCGATTGAAAAGCTTTGCAGCGACCAAAAAACTTTAGAATCTACGCCATTTAATGAGTTTAGCGATTTGTTTGCATTGTAACAAGATAAGAATCTAGGGGCAATGGCTCTTAGATTCTGCTTATAGCAAACGTTTTTTCTATTCTCTTTAACTTTTGAGTGATTTTTCCCATTCATATGCGGATGTAACAATCACTCTTAAATCATTATGTTTTGGTTTCCATTGAGTAAGAGAGAGAATCTTATCATTCTTAGCACTTAGTTCAATAGGATCACCCTCTCTACGAGCAGATTCTAGTACTTTGAAATTGACCCTGCTCACTTCTTTCACAACCTCAATCACTTCTTTGACGCTATAACCTTGCGAGTAGCCTACATTAAAGATATTTGATGTTTTGGTGCGCTGCAAATATGTGAGTGCTTCAAGGTGCGCGCTTGCCAAATCATCAATATGGATATAATCCCGAATACAAGTGCCATCTTTTGTGGGATAATCTGTGCCAAAGATTCCCATACTTTCCTTTTTGCCACAGGCACACTCACACGCTACTTTGATAAGATGAGTGGCATTTTTGCTCCTTTGCCCTAAGCCTTTATGTTGAGCGAGAATCTGTGCTGTATTATCCATACTCGCCCCTGCGACATTAAAATAGCGCAGTGCCACATATCTAAAGTCTTTTACCGCCTTTGCTGTATCTGCTAAAACTCGCTCACTCATCATCTTTGAAGCACCATAGGGGTTTATAGGCAAAAGCGGTGCGCTTTCATCAATGGGGATAAGCGATATATCAGGCTCTCCATACACTGCGGCTGTGGAGCTAAAGATAAATTTTGTTATGCCACATTCCACGCATAAGGCAAGAAGATTTGTGGTATTGAGCGTATTGTTTGTGTAGTATTCAAGCGGTTTGAGGACAGATTCACCGACAATAAGCGAAGCGGCAAAATGAATGATTGCTTCAAAGTGATATTTTTCAAAGAGTTGGCGCATTTTTACAATGTCATTAATATTGCTTTGTATAAAAGTTACTCTATCCTTAAAGCATTCTTGGAGATATGCAATATTTTCTTTAAAACCTGTGCTTAAATCATCAACGATGACAAGATGATAATCTGTGTTTTGTAAGAAGCAATACGCTGTGTGTGAGCCGATATAGCCACCGGCTCCTGTAAGTAAGAGATGAGACATATTTATTCCTTAGGCTAGAATCTTAAGGACAAGATTCTAGCAAAGTTTGGCTAAATATATCCTGCGACTTTAGCGAGTAAATATCCTGCAACACAAGAGCTAAATACACCGATAAGTCCGGGTAAAATAAAGCTGTGGTTGATGACAAATTTGCCAATATGTGTTGTGCCAGAGCGGTCAAACTGAATCGTTGCCAAATCGCTAGGATAAGTTGGCAAAATATAATAGCCATAACACGCTGCTGCAAAGGCTACGATGATACCGGGTTCTACACCAATACCCAAAGCTAAAGGCACAAATGCCGCAATCGCTGCCGCTTGAGAATTAACAAACTTAGAGATAAGTAAAAGCATAATCGCATAGGTCCAAGGGTGAGATTTCACCACATCACCAAGTGCTTCTTTCATCATTGGCGTATGCACTGCAAACATTGTGTCCGCCATCCACGAGATTCCAAACACCGCCACAAGCGCAATCATACCAGATTTAAAAATTTCATTGCTGCCAATCTTTTTGGCATCAACTTTTGTAAAGATAATAATAAGCGCACCCGCAAGGAGCATAAAAGCCTGAATCACATTCACCATTGAGATAAAATCCATAGAAGGATTGCCGAGTTTATCCTTTTGTGGAAGAGCGGTAATATCGCCAGATTCTAGAGCAGATTTAAATGCGCTCTGCCCCCCCCCCTGTGCCTTTTGGTCAAAACCTAGAGCTTTGAGATCTACAATACCTTTATTTTCACCATTAGGAGTCCATTTGATAGTTGTATCTTGCAAATGCGCCTGATATGCCATTTTTTGCCCCCAATTTGGCTTGAGTGCGTCAAATGCACCTACTGCTGCCACAGCCGCAATCGCACCTAGGAAAATCCACATTGCCACCCAGTTGCTTGTAGGAAGCTTCACGCCGAGCAATGTTTTAGAATCTCCATAGACATATTGTTTGAATTCAGGATCTTTGATTTTTTCTTGAAACTCAGGATCTTTGTCTAAATCTTTGCCCCTAAACCAAGAGAAAATCCCTATACACAATACACCAACAAGTGTGCTAGGAATCGTGATTTGAAGTAGGTTGATGTAGCCATCAAATCCGGCAAGTTTATGCTCTGCATTTAAAAGTAGGGCTGTTAGGCTCACCACTGCCACAGACACAGGAGAGGCGATAATACCCATTTGTGATGAGATAGAAGCCGCCGCCATAGGTCGCTCAGGGCGTATATTATTTTTAATCGCAATATCATAAATAATAGGCATAATCGTATAAACCACGTGTCCTGTGCCGCACAAAATCGTCAAAAAGCAAGTAACAAAAGGTGCGAGAATCGTCAAAAACTTAGGATTGCGTCTTAGAATCCGCTCTGCAATTTGGAGCATTACATCTAAGCCTCCGCTTGCTTGCAATGTTGCACTTGCCACAACGACCGCCAAAATCGTAAGCATAACATCAATAGCAGGTTTGCCCGGTTTGATATGGAAGCAAAATACAAGCATCAAAATCCCAATGCCACCTAAAAGCCCGAGTGCAATACCACCTTTACGCGCTCCGTAAAAAAGACAGACAAGAACTACAAGCAGTTGAATCCCAAACTGCCACCCTTCGCTTAATTGTGTAAGAAAATCCATAAAACCTCCTTAAAGTTGTGGATTTAAAAAGCCGTCATTCTATTTCAAAATACATAAAATAACAAGTTTTTTGAGAGACTTGTTCAAAAAAAGTGATGAAGGTGTTTAAATTAGAAGCTCAAATATGCGTTTTTGCATTTGTATTTTGGAGTAATCCTCAAGAATCTTTTGCTATGATAAGCACTTGCTTCAAGAAGAATCTAAAAAGGATAAAAATGGCTTTTCACATTGTTTTAATCCAACCCCAAATCCCGCAAAATACAGGCAATATCGGGCGATTGTGTGTGGCGACAGATTCTATTTTGCATTTAATCCACCCGCTTGGATTTAGCACATCACAAAAGGAACTCAAACGCGCAGGGCTTGATTATTGGCAACATTTGCAGGTATATGAATGGGAGAATCTTGAGATGTTTTGGGCGCACTATGAGGTGGATAAACATCATTTTTTCTTTACGACAAAGGCGCAAAGCACTCACTATGAGGCAGATATGAGTGAGGGCGGATTTTTGTATTTTGGCAGAGAAGATGCAGGCATTAGTTCTGACATTTTACACACATATAAAGGGCAGACATACAAGCTACCGATGGTTGCAGGGGTGCGCAGTATCAATCTCGCCACAAGTGTAGGAGCAGCTTTGTATGAGGGAGTGCGGCAATCACAATGTTATATGGGGTTTTAGGGTGATTAAGGAAAATGATATTGCGCTAAAGCTATAATGCAACCTTAGATTAGTTTTCTATAAAGGAATTATTATGCTTCCAATTTATCATCTGTTGCCCCCTCGTTTGCGAGAAAAGATAGTAAAGGAAATTCTAGTTTCATTAGGGATTGGTTCTGGTAGTGGAGTAGAGACAAGTGGTGAAAGGGCTGTGCTAGAATTATTAAATAAAAAGTCTCAATCACTTTGTATCTTTGATGTAGGCGCAAATGTAGGTAAATATTTGCAACTTTGCACTTCAGTTTTCACCCCCCCCCCCCCGCAGCTAAATAAAACACAATATGCCATAGATATACATTGTTTTGAACCCTCCACTTTTACTTTTGCAAAGCTGAATGAGACTGCCAAACTCTGCAATGCTCCTCATATACATATTACACTTAATAACTGCGCGCTTAGCAATACACAAGGAAATGCTACCTTATATTATGATACACAAGGTTCAGGTTTAGCCTCTCTAAGCAAGAGGCGTTTAGAACATTTTCAAATTGATTTTAAAGAAAGCGAAGAAATACAGACAATGAGGCTTAGTTCATATTGCAAGGAGCGAGAAATTACACATATTCATCTACTAAAGCTTGATGTGGAGGGGTATGAGCTTAATGTGTTAGAAAGTGCCAAGACATTATTTGAAGCAAAAGCCATTGATATGGTGTGTTTTGAATTTGGTGGTTGCAATATTGATACGCGTAGCTTTTTTCAAGATTTTTGGTATTTTTTCAAAGCATATAATTTTTCACTTTATAGAATCTTGCCTAATAGCACTTTTTTACATATTAAGTCTTATAAAGAAATCTACGAACAATTTACTACGACAAATTATCTTGCTTGTGCGTCTGAAGTGGCTATGGATATTGGGCAATAAGGTTTGTTGTAGGGCAAAATGAATGAGATTTAAAATATCAATTTTTAGAATCTCATTCATAATGAGCTAATAAGCCTCGCAGTTTCCGCAAAAGATTCTAATTACATAGGCTTTTTTGGGCAGATTTTAATCATATTTACAGATTCTATTTTATCAATCTTGCAGTCTCCCTAGCTCCGCAAATATTCTTGCAAGGCATAGGCTTCGTTTATATTACTATTTTGTATCTCTTTGATTGCTTCAATCGCTACACGCGCTGCTGATAGTGTAGTAAAATAGGGGATAGAGTTTTTAATAATCTGTGTGCGGATAAGATGCGTATCACCCTTATTTGAGTGGTGGTCGCTCGTATTGATAGCAAGGGCAATTTGACCATTCGCCATTTTATCAATGATGTTTGGGCGACCCTCACTTACTTTTAGAATCTGTGAAGATTCTATATTGTTCTCGCGTAACGCGCGATAAGTTCCCTCTGTGGCGCAAATACTGAATCCTAGCTCAACAAATTTACGCGCCAAAGCCACACCCTCTTTTTTATCAAAATTTGCGAGAGAGAGGAAAATCTCGCCTTGACTAGGTATAGCATTTTTACTCGCTAATTGACTTTTAGCAAAGCTCAAGCCAAAGCTTTTGCCAATCCCCATAACTTCGCCTGTGCTTTTCATCTCCGGTCCTAGTGAGAGTTCCGCGCCTGTGAGTTTATTAAATGGAAACACAGATTCTTTGAGACAAACATAATGGAGTGGCTTAGGCTTCAGCACATTCGCACTAAAGTCAATCCTATCATATTTATCATAGAAATGTAGTGCTTCGCAGAGTATGCTTGAATCTACTCCTTTTTGTGCGTGTGGATTTTCTGTCTTTATAGAATCTATATTTTTGAGATTGTGATGCCACATCACGCGGGTAGCAACTTTTGCCAAAGGAATGCCTGTGGCTTTACTTACAAATGGCGCGGTGCGTGAAGCGCGAGGATTAACCTCAATGAGATAAAGCTCTTTATTATAAATGGCATACTGCACATTCATAAGCCCCACAACTTCAAGCTTCAAGGCGATTTGTGCGGTCGTCCTCTCAATTTCTTTAAGCATAGATTCACTGATATTTATTGTGGGCAGTGAGCTCGCAGAATCCCCGCTGTGAATCCCCGCCTCCTCTATATGCTCCATAATCCCCCCGATATACACGCTTTTCCCGTCACTGATACAATCTACATCAAGCTCAATAGCATATTCTAAAAACTTATCTATCAGCACCGGTGAGCTATCACTCACTGCAATCACTTCGTCCATATAGGTTTTGAGCTCTTCATCATTAAAGACAATCCGCATAGCGCGCCCACCAAGCACATAACTAGGGCGCACAAGCACAGGAAACCCAATGCCATTTGCGACACTAAAAGCCTCCTCTTTTTTATAGGCTATGCCATTTTTGGGTTGATTAAGCCCTAGCTCACTCACAAAAGCCGCGAATTTCTCCCTATCCTCTGCAATGTCAATCGCCTTTACCGAGGTGCCAATAATCTTAGCGTTAATGCTTTGTAGGGAATGTGCGAGTTTAAGCGGGGTTTGTCCGCCAAAATGCACGATGATTCCATCTGGATTCTCACGCTCAATCACTGAACGCACACGTTCAAAATCAATAGGCTCAAAATACAGCACATCGCTTGTGTCATAATCTGTGCTTACCGTCTCTGGATTGCAGTTATACATAATGCTTTGCACGCCCAAATCACGCAACGCAAAGCTAGAATGCACACAGCAGTAATCAAACTCAATGCCTTGTCCTATGCGGTTTGGTCCTCCGCCAATAATCATTACCTTTTGCAATGCAGTTTTAGATTCTATGTTGTTAGAATCCGCAATTCTAGTATTTGTGGTGTTGCTTTGTGAAATCGTTTCGCCTATTGTTTCAAAATTACCGATTGTGGAATACAAATAAGGCGTAAGGCTAGGAAACTCCGCCGCACAGGTATCAACTTCATTATATCGAGGTATAATGCCTAGCTCTTTTCGTGCCTGATAGACTTGAAATTCACTCACATCAAGTTTATCGTTGCGCTTGAGTAAAAAGGCAATCATTTTATCGCTAAAGCCATAGCTTTTGATGCGCCGCATTAGTGCGCTGTCGTTTAGAATCTGCGTGGTAATGTGTGATTCTGCTTCTATAATCTCGCTTATTTGGTGCAAAAACCATTTATCAATCTTACATAGCTCGTGTATTTCATCAATGCTAAGCCCCTGTCTCAAGCCCTCTGCAACATAGAGGAGGCGATTTGCATTCGGGCGTCTTATCTCTTTTTTTATTATCTCTATATCATCACAGATTGGATTAAATCCATAAACACCTGTTTCAAGGCTACACAACGCCTTTTGCAAAGATTCTTTAAAAGTGCCGCCAATCGCCATTACTTCGCCGATAGACTTCATACCTGTGGTGAGTGTAGAATCTGCTTTGGGGAATTTCTCAAAGGTAAAGCGTGGAATCTTTGTAACAATATAGTCAATGCTTGGCTCAAAACTCGCCGGTGTGCCTGTAATGTCATTTTTAATCTCATCAAGTGAGAATCCAACCGCAAGCATTGTCGCAACTTTGGCAATAGGATAACCTGTGGCTTTAGAAGCAAGAGCGGAGGAGCGCGAAACGCGGGGATTCATTTCAATAACGGTCATTCTGCCATTTTGGGGATTTATGGCAAATTGCACATTGCTCCCGCCTGTATCTACGCCAATTTCACGTAGGATTTTAAAACTCGCATCACGCATTCGCTGATACTCTTTATCTGTAAGCGTGAGGGCTGGAGCAATCGTAATAGAATCTCCGGTATGCACGCCCATAGGGTCAAGATTCTCAATGCTACACACGATAATGCAGTTATCATTTTTGTCGCGTATAACTTCCATTTCATATTCTTTCCAACCAAGCAAGGATTCCTCAATGAGAATCTCGCTAATAGGGCTTGTCTCTAAGCCATTTTTAGCCACTGCCTTAAACTCATCAATATTATATGCCACGCCGCTGCCACCACCTGCAAGTGTGTAACTCGCGCGAATAATAAGCGGGAATCCTATCTCTTTTGCTGCCTCTAAGGCTTCTTCCTCTGTGTAGGCATAGCGGGATTTTGGCAAGTCCATACCAATTTTAAGCATTGCTTCTTTAAAAGCCTGTCTATCCTCGCCCTTTTTAATCGCGCTAGGATTTGCACCCAAAAATGTTATGCCCTCTAACATTCCCTTTTCATACATACTCATTGCTACATTAAGCGCGGTTTGTCCGCCCATAGTGGGTAAAATGGCGTCAATTTTTTCTTTGGCAATAATATTTGCGATAATCTCCTCTGTGATAGGCTCAATGTAGGTTTTATCGGCAAAGTCCGGGTCTGTCATAATCGTGGCGGGATTAGAATTTATGAGTATGACACGATAGCCTAGAGATTTGAGCGTTTTCACCGCCTGTGTGCCTGAATAGTCAAATTCACAAGCTTGTCCTATGACAATAGGACCTGAACCAATAAGTAAAATTGTATGAATGTCGGTGCGTTTGGGCATAAAAATCCTTTATTTGCGCTTAAATGCGTGTAATTATATCTAAAAAGTGCTGAATCTATAATCGTATGCAAAAGGCGAGTTTAGAAAAATTTATTAAGAATTTCTAGCCATTTTTGCGGAATCTTGTCTATAAGATAGATCCCAAATTCCCTATAAAGCAAAAAGAAGAGCCAATACCACAAAAGTAAGGAAAGTAGCCACGATATGCTCCACGAGATAAAAGTGGTAAATGTGAAAATGACATTATATAATGTATCAATAATACGCGCGAATCTTGATGGCTTGGGTTTTGTTTTTCTAGGTTTTTTGAAAAGTGCTTTTTTACGTTCTGCAAATAATTGTTTTATTGATTTAGGTGTTTTAGGATTGTGTGAATGTTGAGAAGTAGGCATTAGAGAAGCGCTTGAATGATTTTATAAAGTGCAAATAATGCTAAAAGACGCAAGGGTAGTGCAAGTCGCAGGGTGTAAAAGTATCTTTTAAATGTGGGATTAGTATGTGCTGGAGGTGTTAAACCAAAAAAGAGATAAGTAATCCATTGTAGTGCATAGAAAATCCCAAGAAGCACATCAACCAATACAGAGAAAGTTTCAGGTTGTATCAACATTGTATTCCTTAAAATATGATAGTTTTGTTGCCATAGACAAAGATTCTATCTTCAAGTGCGAGATTGAGTGCGCGGGATAGGACAATCTTTTCAATATCGCGTCCCGCCCTTTGCATATCCTGCCACGAAAAATTATGATTAATAGCAATCACATCTTGGGTGATAATAGGTCCCTCATCAAGATTCTCATTGACAAAATGTGCCGTAGCCCCGATAATCTTTACACCGCGTTTGTGGGCTTGTTTGTAAGGATTTGCCCCCACAAATGCAGGGAGAAAGCTATGATGAATATTAATGATTTTATTTTCAAATTGTTGTGTAAATTCACTACTTAAAATTCTCATATATTTGGCTAAGACAAGATAGGAAAATTCAAACTGCGCCAACACTTTTAGAATCTCCTCTTCGTGCTGCTGCCTTGAAATATCTTCCGCACTAATGTGAAAAAATGGTATATTAAACTTATTGCTCAAAGGCTTTAGAATCTCGTGATTACTGATAATAGCCTTGATATTAGCATTTAGCTCCCCACTCTCAAAGCGTAGCAACAAATCGCCTACGCAATGATTTTCCTTTGTGCAAAGAATGATGATATTTTTCTTACAAACAGGCTGGATTTTTAATGTGCTATTGGGGGGCAAAATCGCCGAAATTTTCGTATAAAGCAAAGATTCATCACTCTCGCCACTCACCTGTGTGCGCATAAAAAATCGCTCATTTTCTTTATCTACATACTCATCGTTTCGCTCAATATTGAGCCCTAACTCATAAAGCACGGAGGAGATGTGATAGATTAGCCCCTTTTTGTCCGGCGCGCTGATAAGAATAACACTTTGAGGTGCGCATTCACTTAAAAGTTTTGAATCTTGCTTCATAAATATGCTCTTATCTTACAAAGTCGCCTTGAGTTGTGGGGAAAAAAGGGATAGAATCTTGCTACTTGCAGATTCTAAAAACTTATCCATATAGGCTTCAAACTTGTCTTTCTTAAGCCACACGGCGTTTTCAACCCCTGCTTGTGCCTTGAGTGTAGCGACTGCCTCTTGCATAGAAGCGACTTTATCAATGAGACCAAGTTGAGCTGCAATGTGCGCTGAAAATACCTTACCTTCTGCAAATTCTCTATAATCCATCACTTTAAGTTTTGAGCCACGAGCCTGAATCACATCTTGCCTAAAAAGTTCATATTGTTCTAAAATGAGATTTTCTATAAATAGCTTCTCCTCTTCACTCCATTGACGCGTTGAAGTGCCTACTTCTTTGTATTCTCCCGCTTTAACGCTTTGTTCTTTAATGCCTATTTTTGCCATTAGCTCTTCGATATTTACACCGCTAAAAATCACACCAATAGAGCCAACGAGCGCACCACGATTAGCATAAATTTCTTTAGCATACATCCCAGCATAGTAGCTTCCACTTGCCATTGAACCGCGCACATAGGCAATAACAGGTATTTTTTGATTAAGATTTTTTACCATATCGGCGATTTCGATACTCGCACCCACCGAGCCACCGGGCGAATCAATAACAAGCAATACACCCTTAATATTTTTGTTTTTGATGATTTTTTCAATCTGTGCAGCAAAGCTATCACTCTCATAAATTGGCGTAGTGAGATAAAGTTTAGCGAGATTAGGGGGAGTAGAATCCTCCTCATCATAATCTGGCACGAAAATTAAAAGTACGATGAGTAAAAGCACAAAAACCTTGAAATATTTGCTGATAAAATCAAGCGGGGCTGTAAAAATACGACCGATATTACGCAAATCGTCCATTTTGTAAGCCTAGAGTGTAGCGATACATTCAATCTCTACAAGCGCGTTTTTGGGTAGAGTTTTTACGGCAATCGTGCTTCTAGCTGGTTTATGTGAGCCAAAATATCGCGCATAGACTTCATTGAGCGCGTTAAAATCATTCATATCAGCCAAGAATACGCTTGTTTTGAGCACTTTTTGTAGGCTACTTCCGGCAGATTCTAAAATTGCCTCGAGATTTTCAAGTACTTGTGTGGTTTGAGCGACAATATCACCATTTATAAAATCACCTTGAGGTGTAAGCGCGATTTGTCCTGAAGTAAAAATAAGTCCATTGTAAGTGTAGGCTTGAGAATATGGACCTATGGCTTGTGGCGCATTTGGTGTGCTGATTGTATTGCTTGTTTGCATAAGAATCCTTAAAAAGCAAAAATTAAGCTATAATTCTAACACCAAAGTTTAAATCGCAGGGAGTAAAAATGCGTATAAAAAGTGTTTTAGCGGGCATAATTGCAAGTGCAGTAGCGATGTGGGCGGACAATATGATACTTGATTTTGAGACGATTGCACGGATAGAGTTAAATCTCAAACCTAACCAAACATTGATGATAGATCATAAAAGGGGTGTATTGCTTGGTATTATGGAGATTCAGTCCAATGGCTCAATCAAGCGTCTTCCTATCCCAAAAGAGCTGCTCGGCAAAAATGAAGCTGATGTTATGGGCGGAAAAAAAAGTGGTTATGAAAGCACCACAAGCCACTTTGGTGGTGCACAAACAACAATATATAGCAAAACACAAAAGGATAAAAAAGGGGATACATCAAGCAATGTCGCAAAAATCAAGGGCACAGCACAGATTCCAAGTGGTAAGCAAAAGGGTGTAGAGAATTCAAAGGCGGGGAACACAAAGAGGGCAGGGGACTTTGAATGGGATAAGAGTAAGATTATCTACGAGCAGCAAGAAGAGACGCTTGAGATTGAGCGTTAAAATTTAAGATGTATCTTGCCACGTTTATTTCAAAATATGGGATTCTGAAATGAAAAAATATCAAAGCGTTTTTAGAATCTCTCCGCATAGTCTGCAACAAAAAGATTTGGCTAGAATTTGCGGAGATTCTAGAATCTTGCTCGCACGATTAAAAAGAGCAAAAATGTATGAAAAAGTAAAAAGTATGCTCGTAGGGTATTGTTTTTGCTTAAAAAACCGATATAGAAAAGATTCTGTATTTGGGAAAATAAACATTAAGGAAGAGCGATGAGGGTTACATTTGGCACGAAATACAACCAAATGAATTACTATCAAGGCACGATGCAAAGTAAGCTTATGGATATGAATACAAAAATTGCTTCTGGGCTAAAGATTCAGTATGGATACCAAGATAGTAGCGTGTTTAATCAAAATCTAAAGCTTGAGTATGAAAAAATCAATTTGGATCAGGGGATTGATGTGAGTAATGATGCTCACACCGCCACGCTCAACACTGATAAAGCTCTCTCCGAGCTTTCAATTACTGCAGAGCAGTTTAACACAAAGCTTCTTCAAGCGGCAAACGATATTCACTCGCCGACTTCGCGTGAGGCGATTGCAAGGGACTTAGAAAAACTCAAAGAGCATATGATAAATATTGCAAATACCGCGATTGGCGGGGAGTTTCTCTTTGCAGGAAGCAATGTAAAAATTCGCCCATTTGAGCCAGATGGCACCTATAAGGGCAATAATGACAGACTTGAGGCACTCGTGAGTAATAACAATCTCATACCTTATAATATCACCGGTGAGGAGCTGTTTTTCGGGCGAGATTCAGACTATCATAAGAGTATTACGAGCAATATCCGCAAATTTAATCAAACAAAGCTTAACAACGACATTATGGATAGAATCCGGCGAGGGGATATACCCGAGGAGATTTATATCAAGGCGACCGATACCCTGCGCGACTTGATAGGGGATAATGATAATGATACAAGCAACAATGGCAAGGAGTATTTTTATTTACGGGGGGTGCGCCCAGATGGCACGAGCTTTAAAAGCAAGTTTGAATTTGATGTAGGTTACAAGAACGAGAGAAATGCCACAAAGGTGCAGGATTTGCTCGATAGAATTGGCAAGGAGTATGGCAACACAAGCAAGAATAAAGTTGTCGATGTGAGCTTGAATTTTTGGGGAGAGATTGAGATAAAAAATCTCAAGCCCGGCAATGCAAATTTGGACTTTCATCTTATCTCAAGCGATACCGATGTAGAGAATCTTGATGATTTACCTGCGCTTGGGGCGCGTGTGAGTAGTTTTCAAAAAAGCCATTTTATGGGGCAATTTTCGCAAAGCAGTATGAAAGCAATTAAGAGCAATTACGACCACAGAGAGCTTACTTTTCCTTCAACCTTGCTCACAAAGGATAATTTTCCGGCTACACTCAACACAAAACTTAAGGATGTGTTGCACGAAGATGTGAAAACGCTTGTAATTGGTGGCACGCGTCCAAATAATGATGATGGTAGTATCAATGAAGAGCCTATTGAGGCACTAAGTGTGAATGTCGATGATGATTTAGAAGTGCAGGACTTACTTGCTATGGTAAAGAATCATTTTGGTGGTAAATTAGAGGGCGAAATTATACGCGGTGAGCTAGTTTTTAAAGATATGAATGTAACGCACAAAGATAGGGATTTAATGAATCCACCATTTAATGGACCGAGCGGATTCTCACTCTCACTTACTACTTTAAATGACTTGGGAATGGAGACTAAGGGCTTAAGGAGTGATTATCGCACAGAATATGATAGAGTGAGTTTTGAAAATCAAGGCTCTAAGCTCATTTCTAATGTATCGCAGATTCTAGCAAGTGGTATGGGCTATGCAACCGATGAGACAAAACTCGCAGAAGTTGCGGGAGGCAGCCTTAAAGGACAGACTTATTATCTTGATTTAGAGGACCACAATGGAATCCCACTTCAAGCGCGTATTGAGTTTCACGACAAAGGGAGCTATCTTGTGTTGCCAAATGCGGACTTTGATATTACAAATCCTGAGTCTCAAGCTGAATTTTTTATACCATTTTATAATCCGCACGATGAACCACCGGCGGTAACTATCAGCAAACCCGATGATGTAACTTATCGCCAGTTGCTTGATATGATAAGCATAGCATTAAATTATAGTAATAAACCAATGAGTGATTATCAAAATGTGCAGGTGCAAAACGATACACCCACACAGGCAGGAAAGAATGCTTACGAGGTGCTTCTCAACCATACAAATGGGCGTGTGAGCGTGTATCTTAGCAAGGACGGACGCATAGAGATTAGCGATGAAATGCGTTCGGTTTCGCGTATGAAATTTATGATTTATGATAAAAGCAGTAATGATTTTAGTGAGCAAGGCATACGCGATTATCGTGCCTCGCTTACTTTTAATGCAAATAATGCACTTATTATTGACCAGCCAGATGTTGATTTTTTCAATTCTGTAGATGAAATCATTCAGGCGGTGCGCTCTGGTGTGTATCGCCCAGATGCGTATGGTGAAGAATATACCGACCAAATGCGTAATAAAGGGATTCAAAATGGCATTGAGCTTTTTGGACATTTAAGCGACCATATTGAAAAAATGATTGCGCTTAATGGCTCACATGGACGCAGTTTTGAAAATGTAATAAGGAGGAATGAGATTTTGCGTGTGCAAATAGAATCTGTAAAGAGTGATGTGATTGGCACGGATATTGCCGATACTTACAATCGCTTTTCGAATCTTACCACAAATTATAATGCAGTGCTTGCTTCGACAAGTCGTATCAATCAAATGTCATTGGTGAATTATCTATGATGTGTATTCCTATACTTCGATACAATCATATCCGTGATATGCAGGATTCTTATAGTGTTTCACCTAGTGTATTTGAAAAGCAGGTTCGATATTTGCAGAGTAAATCGTATCAATTTTTGGGCTTTGATGACTTGCTTTTATATAAAAAAGACGGCGAGGTGATAAATAAAAAATGTATCTTGCTTACTTTTGATATTGCGTGGCGAGATATTTATATGAATGCTTATGAGATTCTAAAAAAATACAATCTCAAGGCGGGGCTATTTGTCGTAACAGAATGGGTAGATGAAGCTTCAAGACTCGAGCGGGATTATGTGCAGATTCCACACAATGAGTGCAAAAACGCACTTTTAGATAATGCAAGGGGCGTTATGTGTAATTGGGACGAGATTAGAGCAATGAAAGATGTTTTTAGTATGGGATCGATGACGCATACTTATCAATTTTCAAATGCTACTTCACCTATGACTTGGCACGAGGATTTTGAGCTCTCAAGGCGCTTGATTAAAGAACGGCTTGATGTGGATACAAAGCATTTGGCTTGGCCTGATGGTAGCTACAATCAAGGTTTGCTCCGCAGTGCAAAAAGCATAGGGTATGAAGTATTTTACACGATGGACGAGGGGCTAAACCACCCAACAGACAACAATGACGCACTCAAGCGTTACACAGCTAGAGATAGTCTCTTTTGGTTAAAAAAGTATTTATTTGCTACTTCAAGTACAAGAAATTTTGTAATTGGCAAGATTTTTTTATAATATATGCTATAATCGAAGCTAAATTTAAGATTGAGAGGAAGAAAAATGAGAATCTTGGTGATTGAAGATGATCCAACTTTATGTAAAAATATAACAGAGGCGTTGAATGAGCGCAGCTATCAAACTGATGTCGCGGAAAATCTAAAAGATGGTGAGTATTATATTAGTATTCGTAACTATGATTTAGTGTTAGCAGATTGGGATTTGCCCGATGGCTGTGGGCTCGATATTGTCTCGCAAGTAAAGGATAAGTCTCCACGTACACCTGTGCTTGTAATCTCTAATAAGATTGCAGCAGACAACGAGATTCGAGCTTTTAAGGATGGTGCAGACGACTTTGTAGCGAAGCCATTTAATATGCAAGTGCTTTTGACAAGAATCCAAGCGAGATTACGTTTCTGGGGTTCTAGCGTGATTGAAATCGAGGATTTAGTTATTAATCCTGATGAGGAAAAAATCACTTACAAAGGGCAGGAAATTGAAGTTAAAGGTAAGCCTTTTGAGGTGCTTACTCATCTTGCGCGTCATCGTGACCAAATTGTTTCTAAAGAGCAACTACTTGATGCAATTTGGGAAGAGCCAGAGCTTGTAACGCCAAATGTTATTGAAGTAGCAATCAATCAGATTCGTCAAAAAATGGATAAACCTCTCAATATCGGCACGATAGAAACGGTGCGCCGCAGGGGATATCGCTTCTGCTATCCTAAGAAGCCAAGTGATGTTTAGTTTCAATCACTTTTAAGTCTCAAATGGTATAATTCCTCCGCTTCCTTGCAGACTTATGCAATAGATTTATGGGACAACGCTTCAGGGTGGGAACACAGCAGAGCATCTTATATCTTTATGTGCCATAAGCCCCTGCAGGGGGGTTTCTTTCATTATTTGATTTCAGTTTTTTATTTTTATGATGTTTGGTTATTTTTTAAGAGGTTAAAATGTGGATTACTCGTCAGCTCACACCAAATTTTCGGCAGGAATACACTATTGATACGAAGATTCTAGACGCGCGTAGCACGCATATTGTGGAGATTTTTAAGAGTGTTGATTTTGATGAAGTGGCGATGATAAACCAAACTCATCTTATGTTGCAAAAATATCTTTTTATAGAATCCGAGTTATTAGCTCATCTCCCACTATGTGTATTGCCTAATCCAAAGAATATTTTGCTTTTTGATAGCTTTAATCTCGAGATTGCCTATGAGTGTTTGAAGCACGATGTAAGCGTGGATTGTGTGCAGGGCGATAAGAAAAGCCTAGATTCTTTTATGAGTTTTTTGCCACATTTTCATCAAGTGATGAATAATTCACATTTTAAACTTTTTAGCCAAGTGATAGATTTAGATGTGAAAAAGTATGATGTAATCATTGCCGATTTGATCGCTTCAAAGCATCAAATTGATGGTTTTTTTCGTATGCTAGGTGAGCGAGGGATTCTTATTGTTCGCAATCATCACCCATTGCTTGAGGAGGATTTATTCATACAGAAAGTGAGCGACTGCACGGATTTTTTCAATATCATAATGCCATTTTTCCCTAGCTTGAGCATTTTGAGTGATAAAAGCTATATTTTTGCATCCAAAGCCTTTCATCCTTTGGCAGATATGCTTCTTCAAAAGATAGACCTTCTTCCACAATTACAATATTATAATGCTCATATACACGAGAATGCTTTTACTCTTCCTAATTTTTTATTTGAAAAAATTCAGCATATTGCTAAGTTTTAGGTTGAATATATGGAGTTAAAACACGCGATTGCTCTTACAGGTTCGATAGGAAGCGGTAAGAGCACTTTGGTTAATTTTCTTGCGCTTTATGGATACAAGAGTATTTGTGCTGACACAATTTCTCATCAAATGCTTGAAAAGCATAGTGCGGAAGTTATAGAGGCTTTTGGAGAGGGGATTACTAATAAAAATGGTGTCATTGAGCGTAAAAAACTCGGGGCAATTATCTTTGCCTCTCCCAAAGAGCGCGAAAAATTAGAGTCTATTTTGCACCCATATATTTACCAAGAGATACTTGCCCAAGCCAAAGAACTTGAAAAAAAGGGCGTATGGTATTTTTTAGATATTCCTTTGTTTTTTGAAGTGGGCGGCAAGGAGGCTTATCCTGTGGCGCGATCACTTGTAGTCTATACTCCAGTAAAAGAAGCGATTGAACGCGTTGTGCAGCGCGATAATCTCACTCTTGAAGAAGCAAAAATGCGTCTAGAGGCGCAAATGTCTATTGAGGAAAAATGTCGTTTGGCTGATGATATTATCGGTAATGACGGGACTCTGCGTGCTTTGCAGCAACGCATAGAATCCTATATTAATTCTCTTCCAAAATAAAGATTCTTAAAGAGGCAGTATGCAGTTTATCAAATATAGCAGTAGTGGTAATGATTTCCTTGTCTTTCACACTGATGTGTGTGATAATGGCACGCGCGCTTCTCTTGCGAGACGCGTGTGTGAGCGGCATAATGGCATAGGTGCTGATGGTATGGTAGTGCTTATTCCTGCAAAAAATGTGGATTATGCGTATGAATGGGAATTTTATAATGCTGATGGCTCAAGAGCCAAAATGTGTGGGAATGCAAGCAGAAGTGTGGGGCATTACGCATACACAGAGGGCATTGCTCCTAGAACCCATTGTTTTTTGAGTGAGGTGGGACTGATTGGTATTGAGCTAGATAAAGATGATACAACGCTCGTGCAAAGCGATTTGGGCGTATATACGCTTATACAGGAGCATATTATAGAATCTAATCCCTATGGTGTGGATTCGTGGAGTTTGCTTGATACCGGTGTGCCTCACTTGGTGGGATTTGTGGAATGTGAAAATGCCCTACCGACAAAGCGAGATACTATCCTAAGGGATTTACGCGTGAAATATAATGCGAACATTACCCTTGTGTGTGTGGGGGCGGAGCGTATAGAATATATGACTTATGAGCGCGGAGTTGAGGATATTACCCTTGCGTGTGGCACGGGAGCCGCTGCGGCTTTTGTTTTGGCGTTAAGAAATGGCTTGTGTGAAAACAAGGCAGTGCTTATCCCACCGAGCAAAGAAACTTTGTGGTTGAGCTTGGGGGTAGATTCACATATTTTGTTTAAGGGCGAAGTGAAGCGCATTGCGCGTTGTGATTGGTTTTTGGGCGAGTAGAAAATAGAATTTTACTTAAAGAAAGTCTTAATAAAAAGGGTGATGTATAAAAAAAGATAAATTTAAAATAGTGCGGGGGGGGGGGGTATAACACCTCTTATGTAGAATCCTCTTTTATTTATTCTTTTTTATCAAAACTTCGTTTGCATATTGTTTCATTTTTTTACCTCATAAAGACTTAGATTCTAAAACTTATACACTTTATAGAAATATCTCCATCTTTGCGTTTATGCACCACTTGGTGTGTATAGTAGTGATATGTCGCAATTTGACGCCGGAGGCATTAGAGACTATGTGCATACTTTGTGGGGTGTGTTTAATACTTTTGTTTTTGTGAGTGATTATGGTTCTATAAGATCATTTTATCCTGCAAAATCCTACTTTATAAATATTTACATTCTTTGATAACGCATCTACCTTAGCAACAAATGAGATTTGCTAATGCGAGAAGTATAATCGACTACGATAGGCATTATGATAGTGAGGTATGCGCACTTTTATATCTCGGCGAATATTTGGAATGGCTAAAGAGTGAGGAGATATTATGATAATACGCAATTTTATCATAAGCGATCATAGAGGTTTTGATAGTATTGGTATTTCTCGTGATAACCAGATTAATGAAGTGCAACCAGATACGCTTTTGCTCTTTAAAGATTTTATATATTGTGGTGATGTGAGGATTGATTCTGGATTGATGATAAATTATGATATGGCGAGTATATTGTGTGCCAATCTTCCGCAAGGTTGTATAAATGTGCCTCCACACATACTTGAAAACTACCTCAAAAATCGCTCTGTGATTAGCACTATTCCTGCCCATTGGGATTTGAGTTTTTACAAAGAGAATGAGTGGATTTTAAATCATATCTATCACGTCAAGGGAAGCATCTATGACAGGGAGGATTGGCAAGGAGATAAGCGAGGAAAAAGTGGTGAAATAAGAATTGATGGCATAATGCATTAGTTTTTTATCAATTCACATTGTTTATTAAGCCCACTTTAAGCCTCGCTTTTGTAATATTTCACTCCCATTTGATTGAGCTTCTGTCTCTTCTTGTAGGTTTAGCAAATGTATGAGCTTTTTTGTTTATCATAAACATTGAGAGCATAGACTTATGTTTAAAAACTGCATCAAAGATACTAAGGGTTATTTCTTATGGTTGTTCTTTATCAATATAATCAATGTTTGCATTAGCTTTTAAGATGAGCTTAAAGCTGTTTTTGCTGGTTATATTTGGTATGATCTTTGACATCTAAGCAAGAAAATGAAGTATTTTATTTCTTAATCTTTTAATAAGAGTAAAGACAATAAAAACTTGTATTTCTTAGTTCAATTCTTAATAACTCAAATATGACTTTGAGAGATTTTAGAATCTATTTTTACTTTAATAAAGCAAAAATAGCATAATAGAATCTATAAACTCTAGTCTTTGTGATAAAGAAACACTAAGAGATGAAGGACAAACTTATCAAAGCAATCACATTTATTTAGTGATTAATGTGAAGCATTTTATGGAGAGTTTGATCCTGGCTCAGAGTGAACGCTGGCGGCGTGCCTAATACATGCAAGTCGAACGATGAAGCTTTTAGCTTGCTAGAAGTGGATTAGTGGCGCACGGGTGAGTAATGCATAGGTTATGTGCCCTTTAGTCTGGGATAGCCACTGGAAACGGTGATTAATACTGGATACTCCCTACGGGGGAAAGGGACTCTTAAATATGCTCCTAGAGTATTTTTAAAACAAGAAGTCGCGTGAGTGAAAAGGAAAATTGTAGAAGGCTTATAAAAATAAGTCAAAACAATTTGACGCATTCAAACACGATGAATTTTTTGAATTTAAAGATATTCTAGGGGTATATTTAAGAGTCTCCGCTAAAGGATCAGCCTATGTCCTATCAGCTTGTTGGTGAGGTAATGGCTCACCAAGGCTATGACGGGTATCCGGCCTGAGAGGGTGATCGGACACACTGGAACTGAGACACGGTCCAGACTCCTACGGGAGGCAGCAGTAGGGAATATTGCTCAATGGGGGAAACCCTGAAGCAGCAACGCCGCGTGGAGGATGAAGGTTTTAGGATTGTAAACTCCTTTTGTGAGAGAAGATTATGACGGTATCTCACGAATAAGCACCGGCTAACTCCGTGCCAGCAGCCGCGGTAATACGGAGGGTGCAAGCGTTACTCGGAATCACTGGGCGTAAAGAGTGCGCAGGCGGGGTGGTAAGTCAGATGTGAAATCCTGTAGCTTAACTACAGAACTGCATTTGAAACTATCACTCTAGAGTATGGGAGAGGTAGGTGGAATTCTTGGTGTAGGGGTAAAATCCGTAGAGATCAAGAGGAATACTCATTGCGAAGGCGACCTACTGGAACATTACTGACGCTCATGCACGAAAGCGTGGGGAGCAAACAGGATTAGATACCCTGGTAGTCCACGCCCTAAACGATGAATGCTAGTTGTTGCCCTGCTTGTCAGGGCAGTAATGCAGCTAACGCATTAAGCATTCCGCCTGGGGAGTACGGTCGCAAGATTAAAACTCAAAGGAATAGACGGGGACCCGCACAAGCGGTGGAGCATGTGGTTTAATTCGAAGATACGCGAAGAACCTTACCTAGGCTTGACATTGATAGAATCCTATAGAGATATGGGAGTGCCCTTCGGGGAGCTTGAAAACAGGTGCTGCACGGCTGTCGTCAGCTCGTGTCGTGAGATGTTGGGTTAAGTCCCGCAACGAGCGCAACCCTCGTCCTTAGTTGCTAGCAGCTCGGCTGAGCACTCTAAGGAGACTGCCTTCGTAAGGAGGAGGAAGGTGAGGACGACGTCAAGTCATCATGGCCCTTACGCCTAGGGCTACACACGTGCTACAATGGGGCATACAATGAGGAGCAATACCGCGAGGTGGAGCAAATCTCTAAAATGTCTCTCAGTTCGGATTGTAGTCTGCAACTCGACTACATGAAGCTGGAATCGCTAGTAATCGCAAATCAGCAATGTTGCGGTGAATACGTTCCCGGGTCTTGTACTCACCGCCCGTCACACCATGGGAGTTGTATTCGCCTTAAGTCGGGATACTAAATTGGTTACCGCCCACGGCGGATGCAGCGACTGGGGTGAAGTCGTAACAAGGTAACCGTAGGTGAACCTGCGGTTGGATCACCTCCTTTCTAGAGATATGTTAAAACATTCGCTTGTTTTAACCAACTCTGTATTTGAAGAGAGAATAAAATACTCAATGGACTTGCTTAGTTTTCAGGGATCTCCAAAATAGCAGTTTAAATAGTAAGCTTAAGGGGCTTATAGCTCAGGTGGTTAGAGCGCACCCCTGATAAGGGTGAGGTCGGAGGTTCAAGTCCTCCTAAGCCCACCAAAATTGTTCTTTTTGCGATAAAGCACTGATTCCTCATTGTTTTTTTAGTCATTACTTACTTGGTAATCCCTTTCAAAGACAATAAAATCAGCACTTTTTCATCAAAGATAACTAATTTTAAAATTATCAAACTATTAGAGAGATTAGATTCTAATTTAATAGTTCTCTTGGGGAATTAGCTCAGCTGGGAGAGCGCCTGCTTTGCACGCAGGAGGTCAGCGGTTCGATCCCGCTATTCTCCACCACTTGTAGAATCTTAAGTTGCAATGTGAGAGATTGATATAAATCCATAAAGTCTTATACAGAGATTGCATAAGTTTTTTATGAAGTTATAGAATCTAAGGATTTATCTTTCATATTTAGCTTTATGTATGCGATTGTGTGATGATGAGAGACAAAAAAGTTTAATGCAAGGCTTAAAGCTTGTAAGCTTAGAAACAAGGAATTAAGCAGAAGCAAAAAGGTTCTTAAACTTTGCATTAGACTTTAGTCTAAGTGTTATTTGAAAACTTATTGTTAAAGCCTAAAATAGTAATTAACTACAATTACGCGATATATTGTTTTATTGTTTGTCATACATTCAATAAGGCAGTATCCTTAGAAGTAAAAGCTTGTAAGGGCAAATGGTGGATGCCTTGGGTGATAGAGGCGATGAAGGACGTACTAGACTGCGATAAGCTACGGGGAGCTGTCAAGAAGCTTTGATCCGTAGATTTCCGAATGGGGCAACCCAATACCTAGAGATAGGTATTACCTTTAATGGAGCGAACCTAGCGAAGTGAAACATCTCAGTAGCTAGAGGAAAAGAAATCAAACGAGATTCTCTTAGTAGCGGCGAGCGAACGGGGAAGAGGGCAAACCCAATGCTTGCATTGGGGGTTGAGGACTGCAATATCCACTGCAATCTTTTAGCAGAATATTCTGGAAAGGATAATCATAGAGGGTGATAGTCCCGTATGCGAAAAGAGATTGCTAGGTAGCAGTATCCAGAGTAGGTCAGGACACGTGAAATCCGGGCTGAAGCAGGGGAGACCACTCTCCAACCCTAAATACTCCTATCACACCGATAGCGAACAAGTACCGTGAGGGAAAGGTGAAAAGAACCGCAGTGAGCGGAGTGAAATAGAACCTGAAACCATTTGCCTACAATCATTCAGAGCCCTATGATTTATCAGGGTGATGGACTGCCTTTTGCATAATGATCCTGCGAGTTGTGGTATCTGGCGAGGTTAAGCAAACGCGAAGCCGTAGCGAAAGCGAGTCTGAAAGGGCGTTTAGTCAGATGCTGCAGACCCGAAGCCAAGTGATCTATCCATGGCCAAGTTGAAGTAAGTGTAATAGCTTATGGAGGACTGAACTCGTGCCCATTGAAACGGGCTGGGATGAGCTGTGGATAGGGGTGAAAGGCCAAACAAACTTGGTGATAGCTGGTTCTCTTCGAAATATATTTAGGTATAGCCTCAAGTGATAGTAATAGGGGGTAGAGCTCTGATTGGGCTAGGGCTGCTCACCGCGGTACCAACCCCTGTCAAACTACGAATACCTATTACCGTATCTTGGGAGTCAGGCGGTGGGTGATAAAATCAATCGTCAAGAGGGAAACAACCCAGACTACCAACTAAGGTCCCAAAGTTCTATTCTAAGTGGAAAATGATGTGAAGTTACTTAGACAACCAGGAGGTTGGCTTAGAAGCAGCCATCCTTTAAAGAAAGCGTAACAGCTCACTGGTCTAGTGATTTTGCGCAGAAAATATAACGGGGCTAAGATAGACACCGAAGTTGTAGATTGTGCTGATGCACAGTGGTAGAAGAGCGTTCGTATCAGCGTTGAAGGCATACCGGTAAGGAGTGCTGGAGCGATGCGAAGTGAGCATGCAGGAATGAGTAGCGATAAAAGTGGTGAGAATCCACTTCGCCGAAAATCTAAGGTTTCCTACGCGATGCTCGTCATCGTAGGGTTAGTCGGGTCCTAAGACAAGTCCGAAAGGGGTAGTCGATGGCAAATGGGTTAATATTCCCATACCAACATAAGTGTGCGATGGGGGGACGCATAGGGCTAAGTAGCGTTAGCTGATGGAAGTGCTAACTTAAGAGTGTAGATTGGAGGATTGGCAAATCCGCCTCTGTATTTGAAACTCCAATAGCTTCAAGCGATCTTCGGATCAATTGGAGTGCTACTGACGCCGTCGTGCCAAGAAAAGCCTCTAAGTTTAGCTTATGTTGCCCGTACCGCAAACCGACACAGGTAGATGAGATGAGTATTCTAAGGCGCGTGAAAGAACTCTGGTTAAGGAACTCTGCAAACTAGCACCGTAAGTTCGCGATAAGGTGTGCCACAGCAATGTGGTCTCAGCAAAGAGTCCCTCCCGACTGTTTACCAAAAACACAGCACTTTGCAAACTCGTAAGAGGAAGTATAAGGTGTGACGCCTGCCCGGTGCTCGAAGGTTAAGAGGATCCGTTAGCAGCAATGCGAAGCGTTGAATTGAAGCCCGAGTAAACGGCGGCCGTAACTATAACGGTCCTAAGGTAGCGAAATTCCTTGTCGGTTAAATACCGACCTGCATGAATGGCGTAACGAGATGGGAGCTGTCTCAACCAGGGATTCAGTGAAATTGTAGTGGAGGTGAAAATTCCTCCTACCCGCGGCAAGACGGAAAGACCCCGTGGACCTTTACTACAGCTTGGCACTGCCGATGGGAGCATTATGCGCAGGATAGGTGGGAGGCTTTGAAGTCTTCACTCTGGTGGAGATAGAGCCATCGTTGAGATACCACCCTTAATGTTTCTGTCTGCTAACTAGCTTGAGTTATCCTCAAGTAGGACAATGCCTGGTGGGTAGTTTGACTGGGGCGGTCGCCTCCTAAAAAGTAACGGAGGCTTACAAAGGTTGGCTCATTGCGGTTGGAAATCGCAAGAAGAGTGTAATGGCATAAGCCAGCCTGACTGCAAGACAAACAAGTCAAGCAGAGACGAAAGTCGGTCATAGTGATCCGGTGATTCTGTGTGGAAGGGTCATCGCTCAAAGGATAAAAGGTACCCCGGGGATAACAGGCTGATCTCCCCCAAGAGCTCACATCGACGGGGAGGTTTGGCACCTCGATGTCGGCTCATCGCATCCTGGGGCTGGAGCAGGTCCCAAGGGTATGGCTGTTCGCCATTTAAAGCGGTACGCGAGCTGGGTTCAGAACGTCGTGAGACAGTTCGGTCCCTATCTGCCGTGGGCGTAGGAAAGTTGAGGAGAGCTGTCCCTAGTACGAGAGGACCGGGATGGACACGCCACTGGTGTACCAGTTGTTCTGCCAAGAGCATCGCTGGGTAGCTACGCGTGGATGTGATAACCGCTGAAAGCATCTAAGCGGGAAGCCAACTCCAAGATGAACTTTCCCTGAAGGTCGCAGCAAGACTAGCTGCTTGATAGGGTAGATGTGTAAGCATAGTAATGTGTTTAGCTGACTACTACTAATAGACCGTTTGGCTTTTTTCTAAGATACTGCCTTATTGAGTGTATGGGAGTCTTAAGTCTTAAAGAGATGAGATTCTAAACATAAGATAAAAGCGTGGTTGTAGAGATTACTAAGGCTTTACAATACTTTACATAAAGCGAGCTTTGAAGGATTCTAGCAATGTTTAGAATCTAAAAAGAGAGTATAAAACAGCAAATATTATAATTTCTCTCTTTACTTTAAAGCAAGTCGTAAAGAAAAATGGAAATAAGGATAAGCAGAGCTTAATGCAATGATAGCTTTACATCTTATGATTTAAAAACATTGCATAAAAAGAATAATAAAGAGACTAGGCAAGAAAAATGTTAAGTCTCTAAGCTTTACAAGCTTAGCATCTTAGCTTATGAATAAACTAATAAACAAGAGATTGTCTAGAAGGGGCTTATTGCTTGCTAGGGTAATGAGGCTAAAGGCATAAGCTTTTTAGAGAGTTAATGCTTTAGACTTTAAGCCTTAGATTCTTAAAGTTTTTAGAATCTAGCCTATCTTATCTTTATTTCCCTTTTTCTTGTGTCTATAGAGAGAAGGCAACACCCAGCTCCATTCCGAACCTGGCAGTTAAGCTTCTCTTCGCCGATGATACTGCACTTTTCAAGTGTGGGAATGTAGGTCGATGCAGGGATAGGGAAATCTGCTTTTACTACTTCTTAGGTATTTTTTATTATTATCATTTATTGCTTATGATTTTTTATGTTTCTGTTGTGCTTGGTAATTGGTTGTGTTGGGGAGAAGTGCAAATATCAGCATTAATTTTTCTCTATGAGAAGAAGCATTTACAAATTATACTTTATTCTTTAATGTATAATAAGCGTGATGTAAGAAAGTTTGCTTTTTTTGGTTAATTTAACCATTTTTGTGCAATTTTGGTAAGCATAGCGGGGTTTTCACTCGCATAAAATTGCAGGGATTTCAAATCGCCTTGAGAAGTAAGGTTGAGATGAGATTGTAAATATTCTACAATTGCTTCACCTGAATGGATAAGTATGCTTTGGTGCTTGAAATACGCACTTAAGGCGGGTGCGATAAGGGGAAAGTGCGTGCAACCTAGAATAATAGCCTTTGGTGGCGTTGTGATTTGACTAAAATAATGTTCAAACACACTTTCAAGCACTACACCTTCTAAAATTCCCTCCTCCACCATAGGCACAAAAAGCCCGGTGGCTAAACTTTTAAGATTCCAAAACCCAATTTTGCGTAGCCTTACTTCATATTCGCCAGAATTGATTGTCGCGCGTGTGGCAATGACTAGGATTTGTGAATCTGTGTGTGTGAGCTTGTTTTGCACGGCTAATACGCCTGGTTCAATCACGCCAACAATTGGAATCTTGCTCTTTGCCTGCATTTCTTTGAGTGCATAGGCACTCACGGTGTTGCACGCGACAATGAGGATATCAATATTATGCGGAGCAAAAAAATCAAGGGCTTCGAGTGAAAAGCGCACGATAGTTTGCTTATCTTTCACACCATAAGGCACACGCGCAGTATCGCCATAATAAATAATTTCATCAAAAAATTTCGCGTTGATAAGGCTTTTTAACACACTCAAGCCACCCACGCCACTATCAAAAACCCCTGCTCTCACTCCACTTCTCCTTATTAAATAACTTTAGAAACTTGCAAGATTTCGTTATTCCTGTGCATTCATCATATTTAAAAACTCTTCATTATCGCGTGTTTGCTTCATTTTGGAGTAGATAAAAGTGAGGGCTTCTATGTCGTCCATTGTGTGCATTACATTGCGGAGCATCCACACTTTTGTAAGATTATCTTTGCCAAGTAGTAAATCATCTTTGCGTGTGCCACTCTTTAATACATCAAAGGCTGGGTAGATTCTGCGGTCAGCGATTGAACGCGCAAGGACAATTTCACTATTACCTGTGCCCTTAAACTCCTCAAAAATGACTTCGTCCATTCTCGAGCCCGTTTCAATAAGTGCAGTAGCAATAATTGTGAGGCTTCCACCTTGCTCGATATTACGCGCCGCACCAAAAAAACGTTTGGGCTTATGTAAGGCATTTGCATCTACACCTCCGCTTAGCACCTTGCCACTCGAGGGAGTAGCAGCATTATATGCACGAGCGAGGCGTGTAATAGAATCAAGGAGTATCACCACATCTTTACCCATTTCCACCTTCCGCTTCGCGCTTTCTATCACCAGATCAGCTACACGAATATGATTTGTTGCTGGCATATCAAATGTGGAGCTAAAGACCTGCCCCTTCACACTGCGTTCCATATCGGTAACTTCCTCTGGACGCTCATCGACTAGAAGCACCATAAGTTCCACTTCTGGGTGATTTTTTGCAATGCCGTGGGCAAGTTCTTTCATCAGTTCCGTTTTACCTGTACGCGGAGGAGCAACAATAAGTGCGCGCTGTCCTTTGCCGATAGGACTAAACAAATCTAGCATTCTGCCGGTAACCTTGCCTTGCTCGTATTCAAGCTTAAGTTGTGTTTGCGGAAAAAGCGGAGTGAGGTTATCAAAAAGCGGACGATTCTTGATCTCCTCAAGCGACATATAGTTAATTGCCTCGATTCTCAATAGGGCATAATAGCGCTCTTGGTCTTTTGGTGGGCGCACCTGCCCGGTTACAATATCGCCATTGCGCAAGGCAAATCGGCGGATTTGTGATTGTGACACATAAGTATCATTTTGACTATCTGCTAAGCTTTCAGTCAGTGCGCGTAAAAATCCATAACCCTCGTTTGTGATTTCCAAAATACCCGAAAAGAGTATGTAACCACCTTGATTGACTTGAGCTTTTAATATCTCAAAAATCAAATCCTGTCTGCGGTAGTCGCTAGGATTCTCTACTCCTACTTCCTCGGCAATGCCGATGAGCTGCTTTATGCCCTTTGTGCGTAATTCATCGAGTTGATAACCTTCAACCGGTGTGTGAGTTCGTTTATTATCTGCCATAAAATTCCTTAGTCAAAAATGAAGATCTTAAAAGAAGTTTAAGGTATAGAATCTGCAGAGATTCTCGCATTTAAAGAAGTCTCTTGTCGAGTAAAACAGAGTGCTGATTCTATATAAAACTTCCTTGCGTGTCAAGAGGTTGCACTTTTTAAGAGATATTATTTTTTATATTTTTATCCAAATCTGGATGGATTTTATAGACTTTGTTTTTAATTTTGATGAGAATTCCGGTATCAATGAGTTGCTTAAAAGTCTTTACAATCGTGGGTTTGCTGACATTGAGATGAGCGATAATGTTTTCATATGAGCCATAAAAGATATTGTCCTCATCGCAATTTGCCAATAAAAATTCAATAATGGCAATTTTTTTGCCACCCACAAAGGTGGAAATGGCGTTAATAAGGAGATTCTTTGAAGCGATTTCATCGGCTTGTAAAAATGGCAATATAGCCTTGTGTATGGCTTGGAGTAATTCCTCTATGTTGATAGGCTTTAAAATATATCCATCTACACGTAGCCTAATTGCATCAAGCAGATATTTTGTCTCTGTGTGTGCGGTGGTGATGACAACAGGAACATCTGGGTGTATGCTTGAGCTTCTTATATTATCAATAAGTTCGATGCCATTCATTTTTGGCATAAGAATATCTGTCAGCACCAAATCAACCTTATGTAGCCTAAAAAGATTCAGTGCCTCCTGCCCGTTTTTTGCCACAAGTAGTCGCCCCACATAGTCTTCGAGTACCATAGTTGTGAGGTTTGCAGTATCTACATCATCTTCAGCATATAAAATAGTGAGATTGCTCAATGCCTCAAATTTCATACTTTACCCCCTTGTGTTGGTATGTGGATAGTGAATTCTGCTCCAAAGTATGCCTCCCCCCATTGTGTGTTTGATACATCTATTGTGCCATTAAATTGTCGTTCAATGATTTGCTCTGCCATATATAAGCCTATGCCTGTGCCTACGGATTTATGCTTGGTTGTGAAGTATGGCTCGAATACCTTTGATTTATCCTCGAGGCGAATTCCACCTGCATTATCTCTCACGCAAAGCACGATATTATATCCTACCTTGTCTAACAAAATCTCTATACACAAATCTGTAAAATCTTTTTCATTTTCAGCCCTTAATTTAAGCGCATCAATCGCATTATTGATAAGTATTAAAATCACCTGCATAAAGGAGTTTTGATAGCCATCAATGCTAAGATTCTCTTTTTTTGCCACTACATTTATTTTTATAAGATTCTCTTTCAAACGCTCTTTTAAAAGTTCTATTGAATCCTCAATGCTTGTGATAAATACAAAAGGTTCGGTGTTTGCCTCCGGGCGAAAGAAATTGCGGAAATTTTCAATCGTGTTTGACATCTCCGTGGCGATTTTCATACCATATTGCGTTTGTTGAAGCACAAAGTCATCATCAAGGCGATTTTGCATAGCCTTACTTTTGAAGCTTTGTATAAGCATAGTGAGGGAGTTAAGTGGCTGTCGCCATTGATGTGCGATATTTTGTATCATTTCTCCCATAGAAGCAAGTCTTGCTTGTTGATACATAATTAAATCTTTCTTACGATTTTGTTCGACCTCATATTGAATAGATTCTTGCAAGTTTGCATTAAGTGCTTGAAGTTCTTTTGTTTTAGAATCTACGAGTTGTTCTAATAGCAAGTGATTTGTATTGATAGAATGTCGAATAGAAAGGGCGAGAATGATAATAGTCGCAATCACAATAAACATAAAAATGACCAAAAATACAAAGGTGTGATTGTATAGTGTATCCGTTATGGCTTTATTATAAAATGTAATATCGCTTGAAAGTATAATCTGCTCTTTGAGTAATGCAGAAATGGCGGGTATATCATTGTTGGTAATGGCGATTTTGGCAGATTCTCTCACCTGTTGTTGTTTTTGCAAAAGCTCCTTTACGGCATCATATTCTTTTGACATAAAAGTTTGCGCGTATTGTTTGCGTAAATGCAAAATAAGAGAATCCATATTGTCAATTTTGTTTTGAGCTTTTGGTTCGAGTATCCACATATATGACAAGTGTGCAATATCATCTTGATTATTTTTATTTTGCTCTTGCGCATTTTTATTAGGCGTATAGAGATTTCCTAAAGAATTTGTGTCAAATTCGCTCTTTAGCCCAAGAAGTGCGAGGAGTGCCACACTCGCCACAAGCACAAAACCTACAACGATAATCCACACTAAAATTGTCGTTTTTGCCTTAAACGAGATTTTATTCATTAAAGAATGCACGATACTCATACAAGATTCTTTGCATTTTCTATCGCATTGGCTAGGGCGCGGAGTAATAAATCATATCGCAAAAACTTATCCTTATTTTTTTTGAGTGCATAGCTCACTTGCCCTTGTAGTCTTTCTTGTAAAGAGAGTAGCGCGATATGCTCCTCATTTAGTGCGTTGATATGTTTTTGTGTATTTTCCACCTCACCTAATGCCTTAGATTTTTTGAGTATGTTTGTATTAATCTCCTCGCTCAATGCGTCAATCTTGCTTTTTGCCACTTGCTTATCAACTAAGATTCTTAACTCCCTGTTTTTGGTTTCTAAAGTATCGTTGCAGGATTCTACCTTGACTATATTTACCTTATGTTTGAGTTCCTCTTGTGCAAGGCTACTTGTGATATTTAAAATGCGCTCTTGCGTATTGCTAATTTGTATTTGGAGATTTTGTATATCAAATTCTACACTTGCCTTATTATGTAATGTTTCTTTGATGAGGGGTAGAGTCCAAGGGTCGCCGTTTTTATCAACAATGAGCGGTTTTGTGTAAATTTTTTTATTTAACTCGATTGAGCTACCATTATAGAATCCCACAAAATTAAGCGCGTTAGGGTCGTCTTTAGCGCATAAATCTAAAAGCTCCTTTGCTACTACTTCAAACATTACCCACGCATATTTTTGCACTAAGGAGAGGCAATAAATCGTTTTTTGTATAGAATCTATGTGTCCCAATGGCAAGGATTCTAAAAAAATACGCATTTTTTGTATGGCAAAAAAATGAAATTTTTTATTGAATCCTAGCACATCAATTTGTGCGAGATGTATATCATTTTGCAAGATTTGCAATGTATTTTGCATAATAAGCGATTGTATGTTGATAGATTCTAATGCCTTATCAATACTTGTTTTGTGCTCGTTACTCAAAATAAACATATGCGCCTTGTCATCAATATCACGAACCTCCTTATTAATCTGCACGATTTCATAATCAAATTTTTTGAGCTTAATACTGCCGTCTTTGAAAAACAGGGCATCACGCGGTTGTATGCCAAAGACATTCCTTAGGGCGATTTTGATTAAATCTCGCTTTGTACTTTCACACTGCACATCAAGTATAGAATCCACATATTGAAAAAACTCCTCAAAATCCTCCTTTGAAGGCTCTCTTTCGTAAAGTTTTGCCTTATGCTTTGTGAGAAAATCGCAGATTCTTTGCACATAAATATTATGCTGTTGATTTTTAATGCGCGTGATGATATGCAATTCTTTTTTATCATAATGCACGAACGCGCCCAAACCGCATTGATCGTAAAAATGCAAAATGGCGAGGCGAATATCATTCTCTGCGTCTTTGTGTTTTTGCAAAAGCTCAAGCAACGCGCCCTCGCTCTGTGTTTTTGCCTCTATGATTGAATGTGTGTTGTTAAAACAATCTTGCAAAATGTGTAGGGCATTATCGTATATATTCATAGGATTCTCATCTATTTTTTCTAGAATTAATTTTTGCGCTATTTTGAGATGAAGTGCGGGATTTAAGCACACTTTGAATCTGTTCATTTGAGGCATTTTGTATATTGCTAAAAGTGCCAAAAAATTCTAAAAGTCGCTTGATTTGTGCCTTGCTGTATTGATTATCGCCTATGCTTTGCACTTTGTTTGTATCCTTTGTTTTTTTGTATTGATGATAAGTGATTGCGTATCGATGTGCCTCATCGCGTAGCTTTTGGCACAATTGTAGTCTCTTATCGTTTGTATTCAGTTTAAATTCCGCCTTTTGTGTGCGTAATATATCAAGCGCGTTGCCTTTGGCGCGATAGGCTTTGGCATTGTGCTTCATCTTTGCAATCGCCATCACATCGACATTTGCACCCACACTTTTGAGGACTTCAAGCGCAATGTGAATCTGCGCACTTCCACCATCGATGAGCCATAAATCCGGCGGTGGATTAGATTCAAATCTTTTTGCCCTCCGCTCGAGCATTTCACGCATTTGTGTATATTCATCACTCGTGCTTAGCTCATATCGGCGGTATTGTGCGGGACAGAAGTGATTATTTTCATACACAATCATACCGCCGACATTATACATTCCGCTATGATGTGAGGTATCAAAAACCTCGATTCTATGTGGCGTGTGTCGCAAGGAGCAGAGATTTTGTAACGCTATGAGTGTGCTATTTTCGTTATGCTCTTGTTTATGGAGTTTTAAAATTTCTTGTGCATTTTTGAGCCCGAGCAAAAGCACATCTTTTTTCTTACCTCGTTGTGGTTGGGTGATTTTCACGCTACTTTGGGTTTGATTCTGTAAAAGTGTTTGCAAAGATGAAATATCCGCAAAATGAAAATAGGGGATAAGAATCTCCTTTGGCATAAGTGGCAGGGCGGTTTTGTAGGCATTAAGGAGTGCTTGTGTGTAGAGCTCGGGCAGGTTGTCCTCTTGTATATCTTGGTGCAGAAGTGAAAAATCGCTTGAGACAATGCGTCCATTGCGGATAAAGAGGCTCATTAGAATATGCGTTTTTACCCCTTTTTGTGAATCTAAATCCTCGTCTGTGGCAAGGACAAATGCGTCATAATCCCCGCTCCGCATATCGATAATGGATTGATTTTTCATATGTGTGATTTTATGGATTTTATCGCGCATTTTTGCCGCTTCTTCAAATTGCAATGAGGCAGAGAGATTTTGCATTTTAGATTCCAAAATCTTTATTAACTCCTTTTTATTTTCAAGCAGTGCAATGCCTTGCTCCACGATATTTGTGTATTCTTGCGTAGAGATTTTGTTCTCACAAGGTGCGAGGCATTTTTGTATCTCATAAAACAAACACGCTTTTTTGCCTTTTGCGCAGGATTTTTTCTGCACCAAAGGTAGCACATCATAGAGGCTTTCAAGTAGCTCCCTCGCGCCATTAACAAATGGACCAAAATACTGAATCTTGGGCGATTTAAGCACGGCGCGTGTAATATCAAAGCTTGGAAAGGGCGAGGATTTATCGATATAAATGTAAGGATAAGTCTTGTCATCGCGCAGTAAAATATTATATTTTGGCTTGAGGCTCTTAATAAGCGAATTTTCAAGGATAAGTGCGTCTTGTTCGCTATCGGTTAAAAGCGTGTGAATCTGGGCGATTTGGGATACCATAATGGTGATTCTTGGGCTAAGATTAGACCTTGGTGCGATATGCTGATTATGAATGTTAAAGTAGCTTTTAATGCGATTTTTGAGATTCTTTGCCTTGCCGACATAGAGGAGATTCCCATCTTTGTCAAAGTATTGATAAATGCCTGAATGCGTGGGTAAATGCGTGAGGGTAAAAAGCAAATGTGAGCGATTGTCCTGTGCTTGTGTGTGCGTTAAGCTAGGTTGTGAATCTACCCTAGATTCTGAATCTAGTTTGCGCATTAAATCCAAATTATGTTGTGAATCTATTTTATGCGCCATTTTGGGTATCCCATTGTCGTTTTATGCTTAATCGCAAAGATTCAAATTTTTCGTAGAGAATCTTATCTGTCGCGTGGTTGATAAACTCCCCATTTGAATGCTCGGTGTATCGCACGGGCGGCTTTGGTGGAGGTGGAGGCGCGAGGATATGGCTTGGCGTGTAGGCGTGTATTTTTTGGATATGAGCAAGGGCAGGGAAGTGCTCTTTGTGCTGTTTTAAACTCTCTATTATGTGTTTATGTTTATAATGATTAAATTCTACACACAACGCCTTGTGTTTGAAAGCGAAAAGAAGCGTGTCGTTTTTGACGATAATAAATAGAATCTGCTCCCTTTCAAGTGGCGTGAGAAAGGTATTTTTGAAGCGCGAAATATCGTCTTGCTGTCGCATTTTGTGTGCAAGAGAGGGGAAACCTTGCGCAAGATTGGAGAATATATGAGATATGGTGGCTATTTTCATTTGGTAATTCTAGCATATTTGACATTTATTTTTATGTTTTTAGGTGGCTGTGGCTATAAGACAAAGCCATTTTATACCAAAGATGCGCAAGAAGTGAAGCAAGAGATTCAAGGACAAGATTCTATGGCAACACAAAGAAAGGAACAAAATCGAACGCTTTTTCAAAGTATAGATTCTACCCCTACGCCTAGCTATGAGGAAGAGGAGTGAAAATGGGACAATATGATGCGATTATTATCGGTGCAGGAGTAGCAGGGCTGTATTGTGCCGCACATTTACCAAAAAATCTTAAGGTGTTAATCCTCTGTAAATCACAACCTTGGGAGTGCAATACCTTTTACGCCCAAGGTGGAATAAGCATAGCAAAAGATAATGATGATGTGCTTTCGCACACGCAAGATACACTTTCCGCCGGTGGGTATCTCAATAATAAGCAATGCGTGGAAATGCTCGCAAGCACGAGTCCTAAGATTCTAAATGAGCTTATAGAAAGTGGCTTTGTGCTTGATAGGGATAGTAATAATGCGCTGCTCTATGCTAAGGAGGGAGGACATAGCAAGGCGCGTATCGTGCATTCAGGCGGGGACGCGACCGGGCGCAATCTCCATACACATCTTATCGATAGGTTAAGCGCGACATTGTGGAAAAATGCAGAGGTGGTGGATTTACTCATCGAAGAGGATAAGTGCTATGGCGTGTGTGTGCAGACAAAGCTAGGCACACATAATCTCTACGCACATCACATTGTTATTGCGAGTGGTGGCGTTGGTGGTTTGTTTAAATACCATACAAATGCCTACACGATTAGTAGCGATATACACGGCATTATCCTCGAGCATCATCTCGCCTTGCAGGATATGGAAATGCTCCAATTCCACCCTACCGCCTATGTGCGTAATCCTCAAGCGCGTAAATATCTTATCTCCGAGGCGGTGCGTGGCGAAGGCGGTGTGATAGTCGATGAAGATGGCAAACGATTTTTGTTTGATTATGATGAGCGGGGTGAGTTAGCACCGCGTGACATTGTGGCGCGTGGGATTATGGACTATTGCACAAAACATAAAAAAGAGGTGTTTTTAGATGTGAGCGTGTTTGATAAGGCAGGATTCAAAAATCGCTTTCCAAATATTTATCGTGATTTAAGCACATTTTTAGACATTCCTAATGAGAAGATTCCCATTTCACCGGCGTTTCACTATTCTATGGGTGGTATTGCTGTGGATATAAATGGGCTTGTCAAAGGAATGAGTAATCTTTATGCAGTGGGAGAATGCGCGTGCAATGGGCTGCACGGAGGTAATCGCCTTGCGTCTAATTCTTTGCTAGAGGGGCTTGTCTTTGGCTCAAATGTTGCTAAACATATTGTAGAAAATCCTACACGCACGAGGGTGGCGCATTTTCCATTGTGTGAGGAAGTGCTAGAGAAAGAAGGTGATGTGAAGCTTAAGAATGTGTTGCGTGAGATTATGTGGGATAAGGTGGGAATTATCCGCTCTAAAAGTGGGCTAGATTCTGCTCTTGGGGGAATTGAAGTGATGTTAGAATCTAATATCGGGCGTATGTTGCGGCTGCGGCTACTCGTGGCGCGTAGGATTATAGAATCTGCGCTTACTCGCACAGAAAGCAAGGGCGCACATTTTAGGGTGGATTAAGCGAGTTTATATCACTTTTTAGAATCTGCAATAAAAATACAAGTCAATTACAACAATAAATTAAGATATGTAGAATAGAGATTCTTAGGGTTGGCTTAGATTTGGTAGGCAAAAAGCAGTGTTAAAGCTTTGTAAATAAGTTTCTAAAATGGCTAAGAATAGAATCTAAAAAGTATTTTCATTTATTTTTATCTTTTTTGCAGTCTGTGGAGTGTGGGTGGTACGCCCAAGAGGATTCGAACCTCTGACCTACGGCTTAGAAGGCCGTTGCTCTATCCAGCTGAGCTATGAGCGCATATATACACTAGAGAAATAAAAAAGGTTTGGTTGCGGGAGAGGGATTTGAACCCCCGACCTTTGGGTTATGAGCCCAATGAGCTACCGGACTGCTCTATCCCGCGATATTTCCAAAATACGCTAAAGTGCTAAATGCAAGAAAGAACTTAAAGTTTGAAGAAGTGGCTGGGGTAAAAGGATTCGAACCTCTGAATGCCTGGACCAAAACCAGGTGCCTTACCGCTTGGCGATACCCCAATAACAAAAATTGAGGCGTAATTATAATGAGTTTTGTATGTATTTGTCAAGGGATAGGGGCGTATAATTTATGAAAAATAAAATGAAATATTTGCCTAGAAGTTACTTGTATGGTTTAAAATGCGAACATTCCTTAACAAGTCATACAAAATATTTGGAGACTTCGGGGAAAATTTTAAAATAAAGGATTGAGCTATGAGTAAAGTTGTAGAAACATTAAAACAAATTCAAGCTGATGCGGCAGTGTTTTATGTCAAAGTGCATAATTTTCATTGGAATGTTAAGGGTATGGACTTTCACCCTACGCATAAGGCTACTGAAGAGATTTATGAAAATTTTGCTGATGTGTTTGATGATGTTGCAGAGCGCGTATTGCAAATTGGTGAAAAGCCCTATGTAACACTTGCAGATATGCTTAAAGCTGCAAAAATTAAAGAGGAGAGCAAAACAAGTTTTACTTCAAAAGATGTTTTAAAAGCTATCCTTGCTGATTATGAATATTTCCTTAAAGCGTTTGAAAATCTTTCAAGTGAGGCTGAAAAAGCTGGAGATAATGTAACACAGGGATATGCTGATGATAAAGTAGGTGAGTTGCAAAAAGCTATTTGGATGCTGAAAGCTACACTTGCTTAAGCCTCCTTACATTTTCGTTTCACATATTATATTAACGATGAGAATCTCTTTTTAGATTCTCATCATCTCCTTAACTTCAATTTTTAAAATATAGAGATTCTAAAAGAAATTTATTTTGTTTTTATATAATTTGCCCCAAAAGCAATGCAAAGGTTAAAAATGTATCAACAACGCGTGAAAGAAGCTATAGAGGCGATTAAAAAAGGTGAGATGATTATTATTATGGACGATGAGGATAGGGAGAATGAGGGCGATTTGGTAATGGCAGGTATTTTTTCCACTCCTCAAAAAATCAACTTTATGGCGCAAGAAGCACGAGGGCTTATTTGCGTATCCATCACACAAGAGCTTGCCAAAAAACTTGACTTGCCCCCAATGGTGCAAAAAAACGATAGCAATCACGAAACAGCCTTTACGATTTCTATTGACGCAAAAGAAGCCAAGACGGGTATTTCAGCCTATGAGCGCGATATGACTATTAGACTTATGTGTGAGAGTAACGCAAAACCAAGTGATTTTGTGCGTCCCGGACATATTTTTCCGCTTATTGCTAAAGAGGGAGGAGTGCTTGTGCGCACAGGACATACAGAGGCAAGTGTAGATATTTGCCGCCTTGCAGGAGTTGCACCCATTAGCGTAATTTGTGAGATTATGAAAAAAGACGGCACAATGGCAGGGCGCGGGGATAAATTTTTGCTTGATTTTGCCTCTTTGCATAATCTTAAGATTCTCTATGTATCCGATATTATCCATTATCGCCTTAATTTTGAAAATCTCCTGCGTGAGACTTCTCGTAAAAATGCAGTATTTATGGGCGTAGCGTGTGAAAAAATCACCTTTATAGACCATTTAGAGCGCGAGCATATTGCCTTTGCATTTTCTACCTCTACTCCGCATAAGACAAAGCCGCTTATTAGATTCCATAATATGCGCAGTGATTTGGAATTGCTAGAAAATACAGAAGAATGGAATGCGCTTCTTAAAAGCATTGAATATTTAAAAGAACAAGGCGGCTATTTGATAGTTTTAAATACTCATTCCCTGCATATATCTAAAGCCTGTGGCGATATGAAAGACTTTGGTATTGGTGCGCAGATTCTTAAAAGATTAGGTATTGAAGATTTTGTGCTTCTTAGCTCTTGTAGTGCAAACAAAGGTGAGTATAATGCCCTTAGTGGCTTTAATCTGCATTTGGTGGAAAAGATTGAGGTATAAAATAATATTAAGACAAATTTGTCTATAATCTTAGCTTTTGTAAATCCATATTTTAGGGAAAGTTATGCCATTATCTCCAAGAGTGAAAATTCTTGTCTGCTATCATAAGATAAGCCCAATCATTGCAAATGAAGTGTTGCAACCAATTTTGGTAGGTGCGGCACAAGCAGACCAAACCACACTAGAATCTTTAGAATCTGCTTGTGCTAAGCAGGGCGTAGAACTTTTTAGGGACGATTATATTTCAGGGGAGGAGGCATACTCTCATAGTTTAAAAAAAGAAATTTCCACACTCAATCCCCACTTTTGCGAACTCACCGCAATGTATTGGGCGTGGAAGAATCTTGAAGCAGATTATTATGGACTTTTTCATTATCGGAGAGTGTTTGATTTCGCACTAAATACATTTTTTTCTCGCCTTAAATCAGCCTTTATTCCTCAAAGTCGTGTTATCGCTAAATATCATCTTGAATCTACCTTTATTACTTCGTATTTGCAAACACATCATATTGATATAGTTATTCCCAAGCCCTTGCCTTTACACCAAGATATAAATGCGTATGAAAATTTTGCGAAAGGAGGGCATAACATAAAAGATTTAGATAAAGCGATTGCCTATATTAAAGAAACTTATCCATTTATGGGAGATTCTATTACGCAGGCACTTTTTACAAATGGTGCGAAAATATGCTATTGGAATATGGCAATATGGCGTAAAGAGATATTTTTTGAATATTGTGAGTGGCTCTTTGATGTGCTTTTTGCTTTGCAAGAGCAAATTGATTATAAATCTTATGATGCACACGAAGCGAGAGTCTTTGGATTTTTAAGTGAGTGGCTTTTTAACGTGTGGCTTGCCTATCAGTTGAAAACGCGTAAATTGAATGTGCTTGAAGCAAAAAGTAAGCTTCTTTATAACAAGCAAAGTAAATTTTTTGGCAAAGTCAGTGCGCCAGATTGTGAGCGGTATTATTTTTTATTTATCCGTATATATAAAAAATCTCTTTCGCCCCTCCCCCCTGCTACTCCACAGCCTCAAAAGTTTAAACAAGAATTTGATAAAGGGAATGAAGTATGAATATAAAGATTCTCGTATGTTATCACAAGGTAAGCCCTATTATTGGCAATGATGTCTTACAGCCAATTCTGCTCGGTGCAGCAAATGCGAGTGAATACACCATAGGCGGTTTGAAAACTTTGTGTGATAAGGCAGGAGTGCCACTTTTGTATGATAATAGTGGAGAGCATATCAGCAGCCTTAATCCCTACTTTTGCGAACTCACCGCAATGTATTGGGCGTGGAAGAATCTTGAAGCAGATTATTATGGACTTTTTCATTATCGTAGAGTGTTTGATTTTAGAGATTCTACTCATTTTGATATGCCTAGAACACAAAAATATTATTATGATTCCATAAGAGGTTTTTTTAGTGATTTTTATCAACAATATGGGCTTAATCCTCAAAATATTATTGAGTCTCTAAAGGGTTATGATATAGTGCTTCCAACTTTGGTTATTGACCACGATGATAAGCAAAGAGCACAACATTTATCACTCTATGAATTATATGATGAGGTGCATTATATAAAAGATATGGATTTAGCGCTAGAGTATATCGCTTCAAAATATCCACAGATGTATCAAATTGCACTCGATACACTCCACAAAAAGCCTTTGTTTTGGTATATAGCAAATATGTATATTATGAAAAAGGCATTATATTTTGAATATTGCGAATGGTTATTTGATGTTTTGTTTGCTATTGAGCCTTTGAGTGCTTATAAAAATTATGATAGTTATCAGGCAAGAATTTTTGGCTTTTTAGCGGAGAGATTATTTAATGTATGGATTGCTTATAAAAAAACACAAAAGAATCTTAAAATAAAAGAACTACCCTTAGTCTTTTTTAAATTTAGAGCAAAAAAAAGATGGTTTGGTTGGGCTCAAGATGGCGATGTGAAGCAATTTTATGTATGTAAATTACGAGTGATAAAGAAATATCTAGGTGAGGCTAAATCCTAAATGTGTGACAGAGTTCAAAGAGGCAAGGGAGAGCTAAATGGATTCTAGGATCTCACAGAAAAATACGCACTTTTTGCATAAGCTTTGCAATCTTGCAGATGTGAAAATAGCGCGTTTTCATCTCGGTGAAATTGTCTTATGGCTTTGTATGTTGCTTGCGGGAGTTGCTCTAGCTATCTTGCCATTGTCTTATAGCTATATAAGTATCAAAATCCCTATTCAACTGCTGTATATTGCATTTGGTGTGTATCTACTTTGTTTCTGGCGCAATATGAAATCTATCAAAGCCCTTATTTTGCCTCTTAGCTTTATGGCTATTGTTGTGATAATGGCGTATATCTCACTTTTGTATGCAGTGAATGTGCCAGAGACTAAGAATCTTATTCGTTGGTATCTGCTTGAACCTAGTCTTTTTATGATGATGAGTTTTCTATTCACACTTTCTTTGAAGCAAAGCCAACAGAGGATATTTTTTATTTTACTTTGCTGTGTGATTTTCTATCACCCTTTGGTTACAATTTATGATTTTTATGCTAATGGTGATGGGAAGCTCGGTTATCGTGCGATGTTACCCCATTATCATATCCCTGCTACGGGATATAGCTTTTATTTACTCTTTGCCTTTAGCTTTGCTTATGTGGGCTTTTTAAAAACAAGGGGGTTTGCAAAATACATCTTTGGCATATTTACACTTTTAGGAATCTACGCCTTTGTGTGTAATGGTGGAAGATTTGCGGCTTTGGCACTTATTGTTATGATATGTGCACCTCTTGCATTTTTTGTCTATAAGCGTAAAAAAATAGCTCTTTTGGGATTATTTATCACTCTTTGTTTTGGTGCTTTTGTGCTTTATCATTTTAGCTCCTCGTGGCAGGATAGATTTAATTTTTATAAGATAGTGAATAATTTTTCACAGGTATGGCACACACCTCCGGCAGAAATGGGGCAGTATCTCAATGGAGCGTGTCAAAATGACCCTTGGCTTATTTGTTCTCCGCATTCACTCAACAAGCATTCACAAATTTATATGGAATACTCAAGTCTAGCTAGAGTTTCAACACTCAAATCCACGCTCCTTGCCATAGTTGATAATCCACTGCGCCCTAATGGCTATCATTTTCAGCAATTTCCTTTTAATATTCAGCAGATTTTTCCACTCGAATCTATCAATCACCCATTTTCACTTGCTCCTTATAAGGATACCTTTATTTCTCATAACACGCATAATCATAATTATCCCTCTTCGGTGTGGTTTGAGTTAGGACTTGTGGGCTTTATAGGATTTAGTTTATTTGTAGGGTATTTTTTCTACGCACTTTATAAGGCAAAAATTGATTTTCGCTCCAATGTAAATATACAGCAACTCTTTATAGGAAGCATAGGCTTGGCTCTTTTGGGCTTGGTTGTAGCAAATGTTTTTGATTGTTTTCCTGTGCGTGATGGACAAATCTTTTTATTTGTGCTTTGTGGGGTATTTTTGGCTCATTTTAGAATCTTAAAGGATAGTTAATGCAAGAGATTCAAGAAAGTCCCCTCGTATCAGTGATAATACCAATCTATAATGTAGAAAAATATTTGAGAGAATGCCTAGATTCTGTAATCAATCAAACTTTGCGTGAAATAGAGATTATTTGCGTAAATGACGGCAGCACAGATAAAAGCGGGAGTATTTTAGAATCTTTCGCCCAAAGTGATAAGCGTATAGTAGCTATTCACAAGGCTAATGCAGGTGTGGCAAAAGCTAGAAATGAGGCTTTAAATCTTGCAAGAGGCAAATTTGTATATTTTATTGACTCTGATGATTTTTGTCCCTCGCACGATACACTTTTTACGCTCTATACCAATGCGGTGGCAAATCAAGCTCTTATTTGTGGTGGGTGTTTTAGTGATTATAAAAATGGTGTAATTAATACAGATTTTCCAAGTATTCTTTATGGCTATACTTTTACACACAATGGTTTTGTGGAATACAAAGATTATCAATTTGATTTTGGCTGGACACGCTTTATTTATGATAGAAAATTTTTAATAGATTCACATATTTTTCACCCACATTATACGCGCTATGAAGACCCTGTATTTTTTGTCAAAGTGATGATAGCAGCACAAAGATTCTATGCGCTTTCAGAGGTTACTTATTGCTATCGCATAGGACATCAAAAGTCTTTTCTTGCTTGGAGTGAAACGCACTGGAGCGACCAAAATAAAGGTTTGCTTGATGTACTTTATTTTGCTAGAGCGCATAAACTTGATAAGCTTTATAATCTCACATTATCACGTGCGCGTATTATTGCTACAAACCTTACAGAGAGCATATGTGAGGGAAAAGGCAGTATAGAATCTCTGTGTATGCTCAATATGATTTTATCAGCTAATGAGATTGCTTTGCAAAATAGAGATATGTCTCACGCTCTTAATTTGGAATTTGAGCGCATACACCAAAGGTTGAGCTATTTAAATCATCTTTTAATCTCGCCTTTACAACTTTTTATATTAATTCTCAAATTTTATAAACAAAAATTCAAATCCTACTTTCGTGTGCGACTTTTTAAAGAATATAGTGTGATAAAACTCTTTGGCATTACATTGTATGAGAGATTTGTACAACGTGCAGATTCTTCGGGGGGGGGGGTATAATGTAGCCTTTTATGCACCTTTTTTATTAAGTCTTATTTTAAAGAGAGAGCGACAATTTGCATTTATAGTTGTGAGGGTGGCATAAATGCGAGATTTTAAGCCCCAAGATAAGCCTTTAGTTTCAGTGATTATTCCAATTTATAATGTGGAGAAGTATGTGGCACAATGTTTAGATTCTATTATCAGTCAAAGTTATACAAACTTAGAGATTATTTGCGTAAATGACGGCAGCACGGATAGCAGTGGAGAAATCGTGCAAGAATATGCACAAAGGGATTGTAGAATCTGCTACTTTGAGCAAGAAAATCAAGGCTTGGGTGGTGCAAGAAACAAGGGACTTGATGAGGCACAAGGGGAGTATATTTATTTTATTGATTCAGATGATTATATTGATTTGGGATATATTGAGGGACTTGTTGATAAATGCAATGTTGGAATAACTCCTATTCAGACAAAAATGTTTTTTGTGCGTGGAGATAAGTTAGAGATTTATAATCTCCATTTGGGTAAAAAAGGAAATTTTATGCTTAATCCATCACTGATGCCTTTTTTGTCTTTTCATATTGTCAATGTTTTGTTGCAAGCAGCAATAATAAAAACTTACCACATTCGCTTCCTTTTATCTCAAGGTGCTGAAGATAGCGAATTTTTCTATCGTTATATTATTTTTGCACCAAATATTTGTTTTATAGATACTGGTGCATATTATTATAGACAAAGGCAGGATTCAATCTTGGATTTGTTTAGAAATAGTGGCAATTTTCCATTAGAACCATTAGAATCTTTTAAAACGATTTATAGTTGGTATAAGCAATATGAAGTTTTAGAAAAGTATGGGCTACCCTTTAAACTTTTATATTCTTTTGATTTACATTCCAAAAATGCAGAGAATTACTATGAAAGTGCTAAAAATCTTGTTTTGAAGCTTAAAATTCCACAATCCATAATAAAACGTGATAGCCAAATGAAACTTATGTGCGACAATGATTTTTTAATGTTTGTGTGTAAAAGCAAATATGTTTTCAAAACTTTGGAGCGAAGTTTTAGAATCCGACTTTTTAAAGAATATAGTGTGATAAGGCTTTTTGGTAAGACATTTTACGAACATTTTAGAATTTTAAAGGAGTAAGTAATGAAAGTAAAAAATTGTATTGTGGGAGCGGGATTAGCTGGGCTTACTTTAGCAGAGCGTTTAGCAAATGTGAGAGGAGAATCCGTGTTACTTATAGAGCGGAGAAATCATATCGGTGGAAATGCCTATGATTATAATGATGAGGGTATTTTGGTGCATAAATACGGCACACATATTTTTCATACTAATGATAAAAAAGTATGGCATTATTTAAATAAATTTAGCAGATTCTATCCTTATATGCACGAAGTCAAAGCCTTTGTAGATGGGCAGTTTGTGCCTGTGCCTTTTAATCTTAATTCTTTGTATATGGCATTTCCTGCAAAAATAGCACAAGATATAGAATCTACGCTTTTAGATAAATTTACCTATGGGAGCAAAGTATCTATTTTGGAACTACAAAAAGTGCCAGAATTGAAGTTTTTAAGTGATTTTATTTATGAAAAAATCTTTTTGCACTATACGCTGAAGCAATGGCAATGTGCGCCACAAGAGCTAGATTCTAGCGTATTTGAGCGCGTGCCTATAAGCATTAGTCGCGATAATAGATATTTTCAAGATACATTTCAAGGAATCCCTATGGAGGGTTATACCAAAATGTGTGAAAAAATGATTGAAAATCCCCTTATACATTTAAAGTTAGATTGTGATTATAAAGATATAGCAGATTCTATTGAGTGTGATAGAATTTTTTATAGTGGGGCGATTGATGAGTTTTTTAACTATGAATTGGGCGAGTTGCCTTATAGAAGTTTGCATTTTGATTTTGTGCGTTTTGAAAGAAAACATTTTCAAAGTGGGGCAGTTATCAATTATCCAAATAATTATGATTACACGCGCATTGGCGAATATAAATACTTTTTAAATTCTAAAACGCCTCATAGTATTGTGAGCTTTGAATACCCTAAGGCGTGGAGCAAGGGCGATGAGCGGTATTATCCTGTGCCAAATGAGGCAAATCAAGCACTTTATGAAGCCTACGCGCGTAAGGCAAAAGAGCTTAAAAATGTGCATTTTATCGGGCGTTTGGGAGAATATCGCTACTATGATATGGATAAGGTAATAGGGAGAACATTAGATTTTTTTAAAGATTTAGAATCTTAGATAAAGATAACGCAGTTAGGGCAAGTTTAGAATCTTAGCATTCGCGCTTATTGGGGCAAGATATTTTGCAATGCCTTTAATTCATCAAGTGTGTATCCAGCTTGAAGTCGTGCTTGGATATTCATCATTCGTGGCATTGCGCCTAGTTGCTTAAAGCGTCTCAAAAGTGTCGCAAAGTCCTGTGCCGAGCTAGAATCTGAAGTGTATCGCCACCATTTATCGCCCTTTTTGACGTGCGAAATTTCATCGTGCAGGATAATATCCAAACTCTCAAGCAATTTTTCAGTGAGTGTATGCTCAAACTCGCGCACTTTGCGGACGACAAAAGGATTTGCATCAAGCCCATTTGCCTCTAGCCCTCTATGCAGGAGTGCCATTCGCTCATCTACCCTCAAAGTCGCCTTTTGCGCGTCAAAAAGTTGGCTATGCACCGCAAAATCGCCATATTCATAACCTAATCCATTGAGGCACTCGCGCAGTAGGCGGAAGTGTAGCTCCTCCTCAAGTGCCACCATAAGCCAATCATAATAATAAGAGGGCGGCAATCCCCGAAAGCGATACATCGCATCAAGGGCTAAATCAATCGCGCTATATTCAATATGCACGATAGAATGCAGGACTTTAGCGAGGCTTTGCTCACTCTTAATATGCTTTGGGCGGCGGATTTTTGTAGGGTGGGTAATGGTGCAAAATCCCGCGTAAGATGGGCTTTGAAGCGGATAGATAGGGGCGTTTGTATCATTTAAAAATGCAAAAGATTCTAAGCTAGATTCTAAAATGTGAGAATCTAGCTCTTTGGCGGATTTTGTGCTGCTATGAGAATGCGCAGTATGATGTTTTAAGATATGACTAGATTCTAAAATATTTGCGAATTCTAAAACGCTCACAGATTCTAAGGTATCTTTGTAGCGCGTGGCAAATGCGTTTAATCGTGCGCGTTTTTGCTCCGGTGTGGTGGCATTGAGCGCGTCAAAAAGCATATCAAAAAACATATTTTGCCTTTTTTGTATGCGTGTAAAAAATGATTGAAGTGAAGCTTAAAAGTAGGGCAAGGAATATGATGAGAATCTGCCAACCACATTTTTCAAAAATAAAAGATGAAAGATAAGAGCCAAGTGCGCCGCCTGTGTAGTAGAAGCTTAAATACAAGCCGCTTAAAACGCCTTTGTGGTGCGGACTAAGGGAGCTATTAAGTGCATTAAGCACAGAATGCGCGATGAAAGAGCCAAAGCACATTACAAACATTCCTACATACACCCACATCATAGAATCTATAAGGAATACACATAATCCTAATGCAAAAAGATTGAGAGCGAGAAAGATTGTTTTTTCCTTGCCACCGCATATTTTTGTGATAAAACCAGCAAGGAGAGAGACTACAATCCCTATGCTATATCCCAAATACAAGCATCCAATTTCATTTTGGCTAATGTGTGGAAATATATCTTTAGCGTGAAAAGGAAGCGTGTTGAGCGCAGCCTGAAAGCTAAAAAACATCACAAAAACGCTCCCTAAGATAATAAGCGAAGTTTTATTTGTGAGAAAAGGAAGCATTTGTTTGAAAGAGATTTTTGAAAGAATCTGCTGTGTTGTGCTAATCCAAATGAGTGTAAAAAACCCTCCCAAAATCAAAGATATGCCAAGAATGACAAAGCATATTTGCCACGAAAATATTTCGGTGAGATATGCCCCGCCCATTCTGCCAACTAAGCCCCCAGCAATTGTGGAGGCGATATAAATACTGACATTAAATTGCAAGGAGGAGCTTTGTAGGCGCGTGAGAATGGTTAAAAGCGTAGTAAGGATAGCGGGGAAAAAGAGTGATTGTATAAAGCGCAAGCATAAAAAAAGCTGCAAATTATCACACCACGCAAGGAGGATTTGAAACCCTCCCGCGACAAACAAAGACAATGCAAGAATGAGTTTAGGCTGATTGTTTTCTAAAAAATATCCATAAAAAAGCGGCGCAAACGCCATAGGCAAAAGCGTAATTGAGATAATGGCTGAAGCACTTTGTGTAGAAGTATGAAATTCCTCTGCTAAAAGGGGCAAAAGCGGTTGCGGGATATACACACTTGAAAGCGTTGCGATTGCTATATACACAATGCTAATGACAGCTTTTTTATCCATTTCACGCCTTTTGTTGTGTTTGCTTTATGCCCTATACATTGTTTATGCTTTGTAGTTTGTGCGCTCCGCCCCTATTTAGAATCTAAAATATTGCCTTGCGCGAGATTATTTGCGCTCTAGCACTTCAAACGCCGGGAGAATCTTGCCCTCTAGTAGCTCCAAACTCGCCCCACCACCTGTGGAGATAAAGCTCATATTGTCCCGCTCTCCTGCTTTATCTATCGCATCGGCTGTATCGCCCCCACCAATAAGGCTAAAGGCATAAGTATCACTCACTGCGTGAGCGAGGTTAAATGTCCCACGCGAGAAAGCTTGAATCTCATAGATTCCTAAAGGTCCATTCCAAATAATTGTTTGCGAATCCCGCACCACTTCGCTAAAGAGTTTGCTTGTCGCAGGTCCCATATCCACCGCCATAAAGCCCTCCGGAATATCTTGTGCGGGAGTGATTTTAATATGACAATGTTCTTTTATATCATCGGTGCTTACCACATCTACGGGCAGATAGATTTTTACCTTTCCTTCTTTTGCTTTATCAAGTATTTTTCGTGCATCGCCTACCAAATCATCTTCCACGAGGGATTTTTGCATATCAAAGCCCCGTGCTTTGAGGAATGTATTACTCATCGCACCGCCGATAATGATTTTATCCACAACATTGAGAATATTATGCAAAAGAGCAAGTTTTGAGCTCACCTTACTCCCGCCAACAATGAGTAGCACGGGTTTGAGCGGATTTGCCATAGCTTTAGCAAATGAATCTATTTCTTTTTTAAGCAGCAGTCCCGCCACGCGCTCTTTAGCATATTTAGCAATACCACAAGTGCTTGAATGCGCCCTATGGCTTGTCCCAAAGGCGTCATTGACATATACATCACAGAGTGAGGCGAGTTTCGCAGAGAGTTCATCATCATTTTTTTCCTCTCCCTCGTAGAATCTAATATTTTCAAGCAAAATTACCGCACCACTTTCGCCTTGTTGCTGCAAAGATTCTACATTTTCTATCGTTTCTGCAAAAGCTATGTCTCGCCCCAAAAGTCGCTCCACGCGTTTAAGCACGTGTTTAAGTGAAAATTCCGCACTGCGCCCTTTAGGACGCCCCAAATGGCTCACAAGCACGATATTTTGCGCACCATTGTCAATGCAGTAATTGATAGTTGGCAGTGCCTCGCGGATACGCGTATCATCTGAAATATCAAAATCCTCATCCATTGGCACATTAAAATCCACACGCACAAGCACTCTTTTGCCCCCTACATCAATATCGCGCACACTTTTTGTATTTTTCATAAGCTCAATTCCGGCTTCTTGCATTATAACTCCTTATATTTTTGGCAACATTCTAGCATAGAATAGGAATAATAGGATAGCTTAGGCGATGTTTGAAGTACCAAATTCTGCTGCAAGTAGCTCAAGAATCTCATAGATATTATCAATCTTACCGCCCATAATCGTGCAAAAGCCTTTTAACCCATAATCCTTTGCAAACACAATAGGTCTGCCATCATCAATTTCGTTTTGAATCTGCAAGGTTTTTATCTCATAAAGTGAATCTTTGTATTCTAAAGATTCTAAGAGTGGCATATAGCGTTTGCAATCAGCCAACATAAGCGGAAAATTGCTTCTTGCATTTTGCTTAAAAGTATGAAGTATTGCATAGGGATTATGAGGCTGCATAACATTATAATCCTGCCAAGCAAAATGCGGCGTATATCGCACGTGGCTTAGGGTGTAGCATTGCTTTGGTGGGTAGGGAATAAGAGAGAAAAATGCCCCGTCCATAGTGGTTATAGCCATATCTTTAAGCGCAGGAGGTATATCCACCAAAGCCATTTCTGTCATTTCGTATTTGAGCGGCAATAATGGCAAATGTGAGCGTTTGAGTAAGCTATTTATCCCAGCATAAGTGCAGTTTAATATCAAAGGCGCGTATAAAGTTCTAGAATCTGTTTGCTGTGTTTGATTTTGCTCTGTATATGGGGCAATAGCAACGCATAAACCCTTTTTGTCCTCTTTCACACAAAGAGATTGAGTGTTTGTGGCTATTTCTATATGTTTGCAATTAAGATTATCTCTTAGCATTGTGCGTAAGATAGCAGCATCAAAAGCGTATTCACGCACACAAAATACATCGCTTATAAGGCTAGGATTAAACATTGCTTTAATATGCGTAGGGGCGGATTGTATATAGATATTAAATTGCTTAAAAAGTCTATAAAATTGTGTGCTAGAAGTTTTTGAGCCAATACTTGCAATCGCATAATATTTGTGAAAATCATCTTTGATAGCTTCTTTAAAATCCTTGCAAAAAGTGTGAAAATGGCGCGAACTGCTTATGGCTGTGCTAAGGCTACGCGGGTAGTGGTAGCCATTATGCACGCGAGCTTGATTATTGATACTTGCGTGTGTAAGCAAATCTTTTTCTTGCTCAAGGATTAAAATAGATTGAAACTTTTGCTTAAGATAGAGCGCAATATATGCACCAAAGAATCCGCCACCGATAATAATGCAATCATACTTATTGTGTTTTGGCATTGTGTGGCTTTCAAGTAGTTTTATTATGGGCTTGTGTGAGTAGATTGAGCGTTGTTTGAGAGAAATTTAAGTGCTTTATATAATCGTGTCTCTTTTCGCATATGTCCTTAAAATTTTTAAGCGCAAAGTTAAGATTATTGCCCTCATCAAAAATTGGTAATATTGTATCCTGCAAAGGTGTTTGTTTTGTGCTGTGTATTTGCAAGGGATTGTGTGAAAGCATATCAATATGGAGCGTAAAATCCTGCGTTTGAATGCTTAAAATCCGCTTTTTCTCATTTGAAAGCAATGAGCAATAAAGGTTTAATGGAATCTGCTTATTTTCTTGCAATGCGTGAAGTTTTAAAAGCGCACTTTGTTTTTTAGAATCTAAAAACTTGCACTCTTTCACACAAATATTTTCTAATAAACCAAGCTCTTGCATAAAGGCAAACACGCTCAAATAATGCACGCCGATGACTTCTAGCACACTCTCATTTTCATAGAAATTACCATATTGTGTAATTGTGGCTTCAATGGATTGTATGTTGGCTTTGGAATCTTGCAAAATCTGCAAGGCATAGAGGATAGATTGTGAAAATGTATAAATATAATCTGTAAAGAAAATCTTATTATGTGCTTGTGAGAGTGATTGCAAAGTGTTAAATTCATCTTGTGTGGCACAGCTTGGCTTTTCAACAAAGACATTGCAGTGATGTTCTAAGGCGAGTTTTGCAAGGGCAAAATGTGAAGCAAGTGGTGTAGCAATAAATGCAGATTCTGCATTATCTAATGCTTGTTTGAGAATCTGCTTTTTCGTATCACTGCCAAAAATGCCACAAATTTCATAATGTTTTTGTATGTATGAATGCAAAATTTTGCCCCAATAGCCTCTGCCTATCAATACTGCCTTTTGCATACTTACTCCTTATTTATGCGTAAAAGTTTATATAAACGCCAAATTTCTCTTAAATAAATGCGTGAGAGTGAAAAGATTTTGACTTTAGATTCTGTTACCTCATCTTCCCATTTCACTGCAATTTCAGTGATTGACAAACCTTGATATTGTGCGATGATAAGCATTTGTGCGCAATAAAACCAGCTTTTATCATCACTGCATAAGTCTTTGATTTTTTCAGCAATGGAGGATTGATAAAATTTAAAGCCACACATTGCATCGCTAAATGTTGTTTTTAGAGTAATTTTTAAAATAAAATTTAGCCCCCTTGAGAGTATTTCTCTTCTCAAGCTTCGCCCAATCACTTGAGAATCTCGCAAAAGCCTAGAGCCGACAATAATCTCTACTCCATTGCATAAATTTTCATACACTTCTTTTAAATGATATAAATCTGTTGATAAATCTAAATCCATATAGCCAATAAAAGCACAAGGCTCACTCCTTGTAGCATTGTGATGTATCGCACATCTTAGAGCTAAACCAACGCCTTTTTCCTCTAAGCGCAAATATTCTATGTGAGAAAATACAGGGCTTATCTCGGCGTTAAGATTCTCGCATAATGTCTTTGCGAGTTGTGGTGTAGAATCTGTTGAGCCATTATCTACGATACTTAGGATATGGGGGATTTTTTCCGCTCTTAAAAAACAAATGGCTTTTTGTATGCCATTTTGCAATCGCTTTTCTTCATTTAACACAGGAATGATGATGTTTAAAATTGCATTTTGAGATTCTTTCATTTACAGCACCTTTTGTATGTTTTTTTCTTGAAAATCAAGCACGACAGAGCTTTTTTCATCTATAATTTCATAAGGCATTGCATTTTTAAGCTTTAAAAGTACAATACGCACATATTCGCCAATGATTGAAAGCATTAAAAATAAGCCAATATTCATAGTTACCATATATAGCGAAGTAGAAGCCCAGCCACTTGCAATAGTAGGAGTAAAGAAATAAGCACATAAGATATAAAGTGCATAGAATGCGTTTCCACAAGCAAGGAGCAGACACATACAAGTGCCAAGCCTTAGAAGTTTGTAAGATTCTCCAAAGATAATATCAAGCCCAAGAAAGAGTGAATCTAAAAATTTTCTTTTTGGCGCGTATGATGGCGTATAGGGATATTCATAAATATTGAGCGTTGAATCAAAATGCAATAATCTTAAAAGTTTAATATCGTGGTGATTTGATAAAAGCGTGTGGATAACCTTGCGTGAAATAACACAAAATTCACTATAATCCTCTCTTGCTCCCTCGCCAAAGAGCGCAAGTGTTTTGTAAAAAAGCTTTGAACCTATTTTTTGCATAAGGCTTTGAGGCTTGACTTTTCTTGTGGCAATTACCATATCATAGTGCGTTGAAAGCGTAAGCATAGCAAGGCAGTCATCAATACTATCACTTGATAAATCCATAAAGAGCAAATAATCGCCAATGCAATTTTGCAAAAAAATCTCATATTGCAATGAGCCTAGATTCTCATAACTTCCAACAGGAGAGACAATCTCTAAAATCCGCACATTTGCAACAGAGCTAAGAAGTGCCTCTATACTAGAATTTTTATTTTTTGCGGGATTTTTAGAATCTTCAACCTTATTTAAAATTGCGGTATGTGCTTCGGGGGGGGGGTAATAATATTTTCCTTTTTAGCATATTTTTTATTTTTTGGAGATTGTGCTGTGGGCTCAAAATGGGGATTTAATAATAGAATCTCAAAATATGCAAATCTTTGCTTCAAGCGCAGACTTAAAGTTTTAAGCGAATCAATGTTGATATATTGATTTAAAAGTGCTATGGAGATAACGCGATGTTTATCCAGTGTCGGTGCAGGATTCCCTTGCATAAAAGCCTCTCTTGCTAAGAAATAATAGAATCTAAGAGCAGATTTTAATTTGCATTGCGCTTATTGTAGCATAGAATATTGATAAATAAAAGTCCTTGCCAATTTTTAGATGTTTAATTTGAGAAGAGGTGCTATACTTTGTATATGAAAAATACATATGCAATAGAACTTTTTGGCATTATACAAGGCGTGGGTTTTCGCCCATTTGTATATCGCCTCGCGCATACAATGGGATTAAAGGGCTATGTGCAAAACCAATATGATAGGCTTTTTATTTTACTTGAAGTTGGCACAAAAGAGCAGCTAGACGTCTTTGTAGCACATATTCTCTCTTCTCCCCCGCCAAATGCAAGGATTGTGAAGCATATCATCACGCCAATAAGCCAGAAGCAAAGCCTAAGCGATGTTTTTGAGATTAGAGAATCTCACGCCAATAAGACATTTGTGCCTATACTGCTTCCACAAGATATGCGTATTTGTGAATCTTGCCTCGCAGATATACGCACACAGGGGAGATTCTATCGCTATGCTTTCACAACTTGCGCAGATTGCGGGGCGCGGTATAGTATCATTAACGCCCTACCTTATGATAGGATTCATACGACTATGCGCGATTTTGCCCTATGCGCGAAATGTGAGGCAGATTATCGCAATTCGCTTAATCGTAGATTCCACGCGCAGCCCATTTCTTGCAACACTTGCGCGATACAACTTATGCTCTTTGATAGCCAAGGTACGCAAATAAGCGCAGATTCTATAAATGATTATGAGATGATTAGGGCGGTGGCAAGTGCGATTAAGGCGGGGAAAATCGTTGCTATAAAGGGTGTTGGCGGGTTTAATCTCATCGCGGACGCAAATAATAAAGAGGCGATAGCGACTTTACGCAAAAGGAAAAATCGCCCTCACAAGCCCTTTGCGGTGATGTTTAAGAGCATAAGCGATATTGAATCTTTGAGTGATATTTCAGCCCAAGAGCGAGAATCCCTCCTTTCCCCACAAGCACCTATTGTGCTACTTGAGCGACATTGCCGCGCGGGTGGGGTTATTGATGAAAGAGCCCTAGATATCATCGCGCCACATCTTAAGACTTTGGGGGCGATTTTGCCCTATAATGGCATTATGCACTTGCTTTTTGATGAGTTAGAATCTCCTATTATTTTTACGAGCGCAAATCTCTCCGGTGAGCCAATCATCGCTAAGACAAGAGAGCTTATAGAGAAGCTTTGCAAACGCAATGCCATAGCCGATTTGGTGCTAAGCTACAATCGCGTGATACATAACCCAAGTGATGATAGTATCGTGCGTCTTATGGCGGGAGAGATGAGAATCTTGCGTCTAGCGCGAGGTTATGCCCCGCTTGATTTACTCTACACACATTCTGGCGCACAGGATTTAGAATCGCACGAGGCGGGGGATTCTACAAAATATATGGATTCTAACATTACAGAATCTCACACTTTAGTTGTAGGCGTGGGCGCACAGCAAAAATCAAGCATTTGCTTCCTTAATAGGCATAGAGCGAATATTAGCCCATATATCGGGGATTTGGAGAGTGTAGATTCTATTATGCGCTATGAATCTGTAAGTGCGTTTTTCAACACTTTGTATAAGCAAACGCCTCAAATAGTTGTGTGCGACTTGCACCCGCGCTATGTTTCCACGCAAAAGGCACGAAGCCTCAAAGCGAGTTGCTATGCTTTGGCACATCATAAGGCGCATTTTTACGCGATTTTGGGCGAGGCGCGGGCATTAGATAAAAACGCGCTTGGCATTATATGGGACGGCACAGGGCTTGGCGAGGATAGGCGTATTTGGGGTGGCGAGTGCTTCTTGTATGAGGCAGATTCATATGCGGGGAGTATGCGCCGCTTATGGCATTTTGACGAATACGCGCTTTTGGGCGGCGAGGGTGCAATAAAAGACATTGGTAAAATCGCGCTTAGTTTGCTTATACACTATGATTTATTTACATCTCCACAGGCACAGGACATACTGCATAGGCATTTTTCTAGCGAGGAATTAGGGCTTTTGCAGGGCGCGTATAGGAGTAGGACTTATCCGCTTACAAGCTCGGTTGGGAGGATATTTGACGCGGTGGGATTTTTGCTCGGGCTTTTGCAGATTCAAACTTACGAGGGACAGAGTGGCGCATTAATAGAATCTTGCGCGTTAGAGTATGTTAGGGACAAAACAATGCCTAAACCTTATGCCTTTTCCTTAGAAAATGGGTGCGTGTGCTTGAAAGGCATTATAGAATCTATCCTTACAGACAAGGAGGCACGGGAGAAAAAAGCCTGTCGCTTTTTGGAGACATTAGCCCATATTGCGCTTACTCTTGCAAAAGAGGGTATAGAGGAGGCACAAGCACCGCTTCAAGTGTATTTTAGCGGTGGTGTGTTTCAAAATAAGTTTCTTTGTGATAGAATCCACACTTTGTTTAATGCGCATAAAATTCCCTTTTTTATGCACACACAGCTGCCTTGCAATGATAGCAATATAAGTTTTGGACAAGCAGTCTTTGGGACATTAGAATCTAAAAGGAGCAAAAATGCAGGAAAATAGCGCATATGCGCGTGATGAGCGACTACATAATAATCCAAATTTAAATACAAAATCGGTTCAAATCGCGCAAAAGATTCTCTCCAAAAACGATAAAAAAGCCGCAGAATTACGCGCACAATATGCGGATTTGGGCGTGTATGTGATAAATCTAATGAGTTCGCCCGGCAGTGGCAAAACCACACTTTTAGAATCTTTAAGCGCGTTTGGGGATTTTAGATTTGCCGTTTTAGAGGGGGATTTGCAGACTAATCGCGATGCGGCACGACTGCAAGATAAAGGCGTGAGCGCGTATCAAATCACCACCGGCGAAGCGTGTCATTTAGAAGCCTCAATGATAGAATCTGCCCTTTGTGAGCTACAAAAGCAATGCGACATTACGCAAATGGATTATCTCTTTATAGAAAATGTAGGCAATCTCGTGTGTCCGGCGAGTTATGATTTAGGAGCGGCTCTTAATCTCGTGCTACTCTCCACACCTGAAGGCGATGATAAAGTGCTGAAATATCCTACTATGTTTATGTGTGCTGACGCGGTGATTATAAGCAAGGCGGATATAATGGAGCATTTTCAATTTAGCATTGAACGTGTCAAGGCGGATTTAGCGCGTCTTAAGGCAGATATGCCATTATTTTTGACAAGCTCTAAAGATAAGGGCAGTATTGAAGTATTAAGGGATTTTATCGTGCAAAAACGCGCACAAAATTATCAATCACAACATCAATTTTAAGGAGATTCTATGTGTTTGGCTATCCCCTCTAAAGTTATAGAGTTGAAAGAAAATAATATGGCAGTTGTAGATACATTAGGTGTCAAACGCGAGGCAAGCTTGGATTTGCTTGATGAAAAGGCAGATATTGGCGATTGGGTGCTGCTGCATATCGGCTATGCGATGAGCAAGATTGATGAGGAGAGCGCGAGAGAGAGTTTAAAGCTGTATGAGCAGATTCTAGAATCTATGCGTGAGGAAGACGAGGAGATTTTAAACGCAAATGGATAAGGCATTGATAAGAGGCAGAGGGTGCTAGATGAAAATTTTTATTGTGAATCTTAAACGCGCTAAAGAGCGCAAGGAGTTTATGCAAAGGCAGTTTGATAGCGCAAGTGAGGGCGCAAAAAAGGGCTTTGAAGTGATATTTTTTGAAGCCATTGACGCACAAAAAGACGAGCATTTATCTTTTAAACAATACTCTAAAATAAGAAGCCTCCTTTTTCGCGGCAAAGAATTAAGCGCAGGAGAGAGGGCGTGTTTTGCAAGTCATTATAGCCTGTGGCAAAAGTGTGTAGAACTCAATGAACCTATTGTGGTAATAGAAGATGATGTGGAGTTGGAGGAGGAGTTTTTTAGCGAAATTACGCGTGTGGCACAGAGTGAGTATGTATATGTGCGATTGATGTATTCTAAAGCTCATTCGCATTTGATGTTTTTGGGTAAGGAGTTTTATATCACTTTTGAAAATGTTGCGGGGACGCAGGGCTACTATCTCACGCCCACCGCCGCACAAGCTTTTATACAATTAGCACAAAGTTGGTATCGCCCGGTAGATGATTATATGGATATGTTTTATATCCATAATGTGCCTATCGTGTGTATCAAGCCCATATTGCGCGAAGTGGCTATGCCTACCACGATAGGTGAACGTTGGGGTAAAGTGCCATTTCATTTTAAAATCGTGCGGGAATTTTCAAGACTACTTTTTCAACTAAAAAAGAAGATATATTTGCTTTGGCATAAAAAACGGCTGATGTTGCCACAAAATGCCCTAGATTCTCTGGGGGGGGGGGGTATATAATGCTAAAACGCAAAAAAGCATTCAATTTAATTGAAAACTTCCGCGATGAAGAGGTGATTTTAGCCTATGCAAAAGCGATAAAAAATCTTGCCACATCTTTAGAATATCCCTTGCATATTATGGAAGTATGCGGCGGACATACGCATAGCATTATGCGCTATGGACTAGAGAATGTGTTACCACCAAATATTGACTTTATCCACGGACCGGGCTGTCCTGTGTGCGTAATGCCAAAAAATAGAATCAACCAAGCCTATGAAATTGCAATGCAAAAAAATGTGATTTTGCTTACCCTTGGCGATATGATAAAAGTGCCCGGCAGCAATGGAAGTCTCGCTGATGCAAGGGCGCAGGGAGCTGATGTGCGCTTTCTCTACTCGCCTATGCAGGTGCTTGAGATTGCAAAGGAAAATCCCACAAAGCGTGTGGTGTTTTTTGCTATTGGCTTTGAGACAACTACGCCTATGACTGCCGCACTCATAGAAAGAGTGCTTGACTTGGGGCTTACAAATGTGTTTTTTCATATTAATCACGTGCTTGTGCCGTCGCCTCTTAGGGCGATTTTTGATTCTAAACAATGTGCCGTGAATGCCCTTATCGCGCCTTCGCACGTGAGTGTGATAAGTGGGGCGAAAATCTATGAAGATTTGGTGCGCGATTATCATCTACCCATTGTTGTGAGTGGCTTTGAGCCTGTGGATATAATGGAAAGCATTTATATGCTTACAAATCAAGCCATAAACAAACAAAATGTGCTTGAGATTCAATATAAGCGCGTAGTTACAATGGAGGGGAATCTTAAAGCTCAAGCGATGGTGGAGAAGTATTTTCAAACGAGAGAAAGTTTTAAATGGCGAGGGCTTGGAAATATTGCAAACTCGGCTTTGAGGCTTAGAGATGAGTATGCTGCATTTGATGCGGAGAGAATTTTTAGCGATATTTTAAGTAAAGAGCCAATCCCTGATAATAAAGCCTGTCGTTGCGGCGATATTTTGCGAGGTGTAGCAAAACCCTATGATTGCAAAGTCTTTGGCAAAGCCTGCACGCCAAGCAATCCGATAGGTAGCTGTATGGTAAGTAGCGAGGGGGCGTGTGCGGCGTATTATAAATATGGTGTAAGGTCATAATGAGCGATATTAAGCACATACTTCTAAACGCTGCGCATATTTATTATGATTATTTGTGTGCGAATGATTTGGGTTTAAGCGAGATTAGCATTAGGCACTATGAATGCACGGATTGTGAGCTTATTTTGACACTTAGGTATAATGTGGGCGATATGGATGTGAAGCTTAGTGCAGCTTTGCTTTTAGAATGCGAACAAAATCTATATATGATAGGCGAAGATAGCGAGATAATGCTTGAATCTTATGATAAAAAGCAAAAAATACTCTATTTGAATCTAAGCGAAAAGATGACAAAGATTCTAAAAAAAGCAGAGAAAGAAAAAAAGCCCTTGAGACTTTTTAGCGATTTGAAGTTTTTAGTAAAAAATATTATTGATTTTTTTGAAACAAATGGGGAGTGCGTGGGCTTACCAAATTCTATCGCAACTTGCCTCACTCCTCATATTGAGCGACTAAGTGAGGAGCAAAATGCAGCTCTTAATCAAGTGCTAAATAGCCCTTTAAGTTATGTGTGGGGACCGCCGGGCACAGGTAAAACTCAAGCAGTGCTTTTTGAAGCACTTTTGCATTATATCAAGCTTGATAAAAAAGTGGCAGTCGTAGCGGTAACAAATAATGCGCTTGAGCAGGTGCTAAAGAGTCTTATTCGGCAGTTTGATGAGCTGGGATTTGAACGCAGTATGATTTTGCGGTTAGGAACGCCCACAATGCAGTATATGAACGACTATCCGCAGACTTGCGACCCCAATATTATGAAGCAAAATAAGGGCGTGGATTTATTTAATTTTGAAGATTCACTGACAAGTCGCCTTAAAAATGCACTCGTGGTGGGCGTAACGCTCGATGGTTTCATAAAACGATATGGAAGTCTGCCCTTGCAGTTCCATCATATTTTTTTAGATGAATGTGCCTATGCACCGCTCATTAAAACCTGCGCTTTGTGTGTGGATAATACGCCTTTGGCACTCTTTGGCGACCATAAGCAGCTTTTTCCTGTATGCGAAATGCCCCTAAGTGAGATAGCAAAAGAGGAGAACAAAAACGCATCTACTTGGAATCTCTCCGCGCTTTTTTTAGAGAGCTTTTGTAAGGGAGAGCAGCTAGAGCGGCTTATATTGCTTAACGAGCAGGGACACACAATGCCTCCTTTGCAAGATATGGCTTTAAGCACATTGAGTAAAACACATCGCTATGGTAACAATCTCGCGCGTTTGCTTGATAAGCATATTTATCACATAGGGCTTAGGGGGACAGATTCACATATCGAACTTTTTGTGTGCGATAGTGGGAGCAAAAGCGAGGTAGATAAACATATAAGTATGAATGAGGTACGCTCCTGTGCGCGTCTATGTGCGCAGCTAGGAGAGCGGGAATATGCGGTAATTACACCCTTTGTAAAGCAGAGAAAAGCCCTCTCTCAAATGATTCCACGCGATAGAATCTTCACGATTCACGGCTCACAAGGGCAGGAATTTGATGATGTGATTTTTTCTCCCGTGAGTTTGCATTACTATTTGACAGATTCACGACAAACCCACGCCCTTTACGCGCTCAATGTGGCGATTTCACGCACAAAAAAACGACTTTTTATCGTGTGTGATTATGACTTTTGGAGTAAGCAAAAAAATCAGCTTCTCTACGCACTTTTGCAAGAATGCAAAAATTTTGATGTAGCACAAGGAGGATAAATGAAAAATACGCATATTAGCCTATCTCACGGCAGTGGTGGCGTAGAATCTAATGCGCTTATCGAAGAGGTGATGTATAAGATTCTAGGTGAAATTATCGTGTGTGGCGGAGAGGACGCGGGGATTTTTGGCGGGGGTAAGCAGTATGCTATAAGCACAGATAGCTATGTGGTAAGCCCGATTTTTTTCCCCGGAGGCGATATTGGCAAACTTAGCGTGTGTGGCTCGAGCAATGATGTGGCAATGCGTGGTGCAAAGCCTAGATATTTAAGCTTAGGACTTATTTTAGAAGAGGGATTGAGTGTGGCAGATTTGGAGAAGATTCTCTATTCTATACGCGCAGAAGCGATAAATGGAGGCTTAAAGATTCTATCTGGTGATACAAAGGTTGTGCCAAAGGGTAATGCGGATAGAATCTATATTAACACCACTGCTATTGGGGAAGTGCAGGGCGTGGATTGGCATATAGGACGCATACAAGAGGGTGATGATATTATTGTGAGTGCGCCTGTGGGGACACACGGCGCAGTGATATTTTGTGAGCGCAATGAGATTGCCTTGCAAAGTGATTTGCAAAGCGATTGTGCGCAGCTCTATCCACTTGTGGAGCAGCTTAAAGGTTGCGAGATTCACACAATGCGTGATGCGACACGAGGTGGCTTGGCGGCAGTGCTGAATGAATGGAGCAGGGCGGCTATGGTGGAAATAGAGGTGCAAATAGATACGATTCCAATACTTGAGCAGGTGCGTGGCGTGTGCGAAATACTCGGGTTTGACGCGTTAAGCCTTGCAAATGAGGGTGTGTGCGTAATGGCTGTGCCAAGTAGTGAAAGCAAAAAGGTTTTAGAATCTTTGTATGCACACCCATTGGGTCAAAAAGCCTGTGTAATTGGGAGAGTATCGCGCAAGGTAGAAGATAAGAGACAATCTCGAGTGATGTCGATAAATGCGTGGGGTGGGAAAAGCTATGTGGAGTATCCGCAAGGTGAGCTACTCCCTAGAATCTGCTAGGAAATGAACCCCCAATTAAGGGCGGACAAGTGAGATTCTAAAGATAGAATCTGCTAGACCTGCTAGTCGCGTGGTCGTGCTTCATTCACGCGCATATTTCTACCGCGAAAATCCTTTTCATTCAGTGCTTCAATGGCTTTAAGTGCAGCCTCATCTTCCATTTCTACAAATCCAAAACCCTTTGGCTTACCGCTCTCTCTGTCAGTAATAAGCTTTACAGAAGAAACTTCACCAAATTGAGAAAATAACTCTTTTAACTCATCACGTGTAACCGCATACACTAAGTTGCCCACATAAAGTGTTTTCAAATGAACTCCTAATAAAGAAAAATAGCACCACCGATGATGCTTGTGTATGCTATGATTTATTTGTTTAAACATTACTTAAAATGATGTTGATATATCATTCATTGCGTAAAACTTGCAATGTGTCTATTGATGAGGCTTTTTTGGCTGGATAATATGATGAGAGGCATACAATGACAATAGCCCCCAAAATCGTTCGCACAAAATCTAAGAGTGATAAGTCTAGTGGGAGCTTTGAGCTACCATATACATCAGCAGGAAGCGAGATGATAGGAAAGGTATCAAGCATATACATTGCCACGCCTGTAAGCACCACGCCAAGCGCGATACCGCTTAAGCCAATCGTATTTCCCACCCAAAAAAACACGCTTTTAATTTCCTGTTTGCTCGCACCAAGCGAGAGAAGCAATGCAATTTCTTTGCGGCGATTCATCACAACCATAAGCAAGGAGCTAATGATGTTAAGACTTGCCATAACGATAATAAGCATAAGCACAATAAAAAGTGCGCGTTTTTCAAGCTCTAACGCCGAGAAAAAATTACCATTTTGTTGCCACCAGCCCTCTACCCCCGCACGATTTGGAAACTCGACAAGTAGAAATTGCCTAATTGCATCAATATCCTCCATTGGACTTGGCGTATAAATATGTATGCCATCATATATGCCAGAATCTAGTCGGCGGATTTTTTGCAATGCACTAATATTAGTATAAGTATAAGCCTCATCGTATGCCCTTAGCCCAGATTCAAAAAATCCCGCAATCAAAAAGCGTTTATTGATAGGTGTGTAGCTAAAGCCACTTGGTTCAAGCTGTGTAAAAAATAAATCAATCTTATCGCCAAAGTCTAAGCCAAAATTCTCCTCAAAACCCCTCCCCATAAGAATCGAAAATGTATTTTCTGTGAATCTTGTGATATTTTGCTCTTTTATTCTTTCAATTTCATCTTGTTTCTCTTTTGTGAGGGCTTTTGTTGCAGATTCACTCATATTGCTATATTGAGCAGGTTTAAAGGCATTATTTACGACTTCATTCATTTTAGATTCTGCGTGCATATCCACACCAAAAACCATTGTGGCATTCATTGTGTCGCCTACCTTGCTTACTGCCTGATAGCGTAAATAGGGGCTAAAAAGAAACTGCGGAAAGCGCGTTTTGAGGGCTTGAAGTATCTCATCATCTACGCCTAAATGCGTGGTAGAATACACGCTTAAAGGGTAATTCATCACAAAGAGTTTGCGCTCAAATTCCTTTAACATACCATTCATAATCGCCATTGCCACACACAGCACCATAACGCCAATGCCTACACCAAAAAACGCCAATAAGGCTGTGATAGAAATAAAAGGTTGTGTTTTATCAAAGCGCAAATAACGTGGTAAGAGATAGAAAATAAGGGCTTTCATTATGCTAACAAACCTTTTTTGGGACCGCTTTTGCCGTGGCAGAGTTTGTATTTTTTGCCACTACCACAAGGACAGGGGTCATTGCGCGAAATTTTTGGTTTTGCTACATTTGTAGAATCCGTGCTTATGCGTGAATCTTGCAGATTTTCCTCTAGCTCATCTTGCATATTTTGCAGCATTTGCTCGGTTTCTTCCTCCTCTTTTTCTTTAAGCTGAATGATATGCAACATTTTTGTCGTTTCGATTTTGAGATTCTCTATAAACTCTAGGAAAAGGTTATAACTCTCTTTTTTGTATTCCACAAGCGGATCTTTTTGATTGTAGCCGCGCAATCCTATGCCGGTTTTAAGATTATCCATTGTATAGAGATGCTCACGCCACGAGCTATCAAGCACTTGCAAGTAGATAATGCGCTCAATCTGCGCTCTTTGCTCATTAGGAATCTTAGACATTTTCTCCTCATAGCCTTGCTTCATTTGTGTGATAATTTTTGAAAGTAGTTCATCATAGTCTAAACCCTCGCAATCCCCTATATCCAGTCCTAATTCCTCTTTTGCCTGTGCTTTAAGAGACGAAAGGTTGAAATGCTCACTCTCATCGCCGGGTAGAATCTGCGCCTTGTAGAGTAGCATTTGCGCACTTAGCTCACGATTTGTATCTATGCGTTCAGTGAGGGAGCAATTTTCATCAAGCAATTCGTTACGTAGTTTATATACAGCTTTGCGTTGCTCATTAGCAACATCATCATATTCAAGCAAATGCTTGCGTGATTCAAAATGGAGATTTTCTACCTTTTTTTGTGCACTTTCTACTGAACGCGTAACAAGTCCAGATTCTATATGTTCGCCCTCTTTAAGCCCAAGACGCTCCATAATGCCCTTAATCTTATCACTCCCAAAGATTCTAAGTAGCGAATCTTCAAGGCTCAAATAGAATTGACTAATGCCCGGGTCGCCTTGTCGCCCAGCTCTTCCGCGTAATTGGTTATCAATGCGGCGGCTTTCGTGTCGCTCTGTCCCAATAATATATAATCCGCCAAGTTCGCGTATTTCGTCGTTGATTTTAATATCTACACCGCGTCCTGCCATATTTGTAGCGATTGTTACTGCACCTTTTACTCCAGCGTCTTTAATAATTTCGGCTTCTTTAGTGTGCTGTTTGGCATTTAAGACAGTGTGAGGGATTCTATGTTTTTTAAGAAGTTCGTGCAGAATCTCACTTTTTTCAATACTTGCAGTTCCTACAAGGACAGGCTGACCTTTTTTGTAAAGCTCTTGAATCTTGTCAATAACAGCATTAAATTTCTCTTTCTCACTTTTATAAATAAGGTCATTGAGGTCTTTGCGCTGCACAGGGACATTTGTAGGAATACTCACTACTTCAAGGTTGTAAATTTGCAAAAATTCACTTGCTTCTGTTTGCGCTGTGCCCGTCATACCAGAGAGCTTTTCATAAAGACGAAAATAATTTTGGAAAGTAATATCTGCAAGTGTTTGACTTTCCTCTTTAATATCAACCTTTTCTTTTGCCTCAATTGCTTGATGTAATCCCTCACTAAATCGTCTGCCTTCACTTAAACGCCCTGTGAATTCATCAACAATGACTACTTCATCATTTTGCACAACATAGTCTTTATCTTTAATAAAAAGATAATTTGCCTTGAGTGCTTGGTCAAGATGATGAGAGAGTGCAGCATTTTCAATACTATAAAGATTATCTACTTTAAAAAGACTCTCAGCCTTTTTAATGCCTTCTTCATTGAGGAGAATAACGCGATTTTTTTCATCAATGCTAAAATCTTCTTCGTTTTTGAGCTTTTGAGCTACGCTATTGGCGAGCTGGTAGTGTTCAAGTGTGCGATTAACAGGTCCAGAGATGATAAGAGGTGTGCGTGCTTCATCAATAAGGATAGAATCTACCTCATCAATAATCGCAAAATAGTGCTCTCCTTGCACTTTTTGAGAAAGGTCATATTTCATATTGTCTCGCAAATAATCAAAGCCAAATTCATTATTTGTGCCATAAACAATATCACACGCATATGCCTGCAAACGTTCATTATCATCGCGGACTTCACTTGTAATAATACCTACTTCAAAGCCCAGAAAATTATAAAGTGGTTCTAATTCTTTGGCATCTCTATTGGCAAGATAATCATTAACTGTTACAACGTGCACACCCCTGCCACAGAGTGCATTAAGACATACTGCAAGAGTTGCCACAAGCGTTTTGCCCTCTCCTGTTTTCATTTCAGCGATACGTCCATCATTAAGTGCCATACCACCGATAAGTTGCACATCAAAATGCCGCATACCTAGCACTCTTTTGCTTGCTTCGCGTGTGATTGCAAAACTTTTGTGTAGAATTGATTGAAGTGAGGTTTCGCCATTTTGGATAAGTTTTCTTAATTGCATAAAAGCCTCTTGCAGTTGTGCATCACTTAGAGTATTGTAAGTAGATTCTAAAGCATTAATGGCTTGGACTTCTTTAAGATAATGTTTAATGAGTTTATTGTTGCGTGAGCCTAGAAATTTTGAAACAAGAGTGTGTAGCATATGTAGCCTTTTAGTTAAGAATTAGGTGCAATTTTAGCACACTTTTATGGAGTTTTGGTAAAATCGCCAACTTTAAACAAGATAAACACTCAAAGGATTCTAAAAAATGTATATTCTAAGATATTATTTTTTGCTTGTGTTTGGCTTTTGCGCGATAGCATTTGCGTGGGGGGAAAACATACAGAGTATGGAAGCGGATTTCGAGCAGCTCATAGAAAATGAGGGCGGAATAGATATGTTTTATAAGGGAAAGATTTTTGGTAAGTCCCCAAACAAAGCCAAATGGGAATATCAAATGCCGCTTAAAAAAGAAATTTATATGAATAATGGCGAGGTGATGATTTATGAACCAGCCTTAGAGCAAGTGAGCTACTCTAGGCTAAGGACAAAGAGTGATTTTATTTCTATTATGAAGTCTGCCATAAAACAAGCAGATGGCAGCTACCGCACGAGTGTGGATAATGTAGAATACACGCTTTATGTGGATAAAAATGACAAGCCCAAAAGCATAAGCTTTGTAGATTCTATGGGCTCAAAGAGTGTGTTAAAATTTAGCAATGTCAAACTCAATGGCACATTAAATGATAAACTCTTTGTGTTTAAAGTGCCAGAGGGTGTTGAAGTCGTGGAGATAAAAAGTAGATAGATTCTGTAAAATTTTAAGTATGGAGCACTGATGTTTGATTTTACGAATACGCACAAAGCGCTTGTAGCGCACAAAGAGATCTTATGCGATGAGATTACCCCTCTTTCCGTGCTTTTTGCGCTGAAGGCTAAGGTGCTTTTAGAATCAGCCTATAACGAAACAGGCAAGGATAGATATTCTATTATGATTCTTGCTGAAGCGTTTAGAATCTGCAAGGAGCAGGGCGCACATTGGCTTATGTATGAGGGAAAGAAAATATTGCTGCGTGAAGCATTAGGCGCATATATGAATGATGCGGCGTTGCTGCAAAAATTAAAGATTACAAAGGGCAAAAAGCAGAACGCAGAGGATTACGGTTTCTTAGAATCCCTTGCCATTGTGCGAACACTCGCCCCACAGCCACAAGAAGTAGATTCTAGCGACACTAATTCCCCCACTTACTCTAATGTGTCTGATTTGCCCCTTGATCTACCTCTGCCCCTTGGTGGTGCGGGGTATATTGGCTATGAGTTTTTTGCCGAAATTGAGAATCTTAACTTCAACAATCCCGCTGAATACAGCATTCCAGAGTGTGGCTTTATCTTTGGGCGAGATTTTTTGGTTTTTGATCATTTGTTTGATAGGCTGCATATTGTAAGTGTGGGCTATGCGTATGAAAAAGAGCATATAAATCCCAAAGAGCGTGTAGAGCGCATTATGCACGATCTGAAAAACCTCCCTCGTTTGTTGCAGGATTTTGCTCAAGATACCGCCCAAGATTCTATCAAATCTAACAAAAGTGCTGATTTTATGCCCTATACGATTATCAAAGCCACTTCACAAACAGAATATGAATCTATGGTAGAGGATTTAAAAAAATGTATTTATGCGGGCGATTTGCTTCAATGTGTGCCAAGCCAAAGTATGCAGATTCGCTCAAGTATGCCGCCATTACAGGCATATCGGCATTTGCGACATCAAAATCCTAGTCCATATATGTTTTATTATGATTTTGATGATTTCGTGATTTTGGGTGCGAGTCCGGAGATTATGATTCGGCTTAAAAGCCAAAATGAAAGCAGTAATTTTATTTTGCGCCCCATTGCTGGGACACGTCCTAGGGGTAAAAGTGTGGCAGAGGACAAGCAGCTAGAATCTCAACTTTTGAGTGATGAAAAAGAGCTAAGTGAGCATTTAATGTTACTTGATTTGGCGCGTAATGACGCAGGTAAGGTGAGTGTAGGCGGGGGTGTAGAGGTTGTGTATCGTAATAAAATTGAACGTTATTCGCGTGTAATGCACATCGTTTCCCAAGTCCAAGGTGAGCTAGATTCTAAACGTTTTGCTAAACGAGATGCGTTTAAGGCTACCTTTCCTGCGGGGACATTAAGCGGTGCGCCAAAGATTGAAGCGATAAAAAATATAGAGCGGCTAGAATCAAGTGCTAGAGGCATATATGGCGGTGCGATAGGCTATTTCACGTATAATGAAGATATGGATTTTGCCATTGCCATACGCAGTGCAGTGTATCAAAATGGCGTGTATTATGTGCGCTCCGGTGCGGGTGTGGTGCAAGATTCTATTCCCAAAAGTGAATTTATTGAAACACAAAATAAAGTCCAATCAATGCTTGATATGCTCGCTCCTAAAGACTAGAGTAAAAAACTAAAGGAACAAAAATGATTTTGCTCATTGATAATTATGATTCTTTTACTTATAATATTTATCAAGCATTTTATCGCTTTGGCTTTCCTATAAAGGTAGTGCGCAGTGATAAGATAAGTATTGAAGAGATAAGAGAGCTAAATCCTCAATATATCATTATTGGTCCTGGTCCAAAAACACCAAAAGAAGCAGGGATTTCTATCCAAATCGTGCAGGAGTTTCAAGGTGTGTATCCCATTTTAGGAATTTGTCTAGGACATCAAGCGATTATGGCGGCTTTTGGAATGGAGATTGTCAATGCAAAAAATATCGCACACGGCAAGGTTGAGCCGCTACATCATAATGGCAAGGGGCTTTTTAGGCATATTAGTCCGCTCACGCCTATTGTGCGCTATCACTCGCTTGTAGGTAAAGCACACGAGCTGCCCGAATGTTTTGAAGTGAGCGCGTGGAGTGAAGATGGAGAAATTATGGCGATTGAGCATAAAAGTCATCAGCTAATGGGTGTGCAGTTTCACCCTGAATCTATTGGCACAACAGAGGGTGAGAAAATGCTTTTAAATTTCTTGCACTATACGCGTGAGATTATTCCTATCAAGCAATATCTCAAAAGCACTCTAAAGGGTGAAAATCTTAGCTTTAAACAAGCCTATGATGTAATGGACGAAATTACAGAAGGCAATATGAGTGATGCGCAAATTGGCAGTATTTTGACAAGCCTTGAGATTAAAGGTGTGAATGCGGAGGAGTTAGCGGGATTTGCAAGTGTATTGAAGAAAAAAGCCATTGCCTTTCCTTTACCACTAAGCAATGAGGTGCGTCTTGATATGGTAGGCACAGGAGGCTCTCCTCATAAAACCTTTAATGTATCTACCACAAGTGCATTGCTTCTTGCAGCTGCTGGAGTAAAGATTATCAAACACGGCAACAGGGCGATTACTTCAAAGTCTGGTTCGGCAGATTTGCTAAGCGCACTTGGCGTAAATATCAATATGGAGGTGCAAACTTGTATTGATGTTTATAAAAATATTGGTATTACATTTTTGTTTGCTCAAAAGTTTCACGCTGCTATGCGATTTGCTGCTCCTGCAAGGGCAACACTAGGCTTTAAGACAGCTTTTAATCTTATCGGTCCTCTAGCAAATCCTGCCAATGTTACACATCAATTTATTGGTGTATTTGATAAGGCATATACCGAGATTATGGCGCGCGCACTTGATATTTTGGGTATAAAAAGGGCAATGGTTGTAAGCGGATTTGATTATTATGATGAAATTTCACTTTGCGCACCCACACAAATTACAGAGCTTAATAATGGTGTGATTAAAAGTTATGTGTTTAATCCAAGTGAGATAGGGCTTGATTTTGTCCCTTATACAGAGCTTTGTGGAGGAGATGTGCAGGAAAATAAGCGCATTAGCCTTGATATTTTTTCTGCTTCACCCCAGTCATTACGCTCTCCTAAAACGCAGCTTGTTGCACTTAATACCGGTGCAGCGTTATACCTTGCAGGTAAAGCGCAGAGTATCAAAGAGGGATATTTTTTAGCAAGAGACATTATAGAATCTAAACGCGTTTTTGATGTGCTAGAGGATTTTGTGAGATTATCAAATCAATGAAAGTATAGAGGTTTTTATGGCACATTCTTATAAAACTTTGGCGCAAACACTTTTTAAATCCGCCGACAAACTCCGCAAAAACATTGACGCCGCCGAATACAAGCATATCGTTTTGGGCTTAGTTTTCTTAAAATACATCTCCGATAGCTTTCAAGCTACTTTTGAAAGAGTGCAAAATGAGGGCGGAGATACGGAGGATAAAGACGAATACCTTGCCTACAATGCGTTTTTCGTGCCGACAAAGGCGCGGTGGGGCTACATTATGGAAAACGCCAAACAAAGCAATATTGGCAGCCTTTTAGATAATGCAATGCAAACCATAGAGCAAGAAAACCCAAGCCTTAAAGGCGTTTTGCCCAAAGTCTATGCCAAAGAAAATCTAGATTCTATTTGTTTAGGTGGGTTGATTGATTTACTCTCTAATCTCTCTTTGCAAGGAGATTCCACCCAAAGTAGCGATATTTTAGGGCATATTTTTGAATATTTCTTAGGTGAGTTTGCCTAAGTGAGGGCAAAAAGGGCGGGCAGTTTTACACACCAAAAAGCGTTGTAGAGCTTCTTATTGCGATGCTAGAGCCTTACAAAGGACGCGTATTTGACCCTTGTTGTGGCAGTGGGGGAATGTTTGTGCAAAGCGAACTTTTCGTGCAAAGCCATCAAGGCAGCATTGATGATATTTCTATTTATGGACAAGAGAGCAACCAAACGACTTGGCGACTAGCGAAGATGAATCTTGCCATAAGACAAATTGACTCCTCACAAGTTAAATGGAATAGCGAGGGTAGCTTCTTAAATGACGCGCATAAGGACTTAAAAGCGGATTTTGTCATCGCCAACCCGCCTTTTAACGATTCGGATTATAGTGGCGAACTCTTAAAGCTTGATGGACGTTGGAAGTTTGGCACTCCCCCTACTACAAACGCAAACTATGCGTGGATTCAACACTTCCTCTATCATCTTGCCCCTAAAGGCGTGGCGGGATTTGTCCTTGCCAAAGGCAGCCTCACAAGCAACACCGGCGGTGAGGGCGAGATACGCAAAAACTTGATAGAATCTAATCTCATTGATTGTATTGTCAATCTCCCCGCTAAGCTTTTCTTAAACACGCAAATCCCCGCTTGTCTGTGGTTTATGCGCCGCTCCAAAACAAATAAAGAAATCCTTTTTATAGACGCAAGAAATTGTGGCGAGTTGATTAATCGCAAAAATCGTATTCTCACGCAAGAGGATATTCAAAGGATAAGCCAAACTTACCACGCGTGGCAAAAAGCACAGAATCCACAAGGCACAGATTTTGCAGATTCTAAAGAATCCACCCCGCCTTATGCCGACATCAAGGGCTTTTGCAAATCCGCTTCCCTACAAGAAGTCGCCGCACTCGGCTACACTTTGACACCGGGCAGATTTGTAGGCTTAGAAGAAAGTGAGGAAGATTTTGACTTTGAGACAGAATTTACACGCTTAAAAGAGGAGTTGCAATCCCAAATGCAAGAGGAAGAGGCGTTAAATAAAAGGATTCTAGCCAACCTTGCGTTGATAGAAAAATGAAAGAGTAGAAGATTATAGAGTGATAAGAATCGCAAAAAGCATAAAAATACAAAATTCAGAGTAACCTCTCATCAGCTAAGCCAACAAGCACCCACGATTCATCGCGGTAAGCTCTCTGAATTGCAAGGATTATAGTATAATTATCCTAAACACAAGTTTAACAAAGGGGATAAATGGGACATTTTAACCTAGAGATTGAGAATTTAAACAAAATAAAAGGCTTATTTACGCAATATCCCCATTTACTGACATCTGATTTTGACAAACGCATTACGCAAAGCATAAGAGTTTTACATTTTCGCTATTTATGGGGAGCGTGCAGGGAAGCACAGATTGTTTTACCTAAATTTCATACAGATAATCTTTTTGATTTTATTATGAGTTTCTACAACAAAAGGCGCAAAACTCATCAAGCCCATTTTTTACTTTTGCATTGTTTTGAAAATGCCTTGCGTAGCACATTAGCAGTTGAAATCGCAAACTTATATAACCAAGATAAAGATGATTGGTTTTTAAAACCCCAAAGTCAAAACGCCAAAGAAAATAAGCTTTTAAGGCAAATCGCAAACATTACAGATAAAAGACATTTACAAATCTCTAGCTTTAAAAACACCTTTGAAGTTTTTGATATTTTTTCTCTAGGGGATTTGCAACAAATTTTAGACAATCATTGGAGCGAACTTGCCCCATTGTTTAAAAATCCAAAGGAATATAAAAACCAAATGCTCCCAACCTATGGCACAAAAGAATCCTTGCTGACTAAAATTAACAAAATCCGCAATGCGAGAAATGAGATTTTTCATAATAAACCCACAAAAATAAAATTCCAAAAAGATTTGGAAATCTTGCTTTTACATTTGGGTTATAATCTCAAAGATGCTATCGCTGTGGGAGAGATTCAAAGTGTAATCAAACTCCAATATCAATACGAGACTCCAAAGGCAAGCAATGAATAAAACCACTTGGAAAAGGGTAAAGTTGGGGGATTTAATATTAACACGCAAGCCGTGATGATTTATGTAAAAGTTTCATCGTAATCTGCTATAATGCCTAGAAAATAAATAAAGGAAGCAAAGGAAAAATAATGAATATCGCCTTATCCAAAGAAGCACAAAACTTGCTTCATCTCGCACAAGAGAATACGAAACAGCCAATAGAAGCGATTATCACAAAGGCATTGGCAAATTATTTAGAGGATTTGGAGGATTATAAAAGTGCGCAAGAAGCAGAGGCGACTACTTAGCGGCACTCTTTGATTGGCATTGAGGATTTAGCAAAAAAGGCAAAACTTAATGCAAGTGAAATAAAATAAAGATTATAAAATTTGCTATAATTAAAAAACTTCAAGCCAAAGGATACACAATGACACTTATCATTGAAAATGTCAAAGAAGAGTTTTTGCCAGCTTTTAAGGGGTTGGCTAAGGGAATTAAGGCAAAGATAAGAACACAAAAATCAAGAGCAGAAGCTATTGCCCAAATGGAAAAAGAGAGTGAGGAAATGGATAAACTCTACAAACAAGGCAAATTAAAAACCTATTCAAATGCTAAAAAAATGCACAAAGATATTTTGAATGAAATATAAAATCGCTTATTCAAAACAATATAAAAACGCAGTAAAAAAACTTAACAAAGAAGATTTAAGCCTTGTTGAAAATCTCTTAAACCGCCTTGCAAATGATGAAACTTTAGAGCCAAAATACAAAGACCACAAATTAAAAGGTAGTTTAAAAGGCTTAAGGGAATGTCATATTAAACCAAATTTAGTTTTGATATATGACAAAATAGAAGATTTACTCATTCTAAAGGCAATTAATGTTGGCTCTCATAGTGAAGTGTTTTAAGTCAATCTCTCAAAGTATAAGCAAAGCATAGAATCTCACAAAGGCAAGCAATGAATAAAACCACTTGGAAAAGGGTAAAGTTGGGGGAGGTAGCGGAGATAAATCCGCTAGAATCTATCAAGAAAAATACACTTGCCAAAAAAGTTTCTATGGACAATTTAGAACCATTTAATAAAAAAATTTATTCTTTTAGTATGGAATCTTTTAAAGGTGGAAGCAAATTTAAAAATGGTGATACACTATTAGCAAGGATTACACCTTGTTTAGAAAATGGCAAAACTGCTTTTGTTGATTTTTTAGAAAACAATGAAATTGCTTTTGGCTCTACCGAATTTATTATTTTAAGAGAAAAAGAAAATATAAGCGACAAGCACTTTTTGTATTATTTGGCAAGAAGTGAAAATTTTAGAGAAACTGCTATCAAATCAATGACAGGAAGTTCGGGCAGAGAAAGAGTGCAAATAGAGGTTATAAGGGATTATGAATTTTCTTTACCGCCACTTGAGACACAGCATAAAATCGCGGAGATTCTAAGTAGTTTGGACGATAAGATAGACTTACTCCACCGCCAAAACAAAACTTTAGAATCCTTAACCCTAACTCTCTTCCGCCATACCTTTATAGACAATCCTAAACGCAATGAGTGGGAAATGGGAAAATTGGGGGATTATGTAATACCAAAAAAGGGTAAGAATATTACACAAAAGAATGCAATCAGTGGCGTTTATCCTGTAATTGCAGGAGGGCTTGAACCTGCATATTATCATAATCAAAGCAACACAGAATCTCCTGTGATTACAATCAGTGCCTCTGGGGCGAATGCTGGATTTATCAATATTCATTATTGCCCTGTTTGGTCATCAGATTCATCTTATATTGATAGCACAATTACACCCTATGTATATTTTTCTTATTTGTTTTTAAAGCATAATCAAAATATCCTCTATGACAAACAAGAGGGAAGTGCCCAACCACACATTTATCCAAGTCATATAATGGAATTAGAAATGCCACATTATCCTAAAGACTTGATAGAAACTCTTGAATCTCAAACCAAATCTATGTTCGACAAAATATCGCATAATATGAGAGAGATTTTGAATCTGCAATCAATGCGGGATATGCTCTTAGCAAAAATCTTAAATGAAGATTCACAATTGAGGAGGAAAGAACAATGATTACGCTAGAAAGAGTGGAAATACACAAATACAAAAGCATTGAGAATACTCAAGCCTTTGAGGTTGATAAGGGGATAACTATCCTTGTAGGAATGAACGAATCGGGCAAAACGAATGTTTTAGAAGCTTTGGCAAAAGTCAATTACTTCAATAATGATGAAAAGTTTAAATTTAATATAACGCACGATTACCCAAGAAAAGAATTGAAATCTCTACAAAAAAATAATGCTGAGGATATAACACCTAAAGCAATTACCTGTTATTATAGAATTTCAGAGAAATTAAAAGAAAAAATTAATGATGATTTGGGCAGTAAGATTTTTAAAGTAACAAATTTTTCTTATACAAAAAATTATACAAATGCAGGTTCTTTTGGCGGTTTAGAAGTTAGTAGTAAAGATTTTTTAAGCAATTATTTTAAAGATTTAAAAGATATAGAGCAAACTCTCAAAGATAAATTAATGGGAATTGATAATATTGAAGCCATAGATAATATTATCAAAGAATTACAACAAGAAAAAGAAAAACACAATGAGCTAATAGAAAAATTAGAAACTTTAAAAGAATTTTATCATAATGAATGTGATTGGCGTAATCCTATTAGTGAGTATATTATGAGAGTGTGGATAAAACCAAATTTACCAAAATTTCTTTACTATGATGAGTATTATAGTTTGCCCTCAAGAGTAAGTATTCAAAAATTGCAACAAGAAAGATTGGAAGCTGAAGAATTAAAAACAGCACAAGCTTTATTTGAATTAGCGAATATTGATATTGAAACCTTGATAAAATCTAATGATTTTGAAGACTTTCAGGCAGAACTCGAAGCGACAGAATCTGCAATCACTGATGAACTATTTAAATTTTGGGATACAAACAAGAATTTGCAAATTGAATTTAAAATAGATAAAGTGTCCGATTCGGCTAACAGGCAAATTCTTGAACATATATTAGATATAAGGGTTAAAAATACTGATAAAAGAGTTTCTTTACCGCTAAACAAGAGAAGCAAAGGGTTTAATTGGTTTTTCTCATTCTTGGTTTGGTTTAAAAAAATACAAGAGGATAAAAATGCACAATACATTCTACTTTTAGATGAACCGGGACTAAACTTGCACGCAATGGCTCAAGAAAATTTATTGAATTTTTTGGAAGAGCTTTCTAAGCAATACCAAATTATCTACACGACACATTCTCCCTTTATGATAGATTCAAGCCATTTAGAGAGAGTGCGCACAATTTTTGAGACTAAAGAAGGCTCAAAGATTTCTGATTCATTACAAGAAAAAGACCCGAATACTTTATTCCCCTTACAGGCTGCATTGGGTTATAACATAGCCCAAAATTTGTTTATATCTAAAAATAATCTAATAGTAGAAGGAATCTCTGATTTAACATACCTAACTTATATGTCATCACTATTACAAGAAAATGGCAAAGAAGGATTAAGTGATGATATAACAATTATTCCTGTGGGTGGAGCAGATAAAGTTTCTGCTTTTATTTCATTGATGAGGGGCAATAAGCTAAAAATAGTTTGTCTATTGGATACATTCACGGAACAAAAACCTAAAGCACATATAGATAAGCTTATAAATGAGGAAAAAATTTTAAAATTAAGTCAAGTAATTTTTTATGATAAATTTACTGAAATAGATGTGGCAAATATAGAAGATATTTTCACAACGGAAGAATATCTGAAATTATTTAATGAGGCATTTAGTGAATATGATAATATTAATGTTGAAGATATTGATAAATCTAAAACTATACTTGATGAAATTAGTAAAATTATCGGTAAGCCAAGATTTAATCATTATATACCAGCAAAATTGCTTGTTTCAAAAGCTTTAAAAATCAAAGATTTCGGAGATACTACAATTAATAGGTTTGAAAAAATATTTGCAGAAGTGAATAGATTTCTTCAAAAGTAAATGCATGAATAAGAAAGGAGCAAACAATGACGCTTATCATCAAAAATGCCAATAAGGACTTTGCAGAGGCGGTCAGGACTATGGCAAAGGCTTGTGATTCTATGATAGAAATCACCGAGCAAAAAGAGCCCAGCGATGAGCTTTTGGAAGCTATTAGAGAAGTGCGAAATGGGGAAGTAGAGCGATATGAAAGCTTTGAGGATTTCAAAAAGGCAATGCTAGATGAAGTATCGCATTGAACATTCCAAACGATTCAAAAAGGCACTCAAAAAACTTTGTCTTGATGATGTGAAACTTGTTTTGCATATTGTTGGCAAGCTTGCCAATGATGAGCCTTTGGATTCCAAATATAAAGACCATAAGCTTAAGGGGAATCTTGAGGATTTTCGCGAATGCCATATTAAGCCAGACTTGCTGCTAATCTACCAAAAGCAAGAGGATATTTTGATTCTTACTTGTATCTCTGTGGGTAGCCATAGCACACTTTTTAAATCCTAAGGAAAAACAATGCAAGAACCTCAAAAGCTTGATGAAAACGCCATAGAATCCTTGCTCCTGCAACATTTAGAAAACGCAGGATATGACTACAAAAGCGGCAAGGAATTAGAGCGCAAAAGCGAGGAGTGGATACTTGAGGGCGCATTTAAAGAGGCGGTGTGGAGGATTAACTT